>NZ_FOCO01000048.1 GCF_900110135.1 Pseudorhodobacter antarcticus | reverse complement strand
CGGTGGGTTCAACCGATCGACGCAACACACTCTGCGAACTTCTCTGCTGGGGTTTGGTATTGCAAGGTCTTGCGTGGCCGTTCGTTGAGCTGTCTTGCAATTGCGCTGAGCTTTGCTTGTGAATGGACAGACAGATCGGTTCCGCGCGGCAGATATTGCCGCAAAAGTCGGTTGGTGTTTTCGTTTGATCCGCGTTGCCACGGCGACTGCGGGTCGCAAAAGTAGACATCAACGTCAGTTGCCATCGTCAGGCGCGGGTGATCTGCCAGCTCTTTGCCACGATCCCATGTCAGAGATTTATAGAGTTCGCGTGGTAGCCTCTGAGCCGATTTGATCAGGGCCGTTACAACGCTTTCGGTGTCCTTGTTAGCAACCTTCACCAACATGACATACCGTGAATGGCGCTCGACAAGTGTTGCAATGTAGCTGTTTCTGGATCCACCAATTAGGTCGCCCTCCCAGTGTCCCGGGACAGCGCGGTCTTCGATAGAAGCGGGCCTTTCACTGATTGATACAGCGTCCTTAATCTGACCAAGACCGCTACGTTTGAGGCTGGCATGTTTGGACCGTCTGACTGTGCGTTTGGCGCGCAGGTGCTCAAGCAGCTCCTTTTTCAGGACACCGCGCGCCTGTATATAAAGGCTTCTATAGATCGTCTCGTGTGACACCTGTTTCTGCGCCTCTCCTGGAAACGCGCGCTTGAGCCAACCCGCAATCTGTTCTGGTGACCACTTGCGCCGCAGCTTCGTCGATACTGCGTGGCTCAATGATGGGTGGCAAGCCAGCTTGCATATCTTGGGACGCAGAGCGCGATCCCACGCGGCCTGGTCGGACCCCGTCGCACGATATCTAGCAGGCCCACCGTTGCGCCGAACCTCCCGGCAGATGGTCGAAGGTGCGCGCCCCAACTGCCGCGCAATTGCCCGCAAAGAAAGCTTGATGCTGAGCCCACGCGATATTTCCTCGCGCTCAGAAAGGCTCAATGCGTAGCTGCCGCGTCGGCGATCCGGTGGACGGATGCCGCCCGTCGGCGAGATCACCGAAAAGACTGACGAGGATGGCCGATCAAACACCCGCCCTATCGACCTCATGGACTCCCCAGCCTGCCAACGGTCCCAAATCTCCGCGCGCTGCCCAGCTGAATAGTAGATCCTGCGACGATACTTCATTCAAACACTCCATCTCTTCATAAAGATTGAAGTGTTGCGTCCACCGGTTGAACCCACCGCCGAAAGCAGACCTTGCCCGGATAGCGTTGAATGGCTGTTTTGTCCGCACAGAAGACGTCAATGCATCGTACAGCGAAAGTCTGGTTCCCGCCCCTCGTGTCGAATTGTGCATGGCGGAGCAATCTGACCGCTTCTCTATCTATCTCATCATTGTCGTGAACGGCCCTAAGCCGCCGCTCGTCACCAACTCGTATTGCTGCGGTGCGGCACGTAGAACCGGTCATTCGCTACGGGTGCAAGAAATTGGCGACTTCAGATGATTCCAATGCGAGCGCCCTGAGTTTATCCGCAGGCGCGCCGTTGTTTCGGCACATGGTCCCCGGCGAAAAGCTGTGGCATGCTTCGTAGATGGAAGCACTGCACCGTACCGTCAGGTTGCTCTACACCGGTCAAAGCCAACGCGCCCGGCGGTTTCGCTATGGGCTGATCGTGTTCGATGCGGTGACCATCGTCTATTTTATTGCAACCGCAGCGCTACCCACGACGCCGGTTATGACCGCGCTGAACACTGGGCTCGGCCTGCTCATACTTCTGGACCTCGTGGCCCGATTGTGGATCTCCGAAAACCTGCGTCGGGAACTGACGCGCATCTATACTCTTGCGGATCTGGTCGTCGTGCTGTCCCTGCTGCTGGCACCGCTTATCACCGAGAACTTCGCATTCCTCCGCGTGCTGCGGGGCCTGCGGCTGATCCACGCCTATAGCGTCTTGCGTGACCTTCGCCGCGAGAGCCTGTTCTTCCGCCGCCACGAAGACGCTATCCTCGCTGCGGTCAACCTGTTCGTCTTCATCTTTGTGATCACGTCGTTCGTCTTCGTGCTGGCGTTCGATGAAGAGGGTGGCGTTGCAGGCTATGTTGACGCACTCTATTTCACGGTGGCGACGCTCACGACGACGGGCTTTGGCGACATCACCATGACGACAACCGGCGGAAAGCTGTTGTCAGTGTTCATTATGGTCGTGGGAGTCGCACTTTTTGTGCAATTGGCGCGCGCCATCTTCCAGCCCTCCAAGATCAAGCATAAATGCTCGGAATGCGGCCTGAACCGGCACGAACCGGATGCGGTTCACTGCAAGCATTGTGGCGAGTTGTTGAATATCGAGACTGAGGGGGACATTGGGACGTGAACGCATCAGCATTCCCGATTATTACACGTCATTTGACTGAATGTTCAAAGAGGCGAGCAGATAACGCTCTATCTTGGGCCTGCACTCCATGGAGTGCAGGTGACCCCAAGAGATTTGGCGGTTCCGGCCCAAAGCCGCCATTGGCCACCACCTCAAAATGCTGCAGCGCGGCCCGTAATTGCGGCCATTCGTGCAGAGCGCAGCATTTTGTCGGCTCAAACGTCAGTGTGCGGATTCTTCTACCGTTCGCGGCAAGTGCGAAAAACACTTGTCTTCGATCATCGTTCCCCGTTTGGGGGAGGATTTTAGCCGTAGGCAGCTAGGGCGACCTGCCAAAGGAATATTTAGAGTTCCGCATTTTCACAAGCAACAGTACGGTTTCAGTAAAGGTCTCACTCTATAGCTGGTCGTGTCTCGAATGTTGTGGAAATTTTCTGGCGGCGCTCTCCGAGCAATGGGATTTGGACCTGATCAGGCGACGAGGTCAAGTGTGATTGGTTCGATGGGCTGATCTAGGGTTTCCCAGCCATCGACCTTGCGCATCTGGATCTGGCCGGAGGCCATCAGGGCCCAGAGCAGCATCGGCACGGTTTCGGCGCAGGGCAGCACGGTCTGGGTCTTGACGCGGCGGCGGAATTCCTCGTTCAGCCGCTCGATCGCGTTCGTTGTCCGCGCCGATTTCCATTGTGACGGGTCGAGCCGCTTGAAGGTGAACAGCCGGTCGCCTGCCTCCTCGAGGCTGTCGGCGACGGCCTTGCATTTCAGCCGCCATTTGCGCAGGAATGCCTTGCGGCGTTTCTCGACCTCGACTGCGGTGTCGGCGTAGATCATGTCGCGGTAGTCCTCGGTCAGCTCGTCGTGCATCGTCCTCGGGGCATGGCCGAGAAGGTTGCGATGCTTGTGGACCGTGCAGCGCTGGACGGCCAAGTCCTCGCCCCAGAGCGCAACAAGTGCGGCCTCAAGACCAGGGGCGCCGTCGATGATGACGAATTCGGGCCGCTTCAGCCCGCGCGCATCGAGATCGGCGAGGAACTGGCCCCAGGCGGCCTTGCTCTCTCCACCCATATTCATGATGGATAACAGAACCTTCTGGCCATCCCGGTGCACACCGATGGCCGCTAGCGCCAAGATGTTAGTGGCCTTGCGGTCGAGACGGGTCTTGATGACGGTGCCGTCCAGAATGAGACGGACGATATCTTCGTCGGCCAGATTGCGGGCGCACCACGCGTCCCAGTCCACCTTCACCTTGCGCCAGGCCCGGCTGACCACGTCTTTGCCGACTGCCCTCTGAAACAGGCCGTAGAGCGCGCGTTTGACCCGCCGCGTGTTCGTTCCGGCCAGATAGACCGAGGCGATCAGGGCTTCTGCCTTCTTCGTCAGCCGCTCCCTCTCATGCATCCTGTGGATGCACTGCCGGGCAGTGGATAGCGCGGCAGCGCCTTGGAGCGCCATTCGGTGATCTTGCCCTCTACGTTCTCGATCCGGGCGCGCGGCACGCTGACCGTTTCGGTGCCGAAGGTGCCCACGAGCTGGCGCTCGCGATGCCCGTTGCGGTAGCCCTTCTTCGCGGTGCCGCTCCGGCCATAGCGACAGCGACCGATGAAGCCGGAAAGCTCCTCCTCGAACAGCGCCTCGATGGTCGCACGGATATTCTGCCGCAGCCGATCCTCGATCGGATCATAGCCCACTTCATTGGCCTGTAGCGCAAGCATGCTGGTGTCTGTATTCTTCGTCATGGCGTGATCTCCTTGGCGGTTGCAGCCGCCGATTGGGTGGGTTTGGTTCACCCGGAGATTACGCCACCTTCAAATTTCCACCACCTTCGCGACACAAACCTATAGCTTACTCAAGGGCTCTCTCAGGTTGTGACCCTGTGATCGAAATACCTTCTTTGCCAATACAAATCTCTGTAAGGGTTGACGAATTCCGGAATTTTTTTGATCTGACATACATTACATGCCCAGATTTTCGGCAACCGCCATGTATTTTCGAGCAACGGCATCGGCCTAAGGTTTCGACTGCCTGACTCACTGGCAAACTGCCTAAATTAGCGCCGCACGCACCTATGTCATTGCTGCATAGCAGCATTTCCATCTGAGCTATTGTGCATGCGCAGCATTTTACTATCTTCAAAGCTAGTGGCCACGATAGCGCTACCAGCAGCCCACCAAACGCACCATTGAGTACAGGAGCATGAGAGATGACCCACGCAGCAGACCTTTTTTACCCCGGAATTCGGCTTCGCGAATGGTTTGAAGCCAGAATAGAAGCAGCAGCGGTACATCGTAAGCAGCACAGTTCGTACGCTCGGACACTGCGCGAACTTCAACGCTCGTCCGACCGCGACCTTGCCGACATCGGCATCTCTCGGTTGTCGATCAAGGAAATCGCATACGAGACCGCATACGGCCATGCGCGTTCGCAGACTGTAATCCGGCAGGCATAGGCGTGTCTCACTTAGGTAATTCCAAGTTGGCACTCTAAAATCGATAAAGGACTAACCCAATGAAAACCGATTTTAGCGCCGTAGGCATTCCGAACTTCTGGCTGCAATTGCGGCACGCTGCGGGCAGTTTTGCCTCGTTCTTCGCAGGTTGCGCATCCACAGTATACAAAGGCTTGGCGAATTTGGTGACCAATCTGCAGATTGGAAGGATGGAATCTGTCCTGCGCAGAATGTCAGACGAAGAGCTGGCGCAAATTGGGATCACACGAAGCGGGATCAAGCGTCATGCTAAATTCCTAGTTTCATACGAATACGACGGTCTTTGAACAATGGGTTACGCGCCATGGGCGCGTAACCATTCACGGAACCGATGCCCGTCCCATAGAGACAGCATTGAGAGGTGTCAGGACTCGCTCCTCCCAGAGTTTGCCTGATACCGAACCTTAACGGTCTTTCCTCCCGGAACCCGTTATTACTGGGGCTGGCGTCTTCACCTCCTCCCGAGGAGGCCAGCCCTTTCTCCTTATGAAAGTACTTTCCAATCGCGAGACAGGGGACGAACGCTGGTCCCCCATGTCGACTATGGTCGCAAGAAATGCTGCGGGACAGCATTTAGAAAAAAGGGCTCTTTGCGGTCATGTGGCAGTGCAGAGCACCGCTTCGGTCCGGAAACACCCGTGCTGACGTGGACGGCCCTAACCGGACATTGACCGAAGTTTATAGTGCTGCGATGCAGCATCCTGCTTGAACTGACAACTACAAAGCGCCCATCCTCGACCACTCAAGCTACGTTGTGGATCATCGGCTCCAGCCCTATGTGGTATCCTATGAACATATCAGACCGCATCTTCCGCCCATTTGAGAACCTTGTACGACCCTTCGACCTTCCCCTGCGCGTCCTGCCCGCAACTGGGGTCTGGGGTTTGGTCTGGCATTTTGCACAGCTCTTTCGCGGCGTTTTGCTTGCCGTTGCCGGGTTGTCAGTCATCTCTGCGGGGATCGGGCTGGCAATGGTCTGGGCACTGGCTTTTGTGGTCGACGGTGTCACGGCGCAGGGTGCCGCGTCATTTATCGCGGCCAAAATGTGGACATTGGCCGCGTTGGTTTTTTTGTTCGCTATTGTTGATCCCGTCGTGACCTTTGTACGCGGCGCTTTCATGGCCCAAACGGTGCAGGTTTTACTGCCAGCAGCGATGCGGTGGCAGGCCCACAAAGCGGTAGAAGGCCAGGACGTTGCGTTCTTTGAAGACGTGTTTGCGGGTCAGGTTGCCAGCCGCATCGGTCAGGTCACCAGCGCGGTGCAGCGGTCCTTGATGATCGCCATGCAGATGGTGCCACGGGTCGTTATTTCCTTTGGTGGTGCTGCGGTATTACTGGCCGCCCTTTCGCCAATGATGGCCTTACCGGTTGTGGCCTGGATCGCGCTCAACATCATTTTAGCGTGGTTTGCGGTTCCGATTTATGCGGCGCGGTCGCGCAAAGTGGCGGCGGCCACCAGCCGGGCCACAGGGGCCATGACAGATGTATATTCCAACATCGCGATGGTGAAACTTTTTGCCGCAGAAGACAGCGAGGCAGGTGCGATCCAAAAGGTCATAGGTGAGACCATCGACACCCAGCACCGTGAGAACCGCGCATATGTCTCAACAGATGCCTTGGTGCATTTGCTTAACGTGGCGCTGGTTGTGTCTATCTTCGCAGTGGGTCTGTGGGGTTTGGTCGACGGTTTTGTCAGTTTGGGTGATTTTGTTGCGGGGGCCACGATCGCGCGTACCCTGTCGGCGTCGTCGGGCATGTTTATTGGCTTGGGCCAATCTGTCAGCCGCGCGTATGGAACGATCGCAGATGCAATGCCAATTATGACGACACCGCCAACCCTGATGGACGCTTCGAATGCACCTGACCTTAACTTGACCAGAGGACAGATCCTGTTCGATCACGTGACTTTTAAGTACGGTGAAGCAGACGCAGTCGTGCGTGATCTATCACTCTCCATAGCCGCCGGCGAAAGAGTTGCCTTGGTCGGTTTGTCCGGTGCAGGTAAATCCACGCTCGTGTCCCTTTTGATGCGGTTGCGCGATGTTGATGCAGGCCGTGTTACCGTTGACTGCCAAGATGTCCGCGATGTCACGCAGACCTCCCTGCGAGAGCAGATAGGTGTGGTGACACAGGATGTCGGTCTGCTGCATCGGTCGATCCGTGACAATATCCGCTATGGCCGACCCAACGCCACGGACGCCGAGGTCGAGGCCGCCGCCAGAGCCGCGCAAGCCATGGGCTTCATTCACGATCTGCGTGATGATAAAGGCCGCGTGGGCCTTGACGCATTCGTCGGCGACCGGGGCGTTAAACTCTCGGGTGGTCAACGCCAAAGGGTCACCATAGCACGCGCACTTCTCAAGGACGCTCCGATCCTTGTGTTGGACGAAGCCACAAGCGCGCTTGATAGTGAGTCCGAAGCCGCAATCCAAGAGAACCTGCACCGGCTGATGGCCGGAAAAACAACCTTGGCTATCGCCCATCGCCTGTCCACCATCGCAGCAATGGATCGTATAGTGGTCATGGATGCGGGCCACATCGTCGAGGAAGGAACGCATGATACCCTGTTAGCAAAAGATGGTCTCTATGCTCGCCTCTGGGCCCTACAATCAGGCGGCTTTCTTGCGCGGAAAATGGGTACAGCCTGAAGGCGTACTAGCGGCCCTGAGCGGACGTCCAACGACTGTCGCGAATGCTGCGGCGCGACAAGCCGTTGCCGCCATTCAATTGGCCACCAACTTCCTAATCACCAGCCGATTGCATGTTGGCAGATGAATGAGCCGCTTGTGTCAGTCGCTATGACACCGACTCAATCGAAATTGTTTTTGCATGCTCACGCAGCACGAATTTCTGTATTTTTCCGGTCGAGGTTCTGGGAATAGCTGTGAACACGAAGCAGCGCGGAACTTTAAAGGCGGCAAGTTCCTTGCGGCACCAGTCCTTCATCGCTGCGGCATCGGCATGGTGCCCCGGTGCAAGCTCGATAAAGGCACAGGGGGTTTCACCCCATTTCTCGTGGGGCATCGCAACAACAGCTGTCACGGCGACGGCGGGATGTCGGTATAGCGCCTCCTCAACCTCGATGGAAGAGATGTTCTCGCCGCCTGAAATGATGACATCCTTGGAGCGATCCTTGAGCTGGATATAGCCATCGGGATGCATGACGCCCAGATCGCCGGAGTGGAACCATCCACCCGCAAAAGCCTCTTTCGTGGCCTTGGGATTGCGGAAATATCCCTTCATGACGACGTTGCCGCGAAACATAACCTCGCCCATCGTCTGGCCGTCGCGTGGAACGGGCTGCATCGTGTCGGTATCCAGAACGTCCAACTGCTCCAGCGGCAAATAGCGCACTCCCTGACGCGATTTGAGGGCGGCCTGACGCGCGGGTGGCAGATCGGACCAGCTTTCGTGCCAGTCGTTCACAACGGCCGGGCCATAAGTCTCGGTCAAACCATACAAATGTGTCACATCAAAGCCAGCAGTCCTCATGTCCGCCAGCAGCTTTTCGGGCGGCGGGGCCGCAGCGGTGAAGAACTGCACCGTTCGGTCGAGGTCACGCTTGACCGCTTCGGGAGCCGATATCATGAGCGACATCACGATGGGTGCGCCGCAAAGATGGGTGACGCGTTCGTCTGCCAACGCATTCCAGATCGGTTCTGCCCGAACCTGACGCAGACAAACATGGGTGCCGATGATGGCGGACAGTGTCCAAGGGAAGCACCAGCCGTTGCAGTGGAACATAGGCAGCGTCCAGAGGTAGACCGCGTGTTTTGGCATGGACGCCGTCAGCGCATTGCCCTGTGCCAAAAGATAGGCTCCGCGATGATGCGACACCACACCCTTGGGATCGCCCGTCGTGCCAGAGGTGTAGTTGATCGAGATGGCGTCCCATTCGTCCTCGGGCATCAGCCATGCAAAATTTGGATCACCCTCGGCCAGCAGCGCCTCGTAGTCTTTGGCGGCGACCTCGGCCCTTGGGCTGTCGAATTCGGCGTCATCATATTGGATCACAATTGGTTTGACCGTCGCAAGCGCCAGCGCCAGTTGCAGGAGCGGCATGAATTCCCGGTCGGCGATCACGACGCGCGACATGGCGTGATCAAGCTGAAAGGCAATGATTGCCGCATCCAAGCGGGTGTTGATCGAATGCAGAACCGCGCCGCACATCGGCACGCCATAGTGGCATTCCAGCATAGCGGGGGTGTTCGCAAGTAGGGCCGATACCGTATCCCCCCGCCCAATCCCCATTTGCGTCAGCGCCGAGGCGAGTTGCCGTGAGCGGGAATAGAACGCGGCATAGCTGCGCCGCAGCTTACCATGGATAATAGCAGTGTAGTCCGGAAACACAGCTGCAGCGCGCTCCAGGAAGGTCAGCGGCGTCAGAGGCTGAAAGTTGGCCGGGGTACGGTCCAGATCAGTGTTGTAGGGGTTCGGTTTCATGGGGTCAGACATCCTGCCATTGCGGAGCGCGTTTCTGGATGAAGGCGCCGATGCCTTCTTCCGCGTCACGGGCGAGCATGTTTTCGACCATCACGTCCGAAGCATAGTCATAGGCGTCGGACAGACCCATTTCGCGCTGCACATAATAAGCGCGTTTGCCCGTAGCGAGCGTCATGCTGGATTTGGAGGCGATCTTGCGGGCCATGCCCATGGTCACTTGCCGCAGCTCTTCGGGGGCAACCACGCGGTTGACCAGACCAATTTCCGCGGCGCGGGCTGCGGGAGTCATGTCGCCGGTCAACAGCATTTCCATCGCATGCTTGTCCGCCACGTTGCGCGACAGCGCCACCATCGGGGTTGAACAGAACAGACCGATATGCACACCCGGTGTGCTGAACTGTGCGGTGTCGGCGGCAATGGCCAGATCGCAACTGGCAACCAATTGGCAGCCCGCAGCGGTAGCAACGCCCGTGACTTCGGCAATCACCGGCTTGCGGCAATTCACGATGCCCTGCATGACGCCGGAACACATCGTCATCACTTTAGTGAAATAAGCCCGACCGCGATCGGGGTTTGCGCGCCCCGCAGTCATTTCCTTCAGGTCGTGACCCGCGCAAAATGCGGGTCCGTTAGCGGCCAGAATAATCACCCGCACCTCAGGGTCGGCCCCTGCCTCCACAAAAGCCGTGCTCAAGGTGGTCAGCATTGCCTCTGACAAGGCATTGCGCCGCGAGGGGTCATTGAGGGTCAGGCGCAAGACGCCGTCACCGTCCAGATCGCGTAACAGGATATCGCTTATGTGCATGGGGGATTTCCCTTTCGGCCGCTACAGAACGTTGATTTCGACGCTGTCAGCCAAGGTATTGGCGATAAAGCAATAGCGGTGGGCGCGGTCCTGCATTTCCGCCAGCGCTGCGTCATCGATGTCAAAACCGGTGTCGAATTGTACCACCGAATGCAGGTCGATGCGTATGACCGACATCTGGCCCTTGGCGTTCTTGCCAAGATGCGCCTCGGTGTAGTCATGGTAACTCGCAACCGGCCAACCCGGCTTTGCGCATAAGGCCAGAAACGTCATCATGTGGCAGCTGGACAGTGCCGATGCGAGCGCCTGTTCAGGATTGGTGTTCTCCGGCTTGCCGCCCCAATCCGGGGCGGCATCGACCTGAACCTCATAACTGTTGTTATAGCGCACAACATGTTCAGCCGAGTATTTGCCGAGTTGAAAACCGGGTTCGGCGCGTTGCCAGTGCAGTTCGATTGCAAGGTCGGACATGGTTCAGGTCTCTCCTTTTGGAGTGCATTCAGGCAGCGGCGATTTTTTTGTTCGGATCATAGAACGGACGTTCCACGATTGTGGCCGTGACCGTTCCGGCCTCGTTCACAATACCCGATTTGTTCACAACTTTGACCTCAGCGCCCAGAATGGCATGTTCGGACGCGACCATCGCCAAGGCAATGTTCTTTTCAAGACGCGGCGAATAAATCGCAGAGGTGACCTTGCCGATGGTCGCGCCATCTTTCTTGATCGCCCAGAAAGAAGTGTTAGGACCTTGCAATGGTTCACCGTCGATAATCAGGCCAACTTGCTTGCGGCTCGTGCCTTGCTCCTTGATGCGACGCAGCGCAGCCTTGCCGATGAAATCGGCTTCGATGTCGAGGTTCACAAGCCGGTCCAGACCCAGTTCAAAGGGGTTGGTCTTATTGTCCGCATCCGCGTGATAGGATAGCATCCCACCCTCAATCCGACGGATAGAAGATGTGTGGCCGGGCTTAAGACCAAACGGCGCGCCTGCGACCATAATCCGCTCCCACAGAGCATCGCCATGCGCAGAGTCGCGCAGATAGATCTCATAGCCCAATTCACTGGACCATCCGGTGCGAGACACCAGCACAGACATCCCGTCAAGCTCGAGCTCGCGCAGCCAATAGTATTTCAGATCCAGAATGCTATCGCCGAACAGCGCTTGCATAATCTGACCCGACTTTGGCCCCTGCAACTGCAGCGGTGACACATCAGGCTCATCAATTGTTACATCAAGACCGGCATGCACGGCCACGCCCTGCGCCCACAGCAGAATGTCGCTGTCGGCCAGCGAGATCCAGAAGTGGTTCTCGGCCAGACGTAGCAGAATCGGATCATTCAAGAGGCCGCCTTCGGCGTTGGTGATCAGGATATATTTGCACTGACCCACGCCCATCTTGGACAGATCGCGCGAAGTCAGCGTCTGGACGAATTTCGCGGCATCCGGTCCGGTGATTTCCACCTGACGCTCGACGGCCACGTCACAAAGAATCGCATCGTTCACCAGATTCCAGAAGTTCTGCTCGGGGCTGCCGAAATCGCGGGGGATATACATGTGGTTGTAGACCGAAAACCCTTTGGCGCCCCAGCGAACGGTGGCGTCGAAATAGGGCGACTTGCGGATCTGAGTGCCAAAGCCAAAATCTTCTGCCTGCATGATATTTCTCGCCCTTGCTGACCACGGGTCAAACTGCCCGCCAAATGTTATACTCTGACGGAGATTTAGTCCGGGTCGCGACATGAATGTGGACTGAAAACAGGCGGGGAAAAGACTGAACAGACCGTTTTGTGGGCGCAGAATAAACCGTTTGGGCGGGGGGCTTCAGCCGCAGCTCTTTGCGGCCAGTTTTGTAAGGTTCGGCTTGCTGGATTTGACCCGCCGAGTCGCGATGTAAGTCATATAGCGATCAATCCCTAGTTCCGCAGCCAGCAGGGTCTCCATCAACGCTTGGAACGATGCCAGATCAGGGGTAATCGTTTCCATCACATAGTCCATGCCTCCGCCCGTAGCGACGCAATCAGTGATTTCGTCAAGAGTACGGATAAAGGCTTCGAACCGATCAAAATCCGCCTTTCGGTGACGCGTGAGCGAGACGGTCACGACAACTTGGGTGAAGTCGGCAATCTGGTCCAGTGCGATATCGGCATGATATCCGCGAATGAACCCCGCTGCCTTGAGCCGGTCAAGACGGGCCCAGCAGGGAGTGGCAGAAATATTGGCAATCTCAGCAAGTTTAGTTTTGCTCATTTGTCCATGCTGCTGGATCGCGATGAGAATTCGGATATCCGTGCTATCAAGGCCAAACTTTTTCATGAGTCCTAAACTTTCATCGCGCACTTTCTCTTAGGTCAGGGAAGCAAGCCATGCCACCGGTTTTGCGACACCATCGGGAACAACTGCGCCGGGGACTCGATAAAACGAGTATTTTTCGATCATTGGTCGGACGGCCAGCAGTGTCCACCTACGCACATGGCCACAATATGTGAGTTTCCCGAAAGTCCGCTGTCACCGCTATCTGATGTTGAGAGAGCAGCGGCAGCGAATGTCCGCTTCCCGCCCTTAGTACCACAATGTGCATGCTGCAGCATCGGTCACTTTGGGCTCAAAACTGCCGTTCGCTGCGCGGTCCACGAAGGTGAGCCTTGGGCCGTTCACGTCAGTCGAACAGCCCGATGGACATTTGTGTGACGGCGGCTGCCGCGAGATGTGAGCTGATAAGACTCATTTTGAGGATAGGGTTGTTGCGCTGAAGATCATTTGTCGGTGATGTTCCATCCGTTTTTTTTGATCTTTAGAAAGCGAAAGTGTGGCGCTTGCGGCAAGCTGGGTGCAGGCGGCCGGGGATAGCGCTTCATGGAACAGCGGCGTGCCGTCATCGGTAAAGCTGACAAGCCCGCGGTCGAAGGCGGCGTCCCATAGGGCCGACAGCAGCAACCCGTTTTCGGGGTTCAACCGCTCGGCGTCGCTGTCGCAGGCGGCCCATGGGATGATGTGGCTGGCGCGCAGCAGGGCCGCGTCAGTGATGCCCGTCAGCGGGCAAGTGTGATTCCAGATTTGCAGCAGGCGGGCGCGGAAAATGTCTTGACCGATCCGCTCGATCCGGGTGCGTTCGGCTTCGGTTGTGCGGGGCAAATGGTCCGTCAAGATTTGGAACGCCTGCAACGGTGGTGGGGCATTTAGGGCGTAATGGTAGATCTGGTCCAGCGCGGTGTGCAGCGCGGACAGGGTGGGGATTATGAGACGTACGGCACCGGGGCCCTCAAAATTTGACGGCGGCATATGCAGTTGGGCTGGGTCGGACAGAGCCACGATCCACGGGCCGTCTGGGTGGTTGGCGGCCAGACACAGCGTGCCGGATATCGTGTGCGAGGTGAAGGGCAGCCACGCCCCCTGAACCACCCCCGGAATACGCCAGCCCATTCGGTGCGCAGCGCGGGTGGCTTCGGTTTCGATCAGAAAGCCGGGCGGATTGTTGGGGGTCATTTTGCCTGCCCTGCCTTTGCCAGTTGCGCCGCTGAAATCCCCATAGCCGTCTCAACCGCATTTGCCGCCCGCAGGATTGTGAACACCTCCAGCCCTTTGAACGCGGCCTTGTAGCGATCCAGATAGGCCTCGCTTTTCGGCTTCAGCCCGTTGCGGTGGGCGACCACCCAGGCAACGGTTTCGGCCTCTACCTCTTGCAGATCATGGCCAAGGCCTCTGCGTGCCTTGATACTGGGGTTATCATCGCCACCCAGATGACCAAGAAACATATGCGCCAACTCATGCGCCAGGGTCACGAACTGGGTCTGGGGGTCGTGGTTCTGATTCACGCGCACCGTCCAATGCGCCCGGGCCTTGCCTTTCACAACCATCTCGCGGCGCGTCATCGACCCCGCAGCCCCATCGCCTTTGTCGACCCAGAGGATCTCGATTTTGGCGCGCGAGACGGCTGTCAGCATTTCATGCCACCGTGCCAACGATAGATCGCCGAATGTCGGAAAGGCAAAAGCCTCGGGTGGCAGCGGCGCGCCTTCGGTATCCAGCACATCGAACACAAATCCAACCGGCCCCATTGCTTGCATCACGATCAGCGGGCGCGCGTCTTGTTTGGGCCGGCGGTTGAACCGCGCCAACCAGTCGGAGGCGGTGGCGGCATGGGTGATACCCGGCTTTTGGGCGTGGAGCAGCATGGCGTTGAACGGGGCAAAGCCGCGCATGCGCGCCACAAAGGCCAGAAGATCGGTGAAGGATTTCGAGGTGGCATAAAGGTTCGTTTGCTGGATCAGTTGGTCGATCAGGGATTTGTCCTCGCGCTGATCGGCCTGCCAGCCAAACAGGGTTTCGGGCGGCGGCTTTTTTTCCAACTTGACCCAGTTCACCACTGAACTGAGCCCATCCAGTGCAGGCGTTGGCGGGGGTGGCGCATAGGGGTTGATCCGTCTGGCGCGCACTTCCGCCAGATAGGCCGACAGATAGGGCTTCAACTGTGCTTCGGTCATTTCGGGAATGCGGTCACTTTGGATGAACTGCATCAACGCCTCGGCAAGGATCTGATAGCCTTCTTCGGGGCGCACCTCGAACTGGGCGACATTGCTGAAAACCTGCACCAGTTCGTCATACAAGGTTGGCGCAAGCGTCATTCCCCTACATCCCCATCGCTTTGAAGGTGCCGTCTTCGGCCATGACCATTCATCCGAAACACTAGTGCCGTTTCCGGGGCAATCAGGCCATCTGCCACCAGCTGCGTGGTGGTTTTGCCATGTTCAAAATGCGGGTTGATCGACAAGAGAGCGTCAGGCCAGAAGTGCCCATCCGCATATTGCGCATCGATCGCGGCCTTCAAGTCAGGCGCACGGATCTTACTGAATGATCGCGAAAAGCTGGAGTAGGTTTCAACTAGAGAGCTGTCGAGATCGAAGGCTTGCATAATGTCTGATCCCAGTGACAATGTAAGTTCAGTCTATTTTTATGCTATTGTAATGGCTTGAAGCTGACAACAACGCTTTCAGCGACGGACACGTCCACCGGTCTTGGGCCTATACGAAAACAGGATGTTGAGGGGGACTAAGCTGGCGCCGTGACTACAGCGCGACGATCATCATCATTTGTTGGCAGCACTTGGCAAGATGTGACAACCAACTTTCATTTGATGTACCTCATCTTTCTTCAGGTTGGGCATATGGAAAACTGATTTTCGGATACCTTGGGACTGCCGAAAGAACTAAATGAATTTCCCGAAACCGATATCTTGCGCCTGCGCAAGACGATGAAAAAACTGAAATCCTATGCCGTTAGCCGCATGCGCGATCTGCGGCGGCACCTAGTCGATATTCCTGACGGCAGTCTGTGGGACCCAAGTCAATCTGCTTCCATCGAGAGTGACTGATCAATCATACGGCGGCGCAGTAGGGCCGGAAGGTTGCGTCGCATGTGATCGAGCAGACGCGCCTCCAGAGCAAGACCCTCCTTCCGCAAGCGCAGATAGGTGCTCCAATGCATGCCGACGGGTTTGCCAGGAAACGGAAAGGTCATGTCTGGATCGTGCTGGCCGAGCCGGCATCGCAACTTGCGCGCCCTGCGATACATCCGGTCGATGGGAGCCTCTACCTCGCTGGCGTAGTGCCCGCTGGCACAGATGCGACAGACCCACCCGGAGGCGGGGTTATCGTAAAGAATGCTGCAGCGGCGGTCGCAGCGAGAGCAGAGAAACCAGGTGCGGGTCCCGCCAAAGCCTGCGGTCGTTGTGGTGAGCCTAATATTGGCATGAGAATACGCATGGCGCAGCGTGTCTTCGGGCCATGGACCTAGACTGCGGATCGTCAGTTTGTTTGCATGGTCACAAATCATCTGCGAGTTTTCCCAAATCAATCGGCAAGCTTTTTGGGGCCCGATTACCCGGCCCGTTTGGAGTTGACACTGTCACCTGTGATTGCTTCGACAGAAAGGCGATCTCGGCAGCGATTGGCGGCCATGCAAGGAGGTCGTTCAGCGCGCGGTCGACATCGTAGCTCCGCCCATTGCGATAATGGGCGACCCATGCAGCGGGAAGGTCGGCAGGATATCGAATGGCGGTCAGGTCGAACCCAGCATGATCAAGCCAATCTCCGAGGTCTGCAATTCTATCTTCTTCGAGGAAATCGCATAGGATCGACAGGATCATGCTCCGTTGATCGCAGACCTTGGTCAGCTCGACGTCTTGGTCTGGTTCATCCATACGCGCTGAGGGCGTCTCTTGACGAGGCTTGGTCGATTCCGGTCGGTTCGTCATTTTGGATGCTTCCCTTTTCGCACTTGTGTAAGTCCTTCGCTGTCAAGCGTCACCATCCCAGAGGCACGCAACCGGGCCTCGGCCTGCCAAGCTCGTGTACGATCCCATTGCAGCGCACCGGCCACATCGTCAAAGGCCATCAGCCCACGTGCTGACAGATGCACAAGATAGGCCTTTGCGTCGGGCTGTTCTGCCGAGAGCTTCCGCAGCATGTTGGTCGTGAGGCCTGCCCCTTTCGCAGCTTCGGCCAAATCCGCTGCTTCAGGTTCCGCGCGGGGCTGCTCGCCGCCAAACTCACGGAATGCTGCCGGTTCCTCGTATCGGTCGAGTAGATCGAGCGCGTCGAAATCGGGAAGAGTCGCAACGGCTGAATGTAGGTAAACTGCGGTCGGACCGGTCGGACCGGTCGGACCATATTGCTTTTGCTGATCTTTTGCGGTCCGACAGCAGTTGTTCAAAGTCGGACCAGTCGGACCAGCAAAGAACGGCGTTGCGGGGCGGTCCGACTGGTCCGACAAGTGCGGCGCCATGTCGGACCGGAAAAGCGCAAGGATTCCAAATGGGTCCGACTGGTCCGACTGGTCCGGCCGACTTTTCGGGATGTTTGCGTCAGTCATCGCCAGCTCCGAGAATATCCGCATTCACGACATATACGCGTGGACGCCCTTCAATACTGCGCGGCGCTTTGACGGCGAGGTTTTTTCCTTCGCCGGGTGTGAGGAAGCCCGCATCATGAAGATAGCGCGCAGCACGCGACGGATCTGCACCCTTATGAATTTCCTTCCAGGTGTCTGCCGCGATGTAGAAGGTCGGACCCTCGCGCCAGCCTGCTCGGTTGTTGACCGGCCGGGTATCGCTGGCCTTTGTGACGGGTTCAAAGCGCGCGTCGCCGTGTGCCACAAGGAATGCGCGTACACGCTCCACGGCCTCGCGGTACTCCGCAGGCCCGCTCCCGCCGCGACCTTCAATCCACCCGCCCAGCACATCAAGTGCCGCATCGATCGCTGCCCCTGGCGCCCAGCGAGTCAAGCCCCAAGCGGTTGCGAGTTCGCCAGCCGCGGCAATTATCCCGAGCCGGTCGGTTGCGCGAACACTTTGCCCCTCGCCCTTCAAGTCAAAGCGCAGGGCAGCGAGGTTGCGAAACGAAGCCATCGCTTCACGGGCCGTCTTTGTCGCGGCATCGCGGTTGTCAAGGAAGGCGGCAACAAAGGCTGTGCCTGCGGTGCCGTAATGCGTCGCCGTAGCTGTGCGCAGGCGATCCGCGAATGCCGCCCCGCCGCACGCCCCGTGCAAGTTGTCAAACGCGCCATGCTCCCGACTATCAGCAGCCACGTCCAGAAGGCGAACCGCCTGCCCGGCGGCAGGCCGCGCACCAGCCTCGGCCATCTTGTCGGCCAGGGTGATTTCACCCGACGACAGCACCATAATGCGCCATCGCGCGGCTGCACGTGCCGATCCTGTGCGGTTCGCCCGCGACTTTCCGGTACCATTGGCCAGCATGTAGGCGGCAGCCCCGGCCTCGCGGCCAGAGATTTCGGCCAGCTCATCAAGCGCGAGCAATGTGCTGTTGGAGGCAGCCGCTACCCCTTCCAGCCCGTTCGCCGTTGCGCGCCAGCTGTTCAAGAGCCGTGGCGACCCCCATACCGACACAGCCACCCGTTGCACCGTCGATTTGCCTCGGCTGGATGCGCCGCGCAGGTGAATTCCGCCGCCGTCAAGTTCAAGAGGTTCAAGCAGAGGCCCAGCGAAGGCAAGTGACACAGCGACGATCATGAGTGGGTTTCCATCGCATTGTGCCGCTACTGCCTCGCGCCAGCCCTCAATCGTGCCGGCCGCCGTCATCTCGGTCGCCGCCACAGGGGTGTTTTCATTTTGATAGACGACATCACCCGCGCCGATCACCCGACCGTCACCGCAGAGGAAGGCCTTGTAGGTTTCATCCACCCAGCCGAAACGATCGGCTGTAATCGCCCGTGCAGGCGGTTGCCAGCGTTGCAGAAGGTCAATGAGCGCATCGCGCGCTGGCCGACCCGAAGCAAGGTTTATCCCACGGTCGAGCAGTCCCGCCCGCACCTCTGCCCCGTCGCCCGCGAACATGCGCGCCGGGATCGCCCAACAATGCAACCGACCATCCGGGTCGATTACTTCAACAAGCCGCCCCCAGCCCGTACCAGAAGGATCGCGCGGCAAAGCGAGAACACACAGGTGGGAACAAAGCCAGATCCATTCGGTCTTTCCCTCGCTGCCGGACACCTCGCGAAAAATGCCGTTAGGGCGCAATTGAAAGCCGCGAGGCAAGGGTGCAAAGTCAGTCTTCACGATCATCGCCGGCCCAGTCATATCCAGACCTCACTGCTCATAAGGTCATTAAAGTCGCCGCCTTCGGGCGGGGTCAGGATGGATACCAACCACCCATCACGAGTTGCCCGGTCGGCCAGCGTTAGCGCCGCAACATGACCGGCCTTGTCGCCGTCGGGTGCGATGGTCAGCCGACCCGGTTCGCTGGGAAGGTGCAGTCCGGTCATGCCGCTTGTGGAGAGTGCCGCCCAAATCGACGCAGGGCCGTTAAGCAGGCCGCAAGCCAGCGACAGAGCCGTTTCGATACCCTCAGCCACTACAAGTGGTCCTGGCACTCTTGCAAGCCGCACTGCCCCGCCTTTTACTCGCCCCAGCATCGCCTTCTGAGGCTCAACGTCGGCCTTCCCGTTGCCGTCTTGACGCAGATAGGTCCGGTGCACTGCGAAGCCGTCACATCCGTCCACGCGCGCGACCAGTGCAGGAAGATGCCGCCCTGAAAGATGCCATGCCATGGGGTGATAGCGAAGAGTGTCGGGCAGGGCGCAGTTGATCCCGCGCCCGCGAAGGTAGGTTTCCGCGATGGTGCCGCTGGTCAGCGAGGCCTCGGACCACAGCGCCTGCGATTGCCGCGCGCGCTTCTCGACCTCCGCCAGACGGCCTGTTTCACGCCGTGCGATGACCGCCGGGTCAGGTACCGCATTGGGGCCATGCGATATACCAAGTGCGGCTGTCAGATCGCGGAAGCTGCACCCTGCTTTCTTACAATGTAATAGCAGACCCTTCCTGCCGTCGGCCAAGGTAAGGGCATTCTGCCCCGCCCTGGCCTCAGGCTGGCAAAGGGGGCACGACAGAGTGCCATAGCGGCCATGCCACCGGCCACCACGGGTTACTGTCTGGACCTGAGCGTCGGACACAGACGTAATTATATCCGCAAGTGAAGGGTGTGTACCGCGCTTAATCATGGCTGCGCTCACCGTACAGGGCACGGATGTCCTCGGCACGCCAGACGGTGGTCCGAGGTCCAAGCTTGGATGGCTTGGGGAAACGGCCACTACGCACGCCTTCCCACCATGTGGATTTCGAAACCGGGATCGGTCCGACGGGCGCAAGTATCGCAGACAGGCGGACCAGACCGGTCCTAGGAAAGTTGGGATTGGACGACATGGTGCACTCCGATTTGATCGTGTGCATCTACATCTGCCAGAGAACGATAGCCGGTTGGGGGACGAACCTATAAATTTTAAATATCTGATAATATTGATTATTACCAGTTTTGACGGAGTCTCGACGCGTTTCGACCGGCCTCAAAATGGCTTTTCTTCAGCCAACGGGTCGAGCGCCGAACGCAATAGTCCACGAACAACCTTTGCATCGAACCCAAGCCCATTCAGGTTTCCGTCATTAACCATCTCTCTCGCGACACGGCCGATCGAACTCACGCCATCCAGCCTGTACTTTGCTATTGCAACGGCACCTAAAATGCGGGCATGCGCTGTGAAGGTGGAGCCATGAAGTCGCTTGTCTTCTCGAGCCTTAAGGCCTTGTGGCGGTACGGTTGGGCCAGAAGAAACAGGATGGTAGACTTTGAGCATCCTGCGAAAGCGAGGATCGATCTTCACGGTCTTAATATTGACCCAGTTCAGCAACGCTTGTGCATTGACAGTTGTCTCTCCATCTTTCGGGTCGAGCCCAAGACCATTGGCCAGCGCTTCGTAAAGGTCCTCTAGGAAATACAAAAGTTCATCAGCTTCGGACGACCTGCCGTACTGCTTCATCAACTGGTCAAAGCTGGTTTTACGCGGATCACGCCCGACACACAGAAGCGCAGCCTGTGTCAAACTGTAGCTCTGGAACGTCCGCCAATAACCAACCTCGAGAGATGCCTCTTTGATTGCCCAGCCACCCACGAAGTTCGGCGGCTTGTCCCTCCGTGCCAATAATCGTGAGACAATCGACTGGCTGAAGTTTACACTTGAGGGCGCAGGAGAACGAACAGATGGTCATGCCTTCACAGATGC
>NZ_FOCO01000062.1 GCF_900110135.1 Pseudorhodobacter antarcticus | reverse complement strand
GCCTTGAAATCAGGCGAATGGTTCTTTCGTTTCTTCATTCTGGATCACTTCTCTCATCATGCGATCCAACTTAACAACTGGTCCGAAATTCCGCGACCAACTCTCTAAATGATGGTTCGCCCAATTGCCCAAGAGCGCGGACCAGTTCCAATTTGAGAATTTCGAACGCACGGTCTGCACCTTTGGCCGCACCGGCTCCAACACCGTATGCCATGGCCCGACCCGTGAATGCGAAATCTGCACCAAGTGCTTTTGCGCGCATCAGGTCAGCGCCACGGCGGATACCACTGTCCAGTATTATCTTCATGCGATCACCCACGGCGGCGGCGATCGGTGGCAAGGCTTCTATCGTCGGTGGTCCGAACGCAACCTGGCGACCGCCGTGGTTCGACACGACGATGGCGTCGCAGCCGATCTCGGCACAGCGCAGCGCGTCGGCGGGGTGCAGGATACCCTTCACCAGTAGGCGACCTTTCCAACGTGCGCGCAAGCGCGCGAGGTCATCCCATGTAAAGCCCGGAGTAATCAGGGTTTTTTGCACATCGGCATAGGACGTGGCACCTTTCAGCAGATCGGCATAGTTTGCGATGTTGGGCTTGCCATGTTTCAGGCTCGTTAACGACCATGTCGGGTTGGCCATCAGTTGCAAGATCACTTCGGGGGTAAAGCGGAATGGCACGCTGAGTTGATTGCGGATGTCGCGGTCGCGCTTGCCTGCGGCTGGAACATCTGCGGTGACCATCAACACGTCATATTCAGCCGCCTCAGCGCGCGAGATCAACCCGTCGGTGACGGCTTTATCGCTAGAAACATAAAGCTGGAACCATCCATTTCCATCGGCCGCCTCTGCTAGCCCTTCAAGCGTGGTCGAGGCCGCCGAACTGGCCACATAAGGAATATTCTCACGCTTGCACAGCCGGGCCAACGTCAGGTCAGCATCGGGCCAAAAGGCGTTGAGCATGCCGATGGGCGCCATGCCAAAAGGTTGGCTGTAAGTATGCCCGAAAAGCGTAGCGCGAGTGTCGATTTCTGAAACGTCGACCATATATCGCGGTGTCATTTCCACTTCTTCAAAGGCCTCAATATTGCGCCGCATGTTGCGTTCGGATTCAGCCCCGCCATCGACAAGATCGAAGGCGAACCGGGGGATGCGGCGCTTGGCCATGGCCCGCAGGTCGTCGATGGAGGCGGCAC
This sequence comes from Pseudorhodobacter antarcticus, assembly GCF_900110135.1. Lineage (GTDB taxonomy): Bacteria > Pseudomonadota > Alphaproteobacteria > Rhodobacterales > Rhodobacteraceae > Pseudorhodobacter > Pseudorhodobacter antarcticus. The sequence continues at coordinate 12,934 of NZ_FOCO01000062.1, read as the reverse complement.
GATCAAGGCGCATCAGAGTGACCACCCGCCGTCGATGGCGAAGGTTTGCCCGGTTGTGAACGCCGACAAGCTCCCCGCCAGATAGCAAACCATTTCGGCGATTTCTTCGGGCGTTCCAAGGCGGCCCATCGGCTGGCGTGCCCTGAAGTCGGCCAGCGCCTTGTCAAAGTTGCCAGTCGCCGCAAGCCGTTCTTTAAGCGATGGGCTTTCGACCGTGCCGGGGCAGATGGCGCTGCAGCGGATGCCGTCTTTCACGAAATCGGCAGCGATGGATTTGGTTAAACCGATGATCGCGGCCTTCGACGCGCCATAGGCAAAGCGGCGCGGCGCGCCTTTCAGGCTAGAGACAATGGATGCGATATTGATGATTGAACCGGATTTCCGCTCCAGCATCGAAGGCAGCACCGCCTTGGTCAATCTGAACATGGCCTTGGCGTTCAAATCGAAAGAGCGGTCCCAAGCCGCATCGTCACAATCGAGGATAGACCCGTCATGCACCCAGCCCGCGCAATTCACGAGGATGTCGATTGGCGGGCTGTTCCTGATCAACGCGGTCAGCGCCGCTGCATCCAGCACGTCAAGGGACAGTGCGGTGATGCGGTCTCTCCCGTCTGCAATGGCATGGACCGCGGCCCCGTCAATATCCGTTGCAATCACGCTGGCGCCCAGTCGGGCCAGCGCCTCCGCCGAGGCGCGACCGATACCGTTACCTGCGGCTGTCACAAGGGCGGTTTTTCCGTGAAGTGGGTGTTCCATAATGTCCTTTCAGCGGGCCAGCCAGCCGCCATCCACGGTTACGACGCTGCCATGGCAATAGGCCGCAGCGTCAGAGGCGAGGAAAACGGCGGCACCTGCAATCTCGTGGGGTTCGGCGAAACGTCCCGCGGGGATACGCTCCAAAAGTGTTCGCGACCGATCGGGGTCGTCGCGCAGCGCTTGGGTGTTGTCGGTTGCGGTGTAACCGGGCGCGATTGCATTCACGTTGACGCCGGACCCCGCCCATTCATTGCACAGCGCACGGGCGAGGCCGATCACGGCGTGCTTGCTGGCGGCATAGGCCGGCACCCGAAGCCCGCCCTGCGATCCCAAAACCGAAGCGACTATGACGATTTTGCCCGACCCTTGGGCGACCATCCGCGCCCCTGCCGCCTGCGACAGCAGCCAGACAGAGTCCAGATTCATCGACATTACGCGTTGCCAATCCGCCAACGGCATATCGACCGAGGGCTCGCGGTGGATGATGCCCGCATTGTTGACAAGAATATCCAGCCCGCCCAAAGCGTCCGTGGCAAAAGCGATCACCTCCTCCGCTGCGGCCTTGTCCATCCCCGCGAAATCAGATTTCACCGCAACCGCGTTACGGCCAAGCACTTTGATTTTCTTGAGGATATTTTCAGGCTGGTGGCTGCGGTAGGTCAGCGCCACATCGGCTCCCGCTTGGGCAAGGGCAAGGGCAATGCCCTCCCCTATGCCGGTCGCACCACCGGTGACCAACGCTTTGCGGCCTGTCAGATCAAACGGATTGCCCATCGTCAGTAACGGTTCGCGATGGGCAGTTCCTCGGCCGGGAACAGGCTGATAACCTCGCAGCCGGTTTCGGTTACCACGACCTCCTCCTCAATCCGGGCGGCGGAATAGCCATCGGTTGCTGGGCAATAAGTTTCCAGCGCAAAGACCATGCCCGTCTTAATTTCCATCGGATGGTCCATGCTGATGGCACGGCTGATGATGGGGCGTTCATGCAAGGCAAGGCCCAGACCATGGCCGAATTGCAGACCGAATGCTTGATCTTCATTCGCGAAGCCAAGGCTTTCTGCCGTTGGCCAAACTGCGGCCACCTTATCCGTGCTGACCCCCGGCCTGATCATAGCGATGGAGGCATCAATCCATTCGCGGGCCTTTGTATAGGCATCGGTCTGTGACGGAGTCGCCCGGCCCACGTTGAACGTGCGATAGTAGCAGGTGCGATAGCCCTGATAACTTTGCAATATGTCAAAGAACGCCTGATCACCGGGCCGGATAAGCCGGTCGGTAAAGTTATGCGGATGCGGGTTGCAGCGTTCGCCGGAAATGGCATTAATCGCCTCAACGTCATCCGACCCCATTTCATAAAGCATCTTATTGGACATGGCGACGATATCGTTTTCGCGGATGCCGGGCTTCAGCTCCTCATAGATCATGTGATAAACACCGTCGACCATCGCGGCGGCCTGCGTCAAAAGCTGGATCTCGTCCCAGTTCTTGATCTCGCGCGCGGCCAGCATGATCTGTTGACCATCCACAACGTTGATGCCTTCTTCGCGCAAAGCATGGAACATTGCCGTTTCGGCATAGTCCACCCCGACCGGCATATCCCCCATCCCCGCCTCGCGGATCAGGCCCGCGATTTGTTTAGCGTATTTCTGCATCAGGCCAAATTCCGGTGGGATCGTGCCGCGCATGCCGACAACGCCTGCAAGGCAATGGCTTGGCTCCAGCCAGTCGGCATGCCGTTTGTGGTGCATCGCCGCCGAGCCAAAATCCCAGACATAGGGGCTGTCATCGCCGGTCAGCAGGCAAAACCGGCACATCTTGTCGCGTTCCCACTCGCCTATTTTGGTGGCGGAGACATAGCGGATGTTGTTCACATCAAACAGCAACAGCGTACCTGCGTCAGACGCCTGCAAAGCTTGCCGGGTGCGTGCCAAGCGGTAGCGGCGCAAACGGTCATGGTCGATGCGGCGTTCAAAATCGACCGTCATGTGGCCCCATGCGGGAATGCGTTCGCGCCATTCCCAATTTGGTTCCAGATCTTGAGGTGTCAGCAGGTTGGGCATAAGGGCGCGAGACATGTGTTTCTCCTCCGGCTGCGGGGATGCCGCGCCGTTAATTGTTTTTATATCAAGTGGTTATGTGGTTATTGGATGCACCAGCCGCCGTCGATATGGACCATTTGGCCGGTCATATAGTCGCTGTCGTCACTGGCAAGGAAGGAGGCCGTGCCGACGATGTCCTTGGGATAGGACACCCGTTTGATTTGCAACGCATCGCGGACGATATCATCATAGGCTTGCCCTTCGCGCTGTTTGAATCCGATATCGACAAGATCTTTGTCGAGTTGTTCCCAAAGCGGGGTCACAACAACGCCGGGCGCATAGCCATTTACCGTGATGTTATGCTCTGACAGGCCCAAAGCGCCACAATGGGTCAAGGCCAAGACGCCGTATTTGGACGTGCAATAGACCGTGACATCCAGCAACGGCTTGCGCGACGCGATGGAGCCTACGTTGATGATTTTGTAGGGATGGTCCTCCATCGGGCCTTGGGCGATCATCTGGCGTGCGGTTTCCTGCATGCCCAACCACATCGCCTTGGTGTTGACGGTCATGATCATATCCCAGTTGTCTTCATCAATATCCATGAAGAACCGGGGTTTGTTCATGCCCGCATTGAAGACCCCCACATTGATCGACCCGAACGCCTTGACCGTTGCGGCAACTGCGGCGGCATTGTCCGCGCGTTTGGTAACATCCATCCGAACCGCGATGGCCTTGCCGTTTCCGGCGGCGTTAATCTGGTCGGCCATCTTTTGGGCTTCATCAAGATCAAGGTCGCCAAGACACACATTGGCACCCTGCGCGGCATATGCTTCGGCATTGGCGGCACCCATGCCGCGGGCGGCACCGGTGATCAGGATGTTTTTACCTTTCAGGCGATTGGGGTCCATTGTTGTTTCCTCCTCAGGTCACGTTCACTGGGTTTTTCGGATTAGCGCATCGGCCCTAGCCTGGGCTTGGAGCAAAGCGACGCGGGGTGTTGCGATTCCGCGCAGCATGTCGTGGAACTCTTCTCCGCAGATCTGGATGATGTCGCAGATCTCGGGGACGGGGGGGCGCGGCCAGAATTGCAACTCGTCGCGCCAAGACATCCCGTCTACCGCCTCAAAAATCGGTGAGATGCTGCGCACCTCCGGGTCCGAACTAACAGAATAGCGGGAATTGGTGCGGCTTCCGTTTTGCACATAAAGCTTCTGCGCTTCGGGTGACGTAAAGACGGTCAGCGCCTCTATCGCGGCAGGTATGCGATCGGGGGCCAAATTTGCTGGTATTCCCATGACATAGCCGCCAACAGGGGCAACCGGGCTTGCACCCGGACCGGCTGGGTGCGGCAGGTATCCGGTCTGCCCATAGGCGGGCGAGGTTTCGTCCAGTTCGAAATAGGGGGCCAGCAACGTGTAGCCATAGGCCATCGCGATGCTGCCACCTGCATAGGGGCGCACCCTTTCATACCACGACATCGACAGGATATCGGGCGGCGAATAATTTAGCAGTTCCATCAAAAACTCAGCGGCTTGCAGGCCCGCATCGGTATCAATGGTTGCGTGATAATTACCTTCTGCAAGGTGATCCGTATCAAAACCACCTGCAATCCTTGGCAGGTCTAGGATTGGTTGGCCAAAATCCGCCAATGTCATCAGAACGGTATGCCCAAGGGCTGTGCCGCGCGCGGCGTTCCATGCAATGCCAGACCGTCCCCTGCGCGGATCATGCAGCGTCTTTGCGGCAAGCAGCAAATCTTTGGTTGTGGCGGGAGGCTCTAACCCTGCTTCTGCGAACATGTCGCGGCGGTAGAACAACAGTTCTGGCGTCGTTTGCGCGGGCACACCATAAGCGCGACCGCCCCAGTGCCCAGCCTTCCAGCCTGCGGTGTGAAAATCGGCGGGGTCCAGCCGTGACAGGTCCATAACCTGCTCAAGGGGCATGAGGACCTCTTTTTCGGCAAACTCCCCGATCCAAGGCAGGTCCACCGCGATGATGTCATAGCGGCTGCGATCGCGCTGGGCGTTTCGCAACGCCTCCTCGCGCAGCCGGTCGATAGAGAAAGCGCGTTGGCTGATGTTCGTGCCGATAACCTGTTCGAACTGCCGCTTCAGATTGTCCATCACCATGAATGTTGGATCGCCGTGGACAAGAACCCGGATGCCGCCCGCCACTTTCAACGGTTCAGGCAGCACGCGCAGAGGTGGAATGGACTGTGCCGCCGCGTAACTGCCGCCGAAGTAGTAATCCTTTGTGACTTCAGGCTCGGACTGCCCGCCAAATTCTGCCGAGGCGATGCGGCGCAATCGTCCGGAAAGCTGCATCCACTGCGCAAGTAGCGTTTCGCTGGGATGCATGGAAAAACTTTTGCCCGTCCGGGTTCGGGGGCGCAATTCAATCAGTCCTTCATCGACCATTTCCTTCATGCGGCGGTTTGCCGTCGCATAAGGCACTCGACTTGCACCGATCAACGAGCTTGCAGTCACGATTTTGCCTTCGAAATTGCCGTGTAACAGGTGCAGTACCATCCGCAGGTGGGCGTTTGGCAGAACAAGGCCCAAGGCATCTTCCAGCTCGTCATTGAACACGTCCAGAAAAGACAGCATCTCCAGCGTCTCGGTCTGCGCCTGTGGCGAAACCGGGTTGGCTTGACTATATCTTACGACGGCGTTCATTTTGGAGCTGTGCCTTTTTGTTTGCGGACGCTTGGGTTGCCCCGAAGAATTATCCAAATTGGTCGAAATGCTGCTGCTCATGTGTCCCCTCCTGAAATTGTCCGGATCAGCCTTTGAAACATACACAAAAAAAGTCCATTATGGATAAAAAAATATCCATAATGGACACATTTGGTGCATTTCTGGTTAAGGTAAGACGCCAAAGTAGGGTTCATTCGTTCGGTAAGCCGAGTGATGCCCATGCGTCTGAAATGGGCGCATTTGATAAAAAAAGCGCACCGCTTTCAATCGGGAGGAGACCCACATGAAACTTCGCAACTTGCTTGCAGCATCGACCGCCGTTCTCGCCTTGGCCGGGACAGCATCAGCCGAAACGATGAAAATCGGTATCACGCAGAACAATGTCGGCGTTGATAGCTATCAGACGACTTACGAGAAGGCGTTTATCGCCGCCGCCGCAGCCAATGCCGATGTGGAAGCTGTGGTACTGGACGCAGGCGGCGATGTTGCGCGCCAGATTGCGCAGGTTGAAGACCTGATCCAGCAGGGCGTTGACGCCATCATCATTTGGCCAACGAATGGCGAGGCTGTGATCCCCGCCGTGCGCAAGGCACATCAGGCCGGCATCCCGGTCATCGTGACCAATTCGAACATTGCCGAAGCGGGGTTTGATTTCGTCAAGTCGTTCTCCGGCCCCGACAACGTCACCCAAGGCGCGCGCTCGGCCGAAATTATGTGCGAAAAGTTCACAGCCATGGGCGTGGAGAACGAGGCCAAAGTGGTCCACATCACCGGTCAGCCGGGCTATACCACGGCAATTGAGCGGGCCAAGGGGTTTGAAGATCGCCTGCCCGAAGTTTGCCCAAACGTGACCGTGGTTGATACCCAGCCCGGCGACTGGAACCGCGAAAAGTCGCAGCAGGTGATGGAGGCTTTCTTGGTCAAATATGATGACATTGATGGCGTCTATGCTGGTGACGACAACATGGGCGTGGGCGCGTTGAACGCCGCCAAAGCTGCGGGCCGCGAAGGGATTATCTTTGTGGGCGCCACGAACTTTGCAGTTGGCTATGAGGCGATGGCGGCGGGTGATTACTGGGGCTCCATCTATCAGTCACCGGTGGATGATGCAGAAGCGGCTTTGAAAACGGCAATTGATGTTCTGGGTGGCAAAGAAGTGCCGTTCCTGAACTACTTCGACACGCCGAAGATCACCCAAGACAACATGGGCGATTACACCAAACCAGTGTTTTAAGAGGCGTCTATCATGCGGGGTGCGCCAGGGCCGCACCCCGCATGTTCTTATTTCAATAAAGCTCTAAAACGGGGTGAAGTATGGGGCGGGTTTCTGACCGTGTCTGCATCGTGACGGGCGCAGCGCAAGGCATTGGGCGCGCCATTGGCGAGGCGCTGCTGGACGAGGGTGCACAGGTATGTTTCGCAGACATAAACGGCGCTAAAGTGGCCGAAGTCGTCGAAGCCAACCGTCGCCGTCTGAACGGCCGAAGCGACGCCGTCACCTCGGTGCAGGTTGATGTCACCAACCGTGAACAGGTGCGGGCCATGATTGCGCACACAGTTGAAACCTTTGGTCGTTTGGATGTGAAGTTCAACAATGCGGGTGTGAACAAGCCGATGAACTTTATGGACGTGACCGAAGATAACTGGAATTTCATTATGGGCGTGAACGGGCTGGGCTGCATGATCGGCATGCAGGAAGCGGCGCGCCAGATGATCGCGCAGGGCACGGGTGGCAAGATTATCAACACGGCCTCTATCGCCAGCCGACAAGGGTTTGGCAATGTTGCCCCCTATTGCGCATCAAAATTTGCAGTTGTGTCGTTGACGCAATCGGGTGCGCGCGATTTGGCCAAGCATGATATCACTGTCACGGGGTTCGCGCCGGGTGTGGTCGCCACCGAAATGTGGGATCAGGTCGATCAGGATCTGCTTGCGATCGGGGCATCCCAAAGACCCGGTCAGGCGATGGAGGAGTTTTCGGCCGAAATCCTGAAGGGCCGCGTGGCCAAGCCGCATGACATCACCGGAACAACGACATTTCTTGCGTCAAAGGACAGTGACTACATGACGGGTCAAATTGTGATGATCGACGGAGGCATGACCTTAGTTTGACGTCTTTTAGCACGAGGCGCACGCGCGAAAGTGCCACATACCGCCAGCGACCTTAGGGAGGGGATCATGGCCACAATGACCAAACAACAAATAGGCGGCATTCTGGCCAGACAAGGCATCCTGATTGCCTTTGCGGTTTTCATGATTGCTTTCACCTTTGCCAACCCCAAGTTTTTGTCTGTCGATAACGTTTTGAGCGTTGTTCGATCATCGGCCATTCTGGGGGTCATGGCGCTTGGTGTTACGTTCGTTGTCATTGGCGGCAACCTTGATCTTTCGGTCGGTTCCATGATGTCATTCTCGACCATCGTGGTGCTTGACCTGCACGACAGTATTGGCCCCTTCCTCGCCATTCCCGCAATGTTTGCCATGACACTTTGTCTGGGGGCGTTCATTGGCTTTCTGGTGGGATATTTGCGGCTTAATTCCCTGATTGTGACGCTTGGGATGCTGTCGGCGATCCATGGGCTAACGCTGACCTATTCTGGCGGCAAGAACATGGATATCGCTGATAAGGAGGGCACTTGGTTCAGCGTGTTCGGGCAGGGCACAGCCTTGGGTATTCCGGTGCCAATCCTTATGTTCATAGCGCTGGCAGCTTTCCTCGGGATCGTTCTTGCCAAAACAGCTTTTGGCCGCAAGGTTTATGCGGTGGGTGGAAATGGCACGGCGGCCACGTTTTCGGGCATCCGGCGGGCGCGGACGGTGTTTTTGTGCTATCTGTTGTCATCGGGATGTGTAGCGACGGCCGGGTTGATGCAGGCCAGCCGGTCCCTTGGGTCGCAAAACACCGTCGGGCAGGGGCTGGAACTGGGGGTTCTGGCAGCAGTCATTCTTGGCGGCGCATCACTTTTGGGCGGCTCCGGCACGATTTTCAAGACCGTCATCGGCGTGCTGATCCTTGGGTTCATCCAGAACGGCCTGTTGCTGATGGGGCTGCAATTCTACGTCCAGTTTGTGGTGACATGGGTCATCATCATTCTTGCGGTCTGGCTTGATATCGCGGCCAAGCGAGGCAAGCTTTGGTCACCATTGGCGTGAGGGAGGGGAATGCAAGTGAATAAATCTTCCAACGCATTGAAAAGCGGCGCTATTTGGGGCTTTATTGTCCTTGAATTGATCTTCTTTTCCATCGCCGGCGAATTCCTGTCGCTGTCTGACAAGGCGTTCATGGACACTGAAAACATGCTGTTGCTGCTTAAGCAATCAGCCCCCATCGGGATCATCGCGATGGGCATGACACTGGTGATGGTGAACGGCAACATCGACCTGTCGGTCGGTGCAACCTTTGCCATCGCGGCGATGATCTTGCTGGACAGCATGACATGGACGGTTTTTGCAGGCCTCGGCGATTGGGTTATCCCGGTCGCGTGGGTCCTTGCACTGGCGGTCGGCACTTTGCTGGGAGCGCTGAATGGGTTGATCGTTTGGAAAACTGGCGTTGATGCGTTCATTGTCACATTGGGGTCCATGCTGGGGTTCCGCGGCCTTGTCTTTATGGTCAACGGTGAAAACCCGACAAGCCATTTGAACTGGACGCTGGTGGACTTTGCCGAGGCCAAATTTTTGGGCTTTGCCACGGCAACTTGGTTCCTGCTGGCCGTGACGCTGGTGATTTGGTTTATCATGGCCAAAACGGTGCATGGCCGCAACGCCTATGCCATCGGCAACAACCGCGAGGCAGCCGTTAATGCGGGGATCCGCGTCGGCCCGCATATGGTGATCAACTTTGCAATCATCGGCTTTCTGGCGGCCTTGTCTGCGGTGGTGTTTTATTCTGAAAGCGGGTCAGTCAACCCCAACGACGGCCAGCTTTACGAGCTGTGGGTGATCACGGCGGTTGTGTTAGGCGGCACCAAAATCACGGGCGGCGCGGGCAGTGTTATCGGCACCTTGGGCGGTGTTATCGCCATCCAGCTTTTGCGCAAAGGGTTAGGCCATATTGGCGCGGACACCTCAACCGTGAACCTTGTCATCGGCTTGATCCTGATCGCGGTTTTGGTTCTGGATCGCCAGTTGAACGTCAGGGGAAAAGAGGAGTTGAAGGTATGACCGACCCGGTTCTGCGCCTTGAAAACATTGTTAAAACCTTTCCCGGCGTGCGCGCCTTGGATGGGGTGTCTTTTTCTGTCATGCCGGGCGAAGTCCATGCCCTGATGGGCGAGAATGGCGCTGGGAAATCTACCTCAATGAAGGTGCTTGGCGGGATCTATCAACCTGACAGTGGCGACATCTTTATGGGTGAAAAGAAGGTTACCATGTCTGGCCCGCTGGAGGCCAAAAGCATGGGGATCGTTTTCATTCACCAAGAACTTAGCCTTGCTGAAGAGTTGAGCGTGGCTGAAAACATCTATTTGGGTGAATTGCCGCGCAAAAGTTTTGGACGCGTGGATTGGGCCAGATTGGCGGACCAGACCAATGCAATTCTGAAAAAACTGAACGTCAGTTTCGATGCCAAGACCCGCGTGGGCGACCTTTCAATCGCAAACCAGCAGATGGTCGAAATCGCCCGCGCCCTGACCGTGGATGCCAAGGCAGTGATTTTTGACGAACCCACCGCATCCCTGACGGACGCGGAAAAGGTGGTTCTGTTCGATGTCATCGCCGACCTTAAGGCGGATGGTGTGGGGATCATCTATATCTCGCACCGCATGGAAGAAATCTTCAAGATCACGGACCGCATCTCAATTCTGCGGGATGGGCAGTATCAGGGCACGGTTGTGACCGCTGACACGAATGAGGAAGCCGTCACTCAGATGATGATTGGGCGCGCGCTTGATCTTAGTCGCAACGCCACCCATCATGATTTGGGGGATGTCGCACTGGAGGTGCGCGGCCTAAGCTGTGGAAAGCTATACCAAGACGTTAGTTTCGAAGTGCGCCGTGGCGAGGTTGTGGGGTTTTACGGGCTTATCGGCGCTGGGCGGACAGAGATTGCGGAAACACTATTCGGCCTGCGCGACCCGTCTTCTGGCCAAATCTTGTTGGACGGCCAAGAGGTGCGCCTTCATTCTCCCGCAGATGCCATAGCGCGCGGCATCAGCCTTGTGCCCGAGGACCGCAAAGGCCAAGGTCTTATTTTGGGGATGAGTTGCCGCGATAACATGACATTGCCGCAGGTTGATACCTTGAAGGCAGGCCCTTTTGTCGCCGAACGGGCAGAAATTGATATTTTTGATCAGTATCGCGCGCGCCTTGATATTCGAACGCCAAGTTGGAAAACGCAGGCAGGCAATCTTTCCGGCGGCAATCAGCAAAAGATCGTCATCGGCAAATGGCTGTCGATGCAACCCAAAGTGCTGATTGTCGACGAGCCGACTCGGGGCATCGACGTGGGCAGCAAGTCTGAGATTCACAAGCTTTTGCGTGAACTTGCGGCGCAAGGCTATGCGGTGATGATTATCAGCTCTGAGATGCCCGAGGTGCTGCATGTATCTGATAGGATCGTCGCCATGTATTCGGGCCGTATTATGCGCACCTTCACCTCTGACGAGGTGACAGAAGACAACCTGATTCAAGCCATATCCGGGATTAAATCCGGCCAAGCGGCCTGAACCATCCTAGCTATTGGGGGTGAAAAACGATGTGCCGATGATCCGGATGGCGGAATAAAATCCGGGGCGATTGCCTTATGGACGCTAATTTTATTGAGAAGGAAAGCCAATGAAACTGTTGCGTTACGGCGCGCCTGGGGCCGAGAAGCCGGGTCTTCTTGATGCCGATGGACGTGTCCGCGATCTGTCTGCGCTCGTTCCCGACATTGCTGGCAAGACACTGTTGCCAGATGGACTTCAGGCGTTGCAAAATCTTGACGTTGCATCGTTGCCGCTCGTCGACGGCATGCCGCAACAAGATCTGCGGCTGGGCGCCTGTGTAGGGGACATTGGAAAATTTATCTGCATCGGGCTGAATTATGCCGATCATGCCGCAGAGGCTGGGATGCCCATCCCGCCAGAGCCGATTATTTTCAACAAATGGACATCTGCAATCTGCGGGCCGAATGATCCAATCCAGATCCCTCGCGGTTCGGTCAGGACCGATTGGGAAGTTGAACTTGGCGTCGTGATCGGCAAGCCCGGCGTTTATATTGACGAGGCCGATGCGATGGATCACGTTGCAGGGTTCTGCGTGATCAATGACGTGTCAGAACGTGAGTTCCAACTTGATCGCGCAGGCACTTGGGACAAGGGCAAGGGCTGCGATACCTTCGGCCCAATGGGACCTTGGCTTGTCACACCGGACGAGGTGGACGACCTGAACAGTCTTGGTATGTGGCTGGATGTTGATGGCGAACGGATGCAGTCCGGCAATACCGCAACTTTGATTTTCAAGGTGCCGCACCTAATCGCTTATTGCAGTCGGTTCATGAGCTTACAGCCGGGAGATGTGATCTCTACGGGAACGCCACCGGGTGTTGGCATGGGGAAGAAACCCCCGCGGTATCTGAAAGGCGGAGAGAGAGTTACGCTGGGCATCGCGGGACTTGGGCAACAAGCTTCAAAGGTTGTCCCATAGTCACCTTTGATTATGGATTTCGCTTCAGTTTGGGTGGCGCGGAACGTGTCAACGACTTTGAGACAGTGGCTTTTGGACTTTAGGCTTGTGTTTCTTCCGTTTGCTTTGGTGGGTTGATCCAGACGGCGGTCTGGACTTTTGGCGGTTTTGGTGGTTTGTGTACAAAGCGTTCTGGGTTGGTCATGTAGGCTGCATCCAGCTTGGCTTTTCGCGCAGCATAGACCGTTTCTGCCTGTCCAAAGTGGATCTGGTTAGGCGTCATCAAACCTATGCCTGCGTGATGATGATCTTGATTGTACCAAGCAAAGAATTGGCGGCAAAACGCGCGGGCTTTTTCTATGGTTGCAAAGTTTTTAGGGAATTTGGGCTGATATTTCAAAGTTTTGAAATGGGCCTCCGAGAACGGGTTGTCGTTTGATGTATGAGGACGGCTGTGGGATTTGAGCACACCCAGCTCAACCAACATTAGCGCTGTCGTTATGTTATGGCCTTCATCCACTGCCCGGCAGTGCATGTTTACATGCGCGAGTATCCGTATTGGTCAAGCTGGGTTTTGCGTCCATTTTCTCTGGTCCCGAAGCAGTGCGTTGGCCATGACAATCAGTTTTCGCATGACGGCTGTGATGGCCAGTTTTTTGCATTTCCCGGTCGAGATCAGCTGCTCGTATTTTGCCTTCATGTCTGGATTGAAGCGTGTTGCAACAACCGCTGGCAAATAGACCGCGTGCCTGACACTGGCGCGCCCGCCTTGGATGCGTTCCTTGCCTTGCCACTTTCCCGATTGCCTCGATATGGGTGCAAGACCCGCCAACG
>NZ_FOCO01000041.1 GCF_900110135.1 Pseudorhodobacter antarcticus | reverse complement strand
TTTGGCACCGCCCAATCCAAGTCGATCAGGTGCAGGAGGCTCTCGACAAACCCCGTCGTCTGCCGCAGCGCCATGCCGAACAGTACTTTCATCGTCAGACATGTCTGGATCGCAGCGTCACTGTAGTCGGGCTGTCGGCCACGTTTTCCGGTCGGCGCAGCCTCCCAGGCCATGGTGGGATCGAACCAAATCGTCAGCGAGCCACGACGCTTGAGCGCTTCGTTATAGGCGGACCAGTTCCTGGTCTTGTAGGCGAGGGGTGTGGGTTTACTCATACCACACAGCTACCATGCTGGATTCACAAGATGAATCCCTCATGGGATTTGTGCAACAGAGCCGTGCTTTGCCGGAAATTGTGCAAAGCGGCAGCATATCCGCAGCGGCCCGAAAACTCGGTGTCTCGCAGCCTGCGGTCAGCAAAGCGATTGCGCAGCTAGAAGATCATCTCGGTGTCGCAGTGCTGCGTCGTGGCAGGATGCCGCTGGTTCTGACCGATGAAGGGATGGCGCTTGCGCGGTATGTCGAACGTGATGTGCTGTTGCGCAAACAAGCCTTTGATGACGTGACCAACGCGCGCAGGCTGCGCAAAGGGATTGTGCGGATCGGGTCGTTTGGGGCTTCGGCCTCGACACATCTTCTGCCGCGTTTGATCGCAGATTTGCGCCGCTTTCATTCTGGTATCGAAGTCGAGATACATGAGGTGCCTGACCTCGACGTCCTTGCCGCGTTACGCGCAGGAATGGTCGATGTGGGGGTGGTTGTTGACCCCGCGGACGATCTTGAAATAGTCCCTGTCGGGACTGACAAATTGGTCGCCCTGGTATCTGACGCCCACCCATTGGCAGGAAAAACGTGTGTCGGTCCTGATGAGTTAGCGGCACAACCTTTCATAATGACCAAGGGTGGCAGCGAACCCTTGGTTCGGGCGTGGTTCGCGCAGGGTGATCAGGTGCCAGACATTCGGCATACGGTGCAGCAGATTACATCAATCCTTTCTCTTGTCCGAATTGGGCTGGGAGTATCGATTATTGCTGAACGTGCCTTGCCCGAAACCCATGCGAACGTCTGTGTTATTCCCTTGTCTCCAAATGCCCCGCGCGCCGTCTATTTCGCACGCATGCGCGGGGATGTTCGGTCCGCAGCCGTCGGTGCCCTTTGGAACATTGTAGGGCAACGTGATCGTTGATTTATTCGAGCGTTCAGTAAGTTCGTATCACACTCTAACTGACTCTCTTAACAACCAGTGTTTGTTGAACGGATAAAACGGCTGTCGCTAGGATGCCCGTTTCTCGACAGCAGTCACTGCTCTGGAATGGGTCAAAGGTCGCTTTGTTCGAACACCAGACCTCGGGGCTAGCCGTAGCGAAGGTCTGGAAGGAGCCCATTTCGATTGATGCCGCGTGTCGTTTTAATGTCGGCCACGACCGTCGAGCGTTTTTGGTGCGGATGCACAATTCAGAAATTCAATCAACCCACACGGCCCGGGTCCATGAGTGATTCTTGCTGTTGTCGATGGCCCTGAATGCGGACATTCAAGGATAAAGCAAACCAGACCACTCATCAGAAATTGGCGGATAGTATTTTTGAAAAACAAACGGCTCGCGACGGAAAGCTAGCTTGGCTTCGTTTATACCAAACGCCGTGACAAGAGAGAGTGCGATATGATCCGATTCCCATTGAGCCTTGCCCTGATTGCTGCAGCAACTTCGGCCTCTGCTGAGACCTTTTCTGCCGATGTATGGGCGGATAACTGGTTTGCGATGCGGATCAACGGCCACCAGGTTGCCGAGGATTCTGTGCCAATCACGACAGAGCGGTCGTTCAACGCGGAAAGCTTTACGTTTCAAGCGGAGCGGCCCTTTGTCATCGGCGTTGTCGCCAAGGATTTCAAGGAAAACGACACCGGGCTCGAATATATCGGCACGCGCCGTCAGCAGATGGGCGATGGCGGGTTGATCCTTCAAATACGGGACGCGGCGGGAAATCTTGCGGCCGTCAGCAATGAAGATTGGCAGTGCGAGACGACACACACAGCCCCACTCGACAGCGCCTGCGAAGGCGAAGCGAACCCTGTCGCTGGCGTCGCACCTTGCGGATTCAACTCGAAACCCGAACCCGCAGGCTGGGATGCCGCCGCGTTTGACGCCTCCAAATGGCCCGCGGCCACGCTATATTCAGCGCGTGAGGTCGGTCCGAAAGACGGATACAAAGAGATTACATGGGCAGATGAGGCTCAGTTCATCTGGGGACCGGATATCAAGAAAAGCAATACCGTCCTCTGCCGTCTGACCGTTGAATGATCCTTCCGCGAAAGGCCAAACCCATGACCCGTTGCTTTGCATTTGCCCCGCTTCTTTGCGTCCTTGCCCAGCCTGTCTTTGCCCATGATGCGGCTGACCATTGCGCCGATGTGAAAGCTTCGGTCGCCGAGGCGGGCTTTGCCGACAAGGTAACCGTCACCTGCGAAGGTGAGCGGGCGCTTGTTACCTCGAACACCTAACCTGACCATCCGATCATGACCGGCATCGTCGGCTCCAATGAACAGATCCCTGTGCCAGCCAAGGATTATTCAGCACCGATCCCGCTAAAGCCAGTTCTTGGCACCACGCCGCAGACGCGCGACGCGGCCTTGGGCGTGGCCGTCAACGGTGTGCCGATTTATGACTATACCGGCGGTGGCGAGATGACGGTAGAAGATCTGTATCATACACAGGCCGAGCACGACACGTTGCAGACCGAGCAGCTTGACGCCTGCGGTGGTCATGCGGGGCGGGGCAACGACTACCATTATCACGTCAAGCCAACCTGTATGATTGACCAGATGAAGAACAAAGGCGACGCCGCGATCATCGGTTGGGCCTATGACGGTTTTCCGATTTACGGAGACAATAATCCCGATGGAAGCCATATCGCCTTGGATGTGCTGGATGTTTGCAACGGCCAGCCGGATGCAAATTTTGGCTACCGCTATCACACCTCGGTCGAGGCCCCCTATATCATTCAATGCCTTATGGGAGAGGTTCCCGATATGCGCGACTTGCCGCGCGTGGCACCTATGGACGCCCCAGGTTGGTTTGGCGGCGGACAAGAATCCGGGGTGCCACCTCTGGGCGGCGTGCAAAACCTTGTGTTCACCCAAGATGCCACGGGCAAGCGCAGCATGGATTACACCTACAAGGGAGAGGCCTATTATATGCGGTATACTCCCGCCACGACACCAGATTGCTATGATTTCGAGACAAAGACCGTGACCGATGGTGGCGAAGTCAAAACCGGAGAGTATTGCCGGTGAAAATCGCACCTCTCATCGCAGTCGCGCCAATTCTGATCGGCTTGGCAGCGGGCGGCCCCGCCTTTGCGCAAGATGCGCTGACGCTGACCAGCCCTGAAATTGCCAGTGGCGCGGCGCTGCCGGGCGATCTGAAATGCTCGCGCGACAATGGCGATGGCGTATCGCCGCCGCTCGCGTGGACGAACGTTCCCGAAGCCACCCAAAGCCTTGCGCTGATCATGTTTCACTATCCCAAAGGCACCGTAGAAGGCGTGAACCCGCCAAGCCAATACTGGCTGTTGTGGAATATCCCGCCCAACACGACCGCCATGCCGCGCGGCAACCCAGCATCGGTCGGCGATGAAGGCTCTGACAAGGATGGGAATGCGACGGGCTATACCCCGCCCTGTTCGCCAAAGCCGTGGTTTTCATTTTCTAGCAAACCGGAACACGAGTATTTCATCGAGCTTTTTGCCCTCAGCGCGCCGCTTGAAACCTTGCCTTCACACGATGACCTATCGGTCAATTGGGCGGCGCTGACCACAGCAATGGCGGGCAAAGTGATCGCGTCGTCGCGGCTTTCGTTCTGGAATTAAAATGAAAGCCATATCCACATTCCAACGAACTTCTGCATGTCGTTGATCTATCAAAAATGTGGCTTGAGCTAGACATTCATGTCCGTTTCCACAACGCCCCATTTTGAACATTCACAATCGAGCGTTTTTGGAACGGTTTTTGAGAACATTGGAGCAATTTTTCAATGCTCTCAAACCAGTTTAATCAATCGTTGTGCGCAATAAGACAAGATTGTCGAGAACGAGGTTCGATGACCAAATGAAGTCTGCATCAGCGCCCGGTGTATTGAAAACATCAACGAAATTCGTAAATGCCGATTTGTTGTCAACGCCCACAGTATTGTTGGTGAACGTCACGGCATTTGGCCAGAAACTGTCATCAAAGGCGGGCATCATCCAATCAGCGGGAACAACCCAATGTGCGGCAGAAAAGCCGTTGCCGTCGTCAACACCTTCGGTCGAGCAGGCAGAGCTGTCACGGGCTTGTCCGTCGATAACAAGACATGCGCGGTCGTGTAGCGGTGCAGTGTAAAATGTCTGCGCGCGCCACGTTGCATCAGTGATCGCAACCGTTTTGCCTTTGGCGTCCTGAATATTGGCAACAAAACCACCGTCGCCAGCGTGAAAGGCTTTACCTTGGTTGTTTTCGGACCCAAGGCCCAGATTTTCTTCCCAGTCGACCATCATCACGGCGACCGTTACAGGGCGCGTTGCAGTAAAGCGCACGACGTTGGAATTGAACGGCGTGAAAGGCACCGGATCGACAGCCAACAGCTTGCCGTTGACGTAAAGCTCAAAGTAATTGTCGGCAAAGATGTAAGCGGTGAACTCTTCGGCGCCACCAGCATCGATCACGGGCACGCTGGCCAAATCCAGATCGGACAGCGCGTTCAACTCTGCCCCGCCGCACTGATTGAAAAGATCTGATGCTTTTGGGGCGGTCTCGAAATGCGTAGGAGCGGGCACAGTCCAGACCGTCCCATCGTCGGATGCAATTTCACCGACAGCACTGACTCGCGAACCGCCACCACAATCAAATAGGCCGGGGTTGACAACTGTTGCCGAGTCTGTCGTGAAGGTCGCCTCTTGGGCACCTCGATTTTTGACTGTTTTCGCGGCAACGGCATAGCAGGTTTTGCCTGAGGCGCGTCAGCGACCTTCAGCTGACCGAGTGTTGCCTTGGGTTTGATGATGTGCTGCGTATTTCGCTTCGCGGACTTTCGGTTCAGGGCCGTTTTTCGCGATGCGCAGGGCGATCTGCGTCCTTGGTCGGCCGTTTTCAGGCTGGGTGTGGCTTGATGCGACCCAGTTGGCCGAGGCGGCGCATATTGTAAGCGAGATTCTTCATGCCGATCTTGGCCTTCGCCCGCACCAAGCCGATGGTGCGCACTAGGGTGCCGCCCATGTCGTTGGCCAGCGCGCCGAAGATGTGCTCAACCCGGACCCGCACGGTGGATTTGGTCCGGTTGCTGCCCTTGGCCTGATCGGTCAGCGGCTTGCCCCGATTGCCCTTGCGGTGGATGTGGCTCTTGAGTTTGCGCGCGCGCAGCTTGGCTTCCATCTCTTCGGACCGATAAGCTGAATCTGCCCACACGCCAGACCCGGTGTTGCCCTGCATCAGCAGATGATCCACTGCCTGGCTGTCATGCACAGCAGCATCGGTTACGTGATAGCGCCGCACCAATTTGTGGGTGCGGTCCACGTTTACGTGGTTTTTGTAGCCGTAATGGCTCTTGCCGTGCTTTTTCGTCCAGCGCGCGTCCAGGTCTTTCTGGCATCGCTTGGCGGGCTTGTCGGCCCAATCTTCGGGCACTTCGCCCTTCTTGATCGTTGCGTTTTCATCGCGCGTGTTGTGATTGCGCGGCACCGGCACGATGGAAGCATCCAGGATCTGCCCACCCCGCGCAATATAGCCCCGCCGCGCCAGATGACCGTCAAACAGCCCGAACAATTCCTCCACCTTACCGGCCTGCGCCAAGGCATCGCGATAAAGCCAGACCGTCTTGGCGTCGGGCACCCGGCAGTGGTTTGCCTACAAACCACGAGAGGGGGGCACCCGGCCGCCAAGGCCCAGCCCGAGGAAGCGCATAAAGGAAAGCCTGTCGCGGACCTGATACTCGATCTGATCATCCGACTCGGTGAAAAGCTTGACCCTCACGTGACGCTCAATCCGCGACCGCTCGAGACAATCTATGACCGGGTTGTCGAGTTAAAGCAGGTGGACAGGGGGAGGCAGTGCTGCGGGAGCTCCAGAGGCTCGCGGCCAATACCGCCACGGATGTGATCATGTCAGCGCGCCTGAGAACTCGGATCGCAGATATCGAAAAGGGCGATGGCTAGATGGGACGAAGTGGTGAAAGACCAGCAGTTTCTGCAACGCGGACGTGCCGTTGTTGAATTTTGCGAGAACTTGACCCAGTTTGCCAAAACGCCGTGACCTATTGGTTTCAACAATTCCACCGACTTTTCGTGAGATTATCACATTTCAGAAGGGTCAGCGCCAAATGGAAAAATGGGTCAATCAGACACGACAACCAACATTGTTTGGAAGCAACGCTCGCCCTTATCAATGAATACGGAACACTGATTTACCTGCTGTTGTTCGGATATTGTGCGTTGAAAAGCGGGTCTTTGCCGTTGTTCGGGGGCTATGCTGCGCAGGCGGGGGCGTTGGATGTGGGGCTGGTGGCCGTCGTGGTTTTCGCGGGGGGGTATCTGGGGGATGAGGCGCGCTTTGCGGTGGCGCGCAGGTAGGGCAAGGCCGCACGCAATGCCTGCATCGCCTCTCCCATCAAGCCTTGCGCCTCGGTATCCTTGTGCAACCCGCAAGCCGTGCCAAAGGGGCAGGCGTCCTGCAAGGAACATTTTCTTAGCGAGCGCATCATATTCCGTGTTTGAATTTCAAGAGGGTAGAGAGGGTTTCAACGACACCACATCCGTTTCAGTCACCCCGGCCATTGGACCGGGAAACCGCAGAACAAAGCGGCGATGATCGGCAAGCATCACCGTAATCACCGTTTCAAAATCTGGGCAGCCGGGATCACGGCAATCAAGTTCGGCCAGCATGATCGTATCTTGATCAGACAGGCCCATCAGCGCGCTTACCCAGAGTTTCAGACGCTCTGTCACCTCGGGATCAGGCGGCGGCTTGCGTTTGAACAGGCCGAACATCAGCCCGCTCGCCCCAGCGGAGCCCAAAGCACCAATCCGTCCTCCGCAGCGGCCAGCATCCATCCGGCGTCGGGCGTGACCATCAGATGCGTGACCGCCGCTCCGCTGCGGCGTTTGATGACCCGTGGGTCGGCAATCGGGTCCAGTTCACTGAACAGCACAACGCCGTTTTCAAACCCCGTCAGCAGCGCGTCATGGCCGGGCAGGCCCACCACCGCTGTTGCCAATGCGTCCCCATCGTGGCACAGCATCAAAGGCCGCTGGCCCATCGGGCCATTGGCCCCGTCGAACGGCCAACAGATCGCTTCTTGTGCGCCGCTGGAGGCGAGGTGTGGGTTTTTGCCAACCCAGTCGATTGACTTCACTTTTGTCGGATAGCCCGACATCCGCATGTCGGCTTTGTCACGCAGCCGCCAGCCATGCAGGGCGTTTTCCTGCATCGAGGTGACGATAAAGCGGTTATCTGGGCTCCATGTCACCGCCCCATGACTGCCCGCCCATTTTAGCGTTGACGCCTTCCAGTCGCGCCGCCCACGTGTCCAAATAGTGACGCCGCCATAATGCGCCACGGCCAGCCGCTCGCCGCGCCGATCAAAGGCCATGCCGCCGACGGTGCTGGGGTGGTCCAGCGCATGGGTGCGCCCTTCAGAGTCGCAGACGTGCGCAGTCTTGCCGACAGAGGCGGCCCAGGTGCCGTTCTTGGCGGCAGCCACACAATCCACCCATCGACCGCCATAAGCGGCCAGTTCGGTGATGTTGCCCGCAATATCCACCAGCAAAACCCGCCCGTCATCACCGCCCGTCAGAACGGACGCGCCGTGCCGCGCGAGGCAGAGCACTGCACCCCCATGCGCGGGCACTTCCTGCATCGGCAGATCGGGGCGAAATATCCTGATCTGCCCATCGCCAAAGCCTGCGACCACGGTGTCACCAACGGCGACCAAGCCTGTCGGCACCGCATCACAGATGAAATAACGCCCAACCGCCTCAATCGCGGTGGGGTCCGTTTCGCGCTGCACGGGGTCTAGGATCGTCATGCCGCTTTGCAAGCCTCAAACCCTTCGCGCAGGTTCATCGCCTCAAGATTACGACCGATGAACACCAGTTTCGTCTCACGCTTTTTGCCTTCGGGCCATGGTCCCATGTGGTTGCCATCCATCAGCATATGCACACCTTGGATGACATAGCGTTCATCCTCGCCCGCCATGTCGATGATGCCTTTTGACCGCAGCAGATCTTGCCCTTGGGTTCGCAACAACGTGCTGAACCATTTTTGGAACGCATCCGGGTTCATCGGCACGTCGGAATGAAGCGAGATGCTGGTGACACCGTCGTCATGTTCATGCGCGTGATCGCCCTCCATGAAATCGGGTTCAATTTCCAAAATGCGGTCCAGCTCAAACGCTTTCAGGCCAAGCACTTGATCAAGATCCACATCGCAGCGCGCTGTGCGGATAATTTTGGCCGTAGGGTTGATCGCGCGCAAACGCGCCTCGACCGCCGCAAGGGCGCCTGCGTCCACCAGATCGGTTTTGTTCAGCAGAACGATATCGGCAAATGCAATCTGTTCCGCCGCCTCATGGCTTTCGTCCAGATGGGTGGCAAGGTTGACCGCATCAGCGACCGTTAGGATCGCATCGAGCCGGGTGCGCGCGGCCACATCAGCGTCAACGTAGAACGTCTGTGCCACCGGGGCCGGGTCGGCCAGACCGGTCGTCTCGATCAAGATGCCATCCAGCCCCTTGCGCTTCATCAGCCCGCCGATAATGCGGATCAGATCGCCGCGCACGGTGCAGCAGATGCAGCCGTTGTTCATCTCGAACACTTCCTCATCGGCTTGGGTCACCAGATCATTGTCGATGCCGGTTTCCCCAAATTCGTTGATGATAACGGCGAATTTGCGGCCATGGTTTTCGGTCAGGATGCGGTTCAAAAGCGTGGTCTTGCCTGCGCCGAGGAACCCGGTAAGGACGGTAACGGGGATTTGGTCTTGCATGGTTCAGGCTCCCAAAGCGGCGGTGAGGGTGGTGATGTTGTGACGCATCATGTTCAGGTAGGTGCTGGCGGGACCGTCGGGGCCAGACAGCGCGTCGGAATAAAGCGTGCCGCCGATCTTGGCCGACGTTTCAGACGTGATTTGCTCCAGCAATCGGCTGTCAGTGATGTTCTCCATGAACACCGCAGGGATCGCCTCATCCTTCATCTGTGTAATCAGGGCGGCGACATCAGCGGCGGAGGCTTCGGATTCGGTGCTGAGGCCTTCGGGCGCGTGGAAGGTCAGGCCATAGGCGGCGCCAAAGTAACCAAAGGCGTCATGCGAGGTCACGACGGAGCGGTTGGCCTCCGGCAGGGCGGCGACGGCAGCCTTGATCTTGGCGTCGAGCGTGTCGATTTGCGCCACATAGGCTGCTGCATTGGCGGCATAAACAGTAGCGCCAGCCGGGTCAGCAGCGGCTAGCCCAGCCTCGATATTGGCAACATAGACCCGTGCATTGACAAGGCTTTGCCAAGCGTGCGGGTCAAACGCGCCGTGATCGTGCCCGGCATGATCGTCGTGGTCATGGCCCGCATGATCGTGGTGTTTTTCACCCTCTGTATGGTCCGCATGCTTCTCGCCTGCGGCATGCTCGTCATGGCCTTCCTCGGCCATCTCCAACGGTTCAATTCCAGTTGTAGCAATGACAACAGGGCCTTTATATTCCGATGCCTCAATCAGCCGATCAAGCCAGCCCTCAAATGCAATACCATTCACGAACACGACCTTTGCCCCTGCCACGGCCTGCGCATCGGCGGGTGTGGGGGAATAGACATGGGCATCGCCATCCGCGCCGACGATTGTGGTCACGGCCACGCGGTCACCGCCGACAGCGGAAACCATATCGCCAAGGATCGAAAAGCTGGCGACGACCGGCATTTTGTCTTGCGCGGCAGCGGCCACTGGCAGCAACGCGAGTGCGGAAACGGTGAGGCCAAGGAAAAAGCGACGGTTCATGGGGGATCCTTTCAGGAGGCGAGGTGAGGGCGCGGCAGGTAGCGCGCCATAAGGCTGCCGTGGCGTCCGAAGACGACGGAAGCGGCATAAATGGCCCCAGCAACCAGAATGATGGCCGGACCAGAGGGGAGCGAGTAATGGTAAGACAGCAGCAGGCCGGTGGCGCTGGACACAATCGCCGCTACGATGGCGACCCCGACCATGCCGCCGATGCCCGTCGCCCAGAACCGCGCGGCGGCGGCGGGCAGGATCATCAGACCGACCGACATCAGCGTGCCAAGCGCCTGAAATCCGGCGACAAGGTTCAGCACCACCAGCGCCAGAAAGGCAAAATGCGTGACAGCACTTAAGGTAGAGACCGACCGGAGGAACTGCGGGTCCGCACATTCAAGGATGAGCGGGCGGAACAGCACCGCAAGCGTGAACCATGTGATCGTCGTGATGCTGCACAGCAGGATCAGCGCGTCATTGTTTAGCGCCAGCACCGTGCCGAACAGCACATGCAGCAGGTCCACGTTGCTGCCTTGGGTCGAGACGATCATGACCCCGGCGGCGAGGCTGATGAGGTAAAAGGCGGCCATACTGGCATCCTCCTTCAGCGCCGTGACCCGTGTCACAAATCCCGACAGCAGCGCCACCGCCATGCCAGCGACCAGCCCGCCGATGGTCATTGCGCCCAGCGACAGGCCGGACACCAGAAACCCCACGGCAGCCCCCGGCAGGATTGCATGCGCCATCGCATCGCCTGTCAGGCTCATCCGGCGCAGCATCAGGAACACGCCCACCGGCACTGCGCCTACGGAAATTGCGATGCAGCCCAGAAGCGCACGGCGCATGAAGGCGAAATCGACGAACGGAGCGATCAGCGCGTCGATCATGCGGCCCCCCGTGTTTCAGGCAGGCAGACGGCGGCATTTTCATCGAATGCCTCGCACATCTGCCGGGCGCGGAACAGGTTTTCCGCCGTCAGCACCTGTTCGGTCGGGCCATGCGCCACCAACTCGCGGGCGATCACAAGCGTTTCGGGGAAATGCGCACGCACGGCGTCAAGGTCATGCAGCACGGCAACCACCGTGCGCCCGTCGCCATGCCAGCGATGCACGATCTGCATAAGGTCGGCGGCGGTCTTGGCGTCGATGGCGGTGAACGGCTCGTCCAGCAGGTTCACATCGGCCTCTTGCAGCAACAGCCGTGCGAACAGCACACGCTGCATCTGGCCGCCAGACAGGGCCGCAATACTGCGCCGCTCGAACCCCGTCAGGCCCACGGCAGACAGCGCCGCCGCGATCCGGTCGGCATGCGCGGGGCGCAGGCGGCCAAAAGCACCGATCTCGGCCCACAGGCCCATCGCCACAAGGTCGCGCACTGGCAAGGGGAATGTCCGGTCAATCTCGGCTTGTTGCGGCAAATAGGCGATGCGGTCGCGGGCATGGGTGATGCTGCCCTCAAGCGGGGCCAGCGCGCCCACCATCCCTTTCAAAAGGGTCGATTTGCCCGCACCATTCGGGCCAACAACTGCTGTCAGACTGCCCGAAGAGATCACGGCATCCAGATGATGCACCGCCGGATGACGGTCATAGCCAAGAGTCAGGTCTTTAAAGGTAATTGCTGGCATCGCTCAGCCCACCAATGCCCAGAGGGCAAGCCACAAGAGCCCCGACACCACTGCCGCCCCCGCTAGCCGCAGGCCGAGACCGGACAGGATCAGGCTGAACCCGTTCATGCCTTGCCCCCTGCCGCGTGCAACCCGTCGCAATCACCGCAGCGGCCGTGCATTTCGATCACGGGCCGGGTCGGTTTGAACCCTTCCACAGACAGCGCTTTGGTCAGCCTGCCTACGGCAGCGTCGGCGTGGCGTTCCTGCACCCGCCCGCAATCGTCGCAGATCGCAAAGACAACAGAATGACCCGCGCTGTCCTGCCCGGCCGACAGATAGGCGTTCAGCGATTCGATCCGCCGCACCCGGCCGTCACGGATCAGATGTTCAAGCGCGCGGTAGACAGTCGGCGGCGCGATTTTGGGTCGCGACGGACGCAAACGTTCCAGAATATCATAGGCAGCAAGGGGGCCATTGGCAGTGCGGATCACATCAAGGACCATCCGGTCGTTTTCGGATTCTACCGGGGGCACCATTGGATCGGGCGTTTTTCGGGACATGGCGTGGGAAGCCTTATAAGAAGATAGCGTTACGTTATATCATAACTTAAATGACGACAAGACCTTGACAGCCGTCACAACCGCCGGCGCGCCAGCAGGCCGACAAAGAACACCCCGCCGATCAACCCGGTGACAACGCCAATGGGCATATCCTCGGGGGCCATCACGACGCGGGCGACGATGTCGGCCCAGATCAGGAATATCGCGCCGAACAGTGCCGAAAACGGTAGCACACGGGCATTGTTGCCGCCCATCACCAACCGCACGACATGCGCCATCATCAGCCCGACAAAGCCGATGATCCCGGAAAAAGCGACCATGACACCGGTGATCAGGGCGCAGGCCACAAACACCGTCATCCGGAACCGGGCGGGGGCGATGCCCAAGGTCGCCGCCGTTTCATCCCCCACGCTCATCGCGTTCATCTCGGGCGCGCGCAGCCAGAGCCAGACGCCGACAGGCAGCAGGACCACCAGCGGCCAGACCAGATGCGCCCATTGCGCCAGACCAAGTCCGCTCAGCATCCAGAATACCACCGTATGCGCAGCACGCGGATCGCCCAGAAAGATCAGCACATTGGCCCCTGCCAGCACGATGAAACTGACCGCGACCCCGGCCAGCACCAGCCGGTCGGCAGATGTCGCCCCGGCCAGCCCCGCCACGCCGACAACCAGCATCGCGGCCACCAGCGCACCCGCAAAGGCCAGCAACGGCACGGTCAGTAGCCCCAGAAACAGCCCAGTATGCAGCAGCGCAAGGATCGCCCCGAAGGCTGCACCTGAGGAGATGCCCAGCAAATGTGGATCGGCCAGCGGGTTGCGCGTGACCGCCTGCAACGCCGCCCCCACCAGCCCCAGACCCGCGCCCACCAAGGCGGCCAGCAGGGCGCGGGGAAAGCGGATGTCCCAGACAATCGCTTCGCGCCCCGCCGTCCAATTGGCATCGACCAGACCAGGGATCAGCTTGTTCGCCAAAACCCCCGTGACCGTGCCCAGAGGCACCTGAACGGCACCGACAGCAACCGCGAACAGCAGGGATACTGCGAGTGCCGCGAGGCCAAGTGCCGTCCCCGCACCAATCCGAAACCGGCGCAGCGTTTCAAGGGAGGCAGCCTGATCCGTCATCCCCCCAGCCCGGCAAAGCCTGCGACAAGCTTTTCCACCGCCTGAATATTGCGCGGTCCCGGGGTCGCCTCGACATATTCCAGAACGACGAAGCGGTTGTTTACGACGGCATCAATGCTGGCAAAGGCCGGGTTGGACCGCATGAATTCAATCTTCTGTTCCGCCGTCACATCGCCGTAGTTGACGATGACGATGACCTCCGGATTGCGCTCTACCACTGGCTCCCACGCAATCTCGGTCCAGCTTTTCTCCACATCATCCATGATGTTCACGCCGCCCGCCGCCTCGATCATCGCGGTGGGCATCGCGTATTTTCCGGCAGTGAACGGGGCTTCTTCGCCGCTTTCATAGACAAAGACCCGCAAAGGATCGCTGCGGTCCACGCCCGCCGTCACCTTGGCCAGCCGCGCCTCGTAGCCCGCGACAAGCGCCGTGGCCCTATCCTCGACGCCAAAGATACGCCCGAGATTGAGAAGGTCATTATACATATCCTGCATCGCCACCTTGTCCTTCACGCCAATGTGAATGCAGCTTTCGGTCAGCTCGTAGACCGCAATGCCGAACGGGCCGAGGGTTTCGGGCGTCACCTCGCCGCCGACCCG
Organism: Pseudorhodobacter antarcticus; assembly: GCF_900110135.1. GTDB lineage: Bacteria > Pseudomonadota > Alphaproteobacteria > Rhodobacterales > Rhodobacteraceae > Pseudorhodobacter > Pseudorhodobacter antarcticus. The sequence goes on along the minus strand of NZ_FOCO01000041.1, from coordinate 13,087 downwards.
CATCCCGTAGTTCCACCCGGCAAAGAAGAAGTCGGGTTCAGCCCCCACGAGCACCTCGCGCGAGGGGTATTTTTCGGACAGTTCGGGCAGTTCGGCCACGCCTTTGCGCATTTCTTCGTCCAGCGTCTTCCAACCGGAAATCCCAGTATAGCCGATCATGCTGTCACGCAGACCCAGCACCAGCATCATCTCAGTCAGGTTCACATCATTGGAAATCGCGCGGGTGGGGGCTGCATCGAAGGTCACGTCGCGGTCGCAACTTTGCACCGTGACGGGAAAGGCCCGCGCGGCGGTGGCTGACAGCAAAAGAGCGAGAATGGCAAGTTTCATAGGGGTCTCCGAGTATTAGAGATGAAAGGAAAATCGGGGGGTTGGCCCGCTGCGATCAACGCGGGCATGGACGGCAAAGGTGGCCGCGATGGTATGGGGTGTCAGGACTTTCGCGGGCGGGCCGTGGGCGACAAGGCGGCCCCGGTGCAAGAGCAGCAGGGTGTCAGCAATTTCGGCGGCCAGAGTCAGATCGTGCAGGGTCAGCACAACCGTCAACCCAAGCCCGCGCAGCAGGGCCAACACTTCAAGCTGGTGGCGGATGTCGAGGTGGTTCGTCGGCTCGTCCAGCACCAGCAACTCTGGTTCCTGTGCCAATGCGCGGGCGATCATCACGCGCTGCCGCTCTCCGCCCGACAGCGTGCCAAAAGGGCTGGCGGCAAAGCGGGTCAGGTCCATCCGGTGAAGGGCTGCGGCGATGATTTCGGCGTCGCGTGCGCCAGATGCGGCAAACCCTTGGCGGTGCGGCGTGCGGCCCAGCCCGACCATCTCACGCACATCAAGCGCGAAATCGGTCGGCTGTTCCTGCAGCACCGCTGCCACACGCCGGGCGGCTGCACGCGCAGGCAGCGCCCATAAATCATCGCCACCCAACGTGACCCGGCCCGCGTCCGGGCGCAGATAGCGGTAGAGCATCCGCAAAAGGGTTGATTTGCCCGCGCCATTCGCCCCGCAGATGGCAAGGATCTGTCCCTGCGGCACCGTAAAGCCGACATCCGACAGGATGGGCGGCGCACCGCGCGGGGTCCAGGTCAGGCCATCGGCGACCAGATGAGGCGTCATGCCGTCACCCCGCTCGCAGGCCCTGCCGGTATCCGCGCGAGGGCAGCATGCGCCATTTTCCCAGGTCGCTCGGTGGACCGGGACCAGCCATCCGGAAGCGCGTGATAGAGCTGCGCGAAGGCCAGCAGATCAGCTAGGTCTTCCGGTAAAAGGTCGCCAAATAGCCATGCCGCCTTGCCTGCGGATTGAAAGCCGACCGTGCAGGGGTGCGCGCAGCCCGCCATGCAGTTGATCCCCGATACGGTGAACCCGTCGGGTAGGTCTCCCTTTGTGGCAGCCTCCGCCAGCAAGGCCAACAGCGCCACGCCCCGCAGTTCGTCCGTTTCGCGATTGCGGCAAGCGGTGCAGACATGGATATGATGCGCGCCCTCGGGCGAGGGGTGGCCCACCATCACAATACCGTCGGGTTCGGCGCATCGCCGTAGACCACCAACGGATCGAACACCTTATCTGCTTCGACAAAGCTCAACGCGCCATCCGCCCCGACCGCCCGATAAAAGCACGACCGATACCCGACATGGCATGACGCGTCGCCCGCCACCTCGACCCGCAACCAGATCGCGTCTTGGTCGTCGTCAACGCGCACCTCAACCACGCGCTGCACAAGGCCCGAGGTCGCGCCTTTGCGCCACAGGCACTGCCGCGACCTGCTCCAATAATGCGCATCGCCGGTGTCAAGCGTCAGGCGCAGCGCTTCTGTTGTCATCACGCCCATCATCAGGACCTCACCCGTGGTCGCATCAGTCGTGACCACGGCGATATGGCCTGCGGCATCAAAGCGGGGGGCAAGGTCTGTGCCTTCCTCAACCAGAAGAACGCTGGTTCTGTCAGCAAATTTTGGGGTCGACATGGGCGGGGTCCTTGACTAAGCCGGGCAGGGCTGATGTAATGTGATAACATAACACAAGTGGAAAATTGCGTGCGTCCTCCTGCTCCCATCCCCGTGACCCTGCTCACCGGCTTTCTCGGCTCAGGCAAAACAACGCTTCTCAACCACTTGATCCGCGATCCTGGCATGGGGCGGGTGGCGGTCATCATCAACGAATTCGGCGACATCGGTCTGGATCACGACCTGATCGAGGAGGCGACCGAAGAGATGGTGCTGCTGCAATCGGGCTGCCTCTGCTGCACCATCCGGGGCGATCTGGTGGCCGCGATGCTGGCATTGCTACGCCGCCGTGACGCGGGCGAGGTGGCATTTGACCGGGTGGTGATTGAAACCACCGGCATGGCCGATCCCGGCCCGATCCTGCACACGCTGCTGATCGAGCGGCAGTTGGCCGAGGCCTATCAGATGGACGGCGTGGTCACGACCGCCTGCGCGGCAACCGGGCCGGCAAGCCTTGATGCGCAGTTCGAGGCGGTTAACCAAGTTGCACTTGCCGACCGGATCGTGCTGACCAAGACCGATCTTGTCACGGCGGCAGAACGGCAGGCGTTCGAGGACCGGCTGGCCGCGATCAACCCCGGCGCGCCGCGCCTCAAGGCCGCGCATGGCCGCGTTAATCCTGGCGTTTTGTTCGGTATCAGCGGGCTGCGCGCGGGGGCCGACATCGACCAAACGATAGGGTGGGTGAACGCGGCGGCTTATCCGGCGCAGCCGAAAGTCCCGCCACCATTCACGGCCCCCACCAGCGCCCCGACCTACGGCCTGTTCGCGTCCCCCACGCCCGATCCACTGGCCAGCCTGTCATTGGGGTTCTTGCAACCCAAAGCTCCCGCGGCATTCAACCCGCATGACAGCCGCATCACATCAGTCTCGATCACGCTGGACGACCCAATCCCGGCCAATCTGTTCGACATGTGGCTTGATACCCTGATCGCGATACGCGGCCCGGATATTTTGCGGATGAAAGGCATCGTGCATGTGGAGGGCATCCCCCATCCCTTTGCCTTTCACGGCGTGCAACACATCTTTCACCCGCCCGTCAGCCTGCCGCATTGGCCCACAGGCGACCGCACCAGCCGGATCGTCGTGATCGGGCGCGACATTCCGCGTGATATACTGGCCGACAGCCTTGCCGTGCTGCTCACCCGCCCCGCGTCCCTTGGCCCGCAGGTCCAGACCATCACCGCCGACATGCCCTTTTGACCCCAGATTCAAGACAGGTTCCCTATGCAAACCCCCAACTCTCCTATTGGCGATACCCGCCTTCCCGTCACTGTCCTGTCCGGCTTTCTGGGCGCTGGCAAAACCACCCTTTTGAATCGCGTCTTGAACAACCGCGAGGGGCGGCGCGTTGCCGTCATTGTCAACGACATGTCTGAGGTGAACATTGACGCCGACCTAATCCGCGCTGAAACCGAACTGAGCCGCACCGAGGAAACGCTGGTTGAGATGACCAATGGTTGCATCTGCTGCACCCTGCGCGACGACCTGCTGGTCGAGGTGCGCCGTCTGGCCGCCGAGGGGCGGTTTGACTATCTACTCATCGAATCCACCGGGATTGCAGAGCCGCTTCCCGTTGCCGCCACTTTCGATTTCCGAGATGAGAATGGCGACAGCCTTGCCGATGTGGCCCGCATCGACACGATGGTCACGGTCGTTGATGCGGTGAACCTGCTGCGCGATTACGCCAGCCATGATTTCCTGTCGGACCGTGGTGAGGTGACGGGGGAGGGTGACACGCGCACGCTGGTGCATCTGCTGACTGACCAGATTGAATTTGCCGATGTGGTGATCCTGAACAAGGTCGCCGATGCCGGGCCGGAACGCACGGATGCCGCCCGAAAAATCATCCGCGCCCTGAACGCCGATGCGCGGATCATTGAGGCGAACCATTCCGATGTGCCCGCGGGTGAAATCCTGAACACCGGCTTGTTCGACTTCGACCGCGCACACGAGCATCCGATGTGGGCCAAGGAGCTTTATGGCGTCGCCGATCACAAGCCGGAAACTGAGGAATACGGGGTGCAATCCTTTGTCTACCGCGCCCGCGCGCCCTTCGATCCGCAGAAAATCCATGACGCGCTGAACGGTGATCTGCCCGGTGTCATCTGCGCCAAGGGGCATTTCTGGATCGCCACGCGACCCGACTGGGTGGCGGAATTTTCGCTCGCGGGGGCGCTGTCATCGGTCAAACCTTTGGGCACTTGGTGGGCGTCCGTCCCAAAAGAGCGCTGGCCCGATCATGACGGGATGCGCGATTACATGGCGCAGAACTGGTCCGAACCTTGGGGCGACAGACGGCAGGAGATCGTGTTCATCGGCGCAGGCATTGGCTGGCCCGTGCTAAAAGCCCGGCTGGACGCGTGCCTGACCGCCGCCAGCGACCCGAGCGATCTGGCGCGCCGAGCCGATTTGCCAGATCCTTTCCCGGGCTGGCGGCGGGTGGAGAGCGCCGCATGAACCGCAATCTTGGCAAAACCAGCCTGCGGCGCAAAAAGCGCGAGGGCAATCCGATGCACAGCTACGATGCTTTGCCCGCCCCCCTGCGGCACTGGTTGTCGCAGGCCGCTTTGCCTTGGTCCCCGGCGTCGGCACAGCGGGTTTGGGCAAAGGCCAGCGCAAAGGGGCTGGGAGCGCAAGATGCCTTACAAGCCTTGTCGCGCGCCGAAAACCGCACCCTTGCCCGCGACCGATACGCCCTGAAACTTTAGCCTTTTAACCGGCTCTGTTGCATAAATCGTCAGGGATTCCCTGCGTGACTCCAAGGTGTTAGTCGGGTGGGATGAGCAAACCCACACCCCCAACCTACCGCACGACGAACTGGCGCGCATACAATTCCGCCCTGAAGCAGCGTGGTTCGCTGCAGATCCGTTGCCCGGCAACGCATGCGTGCATGCGTGAGAGGGTGGTTTGATCCTGAGACGGTCTGGCTAGCCGGGCCCAACGAAAAGCGGGGCCGTCCGGCCACTTTCACCGACGCGGCGATCCAAGCGTGCCTAACTTTGAAGGCATTGTTCGGGCTTCCATCGCCGCGATGCAGGGCGGCTGCTCGCCTATGAACTTCAGCTACTGCGGACGGGATAACTTCCGGCGGAATACAACCGAGCCACCTGCTCCAGCGCCGTGCGCATGAAACACGTTCTTGACCAAACCTCGGCCGATGATGCCAGCCTATTTCATAGACGCTTCCTAGTGGTGTTTCAACCCGCGCTACCTTGGCACATTCGGTGCCGCCGGGGGAGTTCACCCCATTGCTTACTCTTCGCAGGCAAGGCGACCGCACATGGGGCACCTAAGTATGTGGTGTCGCAGTGCCAAGGCCGATCTTCTGAAACCCTGCTATGTTCTTTTATCCGAACACCAGGCCACCATCGACGATCAGGTTTTGCCCCGTCACGGCCCGCGCCCAAGGCGATGCAAAAAACAAAACCGCATCGGCCATGTCTTCGGGGGTGGTGACCCGTCCCAGCGGTGTTTGTGCGGCGATGATGTCGAACACCTCATCGGGGGTGGCGGCACTGGCATCTGTGGTTCGCAGCAGACCACCAGACACCATGTTTACCGTGATCCCCATCGGCCCCAGCTCCTTGGCCGCTGTGCGCGTAAAGGCCAGAAGTGCGCCCTTGGCAGCAGTGTAGTCGTGATAGGGCACGACGGGATTTTGCATCAGGTTGGTGCCGATCGTGATGACCCGACCGTAACTCTGTGCCGCGCAGTGGGCTTGCATTGCGGTAAGGCAGTTCAGCGCACCACCCACCGATGTTTCCGTCTGCCGCGCGATATCGGCCCAACTCAGGCGGTCCAGATGTGTCCGCGCATCGCCGTTAAATGCGAAATCCGCTAGTGCGTTGTGAACCAGCACATCCGGGGCGCCAAGGCGTTCGGTGATCTGATCCACCATCGCCTTGACCTGTTCTGGGCGTGTCACGTCCGCCTTGAACGCGGCAGCACGCGGGCCAAGCTCGGTGGCGAGTGCTTCGGCGGCCGCCTTGCTGTTGCGGTAGTTAATGGCGACCCGTCCGCCTTCGCGGTGAAAGGCGCGGGCGATGGCGGCCCCAAGGCCGCGGCCTGCGCCGGTGACAAGAACGGTTTGATCAGAGATTGGGCGCGTCATGGAGTATTTCCTTTGAATAGAGCATGAAAGTGGTGGGTCGGGCCATGGCCCATCCCGACCGTTAGGGCATCTGCGGTCGCGATGGCGCGGGCGGCATAGGCCTTGGCGTGCGCTGCGGCCTCAGGCAGGGTCAGTCCAAGGCCCAGATGTGTCGCCAGCGCCGAGGACAGTGTGCAGCCTGTGCCATGGGTCTTGCGGGTTGCGACGCGAACGCCGGGCAGCCACACCAGTCCTTCCGCACTGGCCAGAAGGTCCGGGCAATCGTCCCCTCCCAGATGGCCGCCCTTGAGCAGTACCGCGCGTGGACCAAGCGCCAGCAGCGCGTGCGCTTGGTCTTCCATGTCGTTGCGGGTCATAGCCTCGGGTAGGTCCAGTAGGTCGGCGGCCTCGGGCAGGTTCGGGGTGACAACAGTTGCCATCGGCAACGCTGCGCGCAAGGCGGCAACCGCTGCGGTCTGCAACAGCCGATCCCCGCCTTTGGCAACCATCACCGGATCGAGGACAACGGGTGCGCCAAGGCCGGACAGCCCTTTGACGACTGCGCCGATGATCCCGGCATCACCCAGCATCCCAATCTTAACCGCATCCACCCGAATATCGGCGCGGATCGCGGCAATCTGTGCCGCCACGAAATCTGGTGCAATCATCTGCACGCCAGTCACGCCTTGAGTGTTCTGCGCCGTCAGTGCGGTGATCACGGCCATGGCATAGCCGCCATTGGCCGAGATCGACTTGATATCGGCCTGTATGCCTGCGCCACCTGATGGGTCAGACCCAGCGATCGACAGAATATTGGGGATCATGCCATCCCCCATTCTGCCAGCAATGCACGGGTTGCAGCCTCTGGGTCTGGCGCGCGGGTCACAGCGCTGACCACGGCCATGCCCAAGGCCCCCGTGCCGCGCACGGCCCTTGCGTCGCAGGGCTTCAGGCCGCCAATGGCAAAGGCGGGCAGGGCAGTGGCCGCAACGATCTGTGCCAGCCCGTCAAAGCCGATCGGGGTGGCATGGTCGGGCTTGGTCGGCGTGGCCCGCACCGGACCTGCGCCGATATAATCCACACCCGGCGGGATCAGGCGGGCCTGCGCCACCGTCTCAACGGACAGGCCAAGGATCATGGCGGGGGGCATCCGCTGATGGATTGCCGCGGCATCGCCATCACCCTGACCGATGTGCAGCCCATGCGCGCCGGTTGCCAGCGCAACCTCGACCCGGTCATTCACGATAAGCATCGTGCCAAAGGCAGCCATTTCCGGCAACAGAAGCCGGATGAGCGCCGCCAGATCGTCGTCAGACGCGGTCTTGTCGCGCAGTTGCACCCATGCCGCCCCGCCCCGCGCCGCCGCGCGCGCCTGCTCGGCGACGGGAAGGGCGGCGCCGGGGTCGGTGATCACATAAATTGGCCCCCTCATGCGCGGCTGACCTTTGCGCCTGCGGTCACGTCCTGTGGTGTCAGGGCATCAAGTGCGTCCAGAAACGCCACCTGAAAACTGCCGGGGCCACTGGCCGCTTGCGCCGCGCGCTGACCAGCCAGCCCGAAATAGGCCAGTGCGGCCACAGTCGCGGGCAGGGCGGGTTGGCCCACCAGAAATGCGGCGATCAGACCGTTCAGTGAACAGCCCAAGGCCGTCACGCGCGGCATCAGCGCATCGCCATTCGCCACACGAAAGCTCTGCACCCCATCGGTGACATAATCCACCGGGCCAGAGACCGCGACCACCGCACCGCAGCGGGCCGCAAGATCGCGCGCGCTGGCCTCGGCGGCAGCTACCGGGTCGGCACTGTCCGCACCGCGCCCAGCACCACCAAGCCCTGCCAGCGCCAAAATCTCGGACGCATTGCCCCGAATGACCGTGGGCCGCAGGGCCATCAGTCGCGCGCAGACATCTTGTCGAAACTGCGTGGCCCCCACACCGACCGGGTCCAGCACCCATGGCCGACCGCCAGCCGCCATCGTCTGTGCTGCCATCTCCATCGCTTCGGCCCAAGCTGCATCCAGCGTGCCGATGTTCACGCTCAGCGCTTGTGCGAGGCCCGCAAACTCCACCACTTCTTCGCGGGCATGCACCATGGCGGGCGACGCCCCCGCCGCCAAAGCCACGTTGGCGGCGATATTCATGGCCACATAATTGGTAATTTGGTGCACAAGAGGCGCAGTCGCCCGCATTTTGGCAAGGTTGGTTCCGGTGTCTTCCATAATGCTCCCTCGCTGCGCGCAAGGGGCCGGTGGCAGGCCCGGTGTGGCCATCACTGGCCGAAAGGGGCACATACCGCAGACTCCCTACGCCAGCATGATCTGGTTCAGGTTCAAAGGGTGCTTCTCAGCCCGGATCCCCGGACGCCCCCGTCGCGAATGTCAAAAAATGCGATTTCAAGGTCCGCGTCAAGCAGGTTATGGATGGTATGTCGGGTTTCGGTCGTGCCACGTCGGGGCTTTGAGGCTGCATGTTGGAAAAACCGGTTCAAGGGTTGAGCCGGAGGCGCAAGCTGCTTCGACGGGGTTTAGCGACGTGATATTGCCTTAAGGGAAAAAGACATGAACAAAGCCTTCCTTGCCTCCGTGATTGTGCTTTGCGTTGGTGTTTTCTGGGGCGTGTACTGGATGCCTGTACGCGCAATCGCAGCACTTGGGCTGGATGGCGCTTGGGGTACGGGCGCGATCACCCTCGCGGCGATGCTCTTCCTGCTGCCGTTCGTTGCGGGAAAGACGCATCTGTTTCGGGACACTGGATTGGTTGGGGTGGTGTCGATTGCGCTGGGCGGTGCCGCCTTCGCGCTGTATTCCATCGGTTTTCTCTATGGCAAAGTGGCGCTTGTCGTCCTTTTGTGGTTTTTCAGCCCGGTCTGGAGCGTGCTGATCGCCAAATTCGTTCTGCGATGGCAAGTTCCCATACTGCGGTTGATCGCAATTGGCGTGGGGCTTGCCGGATTGTTCGTCATGCTCGGTGGTGAGGGTAGCGTGCCGGTTCCGCGCAGTCTGGGCGAATGGATGGCCTTCGTCGGTGGGCTGGTCTGGGCGGCTGCCACCGCAGGAATACGCCTGAAGTCCCGCGTGCCCCCGCTGCCTGCGGCGTTCATCTTCGCCTCTGGCGCGACGCTGACCTCCTTGGCATTTGCCCCGTTTCTTGAACCCCTGCCCACAATCGCTGGAGAAGATGCGGTTTGGGTCGGGATCACGGTGCTCGCCACGGGTGGGCTATGGTGGGGGCTGTCGATTGCCGGCCTGATGTGGGCCACTATTCGGCTTGACCCGGCTCGGGTGGGTATCCTTCTGATGCCCGAGGTGATTTTCGGTGCGCTGACTGCGGCGATCTTTGCCGGGGAAACTCTGTCTGCCAGCGAGATGATAGGCGGCGGGTTGGTTATTCTATGCGGGGTTCTTGAGGTTTGGCCGACGAAAGCGAATGCCGGGCATCCGCGAGCGACAAAGAACGCGCCATAAGCGGCGATGAACCTTGATCGCTGCCCAAGGATCAGGCCGTCGCAGAGCGCGTCATAAAGGGGGCAGCCTTAGCTTGCAGCGCCACGTAAGCGATTTCTGGTTCAGCGCCGTGAGGTCAATCTGGTCTGCGATGATCTGTTCGCACAGATGAACTGCAGCCAAGGCTTGTGTTTGACTGAGGTGCTTGTAGGCAGGCCGGGCGATGTGGTCATACCAGACCCCTTCGCAGATCGTATCCAGCACAATGCGCTGAAAACAATGGTCGTTCCGGACGGGCCAGTGACGCTTTTCGCCACGCGCGAGCTTAGGCATGACCGTGCGCGTCAGATGAACGTAGCGCGCAACCGGATTGTCGGGGGGCGTTTGTGGGAAGTCGAAATCCTGTTGCATCTGGTCCTCCCCCCGACAAGCTGTCTGTCCGTTGCCGTCACGCAGATGTAGCGCCTGCTTGGTGCCGCGACCACAATCAGCGGCGGAAACTGAAACTTACCCAACCCTGTGGTAATCTAGCGCGTTGCAACCAAAACGTTTGTCTGCGGCGCCCCAGCGATCCCTTGACTTGCCGCACCACCGGCGCACCTCGAAGCTTATGAAACACCCCGTGCTCGACCCTGCAACCCTTGGCGAAATCATCGAGATGGCGTTGAGCGATCACGACAGTTTCGCTGCAATTGAAAGCCTCCACGGACTCGGCCCTGACGCGGTGAAAACCCTGATGCGGAAAAATCTAAAAATTATCAGCTACCGTGCGTGGCGCAGGCGGGTCCGGGCATTCTCTGACCGGCGCGAGGTGTATAAATGACCCCGGATCTGCATCCTTGGGCGGCTGATCTATACGACCTCTACGCGCAGGTCTGGACGCGGCTGGTGCGTGGTGTGCGCGACCGGCGCGCCCCGATGCGGCATCCGACCTTGGCGACGGTCACGCCAGATGGCAAGCCGCAGGCCAGAACGGTGGTTCTTCGCGCGGCGGACAAAACCACGGGGACACTGGACATTCACACCGATCTGCAATCGTCCAAAGTGGCGGATTTGCGCGCCACGCCATTTGCCGTGCTGCATGTATGGGACACAGGCGCGCACCTGCAGATGCGGTTGGAGGCCACGGTGACGATCCTGACTGGCCCTGATGTCGCGGCACTATGGGCTGGGGTTCCAGACGCGTCGCGCCAGTCCTATGGCAGCCTGCCCGCACCGGGGCAACCGATCCAACAGGCGCTTGACTATGCAAAGTAGCCCGACGCGGAAAGCTTCGCTATCCTTCGGATGACCGTGCAAACCATTGATGCCTTGCATCTTTGGGCCCACCATCGCCGCGCCCGGTTTGATCGTGATGCGGACTGGGCCGGGACATGGCTTGCGCCTTGATGTGGCTGACGCAAGAACCGTCCGGCGTAAAGAACGGGCTGATCAAACCGCCGCAGGGCGCAGCGCCGTCAGTGCTTCGGCATCCAAGATTAGCCGCACGCCGAGACTGCCTGACCCGGCCAAAACGGGCCGCTTGCGCAGGCAGATATCCAGCGCCCTGATTGCGGGATAAGAGGCGCAGGCATGAACGATGCGTGTCATCAACCGCTCTTGCGTTTCATAAGGACACGCGCGCGACAAAGCATCGATCTGGTGGATCAGCGGATCATAGTCGAAAACAAACGCCATGCTGTTGAATTTCGTCTCAGATTGACCCACTTTTCCATTTGGCGCTGACCCGTCTGAAATTTGTTAATCTCATGAAAAGTCGGCGGAAATATTGAAACCAGCGGGTCACGGTGTTACGGAAAACCGGGGCAAATTCTCGCAGAAATCAACACCGAAACGCTTGCTAGTCAGATCGGGTATGCGTTTGGCGGCGCAGAAGTGCAGCGTATTCGCCGCGATAGTTCAGAAATACGAGTGCTGGTCCAGAACGCCCGCCCTGCGCGCAATACGGTTGACGATTTACTGCAAACTCGACTGCGCAGCGATACCGGGGCTTGGGTGCCGCTAACAACCGTGGCCGAAGTGAATGGCGGCTATGTCGCAGGTATGAAACACCGCTTGAACGGTCAAACTGTTAACACCGTGGCCGCCGCCATTGACCGCTCGGTTGTGTCCCCGGTGGAGGTTGCCCAGGCCGTGACAGAGCAAATGGTGCCGCTTCTTGCACAGAAATACCCATCCGTTCAGGTGTCCTTTGGGGGTGAACTAGAAGAGATGGGAGAAATCCAGGGTGGGCTTTTGCGGGCGTTGTTGTTGGCCACCGTGCTTATATACGTGCTTATGGCGGTGCCGCTGAAATCCTATTCGCAGCCCTTCATTATTCTTGCGATCATACCATTCGGGTTCGTCGGGGCCGCGATTGGGCATCTGATCATGGGGCTGCCTTTATCGCTGTTTTCGTTCTTTGGCATGCTCGCGCTGACCGGTGTGGTGGTGAATGACAGTCTGGTGCTAATCACCCGCTACAACCAAAATCGCACGTCAGGAATGGACGTGATCGCAGCGCTGCACGAGGCTGGCATCGGACGGTTTAGGGCGATTTTCCTGACCACTGCGACCACAGTTATTGGCCTTCTTCCTCTGTTGACTGAAACGTCTGAGCAGGCGCAATACCTTATCCCAGCAGCCGCATCTCTGGCATTCGGTGAGATTTTTGGGACAGCCCTGATGCTCATCCTAGTTCCGGTCTTAATCGCCATTGGTGATGATATTCACACTGCGGTGTTTCCCGGCGACGTTGCGGCTACAGCCCAAAATTCAGAGGTCTAGGATATCGTGATGTTGAACAATGGCCCCCTGACTGTTCTGGCGCTTTTGCGGGCGTTCCGCTGGCGCATTTCATTTACTTGGTTGCTGATCCTTATTGAGGTTGCTCTTACTGCACTTGTTCCGCTTTTCATCGGTTTTGCGATCGACGGGCTATTGGCCAATGATACGGATGCGCTGTTCCAGTTGATGGCTGTTCTAGCAGTGCTGATTGTAGTCAGCGTGATCCGTCGTGCCTATGATACGCGTGTTTTCGGCACTGTACGTGTTGAAATGGGGAAAACCCAAGCTGCGCGCGCGACGAACCTGCCTGTGTCGACGTTGAATGCTCGGCTGGGGATGGGACGCGAGTTGGCAGATTTTCTTGAGGCCGACTTGCCGTTGGCGATGACATCACTTGTCCAAGTCATCATATCGGTCATCGTCCTATATATATTTGATCCCGTGTTGGCGCTGGCAGGGGCGAGCGCGGTGGCGACGATGTTGGCAATATACAGTCTGTCGCATGATCGTTTTTATAGGCTCAATGGCCAGCTTAATCAGCAGACCGAGCGGCAGGTTGGCATTCTTGAGACACGCAAATCACAAAGCCTATCAACCCATCTGACGCGGTTGCGCCGTATCGAAGTGCGGATATCTGATACGGAATCCATCGTTTACGGTGCGATATTTGTCGTTCTCCTTGGATTGGTGGTCTTCAACCTTTGGTATGCGACTGCCAATTTGACGATCACATCGGGTACGATCTTTTCGATCGTCACCTATTCATGGGAACTTGTTGACGGGGCTCT
>NZ_FOCO01000020.1 GCF_900110135.1 Pseudorhodobacter antarcticus | reverse complement strand
ATCCAAGTCGATCAGGTGCAGGAGGCTCTCGACAAACCCCGTCGTCTGCCGCAGCGCCATGCCGAACAGTACTTTCATCGTCAGACATGTCTGGATCGCAGCGTCACTGTAGTCGGGCTGTCGGCCACGTTTTCCGGTCGGCGCAGCCTCCCAGGTCATGGTGGGATCGAACCAAATCGTCAGCGAGCCACGACGCTTGAGCGCTTCGTTATAGGCGGACCAGTTCCTGGTCTTGTAGGCGAGGGGTGTCGGTTTACTCATACCACACAGCTACCATGCTGGATTCACAAGATGAATCCCTCATGAGATTTGTGCAACAGAGCCGTGTCGAACCACACAGTGTTTCAAAGAGAATGGTAGGCCCGGCAGGACGACCCAACCATAGCAGTTTCAATCACTTAGTAATGGCTAACCCTTGCTATAGCGCCTTTGATAACACTTATGTTATTGTTGCCGTGGCTAACCTGCAAGGAGCATCAAATGACCCCGAAGAAAGTACATATGACAAACAAGAACATCTTTGACTTCACCGACGTTTCTGATCTTCCAGCCGAACTTCAAAAGAACCTTGGAGCAGGCGGCGGCGACCGCAGTGCCGCAGCGCGTAACTGGGCTGATGTAGTGGTTGCGGGCAAGGAAGCGGGATACGCTGAACTGAACATCAATCAGATCATGGCCGCTGCGAAGCGTATGGACATGGAAATCAAGTCTGTCCAGACTGTCCGGGCGTACCTGAACCGTGCTGTTGAACTCGGCTATATCACCAAGCCAAGCAAGCAGGCATATGCTGTTGGCAAGAAGACGGTCCGCGCTGAAAGCACTGGATTGGAAGACGCGGTTGTGACCGCAGAGGTGGATCAGGCCACAGAGGCGCAAGTCCCTGTGTCTGCCGAACCCTTCGATCCTCTCGCGGGGCTGTAAAGCACCCCAAAGACTTGTTGTTACGGACACAGGGTCGGGCATTAGTGCTCGGCCCTTTTTATTGGAGGCTACATGGCCCAAGATACCGCGCGTATCATCACTGAGGTTTACTGCGCCCATGATGAGGAAGACACACTTACAATCACGGAACACACCACAGAGTACAACAACGGACTGCGGTGCGTCGAGTACGCGGTTACGGTAGCCCAGTGGGACGGCGACAGCACCGTTATGCTCACTGAGGCAGACCTGCGACGATTGCAGAAATCTATCAAGAAGGCCCGTGCGGCGGAACGGTACGAGGCGACACTGTGGGTTGCAAATATAGGCCGGGAGGCAGCAGCATGAACAATACACCCGGCTACGACCGCTTGCGGCTTATGATTACGGCGGCGGAGTTCACATCAAGAGTGGTCTACCGCAGATGGAGCGACGTCCTTGCCAAGTTTGGTATGACTGTAGAGTACCACAACGACAACGTGGCTGTGATCTACTGCACCGACACTCGCGCCAAGCACCCTGCCTGCATCACGCTGTCTACTTCAACGCTGGGCGGTTCCGCATCAGCACAGATGACATGCCACTACGGCGACACACTTGTGCAGCTTTTTGAACAGGGGGCAGATGACAGTGAAGAACTGGCAACAATCAGCCCTGAATATGCGAATAGGGTCCAAACAAAAGGTCGAGTGTTGCGCGTCTGATCGCAGCGCCACGATAAGCAACGGGCACAACGGCGTAAGCCTTTATTGCCACAGGTGCGGGGCGAATGAGTTTCAACCACACGGGGAGCGCAGCATAGCTGAAATCCTTGCCGCAAGGCAGGCAGAAGACGTGTTGTCGTCCCAGACCCTACCCCACATGCCCCCAGATGCCGTACCGCTTCCAGCAGGCCCGTTGGAGGCGTGGCAGTGGGTGCTCAAAGGCGGGCTATCCCCAGAAGACGCCACAGGCACCTACGGGATGCACTGGCATGAAAAGACGCGGCGTGTGCTGATCCCGATCTATGGCCCCACGGGCGGTATGGTCGGGCTGCTAGGGCGCGCTGTTTTCAAGGAGAGGCCGAAGTACCGCATGATGTCTGGCAACGCAGATACAATCTTCCGTGCACCACACCGGGATAGCCCGGTAGTTGTGGTTGTGGAGGACGTGCTGTCGGCCATCGCTGTTCACCGGGCAGGCGTCAACGCGGTAGCTGTGCTTGGTACAGCTATCACACCAGAGCACGCCGCCCAAATCACGCAGTCATCCGGCGAAGTCGTTGGGTGGTTCGACGCCGACGGTGCTGGCGATAAAGCATGGACCCGGCTCAGGGGCAGGATGGGGTTGTACCCTGTTGTGCTCACCCGCGTTCAAACCGCCAAAGACCCGAAGGCGCTGCACAGGCAGCAGATACGGGAGGCAATAACAAACCGCACATAGGAGCCTGAGAATGACTTGCGCCACAACGTATGAACTCGCGCTTATGCTTTGGTCTACAGGTATCAACTACCTGTCGCACCCCGGTATAATCCTTGTCCAGCTAAGTCAGGCCACTCTTGTCTACGAGTGGGTGCCTGAGACTGCGCTGTACTGCGTAGGGAGGGGTATCATGGTATGATCGACCTTCAATTACTACGCATCCTCAAACACAAGTCGGACTACCTGCGGATACGCGGCAGAGTACCGACATCAGCACTCGACCCACAGACCAATGCTATTCTAGCGGACTTCGGCAAATACTTCGATATGTTCCCGGATCAGGAGCGCATCGACCACGCCACGTTCTTGCCTGTGTTCAGATCACGGCACCCGAACCTTACCGCAGAGCAATCCACGGCGTATGACGGCATCCTGTCGAACGTGATGACCAAGGATGTACCCGAAGATGTCAAGAAAGGCATCATGCGGAGTATGCTGGAACTGCGTATGGGAACAGACCTAGCGAACCTGCTGGCTAAGTTTGATGCAGGCGACCTATCGAACATCCAAGGCGAGATCACCCGGCTGGTGGACGGCTTCAAGGCCGACGCTGGTATCCGGGAGATCGACTACATCCGGGACGACATCGGAGACTTGCTGCGAGAGGAAATTGACGACAGCGGCCTGAGTTGGCGGCTGGAATGTCTGAACCAATCGTGCCGGGGCTTGCGCGGCGGTGACTTTGGTATCATCGCGGGGCGACCCGACAAGGGCAAAACCACGTTCATTGCGTCGGAGTTGACGCACCTAGCCGCCCAGCTTCCCACAGGCCAGAACGCTATCTGGCTGAACAACGAGGGACCGGGCAAGCGCATCATCCCCCGGCTGTATCAAGCAGCCCTTGGCGCTACGATGTCAGAACTTATCAAGATGGACGGCGGCGGCAACATCCGTGACGCCTACATCAGCATCATGGGTGCTATCGACCGCATCAGGGTGATCGACGTTCACAACGCAGATTGCTTCACGGTCGAGGGCATCATTGAGAAGCAGGAACCCGGCCTAGTCGTCTACGACATGATCGACAACATCCGGGGCTTTGGTGACTCAGCCCGTACAGACCTTGGCCTAGAGCGTATGTATCAGTGGGGCCGTGAACTCGCTGTGAAGTACGACCATGCAGGGTTGGCGACATCCCAGATCAGCAATGAAGGCGACGGTCTGCAATTCCCTACGCTCGGTATGCTCAAAGACAGCAAAACCGGGA
Organism: Pseudorhodobacter antarcticus; assembly: GCF_900110135.1. GTDB lineage: Bacteria > Pseudomonadota > Alphaproteobacteria > Rhodobacterales > Rhodobacteraceae > Pseudorhodobacter > Pseudorhodobacter antarcticus. The sequence goes on along the minus strand of NZ_FOCO01000020.1, from coordinate 58,628 downwards.
AGCAGGGTGCGTGCGACTTTATGATGATGATCGGGGCCAGCAATGATCCCGGTCTAGCAGGCGTCCGCTACATCGGTATGCCAAAGAACAAGATACGCCGCGAGGGCGCACCACAAGACCCCCGCGCCACCGTCCAGTACAGCCCGCAAAAGGCGCGCTACGAGGACATCCCCTACACAGCCGACACATCAGGAGCATCCGACGAATGAACATCTTTACAGTTCTCTTTCAAGCAGTGGCTAACTCAGAGCCACGCATGATCCAGTTGCGTCACCCTATGGCGAACCAGCCCACAATGAAGCGCCCGTCGGGCAAGCGCGTCCGGGCGTTCAAGCTGTTCAAAGGCCACCGTCCATGAGTGTGTCTGCTGAACAAGTTAAAGACGCCCTAGCGGCCAATGGCGGGGGCAGGGTATCAGCAATGCTATGGCTTCGCAGCCACGGCGAGAAGTTCACCACAGGCGACTTCCTGCGCACAGCCAACGACATCGACGCTGAGTGCCTTGAACCTGTTGCCCTATCCGGCCCCATCATCGGCGGCACACTGGATGCCCCGGACAAGCGGCGCAACATCGCCACAGGCAAGACGTTTGTGTTCACCAGTGCGCAGTCCAACACGCTGTTGAACGAAGACTTCTTCCTTGCGCTAGAGCGATACTGTGCCGCACGGGATGCAGAGTTGCACATCAGCCGCTACACCTACAACAAGGCATCCTACGGCAGCAAGTCGGTTAAGCCCGGATCGCAGAAATCCTCAGACAACGACGACATCTGGTTTGACCCGCGCATCTTGCCGTATGCCTCTGATGTGTCGCTGGAAGTAACGCCTGATCTGATCTGGTGCGGCGAGTTGAATGTGATCCCGACGCGTATCAACCCGCTGTCCAGCTTCAAGAACTACACCCGACAGGCATCAGCCATCATCCCGCACGCAAAGCTGGTCATGGAAAGCGTGCCGACAATGAAGATCGACCCGGCGAAGTTCCTTTACACCACGGGGACGGTCACGGCACGCAACTACATCCAGAAAGCAGCAGGACAGGTGGCAGACTTCCATCATGTGTTCGGTGCGCTGGTGGTTGAAGTGGACGACAACGGGACGTGGTGGGCGCGGCAGTTGAACGCTGATAAATCTGGCGGTTTCTACGACCTCACTTCCTACTGGACACTAAAGGGGGAGCAGGAGAACTGTCGTATGTTCGCCATCACCCACGGCGACATCCACATGGACAAGCTGGACCTGCCCACGGCACACGCGGTCTTTGACCTCGGCGGCATTGTTGACAGGCTCCGGCCCCACGAGCAGCACTTCCACGACACCATCGACTTCACGGCGCGGAACCACCACAACATCAAAGACCCGCACTTCCTGCACAGCATGTACGTCAAGGGTACAGACGAGGTGGAGAGGGAGATCGTGAACGCGGCTACCTTCTTGAATGAAGCAGCGTACCGCGAGTATTCCCGGCACATCATCATTGTGTCAAACCACGATCAGGCCATTGAAGGATGGCTGCGCAACACAACCGCGATGGCAGACCCGATTAACGCCCGGTACTGGCATGAAATGAACGCCTATTGCTTCAAGGCGAGAGAAGCTGGCGACGAACCGCACGCCTTCACCCATGCACTATCGCTGCACTTGTCTGAGGACTTCTTGGATAGCTGCGAGATATTGCAGGAGGATGACAGCTACCGCATCCTCGGTGAGATCGAAGCGGGCCTGCACGGCCACCTCGGCCCGAACGGCGCACGCGGCAACCCCAAGAACCTACGCACAGTTGGTAAGGCGAACACAGCGCACACGCACTCTGCGGGTATCACTGAGGGCGTCTACACTGCTGGCGTCTATGGCAAGCTGGACATGGGCTACAACAAAGGGTTGTCGGGCTGGTCGCACAGCATGATCGGAACGTATGCAAACGCAAAGCGGTGCATCATCACCATTAAGGATGGCAAAGGATGGCGGTAAACATAGAAGGCGCGCCAAGCCAAGAAGCAAAAGCCGATGTAGGCAAAACCGATCCCCTGCTACTTGAGCATGACATGGTACGAGCACTGTCTGTCATAAACCGTGTGCTTGATTACGGTATGCTCAAGTACGAGCGGCGTAGCTGGATGAAGGTTGCGGCAGATCGTTGGAACTCCGCTTGCCGCAGACATCGCCGCAGCCGTGATACCGGGCAGATGTTCGATGACGAGAGCGGCCTGCTGCACATAGCACATGAGGCGGCGGGGCTGATTATACAGCTTGAGTTGTTCATCCAGCAAAACCCGCAGTACGACTACCTGTCGTTCCGGGAGCCGCCACAAGAGCATAAAAGGACATCAAAATGACAGCAAGCATCCCGCTGGCTAAGGGCTTTGATGCGTCAAAGCTGGTATTCCCGGTCGGCCTGAGCGTTAAGCATGACGGTGTTCCTGTACGCATTGACGTTATACCCCATGAGCACGGCATGGAATGGGCAACGCAGTCACGCAGCGGCGAACCCCTGCCAAGCTGTGATGTTGTTGTAGGTGCGTTCCTGCGATCACTGTCAGAGCACGGCATCTCAATTACAGGGCCAACGACCTTTGTGGCAGAGGTTACGCACAAGACCTTCACCGACTTCAAGGATGTCAGTGGGGTGGTGCGCCGCAAGGTGCCACAGGACGACCTTATCCTGAACTTCTTTGACTACAGCAATCACTGTGACGCACCGTGGTTTCTGCGGCAGCGTATCCTGCGCGGTATCCTGCGGACAGTGCAGACGGATACTGCCCGTATGGTACACCAATCGCTGTGCCGCGACGAAGAAGACTTGATGCGTCAACTGGATGTAGCGAGTACCCGGCCAGACGCAGCCAAGATTGAGGGCTACATCGCCCGCAGTGCTTCTGCGCTGTTCAAGCCCGGTACACGGCATTGGGATTACCAGAAGGTTGTGTTCGATCCCACGGTGGACCTGCGCATCAACGGATTTGAAGAAGCTGTCTCTGAGCACGGCGTACCCCTTGGTATGGTCGGTCGTATCCTAGCGGACTTCCACGGCACAGAGATTGGTATCGGGCCGGGGAAGATGTCACACGCTGACCGCAAATATTGGTGGGATGTTTGTGGACCCATTGGGCATATCGACCAGCCACGTATCGCCACGATCAAGTACAAGCGCGACGACAGCTACACAGCGTTGCGACAGCCCACCTTCCAGCATTGGCGGGAGGACAAGATGGAGCCAAGCTATGAGTAAGATACTGGAACTGATCGCGTTCATGGAAGAAGTGGACGACGCTATATACGAACACTATAAACATCACCCCTTCCGCATGAGTTACGTTATCGCTGGCGGGGCGTTACGCGATACTTTGCTAGGTCAACCTGTAAAGGATATTGACGTAGTTGTAGAAAACGCTGCGGGGTGGGGGGTGCCGTGGCCCGACACTACCTCTTACGGACCAACTGGCGGGTTCATTGCTACAGAGGGCGCGTTCACAGTACGGGGCTTGCCGTTGAACCTGATATATCGGGGCGGCGACATAAGCATACAGAGCATGATGGAATACCACTCCATGGCCGTGTCTAATGTGTTCTGGGCAAGGGGTGCTCTTACTATAGACAAGCGGTTCTTACGGGACGCGGCTGACAAGCAGCACACCGTTAATCGTGAACGCTGGGGCGGTGTTGGGGGCGGTGTTGGCAACAGCGTTGACGAACAGATGCTCCAAAAGTACATCGACAAGATAACAGCCAAATACCCGTGGCCGCTGCGGTGAGTATCCTTCCCATGCACAGCAATGGCGTTCCTGCGCCAAACCCTAACCCCGGCGATGTGTACTTAGTCTTCGACAGCGAAACGGAGACACACCAGAGCCACAAGCGCAAGGCCAACCCGTTCCATCCATTGAACTACGTCGTCATGCGTGGCTGGAAGAAGCAGGGCGATACCCGTGCCAGCATGGAGTATTTCAAGGGCAAGACCAAAGACAACTACCTGCGTATCCCAGATGATGTAACGGTACTTGTCGGCCACAACATCAAGTTTGACCTGCTGTATGAGATGTGCAACGACAACCCAGACCTTAAGGCGTTTTACAAGCGTGGCGGCAGGGTTTGGTGTACGCAGTACGGCTACTACCTCGTTAATGCCCAGAGCCAGCGTAGCCAGATGGCCGCTATGGACAACATCATTGAGGAATACGGGGGCCGCAAGAAGATCGACGGTATCAAGGCGCTATGGGAAGCAGGCTATCTGACATCCCAGATCGACCCGGCGCTGCTCGAAGACTACCTCATTGGCACAGAGGACGAAGGCCGGAACAGCGGCGACATCGGCAACACTGAGTTGATCTATCTGGGGCAGATCAAAGAGGCCGAAGACCTGAACATGACTGCTGCAATCAAGGCCCGGATGGACGGGCTGTGTGCCACAACAGAAATGGAGTTCAACGGCGTCAAGATCGACACCGCCCGCGCCAAGGCGGACCTGATCCTGCGCACCGCAGAGTTCAATGAAGCTGAGGCAGGGCTGCAAGAGTACATCAAGCACATCCCGGATGAAGTCGGGTTTAGCTGGGGCAGCAACGTGCATATCTCCTGCCTGCTGTACGGTGGCACGATCCGCTACCAGAAGCAGACGACGTATCTGGACGAGGCAACCGGGCAGCTTGCTAGGCTCAAGGCTACGGCGCGGTGGCCGTTGTTTGGTGGGGAGCCTGTTGATGTATCAAAGTGTGTCCCAGAGACTTTGGATGGGGTTGAGACAGGATACCTATATTGCCCCGGTCCAGAAAGCCGCAAGCAAGACACTTACCTATCCGGCAAGAAGAAGGGCGATGGCAAGTTCAAGAACGTGGATGTTCCCGGTGAGTTGAAGGTGAAGTACCAAGACTTCTTCTACGAGTTGCCCGGTTACACCAAGCCTGATTCCGATTGGAAAGGTAAGCTGACAGACGGCATGGGCAAGCCTGTGTATGGTACGGGTTCTGACATCATCGCTATCCTTGCAAACCGTGATGTGCCGTTCCTAAAGCTGATGGGCAAGTGGCAGGCTCTCAGTAAGGAGATCGGCACCTACTACGTCCGATACGATACAAAGAAGAAGATGTACGTTGGGATGCTAACGTGCGTACAGAAAGAAGATCACATCGTTCATCACAGTCTTAACCACACAAGCACAGTGACGACCCGGCTATCAGCCAATAACCCGAACATGCAGAACATCCCGACAGGTCAGAAGTCAGATGTGAAAGCAGTGTTCATCAGCCGCTTTGAGAACGGCGTTATGGGTGAGTTGGATTACAGCCAGCTTGAAGTGGTTGTGCAGGGTCTACTCAGCGGTGATGTGAACCTAATCCGTGACTTGAACTTGAAGATCGACTTCCACTGCAAGCGCGTGTCGTTGAAGAACAGCGTGTCCTATGAGTTCGCACTGTTCCACTGCAAGAACGAAGACGCACCAGACTACGCCAAGTGGAACGCAGAACGCCGGAACTGCAAGTCATTCAGCTTTGAGCGTGCATACGGTGCAGGGGCCAATTCTATCTCAGAGAAGAATGGTATCCCACTGGACGACGTAAAGGAAATGATCGAAGCCGAGGAAAAGGAATACCCCGGTGTAGTGAAGTTCAACGCGGATGTAGAGAAAGAGGTGAACGCCACCTCAGAGCCTTTCCGCGATGCAGATAGAGGCTGGCGTGTGTACCGCAGAGGCACATGGCAGTCACCAACAGGCACCCTATACAGTTGGCGTAGCTGGGATGCCCCCGCGTTTATGCGTAGCAAGGGCATCACTGATACGTTCAGCCCACCAGAGTTGAAGAACTATCCCGTACAGGGAACAGGCGGGGAGATCGTTCAGATGATCCTTGGCTTCCTATGGCGCTGGTTCGTCAAGAACGACAACTTCAACGGCAGGGCGCTGCTGGTCAACACCGTACATGACTGTGTGTGGGCTGACATGCAGCCTGACATCGTTGATACCGTCATCCCCGGCATGAAGAAGATCATGCAGGCTGTGCCGCAACTTCTCAAGCATCTGTTCAACATCGACTGCCCGGTTCCATTCCCCGTGGATGCCGAGGTCGGCCCGAACATGCTTTCCCTTAAACATTATTCGCACTAGGAAAACACATGAACGTCAATGAACTCGTAAACCAAGCCGCCGATGCCGACCAGTATGACGACCAGACACAGGAAACAAGCAACTTTGATGACGGCCCTGCCCCGGCTGGCTGGACCCCGGCGCGGTTCGTCGGTTATGTTGAGGTTGGCAAGCGCAAGCAAAAGCCATTCCAAGGCAAGCCCAAGGCAGACTGCATGGAAGTGCGGATGTACTTTGAGTTGAACGGGCCGAAGCACCGCCGCGAGATTGAAGTGGATGGTGTCAAGCGCACCGTCACCAACATGCAGAGCATCAAGATGGCGTTGAAGGTTGGCGACAAGGCCAGCTTCTCCAAGCTGATGAAGAAGATGGTGTATGGCCGTGAAGGCATCAAGCACATGGCGAGTATGCTTGGACAGGGCTTTCTTATCAAGATCGAACACAACACTGTGGCGAAGACCGAGGACAAGCCGGAGCGCACCTTTGCGAACATGAAGGACGCAGACGGTAACTGGTTGATCGGCCCGCCTACGATCACAGACCCGATGACAGAAGTTGTCACGAACGTCGCCGTCCCTGAGATCAGCGTGCCGATCAAGCTGCTGTTACTCAAGAACCCGACCAAAGAGCAGTGGGAGAGCATATTCATTGATGGCACCCGCACTGTGAAGGACGCCAAGGGTGTTGAGACAGAGCAATCGAAGAACTGGCTTCAAGAAGACATCGTGCAGAACATGGTCGGCTTTGAGGGCAGCGCACTGCAAACCTTGGTTTCCGGGGTTGGCGACCTGAACCTGAACCTTGATCCCGGCAAGGTGGAAACCCCGGAAGAAGAAGTGCTGGAACCCGTGACGCCCGCAGAGGCACCAAAGACGCCCGTGGAGGCGGCACCTGTTGTGGACCCAGCCGTTGAGCCTAAGCAGACCAAGCAGGACGTGAGCGGTGCTCCTGATGCTTCCCCGGCAGACATCATGGCTGATCTGGGTCTTTGACCAACCCGTTAGCTGCGTTTGGAGTGGCTGCTGATGATCTCAGCGGCCACTTCGACGCCGTGGTGTACCCTGAGCAAGTGCCGGGGCGCATTGCGCACATTGACGCCGATTTTCTGGCGTATCAAGTTTCCGCAGAAACAAAGGATGAGTTAGATGGTATTAAGCAAAGGCGAACGCTGTCTGATATGCAGGAAGGTGCTGAACTGGTCGCAACCGGACTTATGCGACTGTGTGGTGCGTCATCGTATGTCTGCCACGTCACACCAAGCGGCTCTAATAAGGGCAGCAGACCAGCGCAGGCGGTCCAACAGGAGTACCAAGCAAACCGCGCAGACAAGGAAAAACCTGAGCACCTTGATGCGGTACGGGCTTATATTGGCACTGTGCTTAATGGTGTGGTTCACCTTGAACGAGAGGCTGATGACGGGCTGGCTATTGCCAACTACAGCGCAGTAGATCGGAACCTTAGTGTCATCGTTAGCCGCGACAAGGACTTGCGCATGGTGCCGGGTCTGCATTGGTGCTTTGACACAGAGGCGCTGGTGGACGTAGTTGATACGTTCGGTAGCATCTGGGTGGATGATAGCAAGTCGAGCAAGACCTTGAAAGGCTGGGGAACCAAGTTCTTTTGGGCGCAATGCTTGATGGGTGACACAGCAGACCATATTAAGGGACTGCCTGCTGTACCCGGCGTGGTACACTGTGAGTTGCAGCCCACGCAGACCTACCTGAAAGCACAGGAACAGGTGCGCAAAGCCCCTACGCCGGAGTACATGACAGGCCCGATGAAGATCATGTACGCAGCTAGGGCAAAGACCAAGCCGTGCGGCGTTGTAATGGCCTACAACCTCTTGGCCGATGTGCATAACGACAGCGATGCGTTTGACTTGGTGCGCAGGCTGTTCGTAATGCTCCATGTGGAACACGACTATCCTTTTGAGCACTGGCAGACAAGCACCCCAGTCACACCGACGCAGGCGCTTCTGGGTGACATGCAGTTGCTATGGATGCGCCGCAGCGATGACCCACTGGACGTTGTGAAGTGGTTGAAGGAGGTGCGAAGTGGCACAGCCTAAGCTGTACAAGTGCAATATCTGTGAGCAGCGCGTCTATCCTAACGGGCAGGCTATCGTGTGCTCTACATGCGGTATGCGGTACTACCCGATTGAAGCGCGATGACAGTACGCATCAAAGCAAGCCAAGCGGTGACAGTTAGGACAACGCTGTTGAAGCAGCAGGGGTACAAATGCCCTCTGTGCGAGCAGTCTATGACCGCAGCAGCAAATAAGACGCCTGCACTCGATCACGATCACGCAACGGGCTACCTCCGCGACGTGCTCTGCATTAACTGCAACGGTATGGAGGGCAGGGTATTCAGCCTTGCCCGCCGCGCCCGTGCCAAAGGTACAGAGTACGAGTGGCTGGCCCGCTTGCTGCGCTACTACGAGCGCCACATCACACCGCAACATGGTGGTGTCTTCCATCACACACACAAGACCGCCGAAGAACTCCGCCTAGCCCGCAACGCTAAGGCCCGCGTGAAACGAGCGGCACTGAAAGCAACTTAATGCCCGCCCCCGTACAACTAAGCGCCGACTTCCTGTATCTACTCCGCTTCATTGCCCGCAACGCCACAGCGCACGCAGAGCAAGAGCGTACACAGCTAGAGGCTGTCTTTACTCCCAAAGCATAGGACCATAATGCCCACAATCCATGACCAGTTGTCATGGGAAGGAACGATGGTCGATCATGGTGTCAGCAGATACCGTGCTCAACAGGACGCAGCAATCAAGGGCGACCGCACGCATGAAACATCTGCGGGCAGTCGCCTTTTGCGTAGCTATGTCTTGCAAATCTCTGACCACATCAGCCTGTACCTAGCCGGGAAGCATCCCGATGGGCGCAGGCGTGGGAAGTACGCCAAACTCCTTGCCACCGTCAACACTGATAAAGCAGCACTCATGGCACTCAAGGCAGTCATTGCCGCCATGTTTAATCCGCAATCGTTGCAGTCACTTTGCATTAACATAGGGAAGGTAATCGAAGACGACTTGCGCTTTATGAAGTTTGAGACAGAGCACAAGGAATACTACGCGGAAATCATCAGACAGTTTGAAGCCAGAGGCAGCACGAACTACCGCTATCAGAAGCGTGCCCTTAGCCATGCACAATCCAGCAAGGAGCAGGTTTGGCGCGAGTGGCTGAAAGAGGAACAGCTAGGCGTGGGCGCTACGGTTATCGGCTTGATGATGGAAGTCTGCGACCTGATTGAAAAGAAGATCGTGAACCTTGGCAACAACCGCAAGGAAGTATCAGTCGTACCGACACAGGCTTGTGTTGATTGGGTGATGCAGCACAATGAGCAGATGGAGTTAGCGCACCCCGACAGGATGCCTTGTGTCGTCCCGCCGCAAGACTGGTGTGCAATAAGCGATGGGGGCTACTACAGCCCCGCCCTACGCAGCCGCACCCCGCTTGTTAAGATGCGCGGTAAATCTGGATCAGCACAGGCGGCATTATTTGCCACCGCAGATATGTCGAAGGTGTTTACAGCGATCAACGCCATGCAGAATACAGGATGGGAATTGAACACCCCGATCCTAGAAGTGATGCGGGAAGTCTGGCACAAAGACCTTGGTATCGGGATGCCGCGTTCCCAGCCCTACGAGGTGCCGCCCAGCCCCTTGAGCGCCGAAGACGACCCATCGGCCCTGACAGAGACAGACCCCCGTAAAGAGGCGTTCCTGAACTGGAAGATCAACGCCCGCGAGATACACATCATAGAGCGGGAACGGGTAGCAAAGAACCTTGCGCTTACCCGGACAATGCGGATGGCTGGCACGCTCACGGATTACAGCGTGTTCTACTATGTGTACCAGTGTGACTTTCGGGGCCGGGTGTACGCAGCAACCACAGGGCTGTCGCCGCAGGGTACAGATCACGGCAAGGCGCTGCTACGCTTTCACGAGGGCAAGGCACTAGGCCAAGACGGCTTGTTCTGGTTGAAGGTTCATGGTGCCAACAAATACGGCAAAGACAAGATGGACTACCCCGACCGCGTAAAGTGGATTGACGACAACGCTGCGCTTTGGTTGGCCGTGGCCGAAGACCCCGTGTCAGCCCGCGACCATTGGAAGGACGCCGATAAGCCATACCAGTTCCTTGCGTTCTGCTTGGAATATGCCGGGGCTGTTGAACACGGCGCTGCGTTTGTGTCGCACCTCCCTGTGGCGCTGGATGGTAGCTGCAACGGGCTACAGCACTTCTCAGCCATGCTGCGTGACAGCATTGGCGGCGCGGCGGTGAACCTGATCCCGATGAAGGTGCCAGCAGACATCTACCAGAACGTAGGTGATGTTGCTACTCGCAAGCTGATCGGGCTGCGTAGCCTAAACGACGAGCACCACGCGGGGGCTGTGAACTGGATGGCGCTGTTTGAAAGCATGGACCTGCCCGGTATTCCCCGCAAGCTACCCAAGCCGCCTGTAATGACCATGCCGTATGGGTCAACGCGGCAGGCGTGTACCGACAGCATCTTTCGTTGGTTGCAAGACACAGCCCCCGACTTCTTCGACAAGAGCACGAACTTCCGGCACTCCATGTACCTCAGCCCAATCATATGGGGAAGCATTGGGGAAGTGGTGGTCGCCGCTAGGCAGGCGATGGACTGGGTTCAGGAGTGTGCCGGGATACTTGCCAAGGCAGGTCATCCTCTAGAGTACACAAGCCCACTTGGCTTTCCAGTGTATCAGGCAACGTACAACTACAAGACCCGGAACATTGAAACCCAGATTTCCGGGCGGCTGTGCCTTAGCATGGCTGAGGACACCGACGAGTTGAGCGCGCGTAAGCAGCGACAGGGCAGCAGCCCGAACCTAGTACACCATGTAGATGCCTGCCACATGCAGATGTGCCTTAATGCAGGTGCAGAGGCCGGTATCACTTCCTTTGCCATGATCCATGATGACTTCGGTGTTCATGCCTGTGACATCAAGCAATGGCACCGGATCATACGAGAACAGTTTGTTAAGCTGCATGGCGACCATGATGTGCTTGCTGACTTCAAGATAGCACACGAGGAACGCCACGGTATTACCCTGCCTGCCCTGCCTGCCCGTGGGACTTTGCAGATCGAAGATGTCCTCAAATCCGAGTTCTTCTTTGGTTAACCCATAGTCCTAAGACAAAAGTCGATCTTTGTATCTGTTACAGCCCGCCGTGACGAGCGGTATGCGTAATGGCTCAAAGATCGGCAATTACCTATCCCGTCGTCCTAAGACAAAGCATCCCGATCATGGGAACTCTTGGAGGACACAATGGCCTATGCCGATATGCCGCCAGAGGATTTGATCTTGTTGGCAGCAGAGTACGTCGGTCGAGGACTACCTATTCCACAAGACATATCCCGGCAACTACCCCGCGATGTGCTTGATGCAATACAGCACCCGGAGAACATCAATGACAAGCCTATCGACGGTTAGCACACCACCAATGAATGAGCGGATGGCAAAACGGCTGGAAGGCTGGTCTTTACCTAAGCGTATGACTGCAACAAGCACGATGTACGACGTAGGTTATGAGACAGCTAAGGCTGACTTGCGTAAGGTCATTGAAGAAGAAGTGCGGAAATGAGGCAGGCAACATTAGCAGACGTTCCGGTAATAACCGGGATGGTGGTGGAGTTTACAACTGCATACTCAGACATGCCAGCTTGTCCAGATCGAACGGCAAGCTGGACAACGCACATCATTAAACACGGGGTTATCTTCCTCACGGACACAGGCTTCATCGCAGGACTTCCTGTTATGGACCCGGTTAGACCGTGGGCCGCGCTGGTTGAAACCGGATGGTACGCTCCCGGTAAAGACGGGCTGCGCCTGCTTAGGCGGTTCATCCAATACGCAAAGGATGCTGAACTTGATGAAGTCAGGATGTCCACACTAAACACTACTCCTGAACGAGCACTCAAGCTGTTGGAGCATATGGGCTTCACGCTTGCAGAGCGAAGCCATCGACTTAACCTATAGGAGAAGACATGGCACTTTTTACTGCGCTTGCTATTGGCGCGTTGGCGGTTGGGGTCGGTTCTGCCGTTATGGCTTCAAAAGACCGCAAGAAGCAACGAACGCAGCTTGCGGCTACCCAAGAGAAGCAAGAAACCGGGGCAACAGAGGCAGCGAGACTAAAGCGCATGAAGGAAGACACAGGCGCTAGGGTCAAGATCGGTTCTGTAGATGACCCGGACACTACAAACGGCGCGACCAAGAAGGGCGCAGGCAAGCGAACCAGCAGCGGCGGGGTCGTGGGTGGAGTTAGCGCAAGTGCTATTGGTGGCCTGTAATGAAGCACCCTGATCCAACCGCGCCCCATGGTGATCTGGCTATTATCTGGACCGCGATGGAGACAGAGAAGGGCGACCTGATCCAGCGCAGCGAAAACTACGCCCGCCTCACCCTACCGTACATCTGCGCCCCAGAATCATCCGCATCATCGGAACAAGATCGTGGGGCTGTTGCTATTGGCCCGCGTGTCGTTAACCACCTTGCAAACAAGGTAGTGGATACAATGTTCCCGAAGGACCGCCCGTTCTTCACCGTGGCGCTGACACCGGAAACCCGCAAGAAAATATCTGAGGAAGTCGGCACCGAGAACGAGGCAGCGTTTGCTGAGTTGGTGCGTACTGAGACAGCAAACGTCGAGCAAGCAGGTATGCGCAAGATGGGTCTAACCACCTATCGCCCTGTGGCAGTTGAAGCTGTGAAGCACATGATTATCACAGGCAACACATGTATCCGTCGCTTTGATAGCGGATCGCGTACAGCGTATGGTATCAGAGACTACAGCGTGCGGCGCACTATCGAAGGCGCTATCACAGAGGTTATGCTGCGCGACGGTAAGAAGTTCGGCAACCTTGATGCGGCTATGCAGAAGATGGTGCTGGCAGATCAGCCCGCGCTGAAAGAGGATAGCCCCGTCGTATTGCTCACGCATTACAAGCTGGTTGGTAAACGCTGGCGCAGCGCGCAGGCAGTCAACAACATCGCAGTACCGGGCGTGCGGTTCTACACACCGCGCAACCTTCCTGTGCTTGTGCTTGCATGGAGCCTAGCCCGTGGCGAGAACTATGGCCGGGGTCTGGTAGAAGACAACATCAACTCCTTCCATAACATTGACGTGTGTTCAGTGGCACTGGTGGAAATGATCGGTGTCATGGCCGACATCAAGTTTCTTGTCGATCCCGGATCAGGGCTGGACGTAGAAGAATTGAACAACTCTCCTCGCGGTTCCTACCACGCAGGCCGCAGGGATGACATCACTACCCCAGAGAGCGCACGACGCCTAGAGATCGGTGTACTTCGTGAGATCATCATGGGATGGGAGCGCGAGTTAGCGCAGGCGTTCTTGCTGAACAGCAACTCTGTTCGGGATGCCGAGCGCATCACAGCAGAAGAAATCCGGTTCATCGCTAACGAGTTGGAGAGCGCCTTTGGTGGTCTGTACTCCCGCCTAGCGACTGAGTGGCAGCAGTATGAGGCTGAGTATGTTGTGTACTCTATGGACTTCGCAAAGGAAGTCGGTGGGGCTGTAAACGATGTATTTGAAATCCTTATCACGACCGGGTTGGAAAGCCTGTCGCGGCAGGGCCAGCTTGCAAACGTGCGTGCAGCAATCGCGGACCTTCAAATGCTGGAAGCAGTACCAGAGGAAGTTCGTAGCACGATCAACCCCATGAAGTTTGCATCGTTTGTGTTCACCAACCACGCAGTCAAGTTCGTTGAGTTCATGTTCACGCAAGATGAAATGAAGCAAAACAGCGAACAAGCAATGCAGCAGCAGCAGCAACTCGCTGGCATCCAAGCTGATGCCAACGTCAGACAAAAGGCAGGCGAAGCCGCCGTAGCTGAGGAAAGCTAATGACCACACCAGAAGATAAGTCACTCGCTGTACAAGGCGCAACCGAAGATACAACCAACGGTACGTCTAAGGACATTGTTGGCAACACGCCGCCCGTCGCAGACACCAACGTAGCGCCCGTCAAGCCGACGGATGCAGAAGCCGCCGCAGCAGCCGCAAAGCAGGCCGTTGATGACGCAGCGGCAGTAGCCGCAGCTAAGGCTGAGGACGACACCACGGCAGAAGACAATCCGCTGGACACCGACGCGTGGGGAACCACAGGCGACCCCGCTGGTGATGCAGTCATGGAGATCATGCAGAACGCAGGCATGACCCCGGCTGATGCAAAGGCCATGATGTACGACGCCATTACAGCAGGCGACGTTACCAAGGTGGATCAGGCGGCGCTTATCGAAAAGGTAGGCAAAGCCCGCGCGGCGCTGATCCTTGCAGGCACCGAAAACTTTATCGGGAAGCAGGCAGCAAAAGGCGCGTCCATCCTGAAAGACGTTCACGGCAGCGTGGGCGGTGAAGACAACTGGAAGCAGCTTGCCGCGTGGGCAAAGACAGGCGTACCGGAAGCGGAACTGTCTGAGTATCGCGGCATGATCGACGCAGGCGGCGCACAGGCGCGGTTTGCCGCACAAGAAATCCTTGGGCGGTACAACGCCGTGGACAGCAACAACAGCATCGGTGACGCGGCCCAGATCACGCCCGACACCAACGCGGCCCCGGCGAACCGCCAGCTTACCCGCGCAGAATACTACGCGGAAACAGCCAAGGCAAATGCCAAGGGCGACACCGTAGCAATCAATGAAATTCAGAAGGCCCGTGAACGTGGCCGCGCCGCTGGCATCTGACATCCCTCTAGGAGCACTATAATATGGCACTACCTACCACTTCCGCCCACCTGTCGGACCTTCCAGTAGCAGACATGATCGAACAGTATGGCGGCGCAGTTGATGCACAGTTCGCCAAGTCTTCGATCATGCGCAAGATGGTTACTGTGAAGCCTGTTCGCGGCACCGACACGCTTATCAACCGCCGCGTCGGTCGGACCACGCTGACTGCGCTTACCCCCGGCGTGCGCCCAGACGCATCCAAGACTGAGTTTGGCCGCGTGTCTGTTACTGTTGATACTGTTGTGCTGGCCCGCGACAACCGTTCCATGCTGAACGAGTTTCAAACAGACTTTTCTGCCCGCGACGAGTTGGGCAAAGACCACGGCAAAGAGCAGGCCAAGTTCTTCGACCAAGCCTTCCTGATCCAAGCCATCAAAGGTGCATCCCTTGCGGCCCCGGCGAACCTGAATGGCTCCATCGGCGCAGGCAAGAAAGAAACCCTGCTGGCTTCAAACGATCACCTTGACCCCGATTTGCTGTACAAAGCAATCACTCGCATCCTGATTGCCATGCAGGAAGAAGACATTGACACCGAAGAATGTGCAATCCTTGTGCGCCCAACAATGGGTGAAGTGCTGCTGAACAACGACAAGCTGGTGAGCCGCGAGTTCTCCCCAGATAACTCGAACTTCTCGCTGGGTAAGATGAAGTCGATCATGGGTTCCCCTCTGATTTCCACAGCGCGTATCCCGAACGCCGCAATCGCAGGCCACAAGCTGTCCAACGCAGGCAACAGCAACGCATACGACGTGTCGGCGGCTGAGGCCAAAGCAGTGGCAGTCATCATGCACCCTGATAGCTTGCTGGCTGGTGAAACCATCCCGCTGACTTCCGACGTGTACTTTGACAAGATCGAAAAGCAGTGGTTCATCGACAGCTTCACCGCCTTCGGTGTGTCGAACCGCCGCCCTGACGTATGCGGCGTCGTCAACCGCTTCTGATCCCTAATCCGGTTGCGCTAACTATAGCCGCCCTGCGGGTCACACCAAACAAAGTAACCATTCGCGTGAAATAATAGCGGGTGTGACCAACAATTCCACAATCACCGCCCTGTTGTGCCTCATGGTGCAGTAGGGCGGTTTTTTTTTTTGTTCATCAAACTACCCTCCACGCGGGCGAATACCTTGAGTGGCTATCACCGCGCACCCCGGAGGGTGTCTTCATGCACAAAGGAGTGTACCATGCTTACGGAACTAGAGATCGTAAACGACATGCTGGCCGCAACTGGTACAGCCGCAGTATCTACTGCAAACACATCACACCCCGCCTACAAGAAGGCGTACAACAAGCTAGTCAAAGAAGCCCGCGTCATGCAGGGCAAAGGCTGGTGGTTTAACCGCAGCGTTCGGATGTATCGACCTAATGTTGCCGGAGAGGTCATCCTGCCATCCACCACGCTAAACGCAGACCCCACCAACACCAACCTAAAGTACGTTGTTCGGGGCGGTAAGCTATACAGCATGAGTAGCGGAAGTCACGTCATTGGCCACGAGGTCGAGGTGGACGTGATCGAGTTTGTTCCTATTGCAGACATGCCGCCTACAGCACAGGCGTACCTACAGGCCCACGCAGTCTACATGTTTTACCTAGACGAGAATGGCGGGGAACCAAAGCTAAGTTCCTACCTACGGCTAGTGCAGGACTCACGCGCCGCGATCATGCGCGACCAGCTACAGAACAGTGATGTCAACTTCTTCAAGGGGGCGTCCTATAAATCATTCGCCAGACCGCAGACAATGCGCAGGCTGTTGAAGTAACGGAGATCACTATGCAGAGTAAGTCACTAGGCGCGTTGCTACAGGGCGTAAGCCAACAGCCCGCACACATACGCCCAGAGGGCAAGCTAACCTACCAGTTGAACACGCAGAGCGATGTTGTCCGTGGCCTTACACCCCGGCCCGGTCTGCGGGAATTGTCAGAACTGACTGGTCCTGCTGGCCTGCAATTTATGCGTGCGGAGGTCGCCGGAGAGGCGTTCCTATTGGGCCACAGGGCGGGCGTGCTTAAAGCGTGGCGGCTGCAAACAGGCGCAGTTGTCCCGGTGAACTTTCAAGACGCTGCCGCCACGGCCTACGTTGGCGAACAGCTTGCAAGCAATGGCTATGACGGGGTGCTGTATGTCGCAAACCGTAACGTCATCACCGCCACAAACCCCATCCCGGATACATCATCTGTCATCACCAATCAGGGAACAGCGTATTGCCTTGGTGGTCTGTTTATCAGGAAGTATTCTGTCACGATCACCTACGCTGATGGCGCAGTTGCGGTCGGTACATATACCACGCCACTAGGCACAGTTGACGGTGACGCATCCAAAACGACAAGCACTTGGATCATGCAAGAAATTCGCACATCCTTGATGGCACACGGCGCGTTTAAGGCGGGCACTGCTGTCGTTCGACACGAGGGCCTTCTAAAGATCACCGCGACGGGTGCGTTTACGCTGTCCTCCTTCGATGATGAAGACGGTACGACCATGCGATCCTACACCGACCGGGTAGAGAATGTCGCAGACCTTGCCGAGACTGCATCCCACGGCACGCTAGTTCGTGTGACAGGCAATGATGCAGGCGGGGAGGACGACTACTTCCTTCGCTTCAACTCAGACAGTACAGACACTCTTGGTGCAGGCTGGCCGAGTGCAGGGGTGTGGGAAGAATGGTACGATCCTACAGAGGTGACAGACTTTGACCTTAGCACCATGCCGCATGTTTTGCGATACACTGACGGGGAGTTCCACTTTGAACGCGGGACGTGGGAAGGGCGGCGCGTAGGTAACGAAGAAACCGTGCCTATGCCGCCGTTCATCGGGCACCCTATCAGGGACATCGCCAGCTTCCAATCCCGGCTGGTGTTTGCTGCGGCTGCGGCGGGCATCGTTTGCTCCCGCACCAAGTTCCCTGTGGACTTCTTCAAGAAGTCAGCCACCGCGACCCTAGCGACTGACGTTATCGGGATGCTACCACCGAGTGATACCACTGTGGAACTCGACTGGATTGTGATGTTTGACCGCGACCTTGTGGTTATGTCTGATCCTGGGAAGGGGCAGTTTATTGTATCGGGGGCGGCAATACTAACGCCCAGCACTGCGTCTATGGTGCAGACCACCGCCTTTGAAATGGACGGGGGTTCCCGCCCGGTTGAGACAGGCAAGACCATTGTGTTTCCATTCCAAGCCGGGAAGTATTCTGGCCTTAACGAGTTCTATACGAACGACGAAGTTTCCACAAACGGCGTTGAAACGCTTACGGAAACAGCCGACCGTTACATCATAGGGGCGGTCAACCGTATTGAGTGCAGCACAAACTTCAACCTGCTTCTGTGTACAACGACGCACGCACCTACATCAAATAAAGTGTGGGGCTACAAGTACCTGTGGCGCGGGACAGACAAGGTGCAGAGCGCGTTCTGTGAGTACGACTTCCCTGATCCCGTAGCTGCGTTCTTCTTTGATGGCAGTATCGTGTATATTATCATGTGGCACGCACTACACAACAACTACACGCTTAACGCTATGGACCTAGATACCCCGGACGACGACGTTACCATGTACCCTATTTGCCTAGACCGGGCGAAGACTATGACTGTGGTTGAGGACACCGTGGTTCTGCCATTCCCCAACGCATCGTTTGTGCAATCCACAGGCTGTGTGTCTATCGGGGCGCAGGCCGACCCAACCGCCACAACAGTTGGTGGGTTCACGACCTACACGTTCAACTCTGGTGACGCACCACCCGGTTCCAGTGTAGTAGCGGGCATTAAGTTCCGCAGGTCTATTATGCCCACCATGCCCTTCATACGAGATAGGGATGGGGCCGTGGTAGCTAGGGCGCATGTTGTGATCGGATCGTTCTTTATCGACTACGTTGACGCAGGCGCGCTGGATGTAACTATGAAAAGCATCTACCGCGAGGACACCGTGTTTAGCGTTAGCTTCTTTGAGCAGGCTGATGATCCTACCGTGTCAGCGGTTGGGCTACGCACTGGTACGCTGGAAGTGCCGTGGGGTGAGCGTGCGGATTACTCGTCCATTGAAATATCTTCTGACGACGTTCGCCCAGCAACCATCCTAGAGGTGAAATGGGCGGGGCAACCATTCAAACCATAGGAGGCCGTAATGAGCCTGATGTACGCCCAGATGGGCATGTCTATCATAGGGGCGGCGAACTCCTATGGGGCAGCAAAGCACGAGAGCAAGATGGCCCGCATGACGCAGGCTTACAATAACAAGATGGCCGACATCAGCCTTGCGCAAACCAAGAACAATCTCACGCGCACTGAGATCAACATCCGGGATGCAGGTGTTCGTGCCTCAGAGGCAATCCAGTTGCAGGCACTTGAAGACAGCGCGATGGCAAGTGTTACAGCAGCACATGCGGGAGCAAGTGGATCATCGGTCGATGATACCATGCAGAGCCTCACCCGCAGTAGACTGCGCGCCAGTGGCGCCTTGAAGTACCGCTTGAAGCAGCAGGGCGCAGAGAACCTGAACAACCGTCGCAATGCACAAATGCAGGCTGTGTATGGTCGGGATGTATCCCCGATCTCAGGTCCGTCGGTATCCGCAAGTTTGCTTGGTCTTGGCGTGTCCATGCTGGACATCTACGACCGCAACACTCCATCCGCTCCCGCCCCTTCCCGCAACACCCCAGACACATAGGAGATAGCCCATGACCAAAGGATTGCCCACACGGGCTACTCCCGCCGACAACCTTGCAGGCCAGTCGGAAATGCAATCAGTTGCGCTACAAGGGCCGGGTGTATCCCGGCCTGCCCCTATCGTGGTGCAGCGCAGCGCCATGACTGATGTGACCGACCAGCTTGTAAAGTGGGGATCAGAACGCCTTGCCAAAGAGAGCACTAAGGTCAACGAGGCCGCGTACCTTGAGGGCCAGATGGCCTATCAGCAGGGCGAGGCGATGGAAAACATCAAGATGGGCGGCAACAAGTGGGCGCTGGAAGGCTATCGCGTCATGGATAGCCAGACCATTTCATCCAGCCTGCTTGCAGCCCAACAGGAGGAAATCTCCCAATCGGGGTACGCCCTATCCCCAGAGGACTTCCGGGCAAACTACAAGGCGCGCGTGGACGGGCTGTTGGAGGGCAAAGACCCCCGGACCCAGAAGCTAGTCCGGGAGCAGATGCTTACGCAACTGCCGACGCTGGTGGGGGCGCACACAAAATCGCATATGGAGTACAAAGAGAAGAAGAACTTTGAAAGCCTTGAGCGAACCATTGACGTTGTGAGCCGTGACCCGACCGCTGTGGGGCAGCTTGTGTCTTTTGCCAAGGGCGGTGAAGGTACAGCGTCTTCGGGCCTCAGTGCCGAGCGCAGGCAGGCTGCGGTGGTATCTGGTGTGACCCGTGCGTTTGCCAACGACAATCCGCTGGCCTATGCGGCGCTGGCCGGGGCGGGCCTGCTTGATGAAATGTCTGAGAAGGACGTGAACGCTATTCGCGGCGCACAGGCAGCCTTTGAAAACCGCCGCCGTGGTGAGTACAATGATGCCCTGATCCAAGGCGAACGTGCAATCATGGATGCAGTCGAGTTGGGGCAAGACCCCTCGGCGGCAGCAGAAGAACTCTCCATGCTGTATGCAGAACACGACATCACAATGAACATGGCCGACGCGGGCGCAGTTTACTCCACAGCGCACACGACCAAGCGTGCAGACAACCGGGCAAACGCTTCTCTGTATGATGAAGCATCCCTCCGGGGCGACTGGCAGACTACCGCCAAGATCACTGAAAGCATCATGGTTCACTTCGAGAGTGGTGGCAGGGCCGACGCAGTATCCCCAGCGGGAGCCAGAGGCACGCATCAGGTTATGGACGGGACGAACTCTGATCCCGGCTTTGGTGTTCGGCCTGCACAGGACAACAGCGCAGAGGAACGCGCACGAGTAGGCTCCGACTATTGGGCCATGTTGCATAAGCGGTACAGCGGCGACCTAGAGGCGGTGGCTATTGGCTATAACGCTGGCCCCGGCAACGCGGACAAGTGGTTGGCAGGCGGGCGCGACTACAGCGTGCTTCCAAAGCGCAGCGAAACAGAACCTTACGCCAAGAACATCATGGCGGCGCTTGGAAATTGGAAAGCACCTACGGGGGCCGACCGGGCAAACATTGCACAGCAGCGCCTTAACAACACCCGTGAACGCATGGCGATGGAGACATTTGAGGCGATGCAACCGGAGTTGTCGAACCTCGACAGCATCTTTGAGCGCGGCGAGATCGACAGGGACGAGTGGAAGCAGCGCCGTGAAGACAAGTATCAGGAGTACGGTGTTGCCCGCCAGCAGGCCGACGTAACGCACGAGATCGGTGTTGCTGAGGGCGTGGAAACAGCCTTGCTGGCAAAGCGCGACAAGCTGGCAGAGGATGGCGCAGCAGACGACCGCATCAACGCCATGACCAATGCACAGGCAGACCTGTTCACTCAGCGCGCGCAGTACAACGATGTCGTGAACAATCCAGCAAGCGGACCCGGTGAGGTAGCTGCGGCCACGGGGCAGTTGCGGGTGGCGAGGCAGGAGACTTTCGACAAGTACGACATTGCTGTTGCTGATCGCGGGAACACCGCCGCAGAGGAAAAGATGTTCACGCAGATGCAGACCAGCTTGGAACGGAACCGAACTTGGCGGGAACAGGAGGCAGAAATTGCAGCGGCTACTGCCGGAGGCTATGTGTCGGAGTTACCGAAGGACTTGCAGGCACGGGCGTTTAAGGGCGCGCAAGACCGTATTGTAAACGAGCACTCAGAGAATGAAGCAGCAGGGCGATACACAGAAGGCCAAGGTAATGCCCTTATTGCAGAGGATGTAAGCGCGTTCTATGCAAAGACGGGTATGGTTGATCCCAAGGTAGCGCGGCATATGTCCGCAGCTATGCGGGGTACTGTGATCGACAAAGATGGCAACCCTAATCCTGCTATCGTGGATGTGGTAGAGCAGTACGCGCAGTTGAAGGCTATGAACCCGCGTGCAGCAGACACTATGCTGGATGAAGCAGGGCGGGTACTCGCTGAGGGTATCCTAACCCGCAGCAGCGACGGTGGTGCTATTGCAGAGGGCGTGCGCCTAGTCGGTGTGGACCTCTTGGGTAACAAGCGCGTGGAGGACGTAGATGACTTCATGGCACGACCAGAAGTAATCAAGCGGATAGATATGGTGTCTCGTGCTTTTGTGAATGATAGGATGTCAGATGACATAACATTCACTTCCTCGAATTTGGGAGACAAAAGCGCCGCAGATCGGATGGCCTTACAATCCCCGGATGTCCTAGACGTGGTGTCCAATGAAGTATCTGTTGAACTTGAGAAGATGCAGCGTATTTCCCCGAATATGCGGCCTGATGATATGGTAGACGCAGCGTTTGCTAAGGTAGAACGCCGCACAGAGGTCATCGGCGGGCAGGTTTTGCACATGGGCATTGACGTGCGAAAAGCCATGTTCGGTGACAAGGCCAATGACTTTAAGCATCCCGGCGACGTGAACTCCGCCGTTATGGACTATCTGCGGACAGACGCTA
Organism: Pseudorhodobacter antarcticus; assembly: GCF_900110135.1. Taxonomy (GTDB): domain Bacteria; phylum Pseudomonadota; class Alphaproteobacteria; order Rhodobacterales; family Rhodobacteraceae; genus Pseudorhodobacter; species Pseudorhodobacter antarcticus. Next base: position 36,231 of record NZ_FOCO01000020.1, on the reverse strand, counting down.
TGCGGGCACGCCACCCGTTTCTTAATGAAACCGTCGGCACCGAGTACATGCCAGAGTGGCTACAATCCACAGCAGGGGCTATTCTTGCTGCGCCTACGTTACTGTTTGGCCCTGACCTTGGTGCAGGCTGGACACCCTCTATGGGGTTGAAAGCTGCACTAGATGTAAGTGCTACAGGTGTACGCCCGTTTGACGTGTATCCAGCAGCAGACGGCAAGAGTGTTGTTGTACAGGTATCCCTGCCGAACGGTGGTACGTCGGAGCCTATCACTATCTCGCTAAAGGACGCAGGCGACGCCGCCTTAAAGAAGCATCGTCAGCGCCTTACTAAGTAACTACCAACCCACCCTGCCCCGGCTGTATCTCAGGATGCACGCCGGGGCTTTTTCATTTCAGGAGGTCCATGTGGACAACGAACAAGACAAGCTATTCCCGCCCATGCAGGATACGCAGTTTTCCCGTGCCGCTGCTGAAAAGCGCAAGCAGGGTATGCAAGATGGTGCTGTCGGTGACATCGTTAACGGCTTCAAAGAGACTGCCGCCTATGCTGCGCACACGATCATCAAGGACGAGGCGGTGCCACTTGCTATGGATATGTCTGGGGTAGAGAACCCGGCTGACATCCCGGTGGTTGCTGCTATTGCTGGCATGGGCCTGTCCTTGCTTGGCTTCCGTGGGGGTGAGAAGGATTACGACAAGGACGAGAAGTTCGATGAACTCACGAAGGGCATCCCGTATGAGTTTCAAGATGAGATACTAGAGAACGACAACTTTTCTGCGGCGCTGCGGTCGCGGGAGCGCATTAAGACAGACCTGAAACGTGCAGAGCGCGTGGGCAATCAGAACAGCGCGCTTGGCGTTATCGTCGGCGGGCTGGTGGATGTAGACCTCCCCATGACCGTAATGAGTGGGGGTGCGTTTGCGTCAGCCAAGGTAGCCCGCACTGCCTTGAAGGCGTCAAAGGCTATCGGACTTAGCCCGCGCGCTGCTGGCAGGCTGGCAGGCACAGCAATGGGCATCAACGCAGGCGCACAGGCCGGGGCGCTGGTCGGCGCTGCGAACAGCTACATGCGCGAGACACAGGGCTGGGAAGAAGCCGTGAACATGGCGTTTGGTGCCGCTGCGCTTGGCGGTATGATGGGTACAGCGTTCAGTGGTGCAGGCGGAATCACAAAGAAGGTCGCCACCGAGGAAGTGATGGCCCGCACGCGACCAGACTTCCGGGCAGCGCAGGAGGAATTTCACAGTAACATCCGCACAGATCATCCAGCGCACAAGCAAGACCTTGACGTAGAAAGCATGATCGACACCGCAGATAACATCGCCCCGGAAATGATGGACAGCACAAAGCAGTCAGCAGAGGATTACGCTATTGCCTACGCGCAGACCGCTACCCCTGATGGTTCAACTGTGGGGGCAGCAAGCATCAAGCCACCAGTGCAGCCAACGGGTCTTGTCGATCCGCTGATGTCGATCACGCCAACCAGTGACGCTATCCACAAGGCCACGCGCGACTGGCGCGATCAATCCGGCTGGGGCGCACAGAAGCAGGCAGAGGACACCGAGTGGTTTGCTAGGGTGGCAACATCCAAGCTAGGCTCCTTCACCACGCAGAACTTCACCGAACTGTACCAGAGCAAAGCAGCAACCGCGAACTACCTTGCAGGCACAATCTTTGAGAGTGCCAGTGGGCTTGGTCGGGGCCGCGCAACAGCAGCTATCCTGATGGAGAACTACACCAAGCGCGTGCAGTCCCACCTTGCCCGTGAAGTGGAAAGCGCCACTACCAGCTTTGCGCGGGAAGCAGGCGAGACATGGAAAGGCACAGGCTATGGTGCGTCAAACAAGGCCAAGGTAGCGTTTAACCGGGAAGTCATGCTGGAAATGAACGACCGCCTGCATGGTCGCCAAAGCAAGGGCCGTAGTATCCATGTGCTGCGTGCAGCAGACCAGTACGACAAGGCAGGCGCAGAGGGCGTTACTATCGGCAAGGGCCGCGAGGGCCAGACTGCTATGGACGGGTTTGAGGACATTGAAGTGCGGTCGGGCTACACCCCGTATGCACATAACGGTGCCGCAATCCACGCCGCAGAGGTATCTGGGCGAACCACGCGCAAAGACATCATCGCAGCCTACACCAGCGCGTACCGCGCAGCCGGTATGAGCAACCGCAAAGATGCAGGCGCAGTTGCTAAGGCAGTTATCCAGCGTGCGCTTGCGCGCGAGGGTGACGTAGACGTTAGCCTTGTGTCGTTGCTATCCGGTGACGGTAAGCAGTGGCTAGAGGAAAGCCTTGAGAAAAGCGGGATGCCTGCACCAGAACGGCAAGCCCTGATGGACCGCCTTATTGGAAAGCAGGGCGAGAAGTCGAAGGAGGGCTTTGCCAAACGCCGCAATGACATCGACCTGAATACCCCCATCCGCACTACCGATGGATCGGAGTTAAAGATCGTGGACCTCTTGGACAATGACATGCACAAGACTTGGCAGCGATACAGCCGCAGGCTTGCGGGTAGTGCAGCGTTGTCACGCTTTGGTATTACAAACCGGGCGCAGCGTAAGGACTTCATTACAGCCTTGCAGGCAGAACAGCGTGCGTTGGGTGAGGTGCCTATCGAAGCGGGCAAGCTAGAGGCGATGTTCTCACACTTCAACGGCGGGCCGATTGCAGGGTACTTCGGTGGCGCAAAGAACGAGGGCGTAGGCGACTTGCTGGCAACAGTGAAGCGCCTTACCAACATCGCGCTGTTGGAGAAACTAGGTATCACACAGCTTGCAGAGACAGGCGTACAGATGGCCCAGAACGGAATATCCAATTGGGTAGTGCGCGGGCCTATGGCTATCTTCGACAAAGAGTTGAGGGCTGGCAACAGGCGTCTTCTGGACGACATGGCGTACTTTACTGGACAGATCGGGGATGACCACAGGCACTTCGCACAGTGGCTTGACCTTGATGACGTAACTGACCGCGACAGCGCAACGTGGCTAAAGGGCGTGAGCAAACTTACCTCTAACGCTCAATGGGTGCAGGGATACACGTCACTGTTTAATTCCGTGCGTTCGCACCAGCAGACTACGGCTGCACTGGGCGTTGCGGACAAGGTAATGCGTACCATCAAAGAGAGCGTAGACAAGGGTGAACCTATCCCGGAAGCCACGCTGTTTAGGATGCAAATGGACCTAGGCTTTGGGTATAAGGACGACATCAACACTGTTATCATGCTGATCCAAGACGGGACCATTGAGTTCAATACAACCGCTAAGGGCAACGTCTTTGTCAACAAGCTGAACATGGATAAGTGGGATGTTGCCACCGCAGAAAACTTCGGTGCGTCGATCACGCGGAACGTGAACCAGCTTGTGCAGAAGTCAATGGCTGGGGAACAGGACGCATGGATGCACACCCAATGGGGATCAGTAGTCACGCACTTGAAGACTTTTCCACTACAGGCAGTGCAAAAGCAGGTTCTCCGTAATGCGCGGCATATGGACATGCAGAATATCACTAACGTCATGTACGGCATGGCTACAGCAGCCGTGGCGGTAATGGTGCGCGACACGCTTGATGGTCGTGAGCGTAGCACGACAGACCTTGCTAAGTCGGCGTTCAACTACTCGAACATGACAGGCTTTATACCGATGGTGCTTGACCCGGTTCTTACGATGGTCGGGCTAGAGGACATGCGGTTCAACCGTTACGGGCCGTACACCGACCTAACCCCCCCGATGATTAAGGTTCTGAACGACCAGCGCCGCATCCCCGGTGCTATCATCGACACCGTGATGGGCAACGCAGACTGGTACGATAAGCAGGCGCTAAAGTCGCTACCGTTCGCAGGTACAATCGGTATCAGCAGGGCGTTCGATTAACATGCGGCGGGGCGGCTTTATAGCTGTCCCGTCGTCCTAAGACATAGATCATATCTAGGAGACAGCTATGGGCCTTTCTCGGCTTGAATACCCGTACACGGGAGGCCCCCGCACGTTCGCCGTGAACTTTGCTTTGGGCTATCTAAATAAAGAGGACGTGCAAGTGTACGTTCAAGGTGAACTTGATGCACTGGGCGACCAGATTTTCCGGGCGTTTACTTGGAACGGCGATGCAGAGGTACAGGTTACAGACGCCATCGCAGTTGATACTGTGGTTGTTGTAGTTCGCACCGTCGCGCGCGATCAGCTTGTGCTGGATGTTAGCGGTACTGCTTCTTTTACACGCGCTACGCTGGTGCGTGGATTTAAGCAGGTTATGATGACCGTGCATGAGTTTCTGGACGGGCGCGTTGCTGCGTTTGATGGTATCTCCACGATACAAGACTTTCTTATCACGGTGCAGACGCAGGTGGCACGCTCAGTTGTGCAGGCGGACCTTGCAGTAGCAAAGGCAGCAGAGGCTCTGGCTTCTCAACTCGCTAGTGCAGTATCCGCTGCGGCTGCGCTTGTATCGCAGACATCCGCAACAGCATCCGCAAGCACTGCTACGACTAAAGCAGGCGAGGCGTCTACGAGCGCAAGTTCTGCGTCGTCGTCCGCAGGCACAGCCACTTCCAAGGCCGCAGAGGCTACAGGGGCGGCAGGTGTAGCCGGAACTCAGGCGGGTATAGCCAGTACCAAAGCAGGGGAAGCACTTGCTTCACAAACCGCAGCGGGTGTCTCCGCAGTGGTCGCTGTAGACAAGGCAGCAGCGGCATTAATATCGCAGAACGCGGCGGCGGCCTCCGCAGTAACAGCATCAACGGGGGCCAACACCGCGACCACAAAAGCATCAGAAGCGTTGGTGTCCCGTAATGAGGCTGAGGCGTTTGCAGCGGTGGTTGACCCTGCTTCTTACGCCACGGCGGCGCAGGGGGCTTTGGCGGCGGCTGTCTCTGAAATGATGGTAGGCCAAATCGCTTTCTATGCCATGAACACTGCCCCTCCCGGAACGCTCAAGGCGAACGGCGCGGCGGTTTCTAGGGCTACCTACGCGCGCCTGTTTGCTAGAATTGGGATAGTGCATGGCGCAGGCAATGGGTCCACCACGTTTAACCTGCCCGACCGCCGTGGTGAGTTTATCCGGGGCTGGGACGATGGTCGGGGTGTTGATCCGGGCCGGGTGTTTGGTTCGGCGCAGGCAGGGGGGCTACAGGCGCACACACACACTTACGTCAACGCGATCAACGGTTCATATAACGGTGCAAATGCTGACGTTAGTGGTGGTTCAAATGGTTCAAATACAAACCGTGTCACTGGCTCAACAGGTGGTGGTGAAACTCGCCCCCGCAACGTAGCTGATCTAGCCGTAATCTTCTTTTGAGGTGAACCCATGAAAACAGTGATCCAACTTGACGACAAAGGCTTTTTCACAGGCTTCACCACGGCGGACGAAAGCCCGCTTGAGCCGGGGGTGTATCACATGCCCGGTGGCGCGGTGGATGCGCCTAACCCGCCTGAATTGAGCCAAGGTGAACAGGCAAAATGGGACGGTAAGGCGTGGGCGGTTGTGCCGCCTGAACCAGAACCAGAGCCGGAGCCAGTACCAGAACCGACCATTGCGGAACGGCGCGAGGCGATGGTTGCCAGCCCCGCGCAAATCCGCGTCACACTCTGGCAGCTTGGCCTGATTAAAACGGTGCAGGCCATTGCCGACGCTGACCCCAAAGCGGCAATCGTTTGGGAATATGCAACAGAAATCCGGCGCACAAACGCGCTGATTGACGCGCTTGGCAGCGATGGTTTCACGCCTGAACAGATTGACGATATTTTTGTCTATGCGATGCAGGTCAGCGTATGAATGGCGTTGGACCTCAGTGGTTCCCCGCCTCTTTGCGGCAGGTGTTGACGCGGCTATCCGCTATGTTCTTCAATACCGCAAGCTGGGACAGGCATGACGAAGGCTACCAAGCTGGTTCACCATCCCGATCTAAGTGCGACCACCTGTTCCTAGCAGCAATGCTTGCTGATGGATCACAGGCAGGGCCAGTCTGGCGGATGCTTGGATGCAGCCTGCTTGCATGGACGTTCTGGCTATCCGCCCGCGCGATGGGCTGGACCACCTACAACTACAGCTAAAAGGACACAATGACTGATAACCCGACGGACAGCAGCGCATACCTGCTAGGGCAGATTGACGCCAAGGTGTCGCACCTTCTAACGGCACACTCTGTCCAGAAGGCAGACATGGAAAAAGCCCATGACGGTATCCATGACAGGCTCAACGCCCACGGAGAACGTCTAACCCATATCGAACGCACTGCTTGGAAAACAGCAGGCATTATATCCCTTATCCCCATCGGCTTGACGCTGGTGGGACTACTCTTTGCGTATCTGAAACTATAGGAGAAGACAATGGCAAAAGGTGCCGCGACGGAACAGCGGCTCGGCATCCTTCATGCCAAGGTCGCTGATGTATTCAGCAAGGTGCTACAACGGTACGAAGACAGGCTGGACGCGCTAGACGCTATCCCCAGCATGGCGGACGTATCAGAGGAAGTGCTTACTGAGTTGATGACAGATGCAGCTATGCCCAACCCGGCAATGCTTGCAGCAATCACGAAGTTCCTCAAGGACAACACCATCAGCTTCGACAGCGAACAGCTTGCAGAGTTGTCTAGCCAAGAACGGCGCTTGCAAGAGCGCAAGGCCAACCGCCCTGCTATGGCGACACTGACCAAGCTGGCAGTAGTCAGCAATGGGTGATCTCAGGGAGTTCGCAGAGGGCGAACGCTGGCAGGACGTAGACAGGCTTCGGGAAGAATACCCGGAGTTTCGTCCGTTCCTGTACGATGTCATCACAGGGCTACTCGGCTTCAACTGCACACCGTTGCAGTTGGACATCGCACTGTACCTAGAGTTCGGTCCGACGTACCGCATGATCCAAGCGCAGCGTGGGCAGGCAAAGACAACCATTACAGCCTGCTACGCAGTCTGGCGCATTATCCATGATCCAACCACGCGGGTACTTATTGTATCTTCGGGCAGCGACATGGCGACAGAGATTAGCAACTGGATCATTCAGATCATCATGGGCATGGATGAACTCGAATGTCTCCGGCCCGACCGTAGCGCAGGCGACCGGGCCTCTGTTAAAGCCTTTGACGTTCACAACGAGTTAAAGGGGCCAGAGAAGTCGCCCAGTATTGCCTGTATCGGGATCACCTCGAACATGCAGGGCAAGCGCGCAGACGTGCTCATTGCGGATGACGTAGAGAGCGCAAAGAACAGTGCCACTGAGGTACAGCGTTCGCGCCTACGGCACCTCACGCGCGACTTTACATCCATCTGTTCAACAGGTGACATCATCTACCTCGGCACACCGCAGAGCGTGGACAGCATTTACAACGGCCTACCCGGTCGTGGCTTTGCTATTCGCATCTGGCCGGGGCGGTATCCGACCGACAAAGAGATCAAGAACTACGGTCCGCACCTTGCACCAACCATTCAGGAAGCCCTTGCCGACGATCCGCGCCTAGCGCACGGCGGTGGGCCAATGGGCGACCGGGGCAAGCCTACCGACCCGCAGTTGCTCAATGAAGAAATCCTTTCCGTCAAAGAGATCGACCAAGGCGCGGCGTACTTCCAGTTGCAGCACATGCTGGACACCCGGCTGTCCGACGCACAGCGGTTCCCTCTTAAAGCAGAGAAGATCATCTTCATGCACGTCGCGGACAAGTCCGCCCCACTTGAGATCAACTTTCAACCCGGCCCCGGCTCAGTGGTTTCAACCCCAATGGGTTTCCCCGTGGCAGATACCTACTACCGGGCAGACAGCTTCGGTGCATCCTTCGGAGCGTTCCAAGGCTGCTACATGTATGTTGACCCCGCAGGCGGTGGACAGAACGGCGATGAAACAGCATACGCCGTAACGAAGTTCAGCGCAGGGCGTATCTTCCTTGTAGCGGCTGGCGGTGTACCCGGTGGCCTAGACGCAGGGCCAATCAAACAGCTTACCGCGATAGCGGAACGCTGGAAGCCCTTTGAGATCGGGATTGAGAAGAACTACGGCAACGGCGCACTTAGCAGTGTGTGGACGCCTACCTTGCTCAAGGCGCACAAGTGCCACATCGAAGACATCTGGGAAACCGGGCAGAAGGAGTTGCGCATCATTGACGTGCTAGAGCCAGTAATCGGTTCAGGCAGGCTGGTGGTGGACATCGGCCTACTCTCCGACGATTGGGAACAATGCCAGAAGTACCCGGTGGAGCATCGCTCAAGCTACTCCCTATTCCATCAGATCAGCCGCATTACCCGTGAACGCGGGGCGCTGTTCCATGATGACAGGCTCGACGCAGTTGCAGGCGCTTGCCGCAAGTGGGTGGATCACCTCAGACAAGACGAGTTCAAGGCTCAGGCCAAGGCAGCAACAGCCGCTTACGCCAACCTTATGAAGAACCCCCTCGGTAACGGGAGGGCCATGCAAGGGTGGAACACAATGTCCCGCACCTCAGCACAACCCAACGCACTCTCGCGCATGATGCGCAGATAGGATAGACCGATGGCCGATCAGCCAACCACTGTCACCGATAAAGCTGCTGTAGCAGAAGTATCTGGTAAGTTCACCAACCCGCTCGACATCAAGTTCCCCTTTGACGACACAGGCTTCACCTCCATGCTGCGCAAAGAAGGCGCACGCGCTGTGGGCCGGATCGGCGGCGATGCCGTGCGCCTGCAAGTCTTCCTGAATACCCTCCGGGTTCTCGGTGAGCACGCAAAGGTCAAGATCGCTGCACAGGTGGCCCAGAAGGCCAAAGACCTTGAGCGTATGGAGGCTGAGAACGCCAAGGAAGCCGAACGCCACCAAGCGGCCCAGCGGGTTGAGATCGCCCGCCTACAGGCCACAGTGGCGGCTGCTGAGGCACGCCTGCTCGTCATCGACGTTCCGGCTAAGTGACCCCGGAGTTCTTTTCGGTTGCACGCCGTTCGCTTTTTAGCGGGCGGCTGTCGCAGCTACAGGTCGATGGTCTAACCCAGATCGTCACCTATGGAGTTCAGAACAAGTACAGCCTGCCCGACTTGGCATATGTGCTTGCTACAGTACACCACGAAACCGGGCGGCGTATGCAGCCGCTACGCGAAGGCTTCACCTCCACCAATCAAGGCGCTATCCGGGCTGTCACTGCTTTGTACAACAAGGGCGGTATCAGCACGAACTACGCCCTGCCCAACAACCGGGGCAAGAGTTACTACGGGCGTGGGCTGGTGCAGATCACATGGGAAGACAACTACCGCAAGTTTGAAAAGCTGCTGGGTATCCCACTGGTCGATCAACCCGACCTATCGCTAGAGTGGCCGCACGCGTTGGCTATCCTGTTCATCGGGATGCGCGATGGTATGTTCCGCAAAGGCTCCCTGCATGACGTTCCTGACGTTATGGCATCAGCGGAGTTTGAGGCATCCTACCGGGGCATGATTAACGGCGACGTTCGCAAGTACGGCGGCACTATTGCTGACTACGCCGCGCTGTACTTCGTTGCGCTGCAATCTGTTTATGCAATGCAGGCTGTAGCACCCGCTGCACCTGTAGCCGACGCGCCTACCGCCGCCTGTACCCGTGAGGGCTGGATCGACTTCATCCTATCACTTATCACACACTTCAAAAGGGACTAACATGTTCGCACCATACGCACGCATTGCTATCCGCTACGGCGTAGGCATCTTTGCTGGTGTTGCTATTGGCAACGCAGCCGCCGCCGATCCTGATATTGTTATCGCAGTATCCGCTGTCATTGGTGTCATCACGGAGTACGCCTACGTTTACGCCAAGCGCAAGGGCTGGGCAACATGATGGCTTTAATCCCGGCGGAGGTCTGGGCGTTCCTAGCGTGGGCGCTGGGTGCTCTTGCCGTGGGTGGGGGCCTCTGGGTCATGGGACGCCGTGAAGGCACTCAGAACGCCCGGATTGACGCCTCTGAGCAGGTTTCCCAGGATTTAATCACAGCAAAGGAGGTGGACGATGAAATCCAGAGCAAAGATGATGCTGCTGTGCGGGATGCTCTTGCTAAGTGGATGCGTAAATAGCAACTGCTGGGATAAGCCCATTAGGCCGACCACAGGCGACATCCTATCCATTGACCTATCGCGGCAGATACTTACGCACAACGTCAAGGGCCAGCGCATCTGCGGATGGACACCCTAGCTTAATAAAGAATACCCCAGCGGAGCCTGAGAGCACGCTGGGGTATTCCTACGAACTGCCTTGTGGGGCGGTTGCGTGACCACTGCTATCTACAACATGACTAATCACAGGTCAAGCACTATATTACCCACCCGCCCCCTCCGTACCTTCATCTAGGTTATGTATCAACAGTAACTAAGGTTTAACAATTTCCGACACATTTTTACGAGCGGGTGTCTATACCTCTCCGCGACCACGTTTCCCCCATACCCCCCCCTCGCGCGCAGTATAGACCACGCGTGGACAATATCCGGGCGCATCATGCGTCTTATCCTTTGACAATAGCTAGGCCGCCGCGCTTTGCATCCTGTTAGACCAACGTGGCCTTGAACCCATTGGCATAATACCCAATGAAACAAGGCTATTCACGCTTACATCCTGATAAGTTAGCCCGATATGGTTAGCCAATGCCCAAACGCGGCGCATACAGCGTCAACTAGCCCGATGGGCGGTAGGACTAGGTTAAATCACGACTAGGGGCCGTGGTGGCGCTATTTGGGCGCATTTAGGGCGTTTTGGGGATATGTCAGGGCAATGCGTGCCCGTTGGTGTATCTATTGCCTTTGATTTGACCATATCCAGCCCTATCCCGGCTTTGATCTGGCCTATCCAATACCCTGCCCTTGCTTATCCCGTCGTCCTAAGACCATAGGCGGATATATTCAAATCTTTGTATCTGTTACATCCACCGTGACGAGTGGCAAGCCAAGCCCGGCTTATCCCGATGCTATCCGATACCATGCCCTATCCCTGCCCCGGTGCTATCCGGGCGCTATGCTATCCCCGCCATGCAAATCAGGCTTTGATACATCCCTAATCCGGTCTTTTTACTATGCTATGCCTAGCTTATACCTAGCTTTTACCTAGCTATAGCCTATCATTTATCCGGTTTATATCTATGCAAATCAATGCGTTAGGAGATAGTTTAGTATATCTGCAAATAATCGCTTGCAAGCTAGGAAAAGAACGGGCTATAACTAGATCACGGAAAGACAGAACGGCAGGCGAAAGCGGCAACCGGGAAAGACTTTCCAAGCTATACGGTAGAACGTGGGAACTATAGCCTAACGGCGCAAATACCCTCTGGATTAGTTGCTTACACCGTCCATAATAGGTTGCAACGTGAACGACCGGACGATAAACCGGGAAAGCTAGGGCAGGCGCAAGCGGCAACCTACTAGCAGGTATAGAATAATAGCGTAGCGGCTATAACGTGTGCTCTTTGTTGGCGTGGTGGTTGCGTGACAACTTCCCCACATTGCTAAATAGCTAGTGTAGCGGCTAGGGTGAAAGCCCGTAGCTACAACCGGGTAATATAGACTAGGTTTAAGCCCTAGCCCGCATAACAGTTGCGATTAGTACACTAGGGGAAGCCTGATGTGGAAAGCGGGCGAACCCAATGGGGGAGCCGGGGTGTTTACATCATGCCCAGCAACGGTAGACTAACTGACAGGGCCACCTAGTGGAGGTTGAAGGGATTGCTAACGCTTCCCAGATACTATGCGGGGTAACGACAGTCAGGAAAGTACCGGATATGACTGTAGCAACTAAGTTGCATTATACATGGGCCTGATAGGTCTATCTATAATTCAAGTAGGAGGATGACATGGAGTTTAGCATCAAGGCAAAGCGCAAGCTAGCGCCACCTAAGCGCAAGGTTTATGTGAGTGCCAAGTGCAAGCGTAGCGTTAAGGTGGCGGGTAGTGTGTCGATTGAAGCCCGGTTCGGCGCTACCCGGTATGCAGACAAACTATGTGAAGTAGGAATGAGATAGGCATTATACCTTGGTGGCAGAGTGTCTGCCCCTTGTGGTGCAATGTCGCACTGACTGAATGGAGCCTGAGAACACCATGACACAGATCAATTACAACGCCTTGTTGACCGATACCGCTATCATGGCGGCAATCACAGCGAACCACGCAGAGCACAACTCTGCCCAACTGAACACCCACCTTATCTTGGTCGCCATTGCGATCAAGTGGAAAGCTTGCGGCGATGTGCGGCCTGTTGTTGTCCAGATCAATGCCTTGTTGGAGGATATGCCCAAGGGTGTGCGCTCCAATGCAATCCGGGAATGGGCTGAAATGTGCTTGTTGTTGGCGGTGGCCGAGGAAGGCGACAATAAGGGCAAATTCTATGCCCCAAAGGGTGTGAAGGCTGATGCCTTGGATATGGAGGCAATCAAGAACAAGCGTTGGTTTGAGATGAAGCCGGAAGCCCCTTACAAGCCAATGAACTTTGCCGCTGACCTCACTAAGTTGTTGAAGCGCGGTGGGGACCGTCTGACTGCTGACAAGGGGGATGAGATCAACCCAGAATTGTTGTTGGCGATCAACCGGGCTGTGGATGCCTTTAATGTGGAAGCTGCTGCTAAGGCTTCCATTGGCCGCACCATGCCAGTTACCGCTGAGTAACATATAACTGACTGATCGGGCCGCTAACTGGTGGCCCGGTCTATCCTGATACAACACGGCACCGCCCTACCCATATTGGCTGAGTGCCTACCTTAGCGGATTACCGTGTTGTTTCAAGATAGACCGCTGCGTGAGCCTGAGAACAACCGCAGCCTTAACCTAAGGTGACTTATGAAATACTCTCTTTCGCTTGACTGTGCGATAACAGTTGTCGTGTGGGCTGTTATGGGCTTTTCGTTCTTTGGCCTGATGTGGGCCTGCATCATCGGGATGGTTTTCTCCATCAAGATTGCAAGTATCTGGGCGTGGTACAAGACGCCTGTTGCTGATCCGCGTGCTGTGTATGGGGAGCAATTCTGATGGCTTGGGACTTCTCAAATATCGACGCCGACGAGGTACTGTCGGTTGTAGAGGCCGACGAAAACCTTGGGTACTGCCTATCCTGCGGCGGGGATGCGCATGGCTGTGAACCGGACATGCGCAAGGGCCACTGTGAACACTGTGGCGACCTTGAGGTGTACGGCGCACAAGAACTCCTGCTGATGGGGGCTTGCGGCTGATGCGTACCATAGACATGACGCCCACGTGGACTGAGACTGCAAACATGCTTGTTGCTATCATGCAGAACGGTGACGCAGCGGGCAAAGTCTGGGCTTACAGTGAAGTTCGCAGGATGGGCGAGATCATTGACCGCCTAAACAAGTAACTCCCAAGGAGGACAACTGATGTTCATTATCACAATGGCAGGTGCTACCTGTGCCGCTGCGCTACTAACACTAGGCCGGGTTGTCGGCTTCAAGCGTATCATCAAGCACGCCACGCTTGTTGATGTAGTGTTCAGCATTGGGGTTGTGGCTGTAATGGGCGCTACCATGACCGGGGCGCTAACGGCTGTGATCGCGGGGCTATTCATGGCGATCACCCTGAGCATGGCTAAGTCTGTTGCCGCAGTGCTGGGGTTCCTCCCCGGCCTTGCTAAGAAGGCGCAGACTATGGCAGCAGAGCACTCTGCAAAAACATCCGCAGAGTGGGGCGATGTAACGCCCCGCAATGCCCCGCCTGTTCCTGATGTGCCTACTAGCCCGCCTAATGTGGGCACAGGGCGGCCTGTTCTAATCATGCTGTAAGGAGGCTATAATGTACTCTGTTATCTTGTTGGCTCTGGGCTTGTATCCCGCGAAAACTACTAGCGTGCCGTAGGAGTGTTGGCCTAGTTATCCTCCCGTGGTGTCCCTGCGTAATGGGCACCCAAACCGCCCTAACGGGCCATTGTCGTAGCGCCGTGTGACAGCCTGCTGGTCCTCATGCGGAAGCGTCACCTTAGCATGTGAAGAAACTGCTTAACACCGTGCGTGAGCCTGAGAACAACCGCACCCCATAAGGAATAATCATATGACGTACCGCGACATTCTTGGTGTGCAGGGGGATGCAACCTCTGTGGAGCACAACAGCAAGCGCATCACAAAGCAGACATGGGTATCTGCTACACGGCGCTGGAAAGATGGCGATGATACTGTGGCTCTGCGAGTTAAAGTGCGATTTGACGATAGCTGCAATAATGGTCATCCGACTTTTGCTATCACGGGGGATGGCTTTACCAATGGACGGCATGATTGGGGCGGCTGTTGCCATGATGAAATCGCAGAACACTTCCCTGAACTCACCCCACTTATCAAGTGGCACCTAACGTCATCGGACGGGCCGATGCACTACCCCGGCAACCCGGTGTATCGAGCAGGCAACCGTGACTACAACGGATCACTAAAGGGTGTACCTAACGCTTGGGCCTATGCCCTTACGTTCGGGGATAATCCGATCCTGCACAAGCTGAAATACAAGTTCATTGCTTGGCTGCAACAGATGGATAACTATGACTTTGAGGTTATCCAACACGACCATGTGAACACCAGCGGCACGGCCTATAAGTTTGGCCCTAAGTTCACGCTCGGCGCGTTCGGAGACAAGTGGCATGAGTGTCCATTCGATAGCGACCTAGACGCCAAGGCGTTCCTGTACGCACTACAGCATTGCCAGCCTACGTTCACGCAGTACGCTACTCGCTACGGTGAAGGCAAGGATCGGGAACTCGACCATGCGCGGTCTGCTGCTGTGTGGCCGGAAGCTACTGATGAAGAACTCAGTGTTTCCAAGGCTGACCTCACTGCTGCGCTAAAGGCGCGACACCCCGCGCTTGTTGCGGCGTTCCTAGCTGACATGAAGGCTATCGGCTTTGTGTGTGCGGTGCCTGAATGAGCGCCCTCGGTTTCCTAGAGTACCTCGGCGGGCAACTGCCGGGATTGATACTGTGTGTCGTGATAGCTGTTGCTACCACTGCGCTATACGCTGCTATGCAAAACAAACCCTAATTGGAGCCTGAGAACACCATGAATGATATGACCCCCATGAACACACAGTATATGTCGCTGTACGTTGAGCACGCTGACCTCACTGCTGGCGTAGCGTTCCTGATGCGGACGCTTGAGAAGCACAAGCACATCCCCATCCTCGCCAACATCCTGTTCCCCGGTGATGGCACCATGCAGGCAACCGATCTGGACCAGACCGCGACTTGGCGGCTGACAGGGCTGGGCGGCGGCTTTGTGCCTGAGCATCAGGCGTTCACAGTGACCGCTGACAGCCTGCAACGTGCCATCAAGGGCGCGAACAAGGGCTGTCTGGTGTCCTTCGCCATTGAAGCTGTAGATGACGAGCCAGCGGGCCGGGTTGTGGTGTCTGCGGACGGTATGGTTTCAAAGCTGCAAGCCCTGCCCGTCTGCGACTTCCCTGTGGACATGCCCTACATGAAGCCATCACCCACGGCGGTTGTCTTTCACATGACCGCAGCGCGTATGGCTGCGTGGCTTGGCTTCATTGCGCCGTGCATCAGCACTGAGGAAACCCGGTACTACCTCAACGGCGTCTTCCTGAACTCCCGCCGGGGCGTTCTGAGTGCAGTTGCCACGGACGGCCACAAGCTAGGGATCATGGACACAGACCACGCTTGGCCTGTTACCGAGGGACGCGGCCCGTGGAATAGCGATGGCATCATCTGGCCCAAGAAGGCGGTGAACACTGTGATCAGCGCACTTGGCAAGAAGGCGACAGGCTATGTGCAACTGACGATTGGCCCGATCTTTGTGAAGGTGGAGCACGAACAATGGTCGGTGGTGTCAAAACACATCGACGGGACGTTCCCCGACTACACCCGCGTCATTCCTTCGCTGGGCAAGGGCTTTGCCGGGGTGAATGTAGATGACGCACAGAAGGCGATCACCCGGCTGGTGGGCGTTCTTGGCAAGCAAGGCGGGGCAATCCATGTGGACACCCGTGAAAACACCGTCGGCGCAAAGAACGGCAACGAGCCTACCACGCTGGCGCTGACCTTCACTGATGTCGCAGAGCAGGTCAAGGACGCCGACGACTGCAACACTGTGCTTGACGGCTTCGGGGTGAACCCGGCCTATCTTAAGGACGCTCTTGCGGCGTTCTCTGATTGTGGTGTCGTTCACTTCACTTGGGACGAGGGATCACCCATCCGTTTTCAAGGTGTGTCCTGGGGATGGAACGCAGATTGCTACATTGAAGGTGTGCGTATTGTTATGCCGATGCGCTACTGATGAACCACATCATCGTGGCCCGGATCAAGACACTCTTGAACCGGGCGCGGTATGCCGGAGATACCCGCCAATGGGCCATCCGACGTACTGCTGTTCGTGCCATCCGCAGCTTATACAGGCTACGACACTGTGACAACACAACCGCTATTCGGAGGCTAACCAGTGCCTAACACCCCTACCCTACCCGCTAGACGCAGATCGACACAAGCTGCACTAGACCGCACTCTGCGAGTTGCTGAGAGGCACGGTAGGGTGGCGGTCGGCGCAAAGCATTACCCTAACGGGGTTGTGGAGTTTACGTTCGCGGGTTCTGACACCGCAGCATCAACTTCCAATAACCCGTGGGATGAATAAGCCATGAAACAGAAAGCGTACCCCGGCGTGAGCCATTATCGTGATCGTCACCAGAAGCTACGGTGGCGGTATCGCAAGGACGGCGTGACCTTTAATCTGGGAACAGTGTATGGGTCCGACGAGTTCAACCGCAGGTACGCGGCTGCTGTTAATGGCGAAAGGCTCGGCAAGCAGGTTATAGGAAAGGTTCACTCAGGCTCCCAACCCGGTAGCCTGTCCGCCGTGATAGAGGGGTGGTATCAGTCTGTGGAGTTCAAAGCCCTCGGACCAGTTACCCAACGGGGCTACAGGTACATCGCTACCCGGCTGAATGACCAGCATGGTGAGAAGCCTGTAGCCCGCCTTGGCCGTGAGCACATCAAGCAATTCATGGCCGACAAGATCAATACGCCATCCAGCGCAAACAACGATCTGCGTGTATGGCGATTTCTCCTAGACTACGCCGTGGACCACAGCATTACACCCACGAACGTAGCGAGGACGATCAAGAAGCTGTCTACAGGAAGCACAGGCTTTCACACATGGACAGAAGACGAGATCAGCGAGTTCTATGGGACGCACCTGATGGGCAGCATGGCGCACCGTGCTATGACACTGATGCTGTACACAGCAGCAGCTAGATGTGACGCAGTGCAGTTCGGCCCCGCTAACATTAAAGAGGGACGACTGCGGTACACCCGGCAGAAGATGAAAACACGACAAGGCGTTGTAATTGATATGCCCGTGCATCCTTACCTGCAAGAGACACTGGAATACGCCGATGGCATGTCAACATTCCTAGAGACTGACGTGGGAAAGCCCCGGTCGGTCAACGGGGTGGGTAACGCCATGCGGGCTTGGTGTGATGAAGCAGGGCTTCCTCTTTGTAGCAGCCACGGACTGCGCAAGGCTTGCGCAAGGCGACTGATTGAGGCTGGGTGTACCCCGCATGAAATGATGTCGATCACTGGGCACAAAACACTCGCAGAGGCCCAGAAGTACGCCGACACCTTCAACAGAAGTAGCGCAGCGGACCGCGCTATGGCTAAGAACTCAGGCTAACCCGTTTTCAAGGTTAGCCCCACTTAGAGGTAACACCATGAAATAACACACTTAAATCAAGGTAATGGTAGGCCCGGCAGGACTTGAACCCGCAACCAAGGCGTTATGAGCGCCCTGCTCTAACCAGTTGAGCTACAGGCCCGGAACAACGCAAACGCGCACCCGTTCGGACAAAATCTTGCTAAGCGCAAGCGCAGACCGGGTCAAGGAGAGTTTGAATGCGTTAACCGATCAGAAACCTGTTTCTGCGAAAACGAAAAAGTCGGATACGGGGGTGAACTTGGAACAAAGCGGCATAAAACGAAAGATCAGCCAGTCACGCAAGAACAGCGTCCCCACAGTTGTAAAAGGAGCTCCAAAAGCGTGGAAGCTGGCATTTGCCCGCGCGGCGCGTGATGCAATGGGCCTTGAACTCGATATGACAGCCTTATCGCTGAACCGGCGGTCCTTAAATGAACTGCTGGATCTGCCAACCGACTGCGCTTTGATTGTCATGCTGGAAGGGCCAAAGGATGGTTTGGGCCTAATGGTCCTGTCACCCGAAGTGTTGGCAGGAATTTTGGAAATGCAAATGGTGGGCAAGGTCAGTGGCACCGCCGCCCTGCTGCGCCGCCCCACCCGCACCGATGCGGCGATGGTGTCCAGCCTGATCGACCGCGCCCTTGACGGGCTGGAGGCGGAGCTGTTGCAATCCAACGACCTCATCTGGACCAGCGGCTTTCGCTATGCCTCTTTCCTCGAGGATGCGCGCCCTTTGGCGCTGCTGCTGGAGGATGTCACCTATCAATTGATGCAAGCGGATATCAGTCTGGGCAATGGCGCAAAAACCGGGCAGGTTTTTTTGGCGCTGCCCGCAGATGGCAAGGGACGCCACCCCAAAACCCCCGATGCCCCGCCCAGCCGCGCCGCAGAAATGGTTTTTGAAGCCGCTCTGGGCGCCCAAGTGATGGAGGCGACCGCAGATTTGGTCGCCGTGTTGGTCCGCATGAAACTGCCACTGGACATGATCTTGAACCTGAAAGTCGGCGATCCGTTGCCCTTGGGCAGTGCCGCTTTAGATAAAATCGACATCGAAGGGCTGAATGGCACCCGTCTTGCGGGCGGCAAACTGGGGCAAAATCGCGGGATGCGGGCGGTGCGCTTTATGGAAACCACCAAGTTAACCGACCTCACCCGACCGGACCCTGCCGTGCAAGCCCAAATGCTGCCTTTGGCATCTGTCTTGCAACGCACAGGTTAGCCGGAATACAGGTTTAGGCGTTCACATCGACCACAACGCGGCCTTGGACCCGTCCTTGCAAAATATCCGCCCCAAGGCGCGGCAAATCAGACAGGGTCGCGGGCTGCACCATCGCCTCCAACTTATCCATCGGCAAATCTTGCGCAATCCGGTCCCACGCCCGCACCCGGTCATCATAAGGGCGCATCACGCTGTCAATCCCCAGCAAGTTCACGCCGCGCAGCAAAAAGGGAATAACACTGGCAGGCAAGGTCGCCCCCCCCGCAAGGCCCACCGCCGCAACGGACGCCCCGTATTTCATCTGCCCCAGCACGCGCGCCAACATGGCCCCGCCGACCGCGTCAATGCATCCGGCCCAAACCTCGCCCTCCAACGGGCGCTTTACGGTTTCGGCCAAATCGGCGCGCGCCACGATCTGCGCCGCCCCAAGGCCCCGCAAGTAATCCGCCGTTTCCGGCCGCCCGGTGACCGCCGCCACCTCATACCCCAGATGCGCCAAAATCGCTGTTGCCACAGACCCCACACCCCCCGCAGCCCCCGTAACCAACACCTGGCCCGCGCCCGGCACCAACCCATGATCTTCCAACGCCATGACTGCCAGCATCGCCGTAAACCCCGCCGTGCCCACCGCCATCGCTTGGCGCGTGGTCAAACCGGCTGGCAGCGGCACCAGCCAATCGGCCTTCACCCGCGCTTTTTGCGCATAACCGCCCCAACGCGCCTCGCCCACGCGCCAGCCAGTACAAATCACCTTATCGCCAACCGCATATCGCGGGTCCGATGAAGCCTCAACCACCCCCGCAAAATCAATCCCCGGCACATGCGGATAGGTCCGCACCAACCCGCCCCCCGGCCCCACACAAATCCCGTCTTTGTAATTGACCGTGGAAAATTCCACCGCAACCGTCACGTCCCCTTCGGGCAAACGGTCCATCCCGATGGATCGCACCGCCGCATGGGTTTTGCCCTCTGCGTCTTTTTCAACCAACAATGCGTTGAACATCAAAAACCTCCTTCAAATCCAGAATTTGTCTTGCACGGTCGCGGGCCGCATCCCGTCTGGCGTTTCCACCTCCAGCACCGTACCCGCATCCCAATGCGTCATCCGCACCATGCCAATCGCCACATTCACCCCAAAATCGGGGCTGCGCGCGGCAGATGTCACCTGCCCCACCCGTTTGCCCCCCGCCATCAGCGGCCACACCCGGTCGCACGGCGGAATGTCGCCCCCAATCGCGATGGGGCGAATTTGCTGCACCGGGCCTTCCTTGGCCACCCGCAACAGCGCATCGCGGCCAATGCAACCCACCGCCGTATGCGTGTTGCAAAACTTGCCCAAACCCGCCTCATGCGGGGTGTTGTCGCGGGTCATGTCGTTGCCATAAGACAGCAAACCGCCCTCAATCCGCTCGATCAAATTTGGGCAACCTGCGCGCACGCCCAAATCCTCGCCCGCCGCAAACAGCGCGTCCCACAGCGGCATCCCGATGTCGGTGCCATCGACGTAAATCTCAAACCCGCCTTGTTTGGAATAGCCCGACCGCGCAATCGCCAAACTGCGGCCTTGAAAGTCGAACCAACCAAAGCGGAAAAACCGCACGTGGCGTATCTCCTCGCCAAACACCCGCGCCATCAAATCGTCGGCTTTCGGCCCCTGCACAGCCAGCGGCGAGACGTCCGGCTCATCCACCAACACGTCCAGCCGGAACCCCAGCGCCACCGCCTTGACCCACAGCAGCAAATCACTGTCCGCGATCGAAATCCAATACCGATCTTCGGCCAGCTTCACCGCCACCGGGTCATTCAGCATGCCCCCGGTTTCATCCACCATCGGCACATAATAGCATTGCCCCGGCAGCATCCCCCGCAAATCGCGCGGCGTCAGCATTTGCATCAATCGCGCCGCATCCGGGCCGCGCACCTCCACCTGCCGCTCAACGGCCACATCCCAAACCTGCACATGGTCCTTCAGGTGGCGATAATCGGCGGTGATGCTTTCAAAAACGGTGGGCAGCAGCATGCGGTTGTAAACCGTATACCCCTTTACCCCCGCAGCCTCTACGCCCGCCGAAAACGGGGTGCGCCGAACCCGGCGTGAGGGTGCAATCGTTGCCATTTACCGCGGACCTTTCCAATCAATCTGACAAATCTCGGCGGACCGCCCGTCGAAATCCCACACGCGGCCATAGGCCCGCACCCGGCCTTTGTCGGCCTGCGCGACCGTAATATCGGCCCCCATCCAGTATTCGGTATTGGTCACCACAATTTCGGCGTCCGGGTTCTTGCCCGTCACAGGCGTAATCGAGCCATTGATCTTTTTACCCACCACCAAATGCCGCGTCTTGCCTTCGGTCACATAACTCACAGGGGACCGTTCCGCGCCCAAAAACTCGGACACCATCACGCCAAACAACCCCGTGGTGCCCCGCGCCTTGCCCGAAAAAATCCGAACCAAGCCGTCATAGGCTTTGTCGCTGGCCCGCTCATCAATATACGCCGCCGCTTTCCAATTGCCGCGCCCCATATTGCCCGGAATGTCCATAATCAGCCCGATGTTCAGCCCCGAAAGGTCCTCACCATCGTAATGCCCCTCATCCACCCGCACGCCAACCCAGGCTTGGCAATAGCCTTCGGTCGGTGGGTGTTTGCCCAAACTCACCACGCACGGGCAAAACACCGTGCAATTGCAGTTGAGGATCAGCTCCCCCTTCATCGTCCATTCCGGCAAATCCAGCGCCATTGGTGTCTCCCTTCACCCCGTTACAAGGCTGCGCAGGGCGACAATCACCCCCGCAGCAATCAAGAAATACCCCATCGGTCGCGTCAAAATTCGGCCAATATCGGGCAGTTTTTCCAGCGTCATGAACAAGGTCGCAAGCCCCATCCAGACCAAATTCATCGTGCCGCCCACGAACCCCAGCGCCATCAGCGCCCAGCAACAGCCAAGGCACAAAACACCCAATTGCACGCCCATCCGCCCCGCATGGGCCGCCCCCGGCTGCCAGCGCTCCATGAAAAAGGTCAATGGCATCCGGCACTTGGCCAAACACGCCTCTTTCAAGGGCGTGAATTGATACGCCCCTGCGCCCAGCAGCAACAACGCGGTAAACCAGCCCGAAACGCTGGCCCCGGTCATGCCCACCAGCCCCGCGCCTGATGCAAAATACTGCGCCCCAGCACCCATCACGGATGCGCCCAGCCACACGACCAGATAACCCGCCACCAACGCCACCGCCCCGCGCCCATCCGCCGCCCCGCTGTGCGACAGGTCCATAAAACACCGCAGCGCGGGCACGAATGTTGGCAGCATCATCGCCATCGACATAATCGCCCACATCGCAACCAAAGGCAAAAATTCCGCCTGCCCCGCCGCGATGCACAAAGATGCCCAAAAATCGGCGGGCATATCGCCAAGGCCTTGCGCCGGGTTTTGCACCGCCATCGCAAACACCGCCAGCCACGCCGCCAGCACCGCCGCATAAAACCCAATCCATGCCAGCGCCGCCCGGTTCAAACCAGCCAAACCGCGCAAAGGGGAAGGGGACAAAAACGCCATGCAGCCACCCAGAAAAAGGGAATCGCAGGACACCCCTAGACGGGTGCGCCGCTTGCCCCTAGATTTCCCTGACACCCGCCAAATGTCAAACATTTAATTGTAAGACATATAAAACCCTACAGCGTCAGGACCCGCATGACCCACCCCTACCCCATGGCCGCTGAAGGCGAATTGTCCCTGCGCATTTCCGCCGCCCTGCGCGACGCCATCATCGCGGGCCGCCTGCTGGTCGATCAACGCTTGCCGTCTGAACAAGAGCTTGCTGACAGTTTCGGGGTCTCTCGCCCCACCATCCGCGAGGCGCTGAAACGACTGGCCGCCCAAAACCTGATCCGCACCCAGCGCGGTGCCACCGGCGGCGCCTTCGTGAACCGCCTGTCGTTTGAAGAGGCGTATGGCCAACAAATCACCACTTCCACCCTCCTTTTGTCGATGAACGAAGTTGATTTTGAAACAGCCTGCGAGGCGCGCTATGCCCTCGAACGCGCTTGCATCCCCCTTTCGGCCCAGCGCCGCAGCAATGACCACCTCGCCACCATGCGCGCAGAAATTCACCGCCAATCGCAACCCGGCCTCAGCGACCAAGGGTTCTGCGCCTCCGATGTCGCCTTTCACCGTGCGCTGGTCGATGGCGCGCACAACCCCGTGCTGTCTTATCAACTCGCCGGCGCTGTCGAAGCGATGCAGCCCTTGATGAACATGATCACTTTTACCGCCCGGTCGCGCACCCGCATCATCGCCCTGCACGCCGACATCGCCACAGCGATTGAAGCGCACGACGCCCACGCGGCCGAAACCGCCCTTGCCACGCTTGCGTCCTATACCATTGATCTGGCAAACGACATCCGCGCGCGCCGCAAAACCCGGCAAGCCCCCCAAACGGAGTGATCTTGGCCCAAAATCCGCGCAAAACCCCGTAAATCACTCCCATACCGGCACCGCCAAACCGCCCCCCATAAACAAGCCAAACAGCGCGAATGTTGCGCTGGCGCAAACTTGGCTGCGGTGTCGCGGTGTATCCCCCTTACAGGTATTCACTGAATGGGGGCCGTGACATGGCAGAATTTCTTACAAAATCAAGGGCGCGTAACATCTTCTATGGGGGGTCTATCTTCTTTGTCGTGGTGTTCATCATCCTGACAGCGCAAAGCCATAAATATGTGGTGGAGGTGTCAACCGCCGGCATGCCACTCAGCGAAGAGGTCATCCTTGGCAAGCATGTCTGGGAACGCCATTCCTGCATCAACTGCCACACATTGCACGGCGAAGGTGCGTATTTCGCGCCCGAGGTTGGCAATGTGATGACCCGCTGGGGCGTGCAGGACGACCCCGAGGATGCATTCGACACCCTCAAAGGCTGGATGGAGGCGCAGCCCAGCGGCATTGAGGGGCGTCGCCAAATGCCACAATTCAATCTGACCGACGCCGAAATTCGTGGGCTGGCAGAATTTTTCCGCTGGGCCGACCAAACCGACACGCAGGGTTGGCCGCCCAACGATGCGGGTTGATGGGACAAGCGTGACCCGAAACGGGAGAACCGATTTTCGGAAAAATCACGCGCAAAAAGGAAACAAATCATGAAATATCAAACACAAAGAGTGGCCTACTGGTACTTTCTTGCAGCGATGGGGCTGTTTGGAATTCAGGTCCTTGGCGGGCTGTTGGCGGGGTGGATTTATGTCTCCCCCAACTTCTTGTCCGAAATCCTGCCCTTCAACATTATCCGCATGATCCACACCAACGCCCTCATCGTCTGGCTGTTGCTCGGCTTTTTCGGGGCTGCCTATTTTATGGTCCCCGAGGAATCGGAGCGTGAGATTTATTCGGTTAAACTCGCCTACCTGCAACTGATTATCTTGGTGGTCGGCACGCTTGGGGCCGTTGGCAGCTACCTCGTCGGCATCCACGGCGGGCGCGAATTTCTGGAACAACCGCTTTGGGTCAAATTCGGCATCTTGGTCGCCGCACTTATTTTTCTGTTCAACATCTCAATGACGGTGCTTGCGGGCAAAAAAACCGCGATTACCAACGTTTTGTTGATGGGCCTGTGGCTGTTGTCCTTGCTGTGGGTGTTTGCCTTCATCAACCCCGATAACCTCAGCTTGGACAAAATGTACTGGTGGTTCGTGGTTCACCTGTGGGTGGAAGCGACTTGGGAATTGGTCATGGCCGCAATCCTTGCCTTTTTACTGCTAAAGCTGACAGGCGTGGACCGTGAAGTGGTCGAAAAATGGCTTTACGTCATCGTCGCCACGGCATTGTTCAGCGGCATCCTCGGCACAGGCCACCATTTTTACTGGATTGGTCTGCCCGGTTACTGGCAGTGGGTCGGCTCCATCTTCTCCACGTTTGAGGTTATCCCGTTTTTCTTGATGATGTCTTTCGCCTTCATCATGGTCTGGAAGGGCAAGCGCAACCACCCCAACAAAGCTGCCCTTTTGTGGTCGCTGGGGTCCAGCACCGTTGCTTTCTTTGGCGCAGGTGTCTGGGGGTTCTTGCACACGCTGCACGGGGTTAACTTCTATTCCCACGGCACACAGATCACAGCCGCCCACGGGCACCTGTCGTTCTATGGCGCTTATGTGGCCTTGAACCTTGCGATCTTTACCTATGCGTTTCCACTGCTGCGGGGCCGCCAGCCTTATAACCAAGTGCTGAAC
Organism: Pseudorhodobacter antarcticus; assembly: GCF_900110135.1. GTDB lineage: Bacteria > Pseudomonadota > Alphaproteobacteria > Rhodobacterales > Rhodobacteraceae > Pseudorhodobacter > Pseudorhodobacter antarcticus. The sequence goes on along the minus strand of NZ_FOCO01000020.1, from coordinate 11,199 downwards.
ATGGTCAGCTTTTGGCTAATGACCGGCGGCATGGCCTTTATGACCTTTGTTTTGACATTCGCAGGCACCATCCAAACCCATATGCAAAGGGTTGTGGGCGATTATTACATGGATGTCCAAGACAGCTTGTCGATCTTTTATATAATGCGCTTTGGCGCGGGGATTGCGGTGGTGATCGGTGCGCTGTTGTTCATCTATTCGCAGCTGGTGATCCGCAACCGCGAGATTATCGAACCCGGCCCTGCCGTCACCATGCCAGGGGAATGATGATGAAAGATCTTGCACAAACCATCCCCCACTATGCCCCCTCTGGCCGCGAATGTGCGCTGTTTACGATGGCCCATACACATGGTTTGCCCCTTCTTTTGAAGGGGCCGACCGGCTGTGGCAAAACCCGGTTTGTCGAACATATGGCCGCCACACTGGGCAAACCTTTGTTCACCGTGGCCTGTCATGATGATCTGTCCGCCGCCGACCTTATCGGGCGCTACCTGCTGAAAGGTGGCGAAACCGTTTGGGTCGATGGTCCCCTGACCCGCGCCGTGCGGGAGGGGGGGATCTGCTATCTGGATGAGGTGATTGAGGCGCGCAAAGATGTAACGGTCGTCTTGCACCCCCTAACCGACAATCGCCGCACCCTGATGATTGACCGCACGGGAGAGGAGCTGGTCGCCCCCGCAGGCTTTATGCTGGTGGCCAGCTATAACCCCGGCTATCAAAACGTGCTGAAACGGATGAAGCCGAGCACGCGGCAACGCTTCCTTTCAGTCACATTCGACTTTCCCAAACCCGATCTGGAACTGGCCGTGGTGGTCCGTGAAAGCGGGCTGGATGCTGCGCGCGTGGCCCCTCTGGTTCGGCTTGCGGGCCATATCCGCGCCCTATCCGGCATGGACCTCGAGGAAGGTGTCTCCACCCGCCTGCTGATCTATGCCGCCACTTTGATGGCGGGCGGCATGGCAATCCCCCAAGCGATTGAAGCCGCGATCATTGAACCGTTAAGCGATGATGCTGATGTTCAGACCGCCCTGCGCGATCTGGTCGCCACGGTCTACGGATAAAAGGGGCGCACCATGAAACTGCTGGACCTGATGGAGCCGGAGGAGACGATCGGCAACCTGTGGCACGATATGGCGCATGGCATGGGCGGCGACGCTGTCCATGCGGGCGCTGCCGTGACACTGGCGCAGGTCCGGCCCAGCCTTGCGGTGTTGTTTCGTGCCCTTGGCGGCGATGCGGGCGTGGAAATGTCGGAAACGGCCGCCACCCTCACCCGCCACCGCCGCAGCCTGCAACGCAAGCTGGGGGCAGAACGCGAAAAGGAATATATCGCCAGCTTTGACGGGGCGCGCCTGCGCCTGCCCCCGTTCATCGCCGTCTATGCCGACCCGAAACTGAACCGCGCCACCTATTTCTGGCTGGTGGCCCTCGCCGCTTTTGCCAAGGTGCCCCAAGCCACCGCAAACCCGGATACCGCCAGCGCCCAAATCGCCGACAGCGCCCAAATCACCGCCAATGCCGCAGCGGCAGATCTGGCCCATGCCGCCTGCCCCGGCCTGCGCGCGGCCTATGCCGAAATGCGCGCACAAACCTTGCACGCGCGCGCCACCCTTCACCTTCCAGCACCCGAGGCCGCGATGGAACAAGCCGTGTGTGACCACCTTAACGGCACCCCCACAGCCCCGCCAAACGTGGCGCAAAACCGCAGCTACATGCCCTTTGCCCCCGTGCCCTTCTGGCTGCGCTTTACCGATGCAACGGCAGGCGCAGGCGCCGATCACGCCCCGGATGCGGCAGCGCCACCGCCCCCAACCGCCGCCACCACCACCCGCAAACTGGGCGAACGCCGCGACCGGGATGAGGCGAACCGCAAAGACAGCTTCATCCTGCACCGCTTCGAATCCATCTTTTCATGGGTCGAATCCATGAACTTGAACCGCAGCGTCGATGATGACGACACCGAAAACGCCCAAAAGGCCGCCGATGATCAAGACAACATCACCCTGTCCAAAGTCAACAAACGCGCCGCAACCCGCCTGCGCCTGCACCTTGATCTGTCCCCAACAGATGCAGACACCGAGGCGTTGGCTGGCAAATTCACCTATCCCGAATGGAACCACCGCAGCCGCAGCTATATGGCCGACCACACCCGCGTGCTGGATGCCCCCGCCGTGCCCGACCCGGACGAGACGTTCATCCCCAACGCCGCCCGCGCCCGCGAGGTGCGCCGCCAATTCGAAACCCTGCGCCCCCGCCGCATCCTGCAACCCCGCCAAATCGACGGCAGCGACCTTGACCTTGATGCCCTGATCACCGCACAGGCCGATCTGCGCGCCACAGGCACCGGCAGCGACCGCATCTGGCACGCCGCCCGCCAAATTGAACGCGATCTGGCTGTGGCCTTCCTCATCGACACGTCCCGATCAACCGAGGCGGCGGTGGGCGACACTTGCGTGATTGACGTGGCGCGCGAAGCGTTGGCCGCGCTGGCCACGGGCATTGATGCAGCGGGCGACAGCCTTGGCATTTGGGGGTTTTCCTCTTTGCGCCGCGACCGCGTGTTTTTGACCCGCTGCAAAGGGTTTGACGATAAAATGGGCCCCGCCATCACCGCCAATATCTGCGCGCTGCGGCCCGGCCATTACACCCGGCTGGGGGCCGCCATCCGCCACACCTCTGCGATGCTGGCGCTGCAACCCGCCGCGCGCAAATTGCTGATCGTGCTGACCGACGGCAAACCCAATGATCTGGACCATTACGAAGGCCAACACGGGGTTGAGGACAGCCGCATGGCCGTGCGCGAGGCGCGGCGCGCCGGACAATCCCTGCACGGCGTTATCATTGATGAGGATGGTCAAGATTGGTTCGCCCGCATCTTTGGCCGCGGCGGTTTCAGCCTGATGTCCAACCCCGAACGCTTGCCACGCGCCCTGCCCGATATTTACCGCACCCTGACAACGGAGTCTTAACATGCGCCTGCTTTCCCTTCTGACCATCCTCATGGCATCTCCCGCCTTTGCAACCGCCTTTGACCGCCCAATCCCGCAGGCGCAATCGGCCACCGCCGAGTTTTGGTTCGCAATCGCGTCCCTCGCTTTGATGGCCGCCCTGTGGCTGGTCCATCATCTGGTCATGCGCAAGTGAACAGGCGCGGCTGGTCCACTGCGCGCATTGCACTGGTGCTATATCCCTTTGCGGCAGGGGCGGCGGCGGTAAACGTATTCTTCGCCTCCCTCATCGGCAGTTGGGTCGGCGGGCCAGTGCTGTCAAGCGCGTTGTCCCTGACACTGGGCTGCGTGATCGGCGCGCCCGCAACCCTTGCCTTTGCCCGCCATATCAGGCGACTAATGGACCGTGCCGATGGAACAAACGCGGCAGACGTGACAAACGCGGCCGATGGGCCCAATGGAACCAACAAGGCGACATCTTGAAAATCACCATGACGAACGGCCAGCCCACCATCGACGCCCATGACCTGGGCCCCCTCTTGGGGCTGCCCCCCGCAGCGGTGCCCGAAAAAATGCGCAGCGGCGATATCACCAGCCGGTTTGAGGCGGGCGACGGCACAGATGCTGGCCGCTTTCGCCTCTCTTTTTACCACGCGGGCAAACGCCTGCGCCTAACCTGTGCCGCGGATGGCACCGTTATCTCGACAACCCATGTTCCTGTTGGTAAATAACCAAATCCCAATCAGCTTACGCCCATGCCTGTCGGATTCTGCAAGGACTTATCCCCCCTTCCCTGCAGCGCCATACCCCACAGGTATCCATCACTCCAACGACTTTTCATCAGAATACCCTGTTTCCAAGCGGTCAGCACCAAATGAAAAAACGGGGCAATCCGACACGAACCCTAACGCCCATCTGCCTTTCTGAACCCCCTCCACCCCTGCGGTCAGGCCTGACGCGTCCCATCAAAACGGGCAAGCGTATTTCCAAACGTCACCCACAAAGACCGGGACGACACAACATTGCCAACGCGCGGCAGTCCTGCACCCTGCGCAATCCACCTTGCGCAATGACTTTTGCCACCTGCTGCCCGGCAAGAACCCGACGTGCGCGGGGGCCGTACAAGGCTTCAAAATCATCGCGCGGCAGGCCAGCGCCGATCACGGCCGCAATCGCCCGCTGCACCTGTGGCTGCACCGCCGCCATGGCCATGCGCCCGGGATAAAAGCTTTCCATCGCCGCCCCATCCGCATCCAAAATGGCATGACGATCCAGCAAAATATGGTGATAACCAACCTGACGCTTGCCCATTGCCACCCGTCCCCCCGCAAACCCCGCACGGGCCAGATGGATGGCGCGGACAAACACCTCCTCGCCGTTCAGCACCATCAGAATGCAATGCTGCGGCGAAACCAGCACCGCCTGACGGTTCCCCAAACTGCCCGGCGCGCACAGAACCGGCAAAAGATGCGGGTTTGCCGCCAAATCACAGCGGGTCAACTGCTGCGCCCCGACCCAAAGAATGGGCAGCGCCGCCCCATCATGGGTCATCACCCGCGCGCCCGCCTGCAAGGTTTCCACCACCCGCCAGCCTTGCGGGGTTCGAATGAGCGTGCCAGTGCCAAAACACGGAAACTCCATGCGGGCCATGGCTTGCTTGCTGTCTACATCTTTAGGGGCCACGCCTTGCAGCACGATCGTCTCCCCCTCGGGAAAGGTTAAAACAGCGTTGCCATTCCCGTCATCGCTGACAATGACATCGCTGGCCTTGATCGGATCGCCCCCCGTGGTGCGCAGTTCGCTGACATCAAGCTGGTCCAGGGTTTTGCCATTCACCAGCGTGACGTTGAAACCCGCAACCACATCGCCGCCGCCGCCCGCATCGAACACAAACAGGTCGGCCCCATCGCCACCCACAAGGCTGTCATTGCCCGCGCCGCCACTCAGCGTGTCTGACCCCGCACCACCATAAAGCAGGTCATTGCCGGCGTCCCCCGCGAGCGTGTCATCGCCATCGCCGCCAAACAGTGAATCGTTCCCAACCCCGCCCTGCAACTGGTCATCGCCCGCGCCGCCAAACAGCGTGTCGTTGCCCGCGCCCGCAACCACGCGGTCATGACCAGCACCGATCTGGTCGCAATCGGCATCCGTGTAACCGGCACCCATGCTGTCGGCACCCGCAGTGCCATCGATCTGCCCAGCCATGCGGATAGTCTCAATCTCATAGAATGTCAGCGTGCCGCCACCGCTGGCCGCAGTAAATGTAACCGTTTCCGCCTCATTGTTGCCACCGCCATAGCTGATGCTTTGCACATCCGCATGGTTCAGGATCAGCGTGTCATTGTCGGTTCCGCCCTCGCCACCAACAACGGTATCGCCCGCACCGCCGCAAAACACATCGGCACCATCTTCGCCGTACAAAAGGTCAGCACCGGCCCCACCAAAGATCGTGTCATCGCCCGCCTCGCCCGTGATCGTGTCGGCACCGTCGCCGTCACCGCCATAAAACAAGTCGCTACCGCCACCCGCGCCAATAAAGTCATTTCCTGCCCCACCATCCAGAACGGCATCACCGCTGCCATCCACAATGCTGTCGTCGCCGTCACCACCAAAGGACTGGTTTCCGCTGGCATCGCCACCGTAAATTGTGTCGTCACCGGCATCGCCATACATCACATCTTTTGCATCGCTGTCGCCTTACAGTACATCGTTGCCGCTGCCCCCGAACATCGTGTCGCTGCCCGCAGTGCCTGTGATCCCGTCATTGCCATCGCCCGCCACAACAAAATCGGGGCTGCCACCGGTATCGCCAATACTGTCCACGCCGCTGGTGCCCAGACGCAGGTCATAGACGACACCGTTGAACGCAATCTGTTCAATCCCAGTCAGCGTATCAGTGCCTTCGCCGCCCACGGTATCGGCGACAATGACGTTGCTGCCAGATAGGGTGACGGTGAAATTGCTGGCAGGCCCCGCGTATACCGCGCGGTCCGTGCCCGACCCACCATCCAAAAGGTCATTGCCCGCACCGCCGGTCAACGTGTCATTATTGCTGCCGCCATCCAGCGTGTCATTGCCCGCGCCGCCCGAAAGGCTGTCATTGCTGCTGCCGCCGATCAGGCTGTCGGCACCGCTGCCCCCTGTGATGCTGTCATTGCCGCCGCCGCCATCGACCGTCACCCCAGACGTGGCAGCCGTGCCGATGAACGTATCGGCGCTGCCGCCCATCACGAACTGTTCGATTTCTGAAAATGCGGCAGTGCTTTTGCGCGCTGATGAAATTGCCCGCCTCGGACCTGTTCAGTGTGATGTTTTGCGCACCCGACGACCCGCTTGTGTCCAGCACATCGACATCCGTGCCAGTTTCACCACCAAAAATAGTGTCATTGCCAAAGTTACTGTCCAGGATGAAACGGTCCGACCCCTCACCACCGAACAGCACATCATTGCCCGCGCCACCGGTCAGCGTGTCGTTGCCCGCATCGCCCGCAAGCCTGTCATCGCCAATCCCGCCAAACACCCGGTCATTGCCGCTGCCCGCCGCAATCGTGTCATTGCCCGCGCCGCCATAAACCGTGTCACTGCCCGCGCCGATCTGGTCCCCATCCGCATCGACAAAGCCAGCCTCCATGCTGTCATTGCCGCCCGTGCCATCCACCTGCCCAATAATGCGAACATTCTCGATATCGGAAAAGCTCAGCGTCCCCCCACCGCTCGCGGCGGTAAAGGTGACAGTGCCAGATTCGCCGCCGCTGCCGTAAGTGATGCTTTCGACGTTTTCAAGAAACAGCGTGTCATTGTCGATGCCCGTAGACCCGCCGAACACCGTATCCCCAGCCCCGGCATAGAAAACGTCAGCCCCGGAATCACCAGACAGGTTATCAGCCCCCGCGCCGCCATAAAGCGTGTCATTATCGTCGCCGCCGTAAACCGTATCGGCGCCATCGTCGCCATACAGCACATCCTCGCCTCCGGAACCGGAAACGGTGTCATCCGCATCGCCCCCATACACCGTATTATTGCCAAGCCCCCCAGAAACCCCGTCATTTCCGGCGTCGCCGTAAATTAGGTCATCGCCCGCGTCACCGTTAACGGTATCATTGCCCGCGCCACCAAAAACTGTGTCATTGCCAGCATCGGCATGGATCGTATCAGCCCCGTCTTCGCCATAAGCCAGATCATCGCCCGCACCGGCATAAAGCTGGTCATTGCCAGCGCCGCCATAAAATGCGTCAGCGCCGTCACCCCCATAGGCCGCATCATTGCCACAGCCGGTCACAAACAGATCGGAGCCGATGCCGCCAAAAAGGTTGTCATTCCCGGTGCCGCCCGCGCGCAAATTATACACAACGCCGTTGAAATCAATCTGTTCAATCCCCGACAGGGTGTCGGTGCCTTCGCCACCCACGGTACCATTCACGATGATATCTGACCCCGACGCGGTGAAGCTGAAATTGCTGGCAGGCCCCGCGTAAACCACCCGGTCGGTGCCTGCCCCACCAATCAGCATGTCATTGACCGCAAGGTAGATGAAGGCGCAAGCAACTTCCTTTTGTCGGTGGTGCGAGGTGTCCAGCCACGCGATGAATTGGAGGCCATGCTTGCAGTGCAGATGGCGGCTATCCATCAGGCCACCATGATGATGGCGCGGCGGTTGAACCATGTGGAGAACATCGCCCAGCAAGACTCCGCCGAACGCGCCTTGAACAAGCTGGCCCGCACCTATGCCACCCAGATGGAGGCATTGAAACGCTATCGCACGGGCGGGCAACAAAAGGTTACAGTGGAGCATGTGACAGTGAACGCGGGCGAGCAAGCCATTGTGGGGGCCGTGCCGCATGGGGGGCGGGTGGTGATGAAAAGTGACACCAACCCCATACACAAGGCCCACAGCGCGCCAAGATGTGCGCATTCCACGGAAGTTGGGCAGCTATTCCACGCGATCGTGGGCACTCGTTCCACGGCATCGTGGGCAGTCATTCCACGCCAAGTTGGGCAGGTGGTTTGACCGACAGGTTCATTGATTCAGGGTCGTTGTGTCAGGTCAAGGCTTGAGTTTCGTGCGGCTGCCTTTCGCATACTTTCTCCGGTAAGTTTTAGCCTGTGTGCGTTATGAACGAGACGTCGAGGATGGCATCGGCCAGGGTTGGGTCACCAATGGCCTCGTGCCAGTGCTCAACGGGCAATTGGCTTGTGACGATGGTGGAGGCGCGGCCGTGGCGGTCTTCGAAGATTTCCAGCAGGTCGCGGCGCTCTGCTGCGGTCAGGACGGCGAGACCCCAGTCGTCAATGATCAGCACTTCCATGCGGGCGATGGTTTTGAGGATGCGCGCGTGGCGGCCATCGCCTCGGGCGAGGGCGAGCGCTTCGAACATGCGCGGGGCACGCTGGTAGAGGACAGGCCGCCCGTCACGGCAGGCCTTGTGACCTAGGGCGCAGGCGATCCAGCTTTTGCCAAGGCCGGTGGGGCCAGTTATCAGCAGGTTCTCATGCCGCGCGATCCAAGCGCCATCGGCAAGATGCGCCATGACACTGCGGTCAATGCCGCGGGGTGTGCGAAGGTCGAGATCCCAAAGCCTTGAAGATCTGCGCTTGCATCCTGGCGCAGGGCGGCGAACTTGAGCCGGGAGGCGAGCTTTTTGGCGTCGCGTTCTGCGGCTTCTCGGTCAACCAGCAGGCCGAGGCGCTCTTCAAACGACAGGTCATCAAAAACGGTCGACCTGCGTTGCTCTTCAAGCGCCGATGCAATTCCGGTCAGGCCGAGAGCCAGAAGTCGGTCATGGGTGGGGTGGGTCAGCATTCTGTTCCTTTCTCAGTGGTAATAGCCGCCAACACGAATGTTGGCGTGTTGGAGGGGGGAGGCTTCTTCGGGGCCTTCCAGGAAGGCACGATCAAGGCCGTTCTTGAGGATCGAACGGATGGACGTGACCGTGCGAGCACGGATGGTAACACCCCGCTGACAGGCCGCGTCAACGCGCGCGGGCCCATAGGTTTTGACCAAGGCCAGCACACCCAGACAGGTGCGAAAGCCCTGCTCGGGGTGCGGGCGGTCGGCCATGACCATCTCACAAAATGCGGCCACGGCGGGGCCGGTCTTCGTTGCCTGCGCCAGCATTCTGGCCGGCGTCCATTCGGCAAAGCGGCGATGTGCAGAGGGTATGTGGTCGGCCACAGTCACGTGGCTGCGCCGACCCGGGGTGCGCAGATGGCTCGCAACCCGTTGGCCACAATGGAATATCTCGACGCTCGGACCGCTTGTGCGAACATCGACTTCTTGTTTGATCAGCGCGAAGGGCACGGAATACCAAGAACTGTCGACTTCGACATGATAGTCGGGTGCAACACGGGCGCGCTTCCACCGGGCGAAGACATAAGGCTCGGGCGGCAAAGGCTGAAGGTTGGGCCGGTCCAGCGTGGCGAACAGATCGGCACGGCTGGCGCCGTAGCCGCGCATCACGCGCATGTTTAACTCGTCCAGCAGCCGCCGGATCGCAACATTCAGTTCCACCAATGAGAAGAACCGATGGTTGCGCAGCCGTGCCAGTATCCAGCGTTGCGCCACTTGCACGGCCACCTCGACCTTCGCCTTGTCACGGGGCTTGCGCGGTCGCGCGGGCAGAACGGCCGTGTCGTAATGCGCCGCCATCTCGGCATAGGTCCGGTTCAGCCCCGGGTCGAACCGGTCTGCTTTGATCACGGCTGACTTCAGATTGTCCGGCACCACGGCCTTCGGCACGCCACCGAGAAAGGCAAACATCCGGGCATGGGCGAGGATCCAGTCTTCCAATCCCTCCGATGCGACCACCTCAGCATAGGTGTAATTCGAGGCCCCCATCGTCGCCACGAACAGCTTCATGGCCCGCGCTTCCCCGGTCGCGGGGTCAATCACATCAATCGTGTCGCCCGCAAAGTCGACGAATATCTTCTCGCCACCCACATGCGTTTGGCGCATTGTCGGCCGCACCCGGCCCTTCCAGGCGTCAAAATGCTCGCAAAACCAAGCATAGCCAAGCATAGCCAAACCCATCCGGGGATTGCGCGCGATACTCCTCCCACAACAGCGCACGCGTCACGCCAGGTCGACGCAACTCTTGGTCAATCGCCGCCCAATCCGGTACTGATCGGTTCAAGAGCGAAGCCATCGGCGGTCGAGGGAACAGCAGCAACTCCAAGCTGTCGTCGTCCAGATCTGAGGGTAGCGGCCACAATAGGCCAGCTTGGGTGAAACGCATCAGATAATTCCCGACCGTTCCCTTGCTCAGTCCAAGGGACCCAGCAATCGCCCGATCGCTCATCCCCTGGCTGAACTTCAATCTTAAAAGGTCTCGTATACGGCGCATAGATAATCTCTCGGTGGGCATAGGCACTCCTGGCTGCTTTAAAAGCCAAAACCTATGCCATTTGATTGTCGATCAAACCTGCCCACGATCCCGTGGAATGGCTGCCCACCTTCGCGTGGAATGAGCGCCCATCATCACGTGGAATCGATGCCCATCATCACGTGGAATCGATGCCCATCATCACGTGGAACACGCACAAAGATGCACCGCATCGGCCAAAACAACGGGCAAGCGCTGCAAATCCCCGGCGCGGCACAACTGGCACGTTTGCCGGATGCACAGCGCGGGCGGTGGCGCACCAACTGCCCCCCCCAATGGGGCATGGGTGCATGGTGACAGACCACAAGCAACCATGCAAAACAGGCGCTATATAATGGCGCTGGTGAAGCTGGCACGCGATTGCGTGAACGCATTGCCCTAAACGCACGCGGGCCAATGACTGCCGACCTATGGCAACTAACCCGCTGCCCCATGCTTGGCCGTATCGGCGGGGGTATGCGCAAACCTTGGGCCGATAACATCAGGACCGATGCTTGCCCCTTCATTCACACCGATAGCTGAAAAAAATAGGGGTGGGGTTGGCGCAATCCTTAAACGGTGCAAGCAAAGTACCGGAGGGGGATGCAAATTGCGCGCATCCACAATTCAGAGAATTTGGGCGTTTGGGTAATGCCTGAAACTTAACCTGCGCAATCTGGGGGCAAAAAACCTATGGCCTAAGCGTTTTTTCTTTGTGGGGTTTTATGTGGGATAGCGATTCAAAACCACCAAATTATCCAATAGTTTCAATGGGTCTTGGCGGATCGAGAGGGGCTGGCCTGTTAATTTCCACGCAAATGTGAGCCGGGTTTTCCATCGAGAAGTGAGCCACCTTTAGGTTATGTTCCGCGAGTTATGCTGGCGTCAAGACA
>NZ_FOCO01000022.1 GCF_900110135.1 Pseudorhodobacter antarcticus | reverse complement strand
GGTGCGGTCTGTGCTTCAACCATTCTCATAGAGATGCCTGAAATCGGGAGTATGGACCGAAAGCAGGTGGCTTGTTTAACTGGAGTAGCGCCGATGACACGGCAATCTGGACAATGGCGAGGGAAATCATTCATTCAGGGTGGTCGCAAAGTAGTGAGGGACGCCCTCTACATGCCAGCCTTGGTCGCGATGAGATTCAACCCTGACCTCAAGGCAAAATATCAAGCCATGATTAAAGCTGGAAAGCCACCAAAAGTCGCCCTTACTGCGCTCATGCGAAAGCTGATTGAACTCGCCAACGCCCTCATCAAAGCAAATCGAAGTTGGGCGATGAAAGAGGCTTGATCAAGACGGATACTCTGGTACTAACGCCGGAGTCGCCCCTCACGCCTCGCGCAAAATACGCGGCACCTTGAACTCCACGTTCTCCTGCGCCGTCTCCACAATTTCCACGCGCACATCATACCGGGCGCAAAACGCGTCAATCACCTCATTCACCAACACTTCGGGTGCCGATGCCCCCGCCGTGATGCCCACGGATGCAATCCCGTCCAGCGCGCGCCAGTCAATATCCACCGCCCGCTGCACCAATTGGGCATAGGCACAACCCGCCGCGCGCCCCACCTCCACCAACCGCAACGAGTTGCTGGAATTGGGCGCTCCGATCACCAACAGCGCGTCAATTTTCGGCGCAATCGCCTTGACCGCCCATTGGCGATTGGTGGTCGCGTAACAAATATCTTCCTTATGCGGCCCCACGATACCCGGAAACCGCGCTTGCAACGCCGCCACAATCCCGGCGGTGTCGTCGACCGAAAGGGTGGTCTGCGTGATATAGGCCAGCTTGCCTATATCCCGCACCACCAACCCGGCCACATCGCCTTCCGTTTCCACCAACAACACCTCACCATTGGGCAATTGCCCCATGGTGCCCACGGTTTCGGGGTGGCCTTCATGGCCAATCATAATCATCTGCAACCCATCAGCAAAATGCCGCGCCGCCTCATTATGCACTTTGGTGACCAAGGGGCAGGTCGCATCCACCGCAATCATCGCACGCGCCGCCGCCGCCGCTGGCACCGATTTCGGCACGCCATGGGCGGAAAAAATCACGGGCCGGTCATCGGGGCAATCCGACAACTCCTCCACAAACACGGCCCCTTTCGCGCGCAGATCGTCGACGACGAATTTGTTATGCACAATCTCGTGGCGCACATAAACGGGCGCGCCCCATTTTTCCAACGCCAACTCCACAATCTTGATCGCACGGTCAACGCCCGCGCAAAACCCGCGCGGCGCGGCAAGGTACAGGGTCAAAGGGGTCAACTGTGTCATGGGGCGCGGCCTCCGAAATCATTTGCAATACAGGTAAGCGGCCAACCCCCGCAGGTCCAGCCCAAACCCTTACCCAATCACACCCGCCGTGATCAACGCCAACCCGACATAGCGGGTGGTTTTCGCAATGCCCACCAGCACCAAAAACAACCACACCGGCGTGCGCATCACACCCGCCACCACCGTCATCACATCGCCGCCAGGCAACCAACTGACCAACAACACCCACACGCCCCAGCGTTCAAACCACGCCTCGGCCTTTTTCATCTGCGCAGGTGTTGCGGGAAACCAGCGCTTGCTTTCAAACTGCGCAATCCCATGGCCGATGTAATAATTCACCAACGCGCCCAGCGTGTTCCCAATGCTGGCCACAATCACCAACGCTTCAATCGGCACCGAGCGCGCGACTTGCAACGCGACAAAGACGATTTCCGATTGGAACGGCACAATTGTCGCCGCCACAAACGCCGTCACAAACATTCCAAAAAGGGCTGATATCACCACCATCCCTTGCCAGTGCCGCAGTTTTGCGCCCCATGCAATGCGCCCTGTGCAAAGGGAAATGCCCGTGCATAAAAAAAGGGGCATCAAACAGCGCCCCTTTTCCCCAATCACATCGCGGCAAAACCTGCTTAGGTCACCGATTCCGGCGCATCCTCTGCATCGTCAAAACGGGGCTCGCGCGGGGGGCGGCCAATCACATCACGCAACTCGTCCAATTCGATGAAATTATCCGCTTGGCGGCGCAACTCATCCGAGATCATGGGCGGTTGGCTGCGAATCGTCGAAACTACGGACACCCGCACCCCTTGGCGCTGCAAACTTTCGACCAACGGCCGGAAATCACCATCGCCCGAAAACAAAACGGCATGGTCAATATGCGGTGCCAATTCCATCGCATTCACGGCCAGTTCAATATCCATATTGCCCTTCACCTTCCGGCGGCCTTGGCTGTCGGTGTATTCTTTGGCAGGCTTGGTCACCATCGAATAGCCGTTGTAATTCAACCAATCCACCAGCGGGCGGATCGGCGAATATTCATCGTTTTCCAGCAATGCCGTGTAATAAAACGCACGCAGCAGCTTACCCCGCCGCATGAATTCCCCCCGCAACAGCTTATAGTCGATGTCGAACCCAAGCGCCTTTGACGCTGCATAAAGGTTGGACCCGTCTATAAAAAGCGCGAGCCTTTCGTCCTTGTAAAACATTCCCTTTGTCCCTCAAAAAGCATCGCAGCAAACAATAATTTGGAAAAAACACTTATGCGAATAATATTGGCTCTGCGACTGATCACCAGTATGTTCTCCTTCTCTGAAATTTCAAGCGGATCACGTAAAGGTTATGCTTGAAATGGCAAAACAATTGCTTGTCTATGTTGCCCTCGGCGCAAACCTGCCTAGTGACCTTGGGTCATTACGGCACACCCCCGCTCATACGCTGCCCATGGCCTTGGCAAGCCTGGGTGCGCTGGGTCTGCATCTGCACGCCACCAGCCGATTTTATGCCACGCCGTGCTTTCCCGCAGGCGCCGGGCCAGACTATGTCAACGCCGCCGCAGCACTTACCGCAGACCCCGACCTGTCGCCTGCCGACATCCTCGCGCGCCTTCACCAAGTGGAGGCTGCGTATGGCCGCACCCGGTCCACCCGTTGGGCTGGGCGGTCGCTGGATCTGGACCTGTTGGCGATCGGTGACGCCGTGCTGCCGGATGCCAAAACCCACCGACATTGGTGTGACTTGCCGTTGGCCGATCAGGCGCGGCTTGCCCCCGATCAGTTGATCCTGCCGCATCCGCGCATCGCCGACCGCGCCTTTGTGCTGGTCCCGCTGTGCGACATTGCCCCCGATTGGCACCACCCCGTCACGGGCCACAGCGTGCGCACCATGCGCGACGCACTGCCCGCCAGCGATCTGGCCGCCGTCCGCCCGCTGCCAGAGGAAGCCAGCGATTTGGCCCCGATTCGCAGGCCGACACCCCTGTTGCCCTAAATTCACGGCAAATTGTCACGCTAGGGGGGCAAACAGGGGGGATAAGGCGCTTGTCAAGGGTTTTGCCAAGGCTTACACAGACCCCTCCACTCCCCAAATCTGAAAGGGTGTCTTTATGGCCCGCGTCACGGTTGAAGATTGCGTTGATAAAGTCCCGAACCGGTTCGAACTGGTTATGCTGGCCGCGCACCGCGCCCGCGAAATCCAAGCCGGCTCTCCGCTGACGGTGGACCGCGACAATGACAAAAACCCTGTGGTTTCCCTGCGCGAAATCGCGGATGAAACCCAATTGGCCGACAGCCTGCGCGAACGGATGATCGAAAGCCATCAAACCCAGATTGAGGTGGATGAGCCGGAAGATGATCAAATGGCCTTGCTGATGGGCGGAGAAATGGATCGCCCCGCCACCGATGACATGTCCGAGGAGCGTTTGCTGCGCGCCCTGATGGAAGCGCAAGGTGCCAGCTAAACCGGGCGCCAGCTAAAACCGGGCGTGCCAGCCAAAACCGCGCCCGCGAAATTGATGCCAAAACATAGGATGTGGCGAGGATGATCGACGTCGAAGACCTGGTCGCCCTCGTCCACAACTATAACCCCAGGTCTAATGCGGACCTTATCCGCGCCGCCTATGCTTACGGCCTGCGCGTCCACGATGGCCAGATGCGCCATTCCGGCGAACCCTATTTCACCCATCCTGTTGCTGTCGCCGCCATTTTAACCGAACAACGGCTGGATGATGCCACGATCATCACCGCCCTGCTGCACGACACGATTGAAGATACCAAAGCCACCTACACCGATGTGGCCGCGCAGTTTGGCGATGAAGTGGCCGAACTCGTCGATGGCGTCACCAAACTGACCAATCTGCAACTGTCTTCCACCCAATCCAAACAGGCGGAAAATTTCCGCAAACTGTTCATGGCGATGTCCAAGGATTTGCGGGTGATTTTGGTCAAATTGGCCGACCGTTTGCACAATATGCGCACGATCAAATCCATGCGCCCCGAAAAACAGGCGCAAAAAGCCCGCGAAACCATGGAAATTTTCGCCCCCCTTGCTGGCCGCATGGGGATGCAATGGATGCGCGAAGAACTCGAAGATCTTGCCTTTCGCGTCATCAACCCTGATGCCCGCAACTCCATCATCCGCCGCTTTATCACGCTTCAACGCGAGGCGGGCGATGTGGTGTATAAAATCACCGCCGATATTCGCACCGAACTTGACCGCGCCGATATTGACGCCGATGTCTATGGCCGCGCCAAAAAACCCTATTCCGTCTGGCGCAAGATGCAGGAAAAAGACTTGTCCTTTTCCCGCCTCTCCGATATCTACGGTTTTCGCATTATCACAAGGTCCGAGGCGGATTGTTACCGCGTCCTTGGCGTCATCCATCAACGGTGGCGCGCCGTGCCGGGCCGGTTCAAAGATTACATCAGCCAGCCCAAAAACAACGGCTATCGCTCCATCCACACCACCGTGTCGGGCCGTGATGGCAAGCGGGTGGAGGTGCAAATCCGCACCCGCCAAATGCACGAAGTGGCCGAGGCAGGCGTGGCCGCCCATTGGTCCTACCGCGAAGGGGTGCGCGCCAATAACCCCTTTGCCGTCGATCCCGCCAAATGGGTCGCCAAACTGACCGAGAATATGGAGGAAGATGACCACGACACCTTTCTCGAAAACGTCAAATTGGAAATGTACACCGATCAGGTGTTTTGCTTTACGCCCAAAGGCGATGTGGTCCAACTGCCGCGCGGTGCCACGCCTTTGGATTACGCCTATTCCATCCACACCCGCATCGGCAATTCCACCGTTTCCGCCAAGATTGACGGTATTCGTGTGCCGCTGTGGACCCGCCTGAAAAACGGCCAATCGGTCGAAATTATCACCGCCGAAGGGCAGCGCCCGCAATCGTCCTGGATTGAAATCGTCACCACAGGCCGCGCCAAAGCCGCCATCCGGCGGTCTTTGCGCGAAGAGGATAAGGGTCGTTTCGTCAAACTGGGCCGCGAACTTGCGCGCGCCGCGTTTGACAATGTGGGCCGCAAAGCCACCGACAAGGCGCTGCGCACCGCCGCCCGGATGCTGGCCCTGACGGACGAAACCGACCTTTTGGCCCGCATCGGCTCTGCCGAACTCACCGCGCGCCGCGTGCTGGAAACCCTGTACCCCGAATTGGTGCAGGCCAGTGGCGATACGGTCGATGCCCGGCGTCCTGTGATTGGCCTTGGCGATGATCAAATCTTTCAACGCGCCGGCTGCTGCCAACCCGTGCCGGGTGAACGTATCGTCGGCATTTCCTATCGGGGCCAAGGCGTTGTGGTCCACGCCATCGACTGCCCGGCCTTGGCCGAGATGGAGGATCAGCCCGAACGCTGGGTCGATCTGAACTGGCAATCGGGCCGCCACGCCGCTGTCAACACCGTCAGCCTTGATTTGACCATTTCCAACGATGCGGGCGTGCTGGGGCGCATCTGCACGTTGATCGGCCAACAAAAGGCCAACATTTCCGATCTACAATTCGTTGATCGCAAACCCGATTTTTACCGTTTGCTGATTGACGTGGACCTGCGGGACGTAGAACATCTGCACATGATTATGACCGCGCTAGAGGCTGAAACCGATGTGGCCGAGGTGGGCCGCCATCGCGACACCCGGCGCAAGCCCTGATCGAACACAGAAAGAATCGACGGGCATATGGTTTTCAAGCGGCGCGACAAACGGTCTTGGATCCGGGTCATGGCAGAATCGCTCTGGCCCCGTGGTGGCTGGGCCCGTGCCGCCCATTACATGAAACACCGCCTGCGCCGTTTGCCCGATGCCCCCCACCGCATCGCGCGCGGCATATTCGCGGGCATCTTCATCTCCTTCACGCCCCTTTTCGGCTTTCACTTTGCGGGGGCGGCCCTGCTGGCGTGGATCATGCGCGGCAACATCCTTGCCTCGCTGATGGCGACCTTTGTCGGCAACCCCATCACGTTTCCTTTCATCGCGGCTTTTGGCGTGGAATTTGGCAACTACATCCTCGGCCACCCTGCCGTCATGTCGCCGTTGGAAATTTTCACCGATTTCGGCTACGCCAGCGCTGAATTTTGGCGCAACATCAAAACCGTCTTTACGGGCGGCGTCGCGCATTGGGACCAATTGCACAAATTCTTCTTCCGCGTCTATTTCCCCTATCTTATGGGGGGTATCGCGCCGGGTATTTTTGCGGGCATCGCGGGATATTACGTCAGCTTGCCCATCATCATCGCCTATCAAAACCGCCGCAAGAAAAAGCTGCGCGACCGCCTGCTCAAACGCATCGCACAGCGCACGGCCGAGGCGGAGGCCGCGACAATCACAGAGGATGACGGCGGGCCGACAAAAGGCTAATCTGCGCCCAAGACCCGTTATGGGACCGATAAAAGGATACTGGCAATGAAACCACCGGAACGGCTGCGGCTGGGCATCAACATCGACCATGTGGCCACCATTCGCAACGCGCGGGGCGGCGCGCTGCCCGACCCCTTGCGCGCTGCCCTGTTGGCCGAGGCGGCGGGTGCCGACGGCATCACTGCCCACTTGCGCGAAGATCGCCGCCACATCCGGGATCCCGATATTGAAGCGTTGATGGCAGGCATTTCCATCCCGCTGAATTTCGAATGTGCCGCCACGCTGGAAATGCAAACCATCGCCCTGCGCCACCGACCCCATGCTATCTGTCTGGTGCCCGAAAAGCGTGAAGAACGCACCACCGAAGGCGGCTTGGACGTGGCAGGCGATGAAAACCGCCTTGCCGATTATATCGCCCCCTTGCGCGATGCAGGTTGCCGCGTGTCGCTGTTCATCGGCCATGAAGCGGCGCAAATCGACGCCGCCGCCCGCATCGGGGCCGCCGTGGTCGAACTGCACACCGGGCGCTACTGCGACCTTATGGCGGCGGGCGATCCTGCTGCCGCCGCCGAACTTGCCGCCCTGCGCACAGGGGCCGTCCATGCGCATGCTTTGGGAATGGAAATCCACATGGGCCACGGTCTGAATTTTGAAACCGCCGCAGTCGTTTCCACCTTCCCGCAAGTGATGGAACTGAATATCGGCCATTTCCTGATCGGCGAATCCGTCTTTCGCGGCCTTGGCCCCGCGATAGAGGAAATGCGCCGCCGCATGGATATGGCCCGCGATGGCATCCAGCAAACATGATCGTTGGGCAAACATGATCGTTATACACACATGATCCTAGGCATCGGCTCTGATCTGGCGAATATCGACCGCATCGACGCCACTCTGGCCCGTTTCGGCGACCGTTTTCGCAACCGCGTGTTCACCCCGCGCGAACAGGCCAAGGCTGACAGCCGCCCGCGTGCCATTGCCGCCACCTACGCCAAACGCTGGGCCGCCAAAGAGGCGTGTTCAAAGGCGCTGGGCACGGGCCTGCGCATGGGCATTTCGTGGCGCGACATGGCCGTGTCGAACCTGTCCACCGGACAGCCGCAAATGCACCTGTCAGGCTGGGCCGCCGAACGTCTGGCCGCCATGACCCCGCAA
The DNA here is from genome assembly GCF_900110135.1 of Pseudorhodobacter antarcticus. Lineage (GTDB taxonomy): Bacteria > Pseudomonadota > Alphaproteobacteria > Rhodobacterales > Rhodobacteraceae > Pseudorhodobacter > Pseudorhodobacter antarcticus. Next base: position 49,221 of record NZ_FOCO01000022.1, on the reverse strand, counting down.
GGGTACACCGCCATCGTCCATGTCACTTTAACCGACGATCACCCATGGGCGCAGGCTTTTGTGGTGATCGAGGCCCGCCCAAATACGCCGCACCTGGTCCCCCCAACCGCTTGACTCCAACCGCCCCCGCGCGCATGTAACTCGGCAAAGCAGCAAAAGGCGAAAAACACTCATGGCCAGCAAAGACAACACCGATGGCGGCATCGTTGAGACGATAAAGACAATCGTCTACGCCTTGCTGATCGCAGGCATCTTTCGCACCTTGTTTTTCCAACCCTTCTGGATCCCCTCCGGCTCGATGAAGGACACGCTGTTGATCGGCGACTTCTTGTTTGTCAACAAAATGGCTTACGGCTATTCCAAAAATTCCTGCCCGTTTTCCATGTGCCCCGTCACGGGCCGCTTGCTGTTTTCCGAACCCGAACGCGGCGATGTTGTGGTGTTTCGCCACCCCGTCAATGGCTCGGATTTCATCAAACGGCTCATCGGTCTGCCGGGCGACACCGTGCAAATGCGCGCGGGTCAGATCATCCTGAATGGCACGCCCGTGCCCCAAACCCCCGATGGTCAGTTCATAGAAACCTATGCAGAACAAGGGCCTATGCGCAACATGCCCCGCTGTGAAAATGCGGGTGGTACTGTCGGCCTTGGCGGCGAATGTACCAAATCGCGGTCCATCGAAACGCTGCCCGGTGGGCGCACCCACGCCGTGCTGAACATTGACGTGAACGGCTTTGCCGATAACACCGATGTGTTCACCGTTCCCGTGGGCCAGTATTTTTTTATGGGCGACAACCGCGACAATTCCCAAGACAGCCGCTTTGGTCAGGCCTCCGGCGGCGTTGGCTTTGTCCCCGCCGAAAACCTGATTGGCCGCGCGGACCGCATCATGTTCTCCTCCGCAGGGTCGTCCTTGTTCTATTTCTGGACATGGCGCTCGGATCGCTTTTTCAAGGCCGTGGAATAATGCGGGCATGACGATCGCTGCCACGACAATACGCTCATTTTTTGATATGAACGTCCCAGCCTCGCGCATGCGGGGCTGGCTGGTTTTTGGGGCCAGCACGGCGGCGATGCTGGTCATCTTGGCGCTGACCATCGAAAACGCCAACCGCTTTGCGCCGTTGTTCATCCTTTTTGGCCCCCTCATGGCCGTCCAAATGATCGTGGTGGTGCAGCGTTTGCACGATGCGGGCCGCTCTGGGTATTGGGCCGCACTCGCCCCTGTTCCGGTGATCGGCACCCTTGCCACGCTCATCATCAACCTGTTGCGCCCGCGCCCCGGCGTCTTTGCGGGCGGCCACAAATGTGCACAGCGCGCAGGCTATGCGGCTCTTGCCGCCTTCGCCGCCCTGTGCATTGCCCGCGCTTTTGTGCTGCCCTTTTGGATCCCCAGCGGCAGCATGAAACCATCGCTTTTGGTCGGTGATTACCTCCTTGTCACCCGCACCAACGCGGCCAATTTGCAGCACGGCGACATTGTCGTGTTTCGCCACACCGCCAATAAAAGCGATTTCGTCAAACGCCTTATTGGCCTGCCCGGCGATACGGTGCAAATGGTCGGCGGTGCCGTGGTGCTGAACGGCACCCCCCTGCCGCAAGCCCCCCAGCCCGATTTTATTGAGATAAATGCCCCCCAAGGCCCCTTTGCCCACCGCCCCCGCTGCATGGCGCCCACCCCCCCGCAGGGCGGCGATTGCATCAAAGGTGCGGCGCTTGAAACTCCGCCAGATGGGCGCCAACACCAAATCCTCAACATCGCCAACGCAGCCACCGCGGATGATACGGCCCCCGTCACCGTCCCGCCGGGCCATCTGTTTTTCCTTGGCGACAACCGCGACAATTCCCTCGACAGCCGCTATCCGCAAACCCGCGGCGGCCTTGGCATGGTCCCCTTTGCAAACGTGACAGGCCGCGCCACGCGCATCGTGTTCTCCGCCGCAGGCTCCTCCATGTTCGATATGTCAAACTGGCGCGGCGACCGCTATTGGCTGGTCCTCCCATGAAACTCGCCGCTGATCTGCGCGCGTTTGAGGCGCGTTTGGGCCATAAATTCCAAAATGACGAACTGCTGGTGCAATCGGTTACCCACGCCTCCCTTTCCTCTGCCACTCGCCCCGACAATCAGCGCCTTGAATTTCTGGGCGACCGCGTGTTGGGGCTGGTCATGGCCGAGGCGCTGATCGCCGCTGATAGATCCGCCGCCGAAGGGCTGCTGGCCCCCCGTTTCAATGCGATGGTGCGCAAGGAAACCTGCGCCGATGTGGCCCGCGAAATCGGGCTTGGCGATGTCCTCAAACTTGGCCGGTCCGAAATGATGTCCGGGGGGCGGCGCAAAGAGGCGCTGCTTGGCGACGCTTTGGAGGCGGTGATCGCCGCTGTCTATCTCGATGGTGGGTTCGATGCCGCCCGCACCCTGATCACCCGCCTGTGGGCCAGCCGCATCGCAACCGTAAAGGCCGACGCCCGCGACCCCAAAACCGCCCTGCAAGAATGGGCGCAGGCGCGCGGCATGACACCGCCGCGCTATACCGAACAAGCCCGCTCTGGCCCCGATCATCAACCGATCTTCACGGTTGCGGTCCAGCTTGATAATGATGAAATTGAAACGGCAGCTGCCGGAACGAAACGTGCCGCCGAACAGGCCGCAGCCCGCGCCCTTTTGGCCCGGATGGAGCATTTGACATGACCACAGACAACAATTCATCCGCCACAGGCCCCGTTGGCGGTGACGGTAACACCCGCGCAGGCTTTGTCGCGCTGATCGGCGAACCTAACGCGGGCAAATCCACGCTTTTGAACCGCATGGTCGGCTCCAAAGTGTCGATCGTGACCCATAAGGTGCAAACCACCCGCGCGCGTATTCGCGGCATCGCCATGCAGGGCAACGCGCAAATCGTGTTTGTCGACACACCCGGCCTGTTTCGCCCCCGCCGCCGCCTTGACCGTGCCATGGTCGCCGCCGCATGGGGCGGCGCCGCCGATGCCGACCTGATCGTTTTGCTGATCGAGGCGCATCGCGGCATGACCGAAGGCACCGCATCCATCATCGATAGCATGCGCGACCGCATCCCGCAGGGCCAAAAAGTCGCCCTTGCCATCAACAAAATCGACCGCGTCAAGGCCGAGGTGCTGCTGGCCCTGTCCGCCAAAATGAATGAGGCGTTTCCCTTTGCCGAAACCTTTATGATTTCCGCCGAAAAGGGTTACGGCGTTGATAAACTGCGCGAATGGCTGGCGGGCGAACTCCCCTCCGGCCCGTGGTTCTATCCCGAAGATCAGATCGCAGACCTTCCCATGCGCATGATCGCAGCCGAGATTACCCGTGAAAAACTGACCCTGCGCTTGCACGAAGAACTGCCCTATCAACTTACGGTGGAGACGGAGAAGTGGGAGGATCGCAAAGACGGCACCACCCGCATCGACCAGCTGATTTACGTCATGCGTGATGGTCACAAAGGCATCGTGTTGGGCAACAAAGGCGAAACCGTCAAATCCGTGGGCCAGGCCGCCCGCGTCGACCTGATGGAATTTCTGGGCCGCCCCGTGCATCTGTTCTTGCAGGTCAAGGTCCGCCCGAACTGGCTGGAAGAACCCGAACGCTACCGCGAGATGGGCCTGGAATTCAAAGACGGCAATTGATGGAACCCCGCCTGACCGCCGATTTTTGGGTCCGTGCTTACCTGACACGCCTGCGGTTGGCGGATATTCCGGCGTTTGTCACGTCAAAAGGCGATGCCAACGCAGGCACGGTACTGGTCAAACAATCGCCCCTGAACAGCACCGCCACAGCCTTTCACCGCTCGTTCGATCTGCAAACGGGCAACCGCGCATGGGTCATCCTTGCGCAAGGCCCGGAACCCGATGTCGACGCCACAATCGCGCGCCAACGCCAATTCGACCCCGATCTGTGGGTGATAGAGGTGGAAGACCGCGCAGGCCGCCACTTGCTTGATCAAGAAGGGCTGGCGCAGTGACGCCCCCCTTGCCATAAACTGCACATGGATTGGCAAGATGAAGGGGTGCTGATGTCCATGCGCACGCATGGCGAGGCCTCCGCGATTATAGAGGTGTTTACCCTGTCGCATGGCCGCCACGCAGGCGTCGTGCGCGGCGGTGCCTCGCGCAAAATGGCAGCCACCTTGCAACCCGGCACGCAACTGGCCGTCACATGGCGCGCCCGGCTAGAGGATCATCTGGGCAGCTTCACGGTAGAGCCCACCCACAGCCGCGCGGCGCTGTTGGAAAACCGCCTTGGCCTTGCGGGGCTGTCCGCCATCTGCGCCATGCTGCACGTCACCTTGCCCGAACGCGCGCCGCATCCCAGCCTGTGGCATGCCACCATGGCCCTGCTGCACGCGCTGGAAACCAACCCCGATTGGCCCGCGCTTTACTTGCGCTGGGAATTAACCCTGCTGGATGAAATGGGCTTTGGCCTTGACCTGTCGCGTTGCGCGGTCACGGGCAGCCGCGATGATCTGGCCTTTGTCAGCCCCAAAACCGGACGCGCCGTCAGCCATGTGGGCGCTGGCGAATGGGCCAACCGCCTGTTTCCCTTGCCGCAATGCCTGATGGGGCAGGGGGGAGCCACCCATGCGGAAATCACCCAAGGCCTGACCATCATGGGCCATTTCCTGCTGCGCGAATTGACCGAAACCCTGTCCAACAAACCCCTGCCCGAGGCGCGCACCCGCCTGCTTCACCTCCTCTCCAAACCCGCCTAATTCCCTATTTGCGGCCAGAAATGTCGTTTTTCGCCGCCCCTGTCGCAGCGGGCGCAGACGCATGGCCCTGCCCGCGCCCACAACAGACCCATCCAAATATCGGGCAAGACTGCGATGGCCAATAAATACATCCCCACCCTGTTGCTGCACAGTCCTGTGCCAAAAGTGCGCGATTTTGCCATGCTCGCGGGCCTTGACGCCTGCGTGCGCGGCATCTTGATTTCCGTCATGCCCCTAACCGTCTATGACGCGCTCGGCAGCGCGGAATCCGTGTCGCAGGTCTATTTCATCGCAGGCATTGCGTCGCTTATGGTGGGGCTGATGGTGCCGTTTGCCACCCGCTTTGTGCCCCGCCGCTGGATGTACAGCGCAGGCACGCTGCTTTACATTCTCGGCGCGGCGCTGGCCGTGCATGGCGGCCCTATCGCAGTACCCCTTGCGTTGATCGCCAATGCGGCGGCCACTGTCACCACATTCGTCTGCTTCAACGCCTATGTGCTTGATTACATCAGCCGCTCCAGCCTCAGCAAATCTCAATCCACCAATATGCTGTATGCGGCCGCCCCTTGGGCCATCGGTCCCTTGTTGGGCGTTTGGCTGCGCGAATGGTGGGAGCCGCTGCCATTTTTGATCGGCGGCGCGTTGGGCCTCCTCTTGCTCACCACCTTCTGGATTTTGCGGCTTGGCAATGGCAAACAAATCAGCCGCGCCCGCCGCCCCGCCGCCAATCCGCTGGCTTTTATCGGTCGGTTTGCCGCCCAACCCCGGCTGGTTGCGGGCTGGATGTTTGCCGTGGTGCGGTCCTGCGGCTGGTGGGTCTATGTCGTTTACCTACCGATTTTCTGCATCGAAAACGGGCTGGGCGACAAGGTGGGCGGCATCGTTTTGTCCCTGTCCAACGCGCTGCTGTTCCTAACACCCTTCATGCTGCGCATCACCACGCGCCTTACGGTGCGCCGTTCGGTCAAATGGGCGTTCGGCCTGTGCGCCACAGGGTTTTTCGCTGCGGCCCTTGCCTCACCCGTTCCCATGTTAGCGGTTGTGTTGATGATGGCCGCGTCCGCCATGCTGGTGGTGCTGGACGCGGTCGGCGGCCTGCCGTTCCTAATGGCCGTTAAACCGTCCGAACGTACGGAAATGGCCGCGATCTATTCCACCTTTCGCGATGCGTCGGGCATTTTAACGCCGGGTGCCGCTTGGCTGGTCCTGTTGGTCGCCCCCCTGCCTGCGGTGTTTGCGGTGGCGAGCGTGGCAATGATGGCCTGCGTGGGCGTGGCGGCGCGGTTGCACCCGCGCTTGGGGCAACCGCGCCCGTCACGCGGGGGGCTCATGCCCGGCGAATAACCTTCAGTCCAGCAAACGCCGCGCAATTACCTGCGCCTGAATTTCCGCCGCCCCTTCAAAGATGTTCAAAATCCGCGCATCGCACAGCACCCGGCTAATCTGATATTCCAGCGCAAACCCGTTGCCGCCATGAATTTGCAACGCATTATCCGCCGCAGCCCAGGCCACCCGCGCGCCCAGCAGCTTTGCCATCCCCGCCTCAAGGTCGCAGCGTTTGTCATTGTCCTTTTGCCACGCGGAAAAATAGGTCAACTGCCGCGCGATCATCACCTCCACGGCCATCATCGCTAGTTTGCCCGAAACGCGTGGAAACGCGATCAGGGATTTGCCAAATTGCTTGCGGTCAATCGCGTATTGCATCGCCAATTCCAGCGCGTTTTGCGCCACGCCAATCGCGCGCGCCGCTGTCTGGATGCGCGCGGATTCAAACGTCTGCATCAGCTGCTTGAACCCTTGGCCTTCAACGCCGCCCAGCAAATTGGCGCCTTTCACGGCAAACCCGTCAAACGCCAGCTCATATTCCTTCATGCCACGGTATCCCAGCACCTCAATCTCGCCGCCCGTCATGCCGGGGGTGGGAAACGGCACCGCATCGGTGCCCGGCGTTTTTTCGGCCAAAAACATCGACAAGCCGCGATAATCGGTGGTGTTCGGGTCGGTGCGCGCCAGCAAGGTCATCACTTGGGTCCGCGTCGCGTGCGTGATCCACGTTTTGTTGCCCGTCACCACCCAATCATCGCCCGCTTTCACCGCCCGCGTGCGCAGACTGCCCAAATCGGACCCGGTATTGGGTTCGGTAAACACGGCTGTTGGCAAAATCTCGGCGCTGGCCAGCTTTGGCAGCCATTCTTCCTTTTGCGCCTGCGTGCCGCCGCACAAAATCAACTCCGCCGCAATTTCGGTGCGCGTCGCCAGCGACCCCACACCGATATACCCGCGCGACAATTCCTCAGACACCACCACCATCGACGCTTTTGACAGGCCAAACCCGCCAAATTCTTCGGGGATGGTCAGGCCAAAAACGCCCATGTCTGCCAGCTTTTCAATAATCTCCATCGGGATCAGCTCATCGCGCAAATGCCAGCCATGCGCATGGGGCACGACTTCCTCATCGGCAAAGCGGCGGAATTGGTCGCGGATCATCTCCAACTCGGCGTCCAAACCGCTGGCCCCAAAGGTCGCGCGCCCGTGGTTGTCTTGCATCAACCCCACCAACGCCGCGCGCGCTGCACCCGAATTGCCAAAGGCAATCAACCGCGCCGCCGCATCACCCGGCGTCCATGTCAGCCCCAAATCCGACAGCCGCGCCACCTCGCCCTGTGACATCGCAATGCCACCGGAAATCTGCGCCAAATACTCGCCAAACCCGATCTGTAGCAGCAACCGCTCCATATCGCCCAGCGTGCCCTCACCCGCCAAACGCCCGGCCCAAGCGTGCATCTGCACCAGACTTTCGTGATAGGTCGCAAGCCAACTCAGCGTATGCGCCGCAAACTGGTGCGTTTCCATCAGCGGGCCGGACACCTTGCCGCCTTCCGTTACCATCCCCCGCAGGTTTTCGCGCCCCGCTTCAAACAGCGCTGTCACCTCCGGCAACGCGCCTTCGGTCAGCCCCAACAGGTCGGTCAAAATTGGCGTGTCAATCTGCGTCAAGGGGGTGCCATCATGGGCCATCGGGATGCTCCGTTCCAATTTTTCTGCGCTTGCAAACAGATTAAAGCCTTTGCAAGTGCGGCGCAACAAGATTTCAATTAATGCAGCCATGACGACCGAATATGTCGCGACCATTTTTGCAGGTGCAAAGCCCCTGCAGACCAAAGTATTTTGCAGGTGCAAAGCCCCTGCAGGCCAAGATATAGAACCCTAAAACAAAAGGGCCAACCTCGATGGACATCGCATTTCTCGAACTTTCCGCCACCGCGCTTGGCATCGCCATTGCTGTCACCTTGTTTGCGGGCTTTGTCAAAGGCGCTGTGGGGTTCGCGATGCCGATGATCATGATCTCGGCATTTTCGTCTTTTCTGCCCCCCGAAATCGCCCTGTCCGGCCTTATCCTGCCCACATTGGTCACAAATCTGGGCCAAGCGTTCCGCGACGGTCTGTCCGCCTTCATTGCCTCGTTGCGTAAATATTGGCGGTTTATGACGGCCACGATCATTTTCATCGCGATCAGCGCGCAATTCGTGCGCGACATCCCCCAAGACCTGTTTTTGGCCCTGCTCGGCGTCCCGATCACCCTTTACGCCATTTTGCAATTGATGGGCCGCAGCCTTGCGATCCGCCTGCAGCACCAAACCCGCGCTGAATGGGTTTTGGGGGTTATCGCCGGGCTCTACGGTGGCGTGTCAGGCGTTTGGGGCCCGCCGTTGATCGTTTACCTGATGTCCATCGGTGTGGAAAAACGCGAAATGCTGCGCGTGCAAGGCGTGATCTTTTTGATCGGCGCAGTGATCTTGCTGGCCGCCCACCTGAATTCTGGTGTTATGACCGGGGCCAACACCGCGTTTTCCGCCCTTTTGGTCATCCCCGCCATTGCAGGCATGGCGATCGGATTGCGCGCGGGCCAACACTTGGATCAAGTCCGCTTTCGCTGGTGGACCCAAGTGTTGCTTGTCCTGACAGGCCTAAACCTATTGCGCCGCGCGATTGGCCTTTAAGGCTTGCGGCCTTTAAGGCTTAATCGCCGCCGCCTTTACGTCCGCATCCACAAACGGCAGATATTTGCCAAAGTTATCGGCAAACATCCCCGCCAGCTTTTGCGCCTGCGCGTCATAGGCGTCGGCGTCCGTCCACGTCCGGCGCGGATCCAACAACACATCGGCAACACCCGCGACCGACACCGGAACCTCAAACCCAAACCGCGCATCAAGGCGGAATTCGCCTTGTATCAATGACCCGTCCAGCGCCGCCGTCAACAAAGCGCGGGTGGCGCGAATGGGCATCCGCGACCCCGTGCCAAACGCGCCGCCGGTCCAGCCGGTGTTGACCAACCAACAGGTCGCCCCGGTTTTCGCAATCTGCGCTTGCAACAACTTGCCGTACACTTCGGGGCGGCGCGGCATAAACGGCGCACCAAAACAGGTTGAAAATGTCGGCGTCGGCTCCACCACGCCACGTTCGGTGCCCGGCGTTTTCGACGTGAACCCAGACAGGAAGTGATACATCGCCTGCGCAGGCGTCAACCGCGCGATGGGGGGCAAAACACCGTAAGCGTCGCAGGTCAGCAGGATGATATTTTTCGGCGCGCCGCCCATCCCCGTGGCCGATGCATTGGAGATATACTCCAATGGATAGGCGCAGCGCATGTTTTCCGTCAGGCTTGAATCTTCAAAATCCAGCACCAACGTTTCCGCGTCAAACACCATATTTTCAACCACGGTGCCAAACTTATGCGTGGTCGCATAAATTTCTGGCTCGGCTTCGGCACTCAGGTTGATGGTCTTGGCGTAACAGCCCCCTTCAAAGTTAAAGGTGCCCGTGTCCGACCAGCCGTGTTCATCATCGCCAATCAAAATCCGTGCCGGATCGGCGGACAACGTGGTTTTCCCAGTGCCGGACAGGCCAAAAAACACCGCCGCATCATCGGGGTCGTCCACCGCATGGTTGGCGGAACAATGCATCGGCATCACACCCTTTTCGGGCAGCAAATAGTTCAACAGCGTGAACACCGACTTCTTGTTTTCGCCCGCATAGGCGGTATTGGCGATCAAAATTTCCCGCAGATCAAAGTTCATGGCGATCACGGTTTCCGACCGGCAGCCGTGCCGCGCCGGGTGCGCCTTGAAACTCGGGCAGTTGATAACCGTCCATTCGGGCACAAACGCGTCCAATTCCGCACGGTCCGGGCGGCGCAGCAAATGCCGAATAAACAGCCCGTGCCACGCAAGTTCGGTCACCACACGCACGTCCAAACGGTGCGCCGGGTCCGCGCCCGCGTACAAATCTTGCACAAAATAATCGCGGCCTTGCATATGCGCCATCATATCGGCGCGCAAAACGCCAAACGCCTCGGGCGTCATTGCCGCATTGTTATCCCACCAAATCGTGTCTTCCGTCACGGCCGACCGTACCACATGCTTGTCCTTGGGCGACCGCCCCGTGAACTGCCCGGTCGATACCAAAAACGCGCCGCCAATCCCCAAATTACCTTCGCCCCGCGCGACGGCAGCCTCTACCAGCGCAGGCTCGATCTGGTTGTAATAAACTGCCCCCAGCCCTGTAATGCATTGTTTTTCCAGCGTTTGATTTGGATTTACACGTCCGTTGGTCATCTAATGCAAGCTCCCGATGCCGATGATACGACAAATTTCTGGGTTTGGATGCAGCGCGCAGGCCCAAACCCGCACCCCGGTCGCCCCCGGAGCCGAGGCCGACCCTGCGCCTATAACACGCACCTTTCCCATTGGAACAGGACGCTTTGGCACAGTTAGCGCAACCAACAGCGCGTTAGCGCAACCAAGTTGGCGACTGAGGCAAATTAGTCATTCATTCGCTTTTTTGTTGTCAACTGATGGGGGGATTAGGGGTGATTCGCAGTTAGCAGTTGATTCTTTGTGGCAAAAAAGCGAAATTGAGAAAAATATAATAATGAGCAGTATAGGGAAAACACCCATGTCAAGGATCGCCCTTGTGGATGACGACAGAAATATTCTGACGTCCGTCGCAATGACTCTGGAGGCCGAAGGTTTCGAGGTCGAAACCTACAACGACGGGCAATCCGCGCTGGACGCGTTCAATCGCCGCCTGCCAGATATGGCCGTGTTGGACATCAAAATGCCCCGCATGGATGGGATGGACCTGCTGCAACGCTTGCGCCAGAAAACCCAGATGCCGGTGATTTTCCTCACCTCCAAAGATGATGAAATTGACGAAGTGTTGGGCCTGCGGATGGGCGCCGATGATTACGTCAAAAAACCGTTTTCCCAGCGTCTTTTGGTCGAACGCATCCGCTCGCTTTTGCGCCGCCAAGAGGCGATTGCGACCGATGAAGTCGCCGTGACCGAAGAAACCAAAGTGATTGAACGTGGCCATCTGCGCATGGACCCGCTGCGCCATTCCGTTGCGTGGAAAGGCAATGATGTATCGCTGACCGTCACTGAATTTTTGCTGCTGCAAGCCCTCGCACAGCGCCCCGGTTTTGTGAAAAGCCGCGATCAGTTGATGGATGTGGCCTATGATGATCAGGTCTATGTTGATGACCGCACAATCGATAGCCATATCAAACGCTTGCGCAAAAAAATGCGCTCTGCCGATGATGATTTTTCGGCCATCGAAACGCTTTACGGCATCGGCTATCGCTATAATGAAGAGTGATGCCTCGTCATGACCTCTATGCCGCAAATATCCTCTGGTCTGACGCGTAAAAAACCCAACAGCCGCGCCGCTGGCGATGTGCTGCTGGGCGAAGATTGGACTGCGCCCGATCCCGAAATGACGCAAGAAATGCGCGGCCACCGGGGCCGCAGCGGCATTGTTGCCCTCAACCGTTCGCCGCTTGCGCGCAAAATCATCATTTTCAACATGATGGCTTTGGTGATCTTGGTCGCGGGCGTCTTGTTCATGAACCCCTTTCGCGACAGCCTTGTTATTCAACGCGAACAAGGGCTTGTGACCGAGGCGGAACTGGTCGCAGACGTGTTTGAGCTGCAAATCCCAGGCATCGCGGGCCTGTCATTGGCCGATCCTGCGGGTCTTGATGTCGTGACAACGCTGGCCGCCGTCACCATCGCGCCCGGCGTTGATGCGTTTGTGTTCGACAAATCCGGCCAAATGATCGCCGCCAAAGAAGGGCAGGCGCGCGCCGTCCCGGTTGATGGCAAAGTAAATTCCACCCTGATCACCGGGTTTTTGAACTCCGTCTGGGAAACCGTGTCGGGCGCTTTGTCTGCGGGTGAAAAAGGCGCGGTCAAGGTGGATAGCGAAAGCCTTGCACGCAGCAATTTTGCCGCCGCCCTGTCGGGTGAAACCAGTTCCAGCATGGCCAAGGATTCGGTTGGCGGCACGCTTTTCTCTGTCGCCACCCCGATATGGTCCGCGGGTGAGGTGTTGGGCGTCATTGGCCTCACTTCTGCCGAAGGAGAAATTGACAGTTTGGTGCGTCACGAACGCGAACAAGTCCTGCAAATGTTCGTGATTGCTTTGATGGTCTCCATCGGCCTCAGCCTTGTTCTCGCTTCCACCATCGCCAATCCCTTGTCCGATCTTGCCGCCGCCGCTGAACTTGGCCGCGACCGGGATGCCCGCAAAATGGCTTTGGGCCGCGTGCGCATCCCCGATCTTGCCGCGCGCCCTGATGAAATTGGCCGCCTGTCGGTTGCGATGCGCGGAATGGTCGCCGCCCTTTACGACCGGATTGACGCCAACGAACAATTCGCCGCCGATGTCAGCCATGAAATCAAAAACCCCCTCGCCAGTTTGCGTTCTGCTGTGGGCACCATGCGGGTGGCCAAACGCGACGATCAACGCGAAAAACTGCTTGATGTGATCGAACATGATGTCCGCCGCCTTGACCGTCTTGTCAGCGATATTTCCAACGCGTCCCGCCTCGACAGCGAATTGGTGAAGGAGGAGGAGGAGGAGTTCAACCTTTCCAAAACCCTCGCCAATCTGTCGGAATATCTGGGCGAACAGGCCAAAAAACGCGGTGTGGATTTCATCACCGACCTGCCCGCCGACCCGATCGTTGTGCGCGGCCTTGAAGGGCGTCTGGCGCAAGTGTTCGTCAACCTGATCACCAACGCCGTTTCGTTCTGTGAAGAAGGCGACGCGGTGCGGGTTTGGGCCCGTCGGCGTGAAAACCGCGTGTTGATCGTGGTCGAAGATACGGGTCCCGGTATCCCCGAACAGGCGCTGACCAAAGTGTTCAAACGCTTTTATTCCGAACGTCCGGTGGCACAATTCGGCGATCACTCCGGCCTCGGCCTCGCTATCTCAAAACAGATTGTTGAGGCGCATGGCGGCGTGATCTGGGCCGAAAACATCCGCCCCACCTCCGCCGATGCCACGTCCGACCCGCTGGGCGCGCGTTTCGTCGTGGGCCTTCCGGTTTAACGCCATGCAAACCGTCCACGCCACCTGCGTCGCGGTGGGCGGTTTTGGCATTTTGATCACAGGCGCATCCGGGCAAGGCAAATCCGGCCTGGGCCTGCACCTTATGGCCCTTGGCGCGCAACTGATCGCCGATGACCAAACCATCCTGACCCCGCAGGGCAACACGATCATCGCCACTTGCCCCCCCCCGCTCTTCGGCTTGATTGAGGCGCGGGGCATTGGCCTTTTGCACGCAAGTCCCGCCCCCCACGCTCAAATCCACCTCGTCATCGACCTCGACCAAACCGAAACCCAGCGTTTGCCGCCCAAACGCAGCACCCAACTGCTTGGCGTCGCGATTGACCTTGTATTTTGGTCAACATACCGCCACTTTCCTTACGGTATCATGCAATTGGCCCGCGGCGGGCGGCGGGCTTAACGGCGGGCGTAACAAAACGACATGCAGGCAGACGGGCAAATTTTGGAACATCGCATTGTCCTTGTGACGGGTCCGTCCGGGGCTGGTCGCAGCACGGCCATCAACGCGCTAGAGGATATGGGGTATGAGGTGATCGACAACCTCCCCCTCAGCCTCGTGCCCCGCCTGATTGATGGCGACAGCCTTGGCCGCCCCATCGCTTTGGGCCTTGATGCGCGCAACCGCGATTTCAACGTCACCGCCCTGATCGCGCTGATCGACAAACTCACCACCGATCCCCGCGTCTCGCTCAGCGTCATCTATCTCGATTGCGCGCCTGATGAACTCATCCGCCGCTACGGCCAAACCCGCCGCCGCCACCCGATGGCCCCCGATGGCACCCCCCAAATCGGCATCGCGCTGGAGGTGGATCTGCTCAGCCCCATTCGCGCCCGCGCCGACCACCTCATCAACACCACCGATATGTCGCCGCATGATCTGCGCGCCGAGCTGGCCCGCTGGTTTGACAACAGCCAAACTCCCGGCCTCGCCGTGTCCATCCAGTCTTTTTCCTACAAACGCGGCGTGCCGCGTGGCGTCGATATGGTGTTTGATTGCCGCTTTTTGCGCAATCCGCATTGGTCGCCCGACTTGCGCGCGCTTGATGGTCGCGACCCCGCCGTGGTCGCCCATATCGCCACCGATCCGCGTTTTGCTGAATTTATCACCAAGGTCAGCGACCTCGTTCTTTTCCTGATGCCCGCGCAACTGGATGAAGGCAAGGCGCATCTGGCCATTGGCTTTGGCTGCACCGGGGGGCAACACCGCTCGGTTGCCGTTGCGGAACTTATCGCGTCACAGCTTGCGCAGGCGGGTTGGCAGGTGGCAAAACGTCATCGGGAATTGGAACGTCGGGCCGCAGCGCAGCCCGCAGTTGGGGCAGGGTGATCAGGGGTGATCGGGATCGTTATTGTGGCCCACGGGGGCCTTGCGCGGGAATATCTTTCCGCTGTGGAACATGTGGTGGGCAAGCAAACCAAAATGATCGCCGTCGCGATCGAAGAGGATCATGACCGCGCCGCCAAACAGACTGAAATTTGTGCAGCCGCCGACAGTGTCGACACTGGCGCGGGCGTGGTCATTGTCACCGATATGTTCGGCGGCTCCCCGTCCAACTTGTCGCTTTTGGCCTGTTGTGGCCGCGACCGTCGCATCCTTTACGGCGCAAATCTGCCCATGCTGATCAAACTCACCAAATCGCGCGACATGGCTGTGGCCGATGCCGTAACCTTGGCCCTCGATGCTGGCCGCAAATACATCAACAGCCTCGATCTGGGCGAACAAGGGGATCACCTGTGACCGAACGCGTGCTTAAAATTGTAAACGAAAAGGGCCTGCACGCCCGCGCGTCCGCCAAATTCGTAGAGGTGGTGGAGGCGTTTGATGGCACTGCCGAGGTTACCAAAGACGGCATGTCGGTGTCGGGCGATTCGATTATGGGCCTTCTTATGCTGGCCGCTTCGCGTGGCACCAGCATTTCGGTCAAAACCAGCGGGTCGCAGTCGGAACCGCTGATGGACGCGCTGGAAACTCTTGTCAAAAACCTGTTTGGCGAAGATTTCTAAACTTTACCGGGTCGGAACAGGCACATCGCCGCGATAATCATAGAACCCGCGCTGGGTTTTGCGCCCCAACCAACCGGCCTCCACATATTTTGTCAGCAGCGGGCAGGGCCGGTATTTGGTATCCGCCAGCCCGTCATGCAGCACGTTCATGATCGCCAAACAGGTGTCCAACCCAATGAAATCCGCCAATTCCAGCGGCCCCATCGGGTGGTTCGCCCCCAGTTTCAGCGATTCGTCGATGGATTTCACCGACCCAACCCCCTCATACAGCGTATAAACCGCTTCATTTATCATCGGCATCAGGATGCGGTTCACGATAAACGCCGGAAAATCCTCCGCACTCGCCGCCGTTTTGCCCAGCCGTTCCACCACCGCAAAGCAGCTGTCATAGGTCGGTTTGTCCGTCGCAATGCCCCGGATCAGCTCCACCAACTGCATGATCGGCACGGGGTTCATAAAGTGGAACCCCATAA
The DNA here is from genome assembly GCF_900110135.1 of Pseudorhodobacter antarcticus. Lineage (GTDB taxonomy): Bacteria > Pseudomonadota > Alphaproteobacteria > Rhodobacterales > Rhodobacteraceae > Pseudorhodobacter > Pseudorhodobacter antarcticus. The sequence goes on along the minus strand of NZ_FOCO01000022.1, from coordinate 33,608 downwards.
ATTTTTCTGGTCGGTCCGTCCGGCTTGCCAGCCGCGTGATCGAAATGGACGAGGTGTTGGACGTCAAAATCGTATGCGGTTTCAGATGCGGCAGCAGGTCGTCAAAAATCGCCTGTTTCACCGTTTCGCGTTCGGTCGCCGCTTCAATAATCAGGTCACTTTGCCCGATTTCGGCCAAAACCAGCGTGGTTTTGATCCGCGCCATCGCCGCCGCCTTCTCCTCCGCCGTGGTTTTGCCGCGCGTCACTTGCCGTTCAATATTGCGGTCAATCAGCGCAATCGCTTTGATTAGGTTTTCGGCGCTGATGTCGGTCATCGTCACGTCGTACCCGGCCAGCGCAAAAACATGGGCAATCCCGTTGCCCATTTGGCCTGCGCCCACGATCCCGACAGACTGAATTTCCATGCGCCGCTCTCCTTCAATACCGCCTGAACCATAAGCCCCGCGCGGGGGGGCGTGCAAGGCCATGCACACCAAACACCGCGCTTTCCGGCAAATACCAAAAATTCGTGCTAAATCCCGGATTTAGGGGTTTTGAAAGGACTTTGCTGCAATCTCGGTCTTGGGTGTATGAAATTTTGGGTGGGTGGTATGGCCTATGCGTATCCGAGCGGTGTTTCGCTCGACTATTTTCCGTGTCATTATGGCACGTCTAAACTGTTGTTTCGGGGGCCTAAACAGGCGCTCCATCGTCCTTATTGCGTGGCAGTTGGGGGGTCTGAAACCTATGGCAAGTTCGTTGGCGTGCCGTTTGCCAGCTTACTGTCTGAAACCAGTGACCGCACCGTGGTCAATCTGGGCTGCATGAACGCGGGAATCGATGTGTTCCTGAACGACCCAGAGGTGATGGGCATTGCCTCTGGTGCCGATCTTACAATCGTGCAAATTGTTGGCGCACAAAACCTCAGCAATCGGTTTTACGCGGTGCATCCGCGCCGCAATGACCGCTTTTTGCGCGCCAGCCCGCAGTTGCAAAACATCTATCGCGAGGTGGATTTTACCGAATTCAACTTCACACGGCACATGTTACAAACTTTGTTTCAGGTTTGTCCGCACCGTTTTGCCGATTTGGCGCTGGAATTGCAAACCACTTGGGTGGACCGGATGGGCCAGTTGTTGCGCGGCATTCGCGGCAAAACCCTGCTTCTTTGGATGTCCGATCATCCGCCCCCTGCGGCGGATGCCGCCGTCACGCCCTATCCCGATCCGGTTTTGGTACATGCAGGCATGATAAATGACGTGCGCAGCAACACCAATGCGTATCTTGAAGTGGTGACAAGCCGACGCGCAAATGCTGAAGGTATTGAAAATATGCGATTTTCCGAACTGGAACGCCCCGCCGCCGAAGGGGTCCCCGGCCCCCTGGCCCATGCCGAGGTGGCAAGAGCGCTGCATGATGCCGTGAACCATCTTCTGGGCACATAAACGCAAAAGGGGCGTCCCATCGCCGGGCGCCCCTTTCTTTAAGCGATCAAGATCACAGCTTTTCGGTCAGTTCCGGCACCGCGACAAACAGGTCCGCGACCAAGCCATAATCGGCCACTTGGAAAATCGGCGCTTCTTCATCCTTGTTGATGGCCACAATCACCTTGCTGTCCTTCATGCCTGCAAGGTGTTGAATTGCCCCGGAAATCCCCACAGCCACATACAGGTTCGGGGCCACAACCTTGCCCGTTTGTCCCACTTGCCAGTCGTTCGGCGCATAACCGCTGTCCACTGCCGCGCGTGACGCACCAACAGCCGCACCCAGCTTATCCGCCAGCGCCTCGATCATCGCGAAATCCGCCTCCGACCCCACACCGCGCCCGCCAGACACCACAATCCCGGCGCTGGTCAGTTCCGGCCGGTCCGATGCCGCCAGCTTATCTTCAACCCAAGCCGACATCGCGCCATCCACCGACACCGCAATCTTCTCAACCGCCGCCGAACCGCCCACACCCGCGCCGTCAAAGGTCGCGGTGCGAATGGTCATCACCTTGGTCGCATCCATCGATTTCACCGTCTGAATCGCATTCCCAGCATAAATCGGGCGCTCAAACGTGTCGCCGTCAATCACCGTCAACACTTCGGAAATCATCATCACATCCAACAGTGCTGCCACCCGTGGCAACACCGATTTGGAATAGGCGCCCGACGCCGCAACAATATGGCTGTAATCGCCCGCCAGCGACACCACCAGCGCCGCCGTGGGTTCCGACATCGCGTGGCTAAACACCGCATCATCCGCAAACAACACGCGGGTCACACCCTGCAATCCCGCCGCCTCTGCCGCCGCCGCATCGCCACCTGCGCCCGCAACCAACACGGTCACAGCGCCCAATGACGCCACAGCCGTCAGCGTTTTCGCCAGTTGATCGGTCGCCAGCGCGCCGTCGATCACTTCACCCAAAACCAAAACAGCCATCAGATTACCCCCGCTTCGTCTTTAAGTTTCGCAATCAGCTCATCCACCGATGCCACCTTGATGCCCGCTTTGCGCCCCGCAGGTTCCACCGTTTTCACCACGCTCAAGCGCGGCGTCACATCGACCCCGTAATCCGCAGCCGTCTTTTCATCCAGCTGTTTCTTCTTTGCTTTCATGATGTTGGGCAGGCTGGCATAGCGCGGCTCATTCAACCGCAAATCCACCGTCACCACCGTTGGCATCGCCACTTTGATGGTCTGCAACCCGCCATCAACCTCGCGCGTCACAACCGCATGCCCGCCCTCAATCGCCAATTCCGATGCAAATGTCGCCTGCGACCAACCCAGCAGCGCTGACAGCATTTGCCCCGTCGCGTTCATATCGTTGTCAATCGCCTGCTTGCCGCACAAAACCAGTCCCGGACCTTCGGCATCCACAACCGCTTTCAACAGCTTGGCCACCGCCAACGGTTCGATATCTTGCTGCACATCCTCGGTCGCCACGATCAAAATCGCGCGGTCCGCCCCCATCGCCAATGCCGTGCGCAAGGTTTCCTGCGCCTGCTTCACGCCGATAGACACGACGATAATCTCCTCGACCACCCCCGCTTCTTTCAGCCGGATCGCCTGTTCAACAGCAATCTCATCAAAGGGATTCATCGACATTTTGACATTGGCAAGATCAACACCGCTGCCATCCGCCTTCACACGGACTTTCACGTTATAGTCGATCACACGTTTGACAGGCACAAGAACCTTCATTGGCGCGGACTCCTTGGGTTGGGGCGGGGCGCAGTGCCCCGAAAACTCTCTATGCTTTGATATAATCTTGCGCGGGCAATAAACAGGTCAAAATCGTCACATCAACGCCATGCAACGCCGCGTTTCAAATCAGCGCGTCAGCCCCGGCACCCATAAAACATCATCGGCCCCGTCATTGTTGGCAATGCGCCCCGCCACAAAAAACCAATCGGACAGCCGGTTCAGGTATTTCACTGCATCGGGATTCACATCCTCAACACCCGACAGTTCCACCGTCAAACGCTCTGCACGCCGACAAACTGTCCGGCACAGGTGCATTTGCGCCGCCAGCGCCGTGCCACCCGGCAAAATAAAGCTGCGCAGCGGCGTCAATTTCGCGTTCATCACGTCAATTTCCGCTTCCAGCCGCAACACTTGCCCTTCAATCATCCGCAGCCGCGGATAGGGGGCCGTGGCGTCATTTTCGCGGTCGGGCGTACATAAATCCGCGCCCAAATCGAACAGATCATTGGAAATCCGCGCCAGCGCCGCATCCACATCGCCCGTGGCGTGCAGCCGCGCCAACCCAATTGTCGCGTTGGTTTCATCCACCGTGCCATACGCCGACACCCGCAAACTGTGCTTGGCAACCCGGTCGCCATTCCCCAGCGCCGTTTCGCCCTTATCGCCGGTTTTAGTATAGATTTTTGACAGAACAACCATGCCTTACGCCCCCATTTTGCTAACAAAGACGTAAAGCAGGATCAGCGCCACCGCCACCCCTTGCGCATAAATTCTGTACCGCATCAAGGTGTTGGACCGTTTTGCGCTACCCTCACCACCCTTACCAAACGTGCCGATGCCCAGCACCAAAATCACCAAAACGCCCAAACAGGCGATGGCAGCAACGATAAACAGCGGATCGCTCAGCATGGTAAAACCCCTTTTTCAACTGCGGCACATCTAAGCCTTTGCGCGGCAAAAGCGACCCCTAATTCAGGTTTTCGCAATCAACCAATCCAGCGCCGCAGTCGGCAAAATCCGCCGCGCAATATCCATCATATAGGTCGGCGTGGTCACGAAATACCGCGCTTTTGGCCGCTCCGCCTCCAGCGCCCGGATCAATTTCGCGGTCACCGCACTGGCGGGCAATTCAAACTTGTCCGGTCCGCTGGCCTTGTACAACCGTTCCACCAGCGGCGCGTACTCAGCCGCGCGCGCCGAATTTTTCCAATCAATCCAACGTTCAAAATGGGGGATGGCGTTTTCGCGGATTTTGGTCGGGATGGGCCCCGGTTCAATCAAAACCACTTTGATATTGGTGTCGCGCATCTCAATGCGCAACACATCCGTTAGCCCTTCCATCGCGAATTTCGTCGCCACATAGGCCCCGCGCCACCGCATCCCCACCAGCCCCAACACGGACGAACAATTGATAATCCGCCCGTGCCCTTGCGCGCGCATCATCGGAATAACCCGGCGCGTCAGGTCGTGATATCCAAACAAATTTGTCTCGAATATCGCGCGCAATGCGCCGCGCGGCAAATCCTCTACCGCGCCGGGGCAGGCAAACGCGCCATTGTTAAACAGCGCATCCAGCGTGCCCCCCGTGCGGTCCATCACTGTCAAAACCGCCGCTTCAATGCTCGCCTCATTGGCGTAATCCAGCACGAAACTTTCCAGCCCCTCACCGCGCAGCCGTTCGCAATCGGCGTGCGCGCGACAGGTCGCAAACACCCGCCAGCCCTGCGCCTGCAGGGTGCGCGCACTGTCCAGCCCGATGCCCGACGAACAGCCCGTAATCAAAATGGATTTTTGTGTCATGCCGCCGCCCTAAATGATCAAGGCGCAGACCTAGCGCCAAAGCGGCGCAAAGGTCAATTCTTGCCCTCAGCCGTTCGGGTCAATATCGGTCAGCAACCGCGCCGCGACAAAGCCTTCAACCCCGTCACCTTCAATGCGAATTTGCACCCAGCCTTCTTCGGCTGCGGCCACCACGGTCACCGCCTCGGCGCGGGTCAAACGCCCCACCACGGCGTAATCGGTCGATGGGCCACCGCGCACATTCACCGAATTGCTGCTGACAAACATCACCGAACTGTCGGTCGCTGCGGCAACCGCTGCCGGTTCCGGCTCCACCACCGCGACCTTTTCGCCCATCACAAACGCGCCCGCAATCTGTGCGGAAACCCCCTCGCGGCGTTTTTGCACAGTAACGGGGGTGAAATTGGCCAGCGTCACATCGGCAGGCGCCGCGTCAGTCTTTGCCTCGGCCTCGGCCACGGGCGCTGCAACAACGGGTTTGTCCATGGGCGCAACCCCAATCAAACCTTGCCGCACTTGCCCGTTATTCTCGCCACCAATCAACAAAGTCACAAACATCGCAGCTGCCAGAACCGACATTAACTTTAACATAACCAACCCACCCCAGAATTTGCCCGTCAGGTAATTCACTACCCACAATATGTCACCTTTTCGTGTGGGAAAGAATCAAATTATTTCACTGCGGCATGGCAAAATAGACAACATCTTGTGGGGGCGCGTGGGAATTTGGCTGGACCGTGCGCCGCTGCCCCATTACACCACCCACATGACAAAAACGCCCGACGACCCAGTAAACCCGCCTATGATGGTATCCGAACCGCTGCGCCGCGCGATTGGCGATCGGTATTTGACCTATGCGCTGTCCACGATCATGCACCGCGCGTTGCCCGATGCCCGCGATGGGTTAAAACCCGTCCACCGCCGCATCCTCTATGCCATGCGCGAGCTGAAGCTGTCGCCCACGGGCGGGTTCCGCAAATCTGCCAAAATCTCGGGCGATGTGATGGGCAACTATCACCCGCACGGCGACATGGCGATTTATGATGCGATGGCCCGTCTGGCCCAGGATTTCGCCGTCCGCTATCCCTTGGTGGAGGGGCAGGGCAATTTCGGCAACATCGACGGCGATAACCCTGCGGCAAGTCGCTACACCGAGGCGCGCCTGACCGCGATTGCCGAAAAATTGATGGAAGGGCTGAATGAGAACGCCGTCGATTACCGCCCCAATTATGATGGCACTTTGGAGGAACCGGTGGTCATGCCCGCCGCCTTCCCGCATCTTCTGGCCAACGGCTCCTCGGGCATCGCGGTCGGCATGGCCACCAACATCCCGCCCCACAACCTGCACGAACTGATCGACGCGTGCATCGCCATGATCAAAGACCCCGACATCGCCGATGATGCGCTGGTCACCCACGTTCCCGGCCCCGATTTCCCCACAGGTGGTGTGATCGTGGAACCCCGCGCCAACATCTCGGATGCCTACCGCACAGGCCGCGGCGCATTCCGCCTGCGCGCCCGCTGGTCAGTCGAGGATTTGGGCCGCGGCCAATGGCAAATCGTCGTCACCGAAATCCCCTATCAGGTGCAAAAATCCAAGCTGATCGAAAAGCTGGCCGAGCTGATCCACATCAAGAAAATCCCCATTTTCGGCGATGTCCGCGACGAATCCGCCGAGGATGTGCGCTTGATTATTGAGCCGAAGGTCCGCACCGTCGACCCCGACATGCTGATGGGCATGCTGTTCAAAAACTCTGATCTAGAGGTGCGGTTCAGCCTGAACATGAACACTCTGATCGACGGCCGCATCCCCAAAGTGTGCAGCCTGAAAGAGGTGTTGCGCGCCTTCCTCAGCCACAAACGCGATGTTATGCTGCGCCGCAGCCAGCACCGCATGGACAAAATCGACCACCGCTTGGAGGTGCTCGAAGGCTTCATCACCGCCTTTCTGAACCTCGACCGCGTGATCGACATTATCCGCTATGATACCGAGCCCAAACCCGCTTTGATGCGCGAAAACTGGTCGCTCAAACACCCCCGCGCCATGACGGACCGCGACTACCTGACCCCCAAACAGGGTGATGGCGAGTTGACCGAGGTGCAGACCGAAGCCATCCTCAATATGCGCTTGCGCAGCTTGCGCAAGCTGGAGGAGATGGAGCTGATCGCCGAACGCGACGCCTTAATGCTGGAACGTGCGGGCCTCGATGATCTGCTCGCCGACCCCAAACTGCAATGGAAACGCATCACATCCGATCTGCGCGACGTGCAAAAAACCTTTGGCAATTCCTGGGAAAAAGGCACCCGCCGCACCACATTCGCCGAGGCCGGTGAGGTCGAAGACGTCCCCTTTGACGCCATGATCGAACGCGAACCCATCACTGTGATCTGTTCCAAAATGGGCTGGATCCGCGCGATGAAAGGCCATGCAGCAGCGGGCACTGAGGCTAAGTTCAAAGACGGCGACGAAGGCCGCTTTCAATTCCACGCCGAAACCACCGATCGCATCATCCTTGTCGGCTCCAACGGGCGATTCTATACCCTTTTGGGCGCAAACCTGCCCGGCGGTCGCGGCATGGGCGAACCCGTGCGCTTGATGGTCGATCTGCCCAATGACGCCGACATCACCGACCTTATCATCCATAAACCCGGCATCAAACTGCTGGTCGCCTCCACGGATGGCGATGGGTTTATCTGCCCTTCCGATGAAACCGTGGCGATGACGCGGGCGGGCAAACAAGTGCTGACCCTACGGGGCGGCGCCAAAACCGCCGTGTGCAAACCCATTGTGGGCGATCACATCGCGGTCGTCGGCGAAAACCGCAAAGTGTTGGTTTTCCCGCTGGACGAGCTGCCAGAAATGGCCAAAGGCAAAGGCGTGCGTTTGCAAAAATACAAAGATGGCGGGCTTTCAGATGCCACCACCTTTGCGCTTGAAGGTGGTCTGTCGTGGAAAGACCCCGCAGGCCGCACCCGCACCGAACCCGCCCTTGATGAATGGCTGGCCAAACGCGCCACCGCAGGCCGCATGGCCCCACGCGGCTTTCCGCGCGACAATAAATTCAGCTAAATCAATAAAATAGGCGGCACAGCCCGCCTATTCTACCCACATCCGCAGCAGGTTCGACCGGGTTTTGCACAGGCTGTCAAACAGCGCGGACTTGCCGCCACTTGCGTGCAACGCCGCAATCCCTTGGTCCAGATCAAACAAAATCTCGCGCTGGTCCGCGCGCCGCACTTGCGATTGCACCCAGCCCACAACGGTCAACCGCGTGCCCGCTGTCACAGGGTCCACCCGGTGCAGGGTGGTCGATGGGTACAAAAACACCGACCCCGCCGCCAGCTTCACCGCTCGCGCTTCCAAACTGTCCTCCAGAATCAGCGCGCCGCCCGTGTAACTGTCAGGCTCCGCCAAAAACAGGGTGAACGAAATATCGGTGCGCAGGCCCCCCATCACCGCATCATCCACATGCAGCCCGTATGTTTGTCCGGTGCGATAGCGCGACAAAATCAACGGCGTCATGGCGCGCACCCGTGCTGCCGCCGCAAACACGGGGTGCGCCTGCAATGCGCGCGACACCACCGCCAACAGGCCGTCGCGCGCAGGGCAGGGCACCGCTTGGTCATTCGCTTTCACCGCATGCGCGAACCGCCCAGCGGTTTTGGCCCCATCTTCAAACGCCAAATCCGCCGCCTCGGTCTGCACCGCCGCCAACATGGCCGCGTCCAAAATCCCGTCAATCGCCAAAAACATCGCTTATCGCACCTGCGATGACAGCAGTTCCACGCGTGCCGCCACCGCCAGCAAAATCGCCGGGTCATTGGCCGCAAATGCCGTGCCGTCTCTGCCAAACGCCGCTGCCGCCGGGTCCATCGCGCTTTGCGCGCGCCCCGCCAGCGTGCCCAAATCGGCATCCGCCACCAGCGGCGTCAACAGATCGCGCGCCACGCCCACAAATGCCTCCGCCTCATGGTATGCCATCACATCCACCACCGCGCCGCCTTCAATGCTGCCTGCATATTCCGCCGCCGCTGCGCGCAACACCGCCAGCGCCACGGTGAACCGCATCTTTGCATCCGGCGCGCCCATCGCTGCCGTCGCCGCATCTTTGAACGCGGCCAGTGCCGTGGCCGGGTCGCCGCCCGCCTCCATCACCGATGAAAATGCCTGCATCTGCGGCGAAAAATCCGCCGCTCCATTGGCCGCAAGGCCCGCGCGTACATCGTCCATCATTTCCGCTTCGGGATGGTAGGACAGGCCAATCGCCTCATCCACCATGCCCTTGGCATATAGATTTGCGGCGGCGTCCAGATGCCCCTCCACAATCGCGATGCGCACCACATAGGCGGTGGGGGCATCGACGCCCGCAACCGCGCCCGCCTCACCGCCTTCGCCGCCCTCGGTCTGCACCACGGCTGTTGCTGCCTCGGGCGCCGTTTGCGCCTGCGCCATGCCGCCCACGGCAGCAGACATAAGGGCAAGGCCCACCCAATAACGCGGCGTAACGGTTCTGATTTTCATGAAGAAATCACTTTCCAAAGTATTTCAGTCAGGATTAAACCTGCGCCCACCTCAAGTCAATCCCGTAGGTCGGGGTTCACCCCGACTCCGCACCTCAAATCGCGATCTAAACCTTAATATTTCCCTAACAAAAAACACGAAATCATTGTATTTCAATGCCTTAATGTGCGCATCGCGCGCGATTTCGCACCCCTTAAATCGCGTCTACCTTCAACCAAACACCCCCTTCGGGCCGCAAGGTCAAGATCATCACAGGCTTGGGTTCCTTCCCTACAATCCGCGAAAACTTATGCCGCGCCAACAAGGTGGCCAGAATAATTACCGCCTCTTGCAGCGCAAAATTCGCCCCGATACACACCCGCGGCCCATCCCCAAAAGGCAGATAAGTGAACCTTTCAATCGCCTTCGGGTCGGCAAAACGGCTGGGGTCAAACTGGTCTGGATTGTGCCACAAAAGGTGGTGGCGGTGCAGGGCATAAATCGGCAAAACCACCGTATCCCCGGCCCGAATTTCCACACCACTCAATTCATCCGCAGCCATCGCCGTGCGCGATAAAAACGCGGCAGGGGGGTACAGCCGCAGGGTTTCGTCAATAATTTGCCGGGTCAGGGGCAGGCGGGCCACATCCTCGGCCGTGGCCGCGCGGCCCCCCAAAACTGCCCGCGCCTCCGCCCGCGCGGCGTCCTGCACCCCCTCAGCAAAGGCACATAAATACAGCGCCCAAGACAGGGTCAGCGCGGTCGTTTCATGCCCCGCCACGATGAAGGTCAGTAAATTGTCCCGCAGTTCCGAGGTGGTCATCGTCCGCCCCGACTTCGGGTCCTCCCCCGCCAACAGCAAATCCAAAAGGTCTGGAATATCCTGCGCGCCTTCACGGCGGCGGCGATCAATCGCCCCGTCTGCGATCCGCTTCATCTCTCGCATAGCACCGCCACCCATTACGCGGCCCGGACGCGGCACCCACCCCGGCACGCCCAGCATATCCAGCACCGAAACTTTGGCCGCGTTGGCGATATACCCCTCAATCGCGCGGTGAACAGCGCCGCGATCAAACCCTTCACCGCCCGAAAATGTGACGTCCGATATCACCTCAAACGTGGCGGCGACCATTTCGGCAAACATGTCCACTCCGCGTCCGTGGGAGGGTGCGACCCGCCCGCTCGCCCGCTCCGCCGCGGCGGTCATCACGGGGGCAAGTGCGGCCACATTCCGGTGGCTGAAAACGGGCGCCGCCGTGCGTCGCTGCCACAGCCATTCCGCCCCTTTGGCCACGAACAAACTGTCACCGATCGCTTGTTCCAAAATCAGTTTGGTGACGGTTGATTTTGGATAATCCTCCACCCGGTCGCGCAGCACCCGTTTCAAAGCTATGGGGTCCATCACCATGTACCAGCGCCCGCCTGTGCGGCCCGACAGCATGGGCGCGCGGGTGGCGAGTTCTGGGATCAATTCCAAAACATTGCGCTGCCCGGCACGGGCGGAGGCGAGGATTCCCATCGGCCGATTGTGAAGCGGGACGCGGGCGGGCAAGCGGGGTGAGGTTGGCATTGAAAGTTCCAATCCGAAAGAAGATCGCGACTATAGTGTAGGGCAGTTCAAACGCCTGCACAGGTGGCATGGTTGCGCAGGGTCCGGGCAGCGGGTATAAAATGCCAAAGATTGCCCAAGGATTCCCCGCATGATCATCGCCCGCCTGTCTGCTGTTTGTCTTGCTGTCGGATTGCTTGCGGGTTGCGCGAGCAAGAATGAGGTGGAGGCCCCGGTTGCTTTGGGCAACTTCAAGCTGGGCCATAATATTGTTGTGGCGGACAATCCGCAAAAGGTGCCGATTTCGCGCAACGCGGACCCAAAGGATTGGGATGACAGCTTGACCGCCGCTTTGGCCGCGCGGCTGGGTCGGTATGACGGTGATAAATTCTTTAATCTGGGCGTGTCGGTGGATGCTTATGCGCTGGCCCCGCCCGGTATTCCGCTGGTGATTTCACCCAAGTCTGCTTTGGTGGTCACGGCGACGATTTGGGATGATGCGGCGGGCAAAAAGATCAACGAAAAAGGCGTTCAATTCACGGTTTTTGAGGGGATTGATGGGGAAACCATGCTGGGGTCGGGGCTGACCCGGACGGGGGCGGAGCAGATGGAACGGTTGAGTTTCAACGCGGCCAAGCGGATTGAGCGCTGGCTGTCGGAAAATCCTGAATGGTTTGGGTTGCCGCCGAAAGCTGCCGTGCAGGCCCGCGCTGCGGAGTGAGGTGCCGCGATTTGAGGGGTGCATCGCGCGCGATGCGGCTGCTAATTCGTTGATTTATATGGATTTGTGAAAATCTGTTTACCAAATTTTAAGGTTTGAATCGCAACGCATCGCGGTTGAAAGGGTGCGATTTCGCGGGGGTGGCGCGCTGCAATGGCGGTGGGCGTGCGGGGTGAAAACCTGCAGTGTTGGGACCAGAATCGCCTTGATCTTCGGCCACGCATCGCCTATTTGCTGACGGGCAGTAGGAGTTTAGCTCAGTTGGTAGAGCATCGGTCTCCAAAACCGAGGGTCGTGGGTTCGAGTCCCCCAACTCCTGCCAGCAATATCCCATTTTTCAGATAGGTTGACATCCGGCGCGCTGGTGTTTGGGGTCTTCGTGGCTGTGCGCGGTCGCCGTTTGCGGGCGCGGGGGGCCGCCGATGGCGCGGGTGATCCAATCGCGGGTTTGGGGGATCAGCGCCTCAAGCTGCGGGAGGTCGTTGATGCACAAGAATTTGATATCCGGGTCGGTGGCGCGTTCCAAAAGCGTTTGGGTTTCATTGGCGGGGCGACCGTTACCCTGACCGCTGGTGATGTGCAGATGGTCGTCTGCCGCGCTGATGACAGCATCGCCCGCGCGCAGGCTGGCGTGGTTGTGCAGCCCTTGCGGTAGGAATTGACTGAGATCGCGGAAGCGGTGGGTGATGTTGTCCAGAAACGTCGCACGGTGGCGCTCGAACAGATCGGCCATGCGCGTGCGCAAGAACGGGTGGACGACATGGGCCGCCGCGAACAAATGATGCGGTGTGTAGCCCGCGATTTGGGCGGCATTGATTTGCATGAAATGGTTGAACAGGGCGGGGTCCGCGCGAGCATCGGGGGTGTGCAACAGCGCGCTGTAATCCACCCATTCGCCGCGCAGCACGGGTGTTTGGCCGTGGAACATATCATGGGGCTGCAAGGGCGCTGTGATGAACACATCATCGTTGAAATACATAAACCGTTCGGCCAGTCCGTCGATGCGCCACAGCATGGTTTCAATCGCCAGCGAGTTGAAGGTGGGCAAATGATCGGTGAAGCCTGCAAAGATATCGGCGTGATGGGCGATGTGGATTTTGGCGCGCAAAGCGGGGGGCAGGGTGGAAAGGTCTGGCGCATCTTCATCCACCACCACCCATATTTTGCGGGTCCAAGGCGCGTGGTTTGCGATGGACTGCAAACAATAGAGAATTTCATCATTGTTCAGCCAGCGGTGCGGGTTGGCTGCGTTTTCGTGAAGTGGGGTGGACGATTGCGCCATGTGGTGCAGACGGTTGGCACGGTGGCGCGGCGTGGTGCCATCGACCCAAGTGATCACGGCGTCGATGGGGTCACGAGGGGTCATGGGCAGGGTCCGGGATTGTCGCGGTTTGGGGGGAAGTAGCGGGGTTTTGCGGTTTTCCAATACGGGCGTCACAATTTAATGTGTTTAGTTTGGATTAAACGAAATATTGACCTGTAGGCGAGGTGGGCTTAGTTGGGAGAATTGTTTGGTGGGGCCGTTCCCGGCGCCGTTTGAAAAAGGTCGCTTTATGATGCGCGTTTGGGGTTTTGTGGGTGTTTTGGCGGCCAGTGTTTTGGTGGCCAGTGGTTTGGGTGGTGGCCGCGTTTGGGCGCAAGACCAAGCCGTGCAGCAAGCCGCATCGGTCACGGTGGCCCAAGTGCAGCGCGTGGAGATGGTGGGGCAGGTGTCAATCTCGGGCACATTGGTCGCGCAAGAAGAAATCCTTGTGTATCCTTTGGTGGCCGGGTCGACGATTGACACGTTGGTTGTGGATATTGGGGACAGCGTGGTGGCGGGGCAGGTTTTGGCCACGTTGAACGCTAGCACTTTGACCGCGCAACTGGCCCAAGCGCGGGCGGAAGTGGCGCAGGCGGATGCCAGCGTGGACCAAGCGCAAAGCCAGATTGCATCGGCCATCGCGGGTAACACTCAAGCCCAGTCGGCGTTGGAACGGGCGACGGCGTTGCGCGCCAATGGGGCCGGCACGCAGGCGACGTTGGACCAAGCCACAGCGAACGGGCAGACAGCGGTGGCGGCAGTGGCATCGGCGCGCGATGGGTTGGCGGTGGCGCAAGCGCGCCGCCAGCAAGCGCAGGCAAGCCTTGATATTTCGGCGCTGAACCTAGACCGGGCCACGTTGCGTGCGCCTGCGGCGGGATTGATTTCCGCACGCAATGGGCAAGTGGGGGCGATTGCATCCTCCAGCGGTGAGCCGATTTTCCGGATGATTCGCGATGGGCGGATTGAGGTGGCGGCAGAGGTGATTGAAACCGCGTTGGGCACGATTTCTGTGGGCGACCCGGTGGATTTGCGGATTGCGGGCAGTGGGGCGGTGCGCGGCACGGTGCGGCTGATTGCGCCAACGGTGGATGCGCGCAACCGTTTGGGGACCATTCGGATTGCGATTGCCGATGATGCGCGGTTGCGCACGGGTGATGAAAGTGCGCGGCTGCGCACGGGGGTGTTTGCCAGTGGCGAGATTACGGTGGAGCGGCGCGAGGCGTTGGCCGTGCCTACGGCTGCGGTGTTGACCGACAGTGCGGGGTCGTTCGTTTTGGTGGTGGTGGACGGGGTTTTGGCGCGGCGGGTGATTGCGCCGGGCTTGATTTGGAACGGGCTGCGTGAGGTGGTGACTGGGCTGGCCGAGGGCGATGTTGTGGTCGCGCGCGCGGGGGCGTTTTTTGGCGATGGTGACAAGATTACGGCGATTTTTGCCGATAAAACCGCCGATAAAGCTCCTGATGCGGCAACTATGGGAGCCATCAAATGAACATGTCCACTTGGGCGATCCGCAAGCCCGTGCCATCGCTGGCGCTGTTTTTGGTGTTGGTGATCGCGGGGTTGGTGGGGTTTATGCGCCTGCCCGTCACGCAATTTCCCAATATTGATATTCCGATCATCAGCATCACGATTGCGCAACCGGGGGCGGCCCCATCGGAAATTGCCAACCAGATTGTTAAGCCCGTGGAAAGTGCGGTTTCCGATGTGACGGGGGTGAACCATGTGTCGGCCACCGCGACGGATGGTTTGGCCAGCATTATCATCGAATTCGACCTTGAGGTGGACAGCGACCGCGCCTTGAATGAGATCAAGGATGCTTTGGCAGGGGTGCGGGGGGATTTGCCCGACAGCATTACGGAGCCGAATGTGCAGCGGGTGGATGTGATTGGCGCGCCGATCCTGACCTATGCCGTGTCGGACCCGACCCAGTCGATTGAGGATTTGTCGTATTTTGTGGATGAGGTTGTGGCGCGCGACCTGACCGGGGCCAGTGGCATTGGCAAGGTGACGCGGATTGGCGGCGGCGACCAAGCGATTGAGGTGGAGTTGAACCCGGACCGATTGTTGGCGCTGGGCCTGACGGCGAGCGATGTGAACGGGCAGTTGCGGCAGAACAATATCGATCTTGGGGGCGGGTCGGGGGATTTGGCGGGGCAGGAGTTTTCCATCCGCGCGCTGGGCAGTGCGCCGACTATTGCGGATTTGGCGGCGACGCGGATTAGCCTGTCGGGGGGCGGTTCGGTGCGGCTGGATGATCTGGGCACGGTGCGGGATGGGGCGCAGGATGCGGCATCGTTTGCGATGTACAACGGGCAGCCTGTGGTGGCGTTTGGGGTGTTTCGCGCCACGGGGGCCAGTGATTTGACGGCGGGCGACAACGCAAAGGGGCGGATTGCGGCGCTGTCGTCGTCTTATCCCAATGCCGAATTTGCGCTGATTGACGATGCGACGCGCTATACCGAAAGCACTTATCACGCGGCGATGGAGACGTTGTTCGAAGGGGCGGCGCTGGCGATTATCGTGGTGTTTTTGTTCCTGAAAAACTGGCGGGCCACATTGATTACAGCGGTGGCCTTGCCGCTGTCGATTATCCCCACGTTCATTGTGATGAACTATCTGGGGTTTTCGCTGAACACGGTTAGCCTTTTGGGGATCACCTTGGTGACCGGGATTTTGGTCGATGATGCGATTGTGGAGATTGAGAATATCGTGCGCCACGTCCATATGGGCAAACCCGCCTATGAAGCGTCGGAGGAGGCATCAACCGAGATTGGCACCACGGTGATTGCGATCAGTTTCACCATTGTCGCGGTGTTTGCGCCTGTCAGTTTCATGTCGGGGATTGCGGGGCAATATTTCAAGCAATTTGGCCTGACGGTGGCCGTGGCTGTGCTGTTTTCGTTGTTGGTGGCGCGGTTGATCACGCCGATGATGGCTGCCTATTTCCTGCGCGATGGCACAGCGGCGGAGGAGGAGAAAGACGGCGCGTTGATGCGCGGGTATTTGCGGATTTTGGGGTGGACGCTGCGCAACCGCTTTGTCACTTTGATGCTGGGCGTGGTGATTTTTGTGGTGTCGATCTTCTCGGCCACGTTGCTGCCGACCGAATTTATCCCAGCGTCCGATACCGGGCGGGCCAGCGTTTCGGTGGAATTGCCGCCGGGGTCGTTGATGGAGCAGACGCGCGGCGTGGCGCGGGATGTGACGCAGATTATTCGCACCATACCTGAGGTGCAGACGGTGTTTGTGGACGGGTCCGATACCAAAGCCACCGTGCGCATCGGGTTTGGCCCGAAAACCGAACGGGAGCGATCATCGTTTGAAATCAGCGATCAATTGGGTGTTTTGCTGGCAGGGGTGCCCGATGTGCGGCTGTTTGTTTTGTCCGAGGATGGCAAGCGCGATTTGACGATTTCGGTGCTGGGCGATGATGTGGCGCGCACGGCGGCGGCGGCGCAAACGCTGGCCGAGCAGATGAACGGGTTGCCGCAGGTGGAGGGCGCATCGAGCCAAGCGTCGCTGGTGCGGCCCGAAATTCAGATCACACCGCGGCCCGAACTGGCGGCGCAGATGGGGGTTACATCGGCCGCGTTGGCATCGACCACTCGGATTGCGACGATTGGCGACACCGGGGGCAATGTGGCGAAGTTTAACACAGGCGAACGGCAAATCCCGATTATCGTGCGGCTGGAACAAGACGTGCGCGAGGATTTGTTGCGTATGGCGGGCATCCGTATTCCCAGCAGCACGGGCGCGCCCGTGCCGTTGAGTGTGGTGGCGGATGTGGCGCTGTCCACGGGGCCGACCGCGATTGACCGCTATGACCGCCAATACCGCACCACCGTAGAGGCGGATGTGGCGAAAGGGTATTTCTTGGGGCAAGCGGCAGAGGCGGTGAACGGTTTGCCGATTGCGCTGGCGATGCCCGAAGGCACGGCGGTGCAGGCCGGGGGCGACGCCGAGGTGATGGGCGAGATTTTTGCGCAATTCGGGTTGGCGATGGGGGCCGGGATTTTGCTGGTTTACGTTGTGTTGGTGCTGTTGTTTGCCAGTTTCATGACGCCTGTGACCATTTTGATGTCGCTGCCTTTGGCGATTGGGGGGGCGATTTTTGCGCTGTATATTTACGGGTCGGGGATTGGGTTGTCGGTGGTGATCGGGTTCTTGATGCTGATGGGGATTGTCACGAAAAACGCGATCATGCTGGTGGAATTCGCGTTGGAGGAGATGAAAACCGGCACGCCAAAAGCGGCGGCGATGCTGGAGGCCGGGCACAAGCGCGCGCGGCCCATCATTATGACCACCATTGCGATGACGGCGGGCATGGTGCCAAGCGCGCTGGCCGTGGCTGAAGGCGGCGAGTTTCGTGCGCCGATGGCCGTGGCTGTGATTGGGGGTTTGTTGCTGTCCACCGTGTTGTCGCTGCTGTTTGTTCCATCGCTGTTTAGCGTGGTTGAGGGCGGGCGGACGCGGGCGCGCCGCGCGATGGTCGGTGTTTTGGGGGCCAACCAGCCCCGCGAAACATAAGGGGGCCGCAGTGACAAAACCGATGGAGCAGACCCGTTGTGATTTTATCGAAAAGATCGGGTTGATCGCGCAAAATGATGGGTTGCCGCGCAGTGCGGGGCGGCTGTTGGGGCTGTTGGTGTGGGATGGGACGGCGGTGGCCTTTGCTGATTTGGCGGAGCAATTGCAGGTCAGCCGGGGCAGCATTAGCACCGCCAGCCGGATTTTAGAGGCGCGGCGGTTGATAAAGCGGGTGGCCAAACCGGGGCAGCGGCAGGATTATTTCCAGCTGGCCGATGACCCCTATGCGAATATGTTGCAATCTGTGGCGGTGGGATTGGACGTGGCGCGGGCGGAAATTGACGCCACGCTGGGCGATATTCCCGAAGGTGAGGCGGCGATTAAAGGGCGGGTGGCCGCCTATGCCGCGTTTTACACGCAACTGTCGGGCGCGATTGCGACGATTGTGGATGACCGCGCTTAGGCCGTTTTGAACGGGTCGTTGGGGTATTGCACGCCCTTTAAATACAGCCCTTGGGGGGGGCAGACCGGGCCACAGGCGGCGCGGTTTTGGGCGTGCAGGGCGGTGGCGACCTGTGCGGGGGCCCATGCGCCCGCGCCGACCCGTTCCAGCGTGCCGACGATAGAGCGGACTTGGTTGTGCAGGAACGACCGCGCGCGCAAGGCAAATCGGTATTCGGTGCCGTTGGGGTATGCGTGCTGGGTGATGGTGATTTCGTCCAGCGTTTTGACCGGCGATGCCGATTGGCACAAGGCGGAGCGGAAGGTGGTAAAGTCGTGCAGCCCGATCAGATGGGCGGCACCCGCCTGCATCGCGGCCAAGTCTAGGGCGTGCGACACTTGCCAGACCAGCCCGCGATCATGCGTGGCAGGCGCGCGGCGGGTGACAAGGCGGAACAGGTAGCGGCGTTCGCGGGCGGAAAATCGGGCGTGAAAATCATCCGCCACGCGGGCGCAGGCGGTGATGGACACGGGGTGCGGGCGCAGGTGGGCGTTTATGGCACCCGACAGGCGGAACGGGTCCCAGTTTTTGGTCAGATCGGCGTGGGCGACTTGGCCCGTGGCGTGGACGCCCGCATCGGTGCGGCCAGCGGCGGCGATGGTGTGTTGTTTGGGTTCCAGCCGCGCGAGGGCCTGTTCAACCGCGCCTTGGACCGATAGCAGCCCGCCCGATTGGCGTTGCCAGCCGCAAAACGGGCCACCGTCATATTCGATGTGCAGGGCATAGCGGGGCATGGGATTTGGTTAGCGCGAAGGGTTTGCGCTGACAAGGGGGCCCGTGTCTTTCCCCCTTTGATCTGGGAGGGAAGGTGCCTATCTTGAGGGGGAACGGGTAGGGGCTGCATGTGCTGGGTGGATTGACAGGCGGGATTGGCCGCAGGGTGGATGCGGCAGTGGCGGGCGTGTCGGAGGCGCTGTTTGAACCGGTGATCCGGCTGGGCGTCACGGGACTGTCGCGGGCGGGCAAAACGGTGTTCATCACCAGTTTGGTGGCCAATTTGTTGGACCGGGGGCGGATGCCGCAGTTCAGTGCGGCGGGGCGGATTGAAGCGGCGTTTTTGCAGCCGCAGCCCGATGACACCCTGCCAAGGTTTGATTATGAGGCGCATTTGGGGGCGTTAACCGGGGCCACCCCGCATTGGCCGGCCAGCACCCGCGCGATATCGGAGCTGCGGCTGTCGTTGCGGGTGCAGCCGTCGGGGTTTTTGGGTGGGTTGATCGGGGGTTTGACCGGGCCGCGCACGGTGCATCTGGATATTATCGACTATCCCGGCGAATGGTTGTTGGATTTGTCTTTGTTGGGCAAGACTTACGCCGAATGGTCGGAGCTGACGTTGGAGCGGATTGCGCACCGCACCCAAGCCGCCGAATTTATGGCGATTGCGCGGGCCGAGGATGGCGGGTTGCGGTTGGAGGAGCCGCGTGCGCAAGTGCTGGCGGTGGCGTTTACGGCGTATTTGCAGGCGGCGCGGGGGGCGGGATGGTCTGATTGCACGCCGGGGCGGTTTTTGTTGCCGGGCGATTTGGCGGGCAGTCCGGTGTTGACCTTTGCGCCGTTGCCAAAGCCCGGCAGCGTGCCGCGTGGCAGCCTGTACCGCGAAATGGACCGGCGGTTTGCGGCGTATAAATCCTTGGTGATAAAGCCGTTTTTCCGCGATCATTTTGCGCGGATTGACCGGCAGGTGGTGTTGATGGATGTGCTGGGTGCCATTCACGCAGGCCCGATGGCGCTGGAGGATATGCGCCGCACCATGGCGGAAATTTTGGGCGCGTTTCGGCCGGGGCAGAATGGTTTTATCAGCTCCATCCTTATGGGGCGGCGGGTGGATAAGATCTTGTTCGCGGCGACCAAGGCGGACCATTTGCACCATTCGCAGCACCCAAAACTGACCGCGATCACGCAAGCATTGCTGCGTGAGGCGCGCGATCGGGCGGCGTTTGCGGGGGCCGAAACGCAAGCGATGTCGCTGGCGGCCCTGCGCGCCACGGTGGAGGAGGTGCGCGAGCATGGCGGCGAAACCTTGGACGTGGTGCGGGGCACGTTGTTGGACACGGGCAAGCAGGCGGCGATGTTTGCGGGGTTGCTGCCGGATGACCCGAACCATCTGATCGGGCCTGCGCGCAAGGGCGAGGCGGCGTGGTTGGACAGCGATTATACAGTGATGAATTTTGCGCCTGCGCGGCTGACACTGCGCCCGGGGGACGGGCCGCCGCATATCCGGCTGGACCGGGCGGCGGAGTTTTTGCTGGCGGACCGGTTGGGATAAGGGGCGGATGTGATGGCAAAACCTGTGGTGATTGATCTGGACGATGCGCCGTTGGTGACGGTTTCGGATGCGGCCCCTGTGCCGGATTTGGGGATGCCGGAAGGGCGGGGGGTACAGGCTGCGGCGGGAATTGTGACGGGCCAGCGGTCGGCGCTGGGGCGGTTTGCGGTTTGGGCGCTGGGGGCGCTGGCTGGGTTCATGATCTCGGTCGCGGTGTATGATTTTGTGACGGGATTGTTGGCGCGCAATTCGGTGCTGGGCTGGGTGGCGTTTGCGCTGGCGGGGTTGGCGATTTTGGCGCTGTTGGGATTGGCGCTGCGCGAGGCGGCGGGGTTTTACCGCCTTGGTCGGTTGGACCATTTGCGCGTGGAGGTGGACGGCGCGCGCGGCGATTTGAAGGCGGCGGGGCGGGCGGTGGACAAGTTGGCAGCGCTGTACAAAGGGCGGGCGGAGTTGCGCTGGGGCAGCCAGCGGTTGGCCGAACGGCGGGCCGAGGTGTTGGACGCGGATGGGTTGCTGGATTTGGCCGAAGTGGAGTTGCTGACGCCGTTGGACGTGGCCGCGCGGGTGGAGATTGAAGCGGCGGCGCGGCGGGTGGCGACGGTGACCGCACTGGTGCCGCTGGCGCTGGCGGATGTGGCGGTGGCGCTGTTTGCCAATTTGGCGATGATCCGCAAAATCGCCGTGATCTATGGCGGGCGGTCGGGGATGTTGGGCAGTTGGCGGCTGCTGCGGCGGGTGTTTTCGCATTTGCTGGCCACCGGCGCGCTGGCGCTGGGCGATGATCTGATTGGGTCGGTCGCGGGGGGCGGCGTGTTGAGCAAGCTGTCGCGGCGGTTTGGGGAAGGGGTGGTGAACGGTGCGTTGACCGCGCGGGTTGGGGTGGCTGCGATGGAATTGTGCCGCCCGATGCCCTTTGTGGCCTTGCCCCGGCCCAAGGTTTCCAACGTGATGCGCCGGGCCTTGACCGGGGTTTTCGATGGGTTTGGCGCGGGTAAGGACGGCTGAGGGCGGTTAGGTATTTAAGCCAAGATGAATTTGGGGCGCAGGTTCGCCTGCCAAGGGCGGGATCAGCGTGCCTGCAACGATGCGCGACAGAACACGCGGCATTGGCCATGTCAGCGAGGCGGGGGCGAGGATGTGATCGCGCAGCGCGGGCAGGATGCGGCTGTTTGATTGGTATTGTGGGGTGAAAACCGCGCTGAGGGTTTGGTAAAGGCGGACGTGCCAGCGGCGGGTTTGCGCGTAGCGGGGCAGCGCATCATCCAGCGGGTTTTGGTGCAGCGCGCGGGCGAGGGCGAGCGCATCAAACAGCGCCATATTGGCCCCTTGGCCGAGTTGTGGGCTGGCACGGTGGGCCGCGTCACCGATGAAGGCCAATGCGGGCGCGTAGGGGCGTTTTAGGGTGCCGTGGGTGTAGGTGGCCGTGGTCATTTGATCGGTGTGAGTGAGGGTTTCCAGAAAAGGCGTGAGGGCGGGCCAATGGGTGGTGGCCTGTGCTTTCCAATCCTCCAGCGCGGTTTGGGGCCAATGGGCGAGGGTTTCGCGCGGCATGGACCAAAAGATCGCGGCGTGGGGGCCGTGGCGGTTTGGGACCCGCCCCAAAGGCAGCACGCCCGCCATGCGCGATGCGCGGTGATACGCTTGGGTGAGTTGGTTTTGCGGCAAATCAGTGGTTTCGGGCCAAGGCACGGTGCCCCAGATCGCGCCATAAGGCAGTGCGTGCGCCTTGAGTGGGGAGAGGGTGGAGCCTGCGCCCGTGGCATCAATCACCAGATCATAAGGGCCGTGGGTGGTGCCGTTGGTCATGTGCAGGTGGCGTTGATTGCCGTGCAGGGGGGCGGATTGGACGGACATGGCGGGGGTTATTGTGACCCCGTGCGCCAAGGTGGCATTGAGCAGCGCCGCGTGCAGGGTGGCGCGGTGGATGGCGGTGCCTTGGCGGGGGATGCGGCCTGCGGGGTCGTAGCGGACATCGAGGATGCGGCGCGCCCCGTCATGGCCCAGCATCCGCGCGATGGTTTGG
The DNA here is from genome assembly GCF_900110135.1 of Pseudorhodobacter antarcticus. Taxonomy (GTDB): domain Bacteria; phylum Pseudomonadota; class Alphaproteobacteria; order Rhodobacterales; family Rhodobacteraceae; genus Pseudorhodobacter; species Pseudorhodobacter antarcticus. The sequence continues at coordinate 11,241 of NZ_FOCO01000022.1, read as the reverse complement.
CCGTTGGCGCGCACGCTGTCCCCTGCGCCGCACAGATCGAGGACATGCAGCCCCATCGGCTGAATCATCAGCCCCGAACCGATGGGGCGGGGGGCGGCGAATTGATCGAAAAGGTCGATTTGGTGACCATTGGTGGCAAGAAGGCAGGCCGCGGCCAGCCCGCCGATCCCTGCGCCTGCGATTGCAATCCTCATCCTTTGCGCCTTTTGTGCCGCCGCCGCTTTTATCTTTGGCTTGCGTTGCATGGCTGGACCGCAGCGTAAACCCCGCGTATAACGCCGCCTATGCGACAGATAAACGCGAAAACCCATCGAATTAGCGGCCCGGCGGCCTGACGCTGTTCAGACGCCGGGATGTTTTTGTGCGCGCCGATGTGGCGTGCCGGTTTTCGCCTGTCCCCCCTTATTTTGATATCAAGGATGCCGCCCATGTGCGCTGATACGCCCGCGACTGCCCCCGACTATAAAGACAGTGTTTTTCTGCCGGAAACGGAATTTCCAATGCGGGCGGGGCTGCCTGCGCGCGAGCCGGAATGGTTGGCGCATTGGGAGAGTATTGGGGTTTATGACCGGTTGCGCGAAAAGCAGGGTCGCAAGCCGTTCACGCTGCATGATGGCCCCCCCTATGCCAACGGGCATTTGCACATTGGTCACGCGCTGAACAAAACCATCAAGGATATGATTGTGCGCAGCCATCAGATGATGGGGTTTGATGCGCGCTATGTGCCCGGATGGGATTGCCACGGTCTGCCGATTGAATGGAAGATTGAGGAGCAATACCGCCAAAAGGGGTTGGACAAGGACGCCGTGGATGTGGTGGATTTCCGGCAGGAATGTCGGAAATTTGCGGAAGGCTGGGTGGATATTCAGCGCGAGGAGTTCAAGCGGCTGGGCATCACCGGCAATTGGGCCGACCCTTATTTGACGATGGATTACCACGCCGAAGCGGTGATCGCGGGCGAGTTCATGCGATTTTTGACGAACGGCAGTTTGTATCAGGGATCCAAGCCCGTGATGTGGTCGCCGGTGGAGAAAACCGCGTTGGCCGAGGCCGAGGTGGAGTATCACGACCATACGAGCCACACGATTTGGGTGCGGTTCCCTGTGGTGAACGTTAAAGAGGACTCCATGCTTCGTGCTATGGAAGTTCAGAAAGTTGATGACGAACCTATTGTTGGCAAGCAAAACGCCGTACGTTGGGACGACGTTGATATGGCCAAGCTGCGAGAAAAGTGGCTGGGTGTTAAAGTTGTGATCTGGACCACAACTCCGTGGACAATCCCGCAGAATCGAGCCGTTTGCTTTGGGCCCAATATTTCCTATGGCCTCTATGAGGTCACAGGCGCATCAGAGAACTCGCAAGCTGTCGTTGGTGAAAAGATCATTCTCGCTGATGCGCTGGCGGCACAAGTGTTTGCTTCTGCCAAGCTTGAAGATGGAATGACTCGGCGCATTGAGGATGTATATCCAGACTATCTTAGGGGACTAGTCCTATCCCACCCCTTCCGCAGTGTCGAAGACGGCGCAGGCGAATGGGATTTTGACGTGCCGATGTTGCCCGGCGACCATGTGACCGATGATGCGGGCACGGGGTTTGTGCATACGGCGCCCAGCCACGGCGATGACGACTATCAGATTGGCCTGAAGTTTGGGTTGCCGATGACCTATAATGTGGAGGCGGATGGCAGTTACCGCGCCGATTTGCCTTTGTTTGGGGGGCAAGCGATTTTGACGCCCGAAGGCAAGGAAGGCCCGGCCAATGTGTCGGTGATCAAGCAATTGGCCTATACGGGTGGGTTGCTGGCCAAGGGGAAAGTGAAGCACAGCTATCCCCATTCTTGGCGGTCCAAAGCGCCGGTGATTTATCGCAACACGCCGCAATGGTTTGTGGCGATTGACAAAAAGCTGGACGATGGCATGGGCGAGATGGGCGATACCATTCGCAGTCGCGCGTTGAATTCCATCGACAAGCTGGTGAAATGGACGCCGCAAACCGGGCGCAACCGGTTGTATTCCATGATTGAGGCGCGGCCCGATTGGGTGTTGTCGCGCCAGCGTGCGTGGGGGGTTCCGCTGACGTGTTTTATCAAACGCGGGGCGAAGCCGACGGATGCCGATTTCTTGTTGCGTGATGCGGCTGTGAACGCGCGGGTGATTGCTGCGTTTGAGGCAGATGGGGCCGATGTTTGGTATGTAGCCGGGTTCAAAGAGAAAGTTCTGGCCGGGTTGTATGACGCCGATGCCTATGACCAGATTTTTGACGTGTTGGATGTGTGGTTTGACAGCGGGTCCACCCATGCGTTTGTGCTGCGCGACCGGGCGGATGGCACGGCGGACGGTATTGCGGATGTGTATATGGAAGGGACCGACCAGCATCGTGGCTGGTTCCATTCGTCGCTGTTGCAGGCTTGCGGCACCTTGGGGCGTGCGCCGTATCGCAACGTGGTGACGCATGGGTTTACGCTGGACGAAAAGGGCATGAAGATGTCCAAATCCATCGGCAACACGGTGGTGCCCGAGGCGATCATCAAGGAATATGGCGCGGATATTTTGCGGCTGTGGGTGGCGCAGGCCGATTACACCGTGGACCAGCGGATTGGCAAAGAGATCCTGAAAGGGACGGCTGACAGCTATCGCCGCTTGCGCAACACGATGCGGTTTATGCTGGGGAACCTGTCGGGGTTCACCGATGCGGAGCGGGTCGATGTGCGCGATATGCCGGAGCTGGAGCAATGGGTGCTGCACCGTTTGGCGGAGTTGGACCTTGAGGTGCGCAAAGGATATGCCGCCTATGATTTCCAAGGGGTGTTCCAAAAGCTGTTCACCTTTGCGACCACGGACCTGTCGGCGGTGTTTTTCGATGTGCGCAAGGATGCGCTGTATTGCGATGCGGTGGGCAGTTTGCGCCGCCGGGCCGCGCGCACGGTGTTGGATTTGCTGTTCCACCGTTTGACCACTTGGTTGGCCCCGATTTTGGTGTTCACGATGGAGGATGTGTGGTTGTCGCGTTTTCCGGGCGCGGAAAGTTCGGTGCATTTACAGGATTTCCCTGAGACGCCTGAGGGTTGGTTGAACGCAGATTTGGCGGCGAAATGGGTGGGTATTCGGGCGGCGCGCCGCGCGACCATCGCGGCGTTGGAGGTGCAGCGCACGGCCAAAGTGATTGGCGCAAGCCTTGAAGCGGCCCCGGTGGTGCATGTTGAGGATGCGGCACTGCTGGCCGCGCTGAAATCGGTGCCGTTTGCGGAGTTGACCATCACATCATCGCTGCAACTGACCCATGACGCGGCCCCGGCGGAGGCGTTTCGGCTGATGGATGTTCCCGGTGTGGCCGTGGTGTTTGAACTGGCACCGGGGGAAAAATGCGTGCGCTGCTGGCAGATTTTACCGGATGTGGGGCTGCACACGCACCCCTGCACTTGCGCGCGCTGCAACGCGGCGTTGGGGGGTTAACGCTCCACCGCGCCCTTGCCCGCAAGGATGGGGCGCGGTATTTAGCGATGCGGGCAAGCTGGGTTTCCAGCTTTTTGGTGGTCGCAAGGGCGAGGACGTAGCTGCCTGCCGACCGGGGGTGAGGGCTGCAAAGGCGATACTTAGGTCGGGGTCTGCGTCCAGCGCGTCGATAAGCACTTGCGGCAGATCCAGCACGCGGGGGGTGGTTGTGGGTGTGATGCCTGCCTTTGCATAGCGCATCGCCTCGGTCAGATAGGCGGTGATATGGGGGGCCATTGCTGCGACGGCGGACACATCGGTAAAGCGCAAGATGTTGGCGTGTTGGCTGTTTGGCTCGGCTTTTTCCAATATCCCGGCGGGGTCCGAAAGCAAGCTGGCATCCATAAACGTCAGCCGGTAATCAGCGACAAACGCACCGATCACTGTGATGTTGCGCCCGGCGTGGGTGTAACCGGGGTGGCCCCATTTCAGCGCCTCCTCCAACCCCGCGGACAGACAGATGGCGCGCAGCGCCGCATTACCCGGCCGCCAGCGCAGGGCGGAGCAGGCGAGCGTATCAAACCGGGCGCAGCGCCTACAACCTTTGGTGAAATAGCTGTCGATGTCGGTGATCATTGCCCTGTTTCGTATGGCACGCGGGGTTTCGTTTTCGCGTTGCATCGTCTATCTTAACGCGGCGCATCCGTTCCAGAAAGCACCCCATGCCCCAAGCCGTTTTCCATTCGCCATACGGCCCGTTTGCCGTGGTGGAGGAGGACGGCCTGATCATTAAACTGGATTGGGCGGCGCGCAGGTCCGACCCCACACCGCTGCTGCGCGAAGCGTGCCGACAGTTGGGCGAATATTTTGATGGGCTGCGGCAAGTGTTTGATGTGCCGCTGGATTTCGGTGTTGGGTTTCAAGGCGCGGTGCGGCGGGCGATGTTTGCCATACCTTTTGGCGAAACGCGGACCTATGGCGATTTGGCACGGGCATTGGGGCGGCCTGCGCAGGCGGTGGGGCAAGCGTGCGGGGCCAATCCGATCCCGATTTTTATTCCCTGCCACCGGGTTTTGGGGGCCAGTGGATTAGGTGGGTTTTCGGCGCCGGGTGGGGTGGAAACCAAGATCCTGCTGTTGAAGTTGGAAGGTGCGGGCGGGCTGTTGATTTAGCGGCTGGGGTTTGGCGCCCAGACTTAGCGGCGGGCGGGCTTAGCGGCGGGCAGGGATGATTTGCTGCGCGATGCCTGCGAAACACAAATAAAGCGAGGTCACGATCAACCCCCAATGCGCCCAGCTGTTGGCATAAAAATCCACCCATGTGGCCCAGCCGGCGAAAAACGTCCACGCCAGCGCCATGGGCAGGGAAACCCAGTTCCAGCGTTCGGTGCGGGTGGGGTGGATGAATTTTAGGTTGGTGAACATCGCCACGGTCAGCGCGATGACAAAAGCAAGGATGGTCCAGTATCCGGGCTGCAAGGCGAACATCACCAACACAAACATGTTCCAGCAGGCGGGGAAGCCTGCGAATGAATTATCCTTTGTTTTTATGCGGGTATCGACGAAATAGAGCGCGGATCCGTAGGTGATTACGATGATGATGATCCAGCCTGTCCAATCGGGCAGCAGGCCGGATTTGAACAGCGCAAAGGCGGGGATAAAGACGTAAGTGAGGTAGTCGATGATCAGGTCCAGCGTTTCGCCATCATAGGTGGGAAAGTTGGTTTTCACGTCATATTTGCGGGCCAGCGGGCCGTCGATACCGTCAACGACCAAGGCCACAACCAGCCACCAAAACATCAAGCTCCAGTTTTCATCGACGGCGGCAAGCATGGCGAGCATGGCCAGCACGGCACCTATTGCGGTGAACAGATGCACCAAAAGGGCTTTGATTTTCAATGTCATAGCGGGTTTTGGTTCCGTGTTTTCGGTGCTTTTGCGCGCGGATGCGCATTGGTTTTGAATATCATGTGCGCGGATGCGCACGGGCATATACTTCCATCAGGCGGGCAGTATCAACCGCTGTATAGGCTTGCGTGGTGGAAAGCGAGGCGTGGCCCAGCAGCTCTTGGATGGTGCGCAGATCGCCGCCAGCGGTCAAAAGATGGGTGGCGAACGAATGGCGCAGGGCGTGGGGGGTGGCGGTGGCGGGCAGGCCAAGGCGGGCGCGGACCCGTTCCATCGACGCCGAAATCAGGCGCGGGTTCAGGGGGCCGCCGCGTGTGCCCCTGAACAAGGGCGCGGTGGGGGTGATGGTGTGGGGGCAGAGGTGGGCATAGGCGGCCACGGCATCGCGGGCCTGCGGCAGCACGGGGACCAGCCGTTCTTTGCCGCCTTTGCCCGTGATGCGCAAAACGTCGGGCAGGGGGTGGGCGGCGCCGGTTAACCCCAACGCCTCGGATATCCGCAAGCCGCAACCATAAAGCAGCGTGACCACGGCGGTGTCGCGGGCGGCGACCCAACCCTCGCGGGCGTCATCGCCGACGGTGGCCAGCACCTCTAACGCGGCATCCTCGGCCAAGGGGCGGGGCAGTTTGCGGCGGAATTTTGGGGCGCGGGTGGACAGGGCTGCGGTGGCGTCCAACCCTTCGCGATCAGCGACCCAAGCGGTGAACCCTTTGACCGCCGACAGCGCGCGGGCCAGTGACCGCGCGCCAACGCCGCGCCCGCGTTCATGCGCCATCCATGCGCGCATATCGGTTTGGGGCAGGGTGACGATGCCCGCCAACCCTTCGGTGCCGCCACGGTGGCCTGCCAGAAAGGCCAGAAATGCTGTGATGTCGGTGGTATAGGCCTTTATCGTGTTGTCTGCCGCCCCATCGAGTGCCCGCAAATGCGCCAGCCAGTCGGCCAGTGCGGTGCGCGCGGCGGGCGAGATGGCGAGGGTCACGACAGCCAGCGGCGCATGGTGCGTTCAAACACGCCCGCGAAAAAGGCTAGCAAATCGGTGCCTTGGGTGGGTTTGAACTGGTGCGGATCCTCGGCCCCCAGCACCAACATGCCGGGCAAACGGCCCTTGCCAAAGTCCAAGCGGAGCAGCGCCTCGGACCGGATCCAGCCTGCGCGGTCACCGTAAAGGGCATCGGAGGCGGGCACCACTTGGCGCAATGTGACGGGGCGCAGGGACACGTTGCGGCCACCTGCGATATAATCTGCGATAAAGCCGGGTTCTGCGACATACAAAACCTCGCCCAATTTGCGCAGGGCGGGGTCATCGGTGTTTTGCACCGATTCCAGCACCAGCCGTGCGCAATCGACGCGCAGGGTTTGCATAACTTGGCCCGACAGGCTTTTCAAAAAATCCTCAAACGTCAGGGGGTCAAGCATTTGCAGGATGGCGCGGTGGACCTGATTGGTGCCCGCAAGGTTTTCATAGGCGGCGGCGATGACGGAGCGGTGCGTATCCTCTAACCTGTCCAGCCGGGTTTCCAAGCGTTCCATCGCAATGCCGCGCAGATCAACGATGTTGGAGCCCATGGCGCGTTCATTGGCCGAAACCAGCGCGCGCATCACATCTTGATCTTCTAATAGCGTTTCTGGCGCCGCGATGATGCGGTCGCGCATGTCCTGTTCAATCATCTGCCTGCCTTGTTGTTTTGCTGCCTTGTAACAGGGGCGCGCCAGAAAATCGCGGGGTTTTTGCGATTTGGAGCAGGATTGGACGCGATTGGGGCAAATCTGCCATGCAAAAGGCCGGGGATTTCGCCCCGGCCTGCGTGGTTTCTATAGGTTTAGAGGATTTTCTGGCCGGTTTTGGCCCAGTCTTTCATGAACTGGTCCAGCCCCTTGTCGGTCAGCACATGGCCTGCCAGCGCTTTGATCACGCTTGGCGGCGCGGTCATCACATCGGCCCCGATCAGGGCGCATTGGGTGACGTGGTTGGCCGTGCGGATGGAGGCGGCAAGGATTTGGGTTTCAAACCCGTAGTTGTCATAGATGGTGCGGATGTCTGCGATCAGGTCCAGCCCATCAAGGTTGATGTCGTCAAGGCGACCGATGAAGGGGCTGATAAAGGTGGCACCCGCTTTGGCGGCCAGCAGCGCTTGGTTGGCGGAAAAACAAAGGGTCACGTTCACCATATGCCCTTCGCCCGACAGGACTTTGCAGGTTTTCAACCCGTCCCAAGTGAGCGGCACTTTGACGGCGATATTGGGGGCGATTTCGGCCAATTTACGGCCTTCGGCGATCATCTCGTCCGCGGTCAGCGCGACCACTTCGGCCGACACGGGGCCGGATACGATGCCACAGATCTCCTTGGTGACTTCAATAATGTCGCGGCCTGATTTCAAGATCAGGGACGGGTTGGTGGTGACGCCGTCCACCATGCCAAGGTCATTAAGTTCGCGGATCGCATCCACATCGGCGGTATCGACAAAGAATTTCATGGCGGGTGTCCTTTGGGTGTTACAGCAGGGGTTGCGGGTGTAGTAGCGCAAACAAGGGGCCGATGAAAGGGCAAGGGGTGGGAGAGGTGTGGCAAGCGGGTGAGGTGATCGGGGTGGCCGTGACCGAAAGTTTCGGGCGCAGCCTTGGCCCCGTGCTGGATTACCGCGCGCCCGAAGGCGGCTGCGCGTTGGGCGATTTTGTGGAGGTGCCGCTGGGCCCGCGCAAGATTTTGGGCGTGGTGTGGGGTGTGGGGGTGGGCGGGATTGATCCGGCCAAGCTGCGGGCCGTTGGCCGGGTTTTGGATGTGCCACCGATGCGCGACGAGATGCGCAGTTTTTTGACCCGCGCTGCCGATTATACGCTGACGCCGCTGTCTGCGATGCTGCGGCTGGCGACGCGCGCACCGGGGCTGGACAGCCCGCCATCGACGCGGCGGGTTTACAGGCTGGGTGCGGGCGACCCGGCGCGGGCCACCGAGGCGCGCACGAAGGTGTTGGAGGTGCTCCGCGACTATGGCGGGTTGTCGTTCACGCTGGCGGAATTGGCGGCGCAGGCGGGGGTGACGACATCGGTGATCAAAGGTTTGGTCACATCCGGCGTGGTGTTGGAGGAGGACGCGCCGCGCGATGTGCCCTATCCCCGGCTGGACCCGGACGCGGTGGTGGTGCGGCTGGCGGGCGACCAGATTGGCGCGGGCGATGCGTTGGTGGCAAGCGTGGCGCTGGGTGGGTTTTCGGCGACATTGTTGAAGGGTGTCACTGGGTCGGGTAAAACGGAAGTTTATTTGGAGGCGGTGGCGGAGTGTTTGCGCGCGGGGCGCCAGGCACTGGTTTTGTTGCCGGAAATTGCCCTGACATCAGAGTTTTTGACGCGAGTGGAGGCGCGGTTTGGCGCCCGCCCGGCGGAATGGCATTCCGGCGTGACCATGACGGAACGGCGGCGGCTGTGGCGGATGGCGGCGAATGGGGGGGCGCAGTTTGTGGCGGGGGCGCGGTCGGCGCTGTTTTTGCCGTTTCAGGATTTGGGCCTGATCGTGGTCGATGAGGAGCATGACAGTTCCTATAAGCAAGAGGAGGGCGTGATTTACAACGCCCGCGATATGGCGGTGCTGCGCGCGGCGATTTGTGGGTCGGCGATTGTTCTGGCATCGGCCACGCCATCGTTGGAGTCTTGGGTGAACGCGGCCACGGGCAAATACGGGCGGTTGGATTTGGGCGCGCGATTTGGGGTGGCGGAAATGCCCGACATGCGCGCGATTGATATGCGGGCGGAAAAGCTGCCCTCCACCCGCTGGATTTCGCCGACGTTGGAACGGGAGGTGGCCAAGCGCGTGGCGGCGGGTGAGCAGTCATTGATCTTTTTGAACCGGCGGGGGTACGCGCCGGTGACGCTGTGCCGGGCCTGCGGCGAGCAGGTGGGCTGCACGGATTGTGACGCGCGGATGGTGGAGCATCGGTTTTTGAACCGGCTGATGTGCCATCAATGCGGGGCGACGCGGGCGATGCCGGAGGTGTGCCCATCGTGCCAAGTTGCCGGGAAAATGGCACCCGTGGGGCCGGGCGTGGAGCGGTTGGCGGAGGAGGTGGTGGCGCTGTTTCCCGATGCGCGGGTGGCGGTGCTGTCATCGGATTTGTTCGGGTCGGCAAGGGCGTTGAAGGAGCAGATCGAGGCGATAGCGGCAGGGGCGGCGGATATTATCATTGGCACGCAGATTGTGGCCAAGGGGCATAATTTTCCGTTGTTGACGCTTGTGGGCGTGATTGATGCCGATCTGGGCCTGACGGGGTCGGATTTGCGCGCGGCGGAGCGGACGTTTCAATTGATGCGGCAGGTGGCGGGTCGGGCGGGGCGGGCGGACAAGCCCGGCGTGGCGATGATGCAGACCTTTCAGCCCGAACACCCGGTGATTAGGGCGATTTTGGGCGGGGATGAGGAGGCGTTTTGGCAGGCGGAGGCGGAGGAGCGCCGCGTGGCCGGGGTGCCGCCGTATGGGCGCATGGCGGGGATTATTTTGTCGGGGCCAGAGGTGGGGCCTGTGTTTGAATTGGGCGCGGAGTTGGCGCGGCGCGATGGGCCGCTGCGGGCGATTGGGGCGCAAGTGTTTGGGCCAGCCCCCGCCCCGATTGCGCGGGTTCGCGGGCGGCATCGGGTGCGGTTGCTGGTGAAGGCGGATAAAGGCGTGGCCTTGCAGGCGGCGATTTCGGCCTGGGTTGCGCAGGTGCGGTTGCCGAATAATGTGCGGCTGGCGGTGGATATTGACCCGCAGAGTTTCTTGTGAGTTTGGTGCGATTTGGGGGGTGGTTCGCGCGCGATGCGGCGGGTAAGGAGTTGGGATTGTTGGGTTTTGAGTTTTTTGTTAAGGAAATTTTAAGGGGTTGGATTGCGGTTTTTGCGGGAGTGGGGGGAGTCGGGGTGAACCCCGACCTACGTTATTCTGACACTTCCGGGGCGGTGAAGGCGACGGGGCCGAGGTTGGTGTTGAGCAGCAAGTCGCGGTGTTTGAGTTGACCATCGGCGATGTAGAGTTTGCGCAGGAGGTAGGTTTTGGTGTCATCGCCCGTGTTTAGGGCCATGGCGGGGCCATCATCGGTTGGGACGATGGTCACGGCGGGGTCGTGCTGCGCGATGCTTTCGATCACCTCGCGCACCTCGTATGGGTCGGTGATGCGCTGGACTTGGAAGTAGCAATACCCCTCAAACGATCCCATGCCGATGATCGCGATGCCGCCCGCAACAAGGGTGGCGGGGGCCATGAGGACCGCGCCGACGCTGCTGGCCAGCCCGCCTGCGCCGGAGATAAGGCCAGCGGTTTCGGCGGCCCCCAGCATTTTAACGCCAGTGCCCGCGTGGGCCAATGTGTAGTAGCCAAGGGACGCGGCCCCCGCCCCGGTGAGGCCGTTGCCCCCCGTGAGCGCCGCCGTGGTTTTGGCGGCGAGGCGGGAGAAGGTATAATCACACGGGGCGGCGTGGGCGGGTGTGGTGAAGGCGAGGGTTGCGAGGAGGAGGGCGCGCATTTTGGGCCTTTGGGTGGGGTGTTTTGGTGTGGGATAGGGGGTTGGGGTGCGGGGGGCAAATGAAATGTTTGTGGGTTTTTGGGGGGTGGGGGAGTCGGGGTGAACCCCGACCTACGGGTGGGGGGGTGATGTTCAGTGACTGTTAGTTCTGCGAGAGCGAAGCAAGGGCCAGTTTTGGTGCCTCTCGCTTCGGTCTCGAAAAACAAGTATTCTGCAATTATTTGCAACCAAAGGCGTGGTAATCCCCCCCGAAAGTAAGGGGCTGCGGAAGTAGAATTTTCTCGGCAAGATAAACGAGGAGATTCAGATGAAGATGACAAGATACAGCGAACCGCAGATCCTTGCGATCCTGCGCCAAGCCGAAGGCGGTGTGCCCCCTCTCGGTGAATGCTACGCATTCGCCTGCCGGGC
>NZ_FOCO01000102.1 GCF_900110135.1 Pseudorhodobacter antarcticus | reverse complement strand
CCCGCCATCACCGACCTCAAGATGTCCACTACCGATGGTGGACACTATCACCCACTCCATCACGCAGGCAGGGCAGTCAGACCGGACGCTTACTTTCGTCTCGCCATCGTGTTCATCTCCGAGAGTCGTTCACCGCCCGTTTCTGCAATATTCCAACAGTGGTCAATGATCTTTTGAAGTGTTCCAAAAACCCTCGTTTCTGGAACATCGGAAAATTTGCGCATTTCCCGCCACCAAAAATCCCGTTCAAACCCGCAGCCGTTGTTGGCGGTTTGGCGCGGCTTTACAAAGGCGGGCCGTTACGCGCGGCCATACGCCTCGGCGATGGCGACTTTCATCGCGGCTTCGGGTGTGTGATCGGCCCAAGTGACCAATTGGAAGGCTGGGTAAAAGCGTTCTGCGGCCATAACGGCGCTGGAAATCAGGCGGTCGATTTGTTCTGGTCCCGCAACCTGCCCGCCCGCAAGGCACAGCCCATAGCGCCACACCATCAGCTTTTGGTCGCCCCACCAAGTGAACGCCCCGGTCCACACCATATCGTTGCAGCGGTTCATCACATCATACAGCGCGGAAATGCGGCCTTCGGGTGGTTCCATTTCAAAGGTGCAGATCAGGCGCAAAGTTTCATCTTGTGCCGACCAAGCAAGGGTCAGCGAATAGGTGCGCCACTGCCCTTCGACCGCCATTGCGATTTGGTCATCGGTCACGCGGTCAAATTCCCACGCATGGCCTTGGGCCAGCGTTTCGACGATGTCGATCGGGTGAAGGTCGTCCGACAGATACTCTTCAGAAAGTGACATGCCCAGCCTCATTTTTACCCCCCAGCGCGATATCTTTCAGGCAGAAAGACACCCCTAGAGTTTGTGTGCATGGCAAGACGCTGCGGTCTACATGCTTTGATCTTACTAAATATAGTGTGGGCAGAGCGAAACCCTGTAAAGGGATTTCTGCGCAATTCTTCTGTGGACAAGTGTGGTTGTTGTGGCTCGCCACCCGAATTTGCAGTGATTGACAACCGATATTGCAGCAGAGCGATTTTGGCGACTTATCCAGCATCAGTCGAAAAATGATCCCCAGACAAGATTGTAGGACAAAGGGACGCCGCTGGATTTTCTGTCCTGGCGCTTCAAATACCTACTTTGGACCTGCACCCATCCAAAATCACTTTGAAGTCCCGATCAAGCAACGCTATCTCGCTGATGATTTTCTTCATCTCGACAGGTTGGTGAAGGTCGTGATCAATTAAGGCGGTGGCGTCCTCTAAGCCTGCTAAATCAACAGAAATCCACCCCTCGCCAAAGTCGTACTTCCCTTTACTTAACCTATTGACCGTTCGCGCCAGATCACGGTTTGTCGCCATGAGTAAAGTAAACAGAACGCTGGATGTCGCTTCATCCTTAGCACGTATTAACGCATGCGCTAAAGACACAGCCTTGTCTAGTTCGCGCAAAAGCTGACACATCGGCTCGTCAACAGTTCGAATAAAAAGGTCTCGTTTGTCTCTTTTGGATAGTTTTCCCTCGAAGTTGCAATACTGAAGCCAGAAACCTAGAACTGTCAGTAAGGCAACCACGATCGTATCGAGGTCAACTTTGCCAAGCTCCAAAGCGCCTACTCCCTTATGGGCTCTCCCGGCGTCGGGCAGCGCTGTGTAGCTTCAGGCGTTCAATCCCAACTCGAAAGTCGTCCTCTAGTGTCTTTGGGAGAAGGGAAAAGTCGTAGAGGGCGTCGACAGCTTCATCTCCGCGCTCGTAAACAGTCGCTCCAAGAAAACCTTGCACAAACGAAGTGGTAATCGCCTCCAAGCTTTCCGGGGCGCAAATCTGTATCGGAGAGCCAGACGCTTCCAGTTCATCCAAAGAGTACAACGCCCGGCTCTCCACCCCACGAATTTGTCCGGTGAGCATACGCACCTTATTTTTTGTCAGCCTTACGAGGTCAATTTTAGTCATGGTCAGCATTCTCTAAATAACCTTTGTCGAGTTCGAGGCTTATAGTGATCAACGTACCCCGAAATTCTTGATCCAACTCTACCATAGAAGAGCTGTCGGGTGGTATTTCCTTAAGGGCACCTCTATAAATTGCCCCACCGCCCACACTGCGGTATGGTGGGACAGTGAACTGGCGGTGGGGATGCGGCGATGGCGCAGATGGGT
>NZ_FOCO01000091.1 GCF_900110135.1 Pseudorhodobacter antarcticus | reverse complement strand
ACGTTCCTCGCCGTTGAGGTGCTTGTATCGTTTGTCCATCGCAACATCCTATGCCCTATGGGCGCTGGGTGTTGCACTTGAAACTTGAGCCTAAGCTGCCTAGACGGTGACCTTAGCCATCCCAACGCAGCATTAATCAGAAGCATTCGATAACCACTACCTGAACAAATCAGAAGTTGATCTGCGGTCTTCGCCAACCACTTGGATTTCCCCTAAGCGCCAACTTCTGCTTTGATCCGGCAGATTGATTGCCTTGAGATGCTCAAAGACTTGGCAATTACTGTAACGGATGATCCGGTGTTGCGCATGTTTCGGATATGGGAGTCTAATTGGCGCAGTGCGTCCTCACTTGGCAAATTCTATAACGCCAACATAAAGTCGGGCAATTTTGATTGCAGAGTTCACGGTGTTCCCGACTGAGGCTGAAACGTCTATTGCCAAAGCAGGGGCCAGAGGCGGGTTAAGGCTTTGTTTCGCTATCGTCGTGTGGACTGACTTGTACTTTTCTGCAGTGCCGAGCCAATGCCAATGCCAATGCCATGTGCAAGGTGGGGGAATTTAAGGGCGATTCTAACTTCCCCACCCCCACCCCCCTATACAAGGTGGGGGTGGGGGGTAGGAATGTGGGATTTTGCAAGGTGGGGAAAGGTTGGGGTAAGTGGGGGAAGGTGGGGGCAGTTTCATTCTTGCACCGCCGGATTATTCTCGCCCGCAACGACAAAATCGAATTCCTTGCCCTTGTTGCCGTAGGCCATCCGCTCAATCCGCAGAACATCGGTTTTTATCCACTCCTTTTGAATTTCCTTAGTTCGCGCTTTGTCATACGGCTTTGTCAGATCAAGGCCCAGCACCTTGGCAATCACCTTGCCCGTCCAGTCAGTCGCTTGGCTACTTTCACGCGGCGGCGTTTCGCGGTCTGCAATAGCGGCCCGAACCTTGCAGGTGTCATTCACTGTGATACCGCTAAACGCTTTGGGCCACGTCCAAGGTCGGATGGTTGCAACGTTTTCCCCGTTGGCAATCCGGATGCCGGTTTTCTCAAACCAGCGGTTTCGATCCGACGATGGGGGCGCAATGTTGCTTTCAGCTTCGCCTATTCGAAAATAATGGCGAAAATCATCCACCCCGGTTTGCGCGCCCTCGGCCTCGGTCATCGGCACCAGCAACCGATTAAACCGCGCCACACCCCGCAACGCAGATCCACCTCGCCCGTCATCTAGGGTTGATACCTCAATCCAGCTACACCAGACGGTCATAGCAATCGCCCGCGACGACGACACCACCTTTGGCATCCTCCACTCCCGCTTCCATGAACTATGGTCGCTGCGGATGGGAACATCGTTGGAGGACAGGCCCCGCTACACCCCCTCCACCACCTTTGAAACCTTCCCCTTTCCCGAAGGGCTGACCCCCAATATCCCCGCCGCCGATTATGCCACCGACCCGCGCGCGGTTGCCATTGCCGCCGCCGCCGCGCTGTTGAACGAGTTGCGCGAAAACTGGTTGAACCCCGCCGATCTGGTCAAACGGGTGCCAGAGGTGGTTCCGGGCTACCCAGACCGCCTTTTGCCCGTAAATGACGCGGCGGCGGCAGAGTTGAAAAAGCGCACCCTAACCAACCTTTACAACGCCCGCCCCGCATGGCTGGACCACGCCCACAAAGCCTTGGACGAAGCCGTGGCCGACGCCTACGGTTGGGGCGACGATTGGCGCGGCGGCGCATTGACCGAAGATGAAATCCTATCCCGCCTGTTCCACCTAAACCAATCGCGCGCGGCGGCAGAGGCGGCGCAAAAAGCCAAGTAAACGGAGCGCAGGCCCGTCCTACTCAACCAATAAAGGAAAAACCCCATGAAACCCGAAACGCCAGCCGAAGATCCAAAGCCCGCAACCAATCCGCCGTCCCTAAAAATGCGCCTTATGGGTGAAGCAATGATTGAGGCGGGCGAGAAGAACAACGAGCCGTCGATGGTCAAAACCGGGAAGAAAATTCTGGGGCTATAAGGCCCGACAACTACGCTTTTGGCAGGATCGCGGCCTAACCGTCTGCGGCTCGGCGCAGCTTTGCTCTTATCATCAGCCGAAACAACTCAAAGGTTGAAAGTTCTTGACTTGCTATGATTGCCTTGGGCGAACGGTAGTGCGGGGCACAAAGCGGCTGCAATCAAGGATATTTGAAAAAATTCGCCAAAATTCCTAGCACCACTGTTATCTATAATTGAAAGGGCTAATGCAACGAATAGCCCAAGATTTGACAAAATTGCGAGACGCCTAAGCATAATTGCCCCCTAAGGTAGTTGTTCTCTATTCTGCAATTTTGGCGCGTGATGGCAACAGGGCAAGTTTGTGTTATACTATAAAACACGCGCCTGCCTTGTCATTCATAAGAAAGCCACCCCATGCAAAGACCCCCCGGCTTTAAGTCCGAAACGCAGCGCGAGAACTTCCAAGCGACGGCAAAAATCCATCAGCGGGGCAGTGTTTTGTCCCCGAAATGCGGTGCGCGGACGCGGACGGGACAGGTTTGCACACAAATCCCCATTGCCGAAGGCAAAGGCCATTGCCTGCGGCATAGCGGCCCAACCGCCATGCAGGTCCACCGGAACACGCAACTGCGCCAAATGCAAACCGGGAAGACCAGCCCTGGCAGAGTTTGCCCGCGCAGAGGCCCGCCGCGCCCGCAATCAACTGATAAACAGTTGGAAGAAAAATCCGTCCCTGCCGGGGGAAACCATTGATTTGGGCGCGCGTGAGGGTGCTTTTTGGGACGCCGCGCCGGCGCTGGGCGTGGACGTGGGCGGGCTGTACCCCGCGCAAGCCGATTGGCTGCGGTGGCAATACCAGCGGACGCAGGTGGACCGGACAGCGGACGCGGCGTGGATGCGGGACGCCGGGGCGGGTCTGCGCAAGCAAATCACCGACGCGGACGCCGCGATGGTTTGGGTTCGGCTGGGTGGCCTTGTCCGCGATGTAATGGCCCACCGTCCAGCCGTCCGGCGCGTCCGCGTCTTCGACCCTGAACACCAACAACAGAACCTTGTCCCGCGTCCCGCGTTGTTTCAGGACACGGACACGCCCGACGCGGTCCGGGTTCTTGCGCAGCCATTCCGGGTCCCGTATGTCGCGCCCATTGAGTCCGGGGTTCAGCGTTTTGCTGGTTTCGCTGAAGGGTTCGGGGCCACTTTGCGGGTCGTTCACCTCACCTGAAAAGGCGACCAGAGTGCCCATCGCGTAGCCTTTGGATTTGATGTATGCCTCAATAACCAACTGCCAGCGAACGGCT
>NZ_FOCO01000056.1 GCF_900110135.1 Pseudorhodobacter antarcticus | reverse complement strand
GCGCCCGGCGCCAATCGGTCAGGGCCGAGGAATAAAGCCCCTCACGGCGCAGGATGCTTGTGACACCGCCGGTGCCCTCTGACCGGTCCGTCTCATCCAGAATGCGCAGCTTGTATTTCGCCGTGAAACTGCGCCGCTTCGGCGTGCTCGTCAGCTCGGCCGTGGGGGCCAGCGGCGCTGAGACAACACGGGCAGGTGTTCGGGAAGCTGTGACGTCGGGTATCATATTGTCGGACGCGGCATTCGGCGAAACCAGCATCTGTGAAGGCATGACCATCTGTTCGTTCTCCTGCGCCCTCAAGTGTAAACTTCAGCCAGTCGATTGTCTCACGATTATTGGCACGGAGGGGAGGGAGTTCTGAGCCTGATCCCATAAAGAACAAGCGTACCCAATACGGAAGTTCGTTCCTTGCTCAACTTTCGGAGGCGAGGCGGGCGGGGATGCTTGATGCGATTGAGATTTATCGCCTTGCTGGCATTAAGCCAAAGTATCAGCGCGAACTTCTCGGGGGCGCCTAAATTTGCCCAAGAAAAGTTCCCCGAAATACCTGTTTGACCTACATGCGGTGATCAAGGCTCTCTCCGGTGGTAACAACTTAGTGAGAAGCGCCTTCATATCCGGGCTCGAAAGTGGCGAAGTTCTCATACAGCGGTCGGTTTCGAAGGAACTCAAAGATGTTGATGAGGATGTCTACAAGGATTTCCAACTGGTGAATCCAGGTAGGGTGTACCAATCCGAGGGTGCAAAGCACGCCTCCGTACAGCAAGCGCTACAACAGAAATACGGAACAAATTTTTGGGGAAACAGCCCGCGCCCGTCCTGTTTTCTTTCGGTAGCTATGAGCACATGCGAGGATCTTATTCTCGTAACGGATGGCAGGCCGTTGTCTGATTGCAGGAAGATCGTCAAGGATTGCAGCCTTGCTACCAAAGTCTTTTCATTGCCAGACTTCGCAGCGGCGGTTTGAGGCGCCAAAAATGCGAACGAGGCGGATTTACAAGCTCCTCTCGTCTAACTGCGGTGGTTCTGCTCGCGATTTATAGTAGGGGGACAGCGATTATGATGAGTAGGTATCGGCTAGCTTACATCAACGCCACATCAACACGCGAATGCACGTTTCGCACCAAGTTTGTTGCCGAATGTCGCTGAATGTGCCCCAATGCAACCATGGAATTTGCGCAAAATCAAAGGCTTGCCGCGTAAGTAATTGAAAAGTATAAGCTATTGAATTTGCTTGGGTTTAGGCTCATAACCTGAAGGTCACAGGTTCAAATCCTGTCCCCGCAACCAAATTACCTAACCAAAACAAATGGTTAGAATCCGACAAAAACACTTGTGTATAGAGGCATGCGTTTTACCTCAACGCCACCTCAACGTTTGACGAGTCCCCCTGAAAAGCGGGGACCTTTTGCGTCGTGGTTGCTCGATAATTGCACGTGCAGGTCTTCGGGAGCTGCCAACTGTGCACAGATCAAAATCTAGGTTAGCGACGTGAAAAACCGTTACCGAAGCCTCGTCAGAAAAAACGCCAAGTTCTTGCCGGTGGTTGCGCCTGGCAACGTGCCGATGGACAGAACGAAGCTGCAGCCATAAGGACGGTGTGGTTCAGTCCCAACGCTTGGGGGCAGCGCATCCTCGTCAGTTCCGACGATTCCCAAGGTAGGCGGTCAGCATTTCTTCGTATTTGGGTCCAAGGTCGAGCAAGAGGCTGCTTTTCCCTTTTGATGCGAGGAGCATTCCTCCGACAAAGGCTGCGTATTCGATCTGCGCGAGCGTCGTTGCCTCGTGATCCGGAAGGTCGCACCCCAACGCCCCTGCAAAATCGATCAGGTCTTGCGCCAGCACCGAAACCCTGCGGTCATCGACAGCGTCGCAGGCCGCTCGAACCTGCGGATCGAGGCCAGCCCAAATCCGGAAAGCTGTCTCGACGCCTGCATTGAGTTGACCTGCCTCCCGATTGAGAACCTTTCTGCGCTTGCCCGGTTCGCGCGTGGCATGCGCAAGGCGCACGATGCGTTCGGTGTTGCGTTCCTGCCAGTCTACGACAAGCCTCGCAACAAACGTCTCCATGCTGCCGAAGTGATGATAGAACGAGCCGCGCGTCTTTGCTGTCGCCGCAGTGAGGCGCTCGATTGTCACGGCACTATGTCCTTGCTCTGCTAGCAGAAGGTAGGCCGCTTCGATCCACGGATCCGGTCCTCTATGCCGACGTGGCGCGACCTCTGTCATGCTGCCAGCGCCCAGACGCCGCTGCCGGTCTGACCAAGAAACAGCACCCATTGGGGCATATCGCGATGGCGCTGCCGTTTCCACAAGACCAGTACCAGACCCCACACACAGAATGCGCCCGAGACCAGCGTTGCAAGGCTTGCAAGGATGCGCCCGTCCGGTGATACGGCTGCATAGGCATAACACCCTGCCAGCACCACAAGACTGATCGTCGCCATGTGCCAGCAGTAGTAGTGGGTCAGAGTTACAGTCGACGACAGCGTTTGCTGCTGCAACAAAGGCCGCGCGATCTCTCGCCCCCCTGCAGCGGCATGGATCACCGCGATACCGAGAGCGAGCAGGGCGGGCACAGCGAAAACCATCATGCCATCACGTGCTGGTTGGAGCGCGCGATCTTGCGCTTGGTGGCTGCAAGCAGCGCCCTTGAGTACAAGATGTGCACTGGCATCAGGACGTTGAAAACCATACCGATAGACTTGCGGCCAGCTACGCCAGTTTCTACCGAAGTAACCGCAGAACCGAAATAGAGCGTAGTGTCTGCATCCCGGTTCGAGGCCACTTGGAACCACGACCTTGTTCGGCCCGTGACGTCGCACATCAGCAGTTGGTCGTCAGCGCGCGCCTCGACATGCCATGCGGCAAATCGGGAGGCTTCACCTTGGACCACCAATGCAGCCTCGGCGTCCGTTGAAGGGTGCCCAGCCAATGACAAGATCGCGCGTTCAGCCTTGAAGAGCCGTGTTGTGTAGAATGCCTCGACATAACGACCAAGACCAATAGTCCCCAGAACATCAACGCGGAAGCAATCCGTATAGTCATCGTTGCCAGCATATCGCTGCAAGAACGCATCAGGTGGGAGGCTGCATCGGTGAATGGTCATTTTCATCCTCGAATCAAAAAAATAACATGAGGTATGGTATGTATCGTGCGAGAGACTGAGGTCAAGCCCCGCTCCTACGCCTGTGCGATGCGGACACTCTGATCAACACCGCATCGCATTCAAGCCTTTGGCACGATTTCGATCAGGCTTCGTCTTTCGGCCAACATCAGGCGGAACATACGGATGGCGTCTGAATCTGGCGCAACCGGCAACCCGGCCGTTGCCTTAGCCGTCTCGTAAGTATCTGACAACATGAGAGACTTCTCCACTTTCTTCCCGACCACCTTCCATACGGCCTTTATGAACTCGTCCTTCGTCATGGCTAAGATCATGTGCGGCGACAGAAACATCTCGAGGAAGGCCATGAACCAATCGGTGCGCGAGCTCTGATGGAAACGATCCGCCTCAGAAAAATAGAGCGGCAGGTCGTGGGTCGGGACACGATGCCACAGCTCGGTCCTGGACCGCGTTACGACATTATGGGTTTGAGACAATTCTTGAATGTCGTTTGTGCAGGAAACCATCGCTTACGGAATGTCTGCACAACGCCGATTTGCAACATATGCAAGAAGAACTGTGAATCCTTTGGATCATTCTTGTCCCACCTGAGGGCGGACGTATGAAATTTACCTCGACGATCTTGCCGCCCTATCCGTTGCCCGGCAATCGCTGCTTGCAACGATGAGAGGGTGCGTCGCGCCAAATCCATCGAGGAATTGCTGCCAGGGCTTTACCTCAAAGGTATATCGACCGGCGATTTCTCCGATGCCCTGGCGGCGCTTCTGGGGCCGGATGTGCCAGGGCTGTCGGCAGGCACGATCACCCGGTTGAAGGCGGATTGGTGGGACGATTATGAACACTGGTGCAAACGCGATCTGTCGGCACGGCGTTATGTGTATTTCGCTGCGCGGCCCTTAGGTTCTGGGCGGACGGCGTCTACGTCACGCCTCGGATGGACGAGGATCGCCAGTGTATGCTGGTGATAATCGGGGCCGACGAATGGGGCAACAAGGATGTTCTTGGCCTTGTCGACAGCTTCTGCGAAAGCACCCAGAGCTGGCGGGAACTGCTCCTGAACCTGAAACACCGGGGGCTGGAGGCCGCACCCAAGCTGGCCGTGGGTGACGGGGCCATGGGGTTCTGGGCCGCCTTGCACATGCTGTATGGCAAGGCCCGGTTGCATGCGCTGCCGGGTGACAGATGGCCGAAACCAAGGCTGCAGCCGACGCTGCCTTCGATTTCTTCGTCGAGGCTTACGGTGTGAAATACGACCGGGCGGCGAAATGCCTTACCAAGGACCGCGCCGATCTACTGGCCTTCCATGACTTCCCCGCCGAGCATTGGAAACACATCCGGACATCAAACCCGAACGAAAGCACGTTCGCCACCCTCCGGAATCGGACCACAAAGACCAAGGCTTGCCTCAGCCGACAAACTGCGGTGGCAATGATGCACCAGCCTATGCTGTCGGCCAAAAAGAAATGGCGCAAGCGCGATGGCCAAAACCGCTTGCCAGAAATCATCGAGGGGGTTGAATTCCGCGATGGCATCAAACACGAAATCAAAGCCGCCTGATCTCACCGTCGCCAACTTTTGGGCATAACTCCCACCATTGACCCCTCCGGAAAAGCCTCAATCTCTATCGCTGCGCGGGCCTGATCGGGGGCGCGGTATTCCACGATAGGTGGACGAACAGTGGTTGCGTCAGAACTAACTGTCTCGCAGCCGACCAGCAACAGCACCGCGATCAGCAGTGCGGCGGCTGGCGGCGTCCAGCACCTTGCGTTGGATTTCGTGGGTTCTCTCTGATTTTGAAACCCGCTCGGCCATCCACCCCGCGCGCTCATCAGCTCGGCGGAGGCTCAGGATGAACAGTGTGAGTGTGAAGATTGCCAAATGGGCCCGAAGAGGATTGGTGGTCTGTGGCGGTTGCAGGGGTCCAGCGTCCGATCTGCTGGAACCCTGCGATGGCCACTTAACCGAACACCAGCCCACCATCTACGATCAGGTTCTGTCCCGTTACAGCCCGCGCCCAAGGTGATGCGAAGAACAGGACCGCATCGGCCATGTCTTCGGGTGTAGTCACCCGGCCCAGCGGCGTTTGTGCGGCTATGATGTCGAACACCTGATCCGGTGTGGCGGCGCTTGCATCTGTCGTGCGCAACAGACCACCCGACACCATGTTTACCGTGATCCCCATCGGCCCCAGCTCCTTGGCCGCTGTGCGGGTAAAGGCCAAAAGTGCGCCCTTGGCTGAAGTATAGTCGTGGTAGGGCACGACGGGATTTTGCATCAGATTGGTGCCGATTGTGATGATCCGACCGTAACCTTGTGCCGCGCAGTGGGCTTGCATCGCCCTAAGGCAGTTCAGCGCACCCCCCACCGATGTTTCGGTTTGCCGCGCAATATCGGCCCAACTCAGGCGGTCCAGATGTGTCCGCGCATCGCCGTTGAACGCGAAATCCGCCAAGGCGTTGTGGACCAGCACATCCGGGGCACCGAAATGTTCAGTGATTTGACTTACCATCACCCCGACCTGCTCTGGACTTGTCACATCCGCGCAGAACGCGGCGGCACGCGGGCCAAGCTCAGTGGCGAGTGCTTCGGCGGCCGCCCGGCTGTTGCGGTAGTTGATGGCGACCCGTCCGCCCTCCCGGTGAAAGGCGCGGGCGATGGCGGCCCCAAGGCCGCGGCCTGCGCCGGTGACAAGAACGGTCTGATCAGAGATTGGGCGTGTCATGGCGTGTTTCCTTTGAACAGGGTGTGGAAGTGGTGCGTCGGGCCATGGCCCGTGCCGACCGTCAGAGCGTCAGCGGTGGCAATGGCGCGGGCGACATAGGCCTTGGCTCGCGCTGCGGCCTCGGGCAGGGGCAGGCCAAACCCCAGAAACGTGGCCAGCGCCGAGGACAGGGTGCAGCCGGTGCCATGGGTCTTGCGGGTCACGTGTCGAACGCCGGGCAGCCAGACGAGACCCGCCGCATTGGCCAACAAATCGGGGCACTCGCCCCCCGGCAGATGGCCGCCTTTCAGCAGCACCGCATGGGGGCCAAGGGCCAGCAACGCGTGCGCTTGGGCCTGCATCTCGGCGCGGGTCACGGCTTCGGGCACGCCAAGCAGGTCTGCGGCTTCGGGCAGGTTGGGGGTGACGACAGTTGCAATGGGCAGCGCCGTGCGCAAGGCGGCAACCGCCCCGGCCCGAAGCAGCCGGTCCCCGCTTTTGGCAACCATCACCGGATCAAGGACGATGGGCGCCCCAAGGCCGGACAGCCCTGTAAGAACCGCTCCGATGATTGCGGCTGTCCCCAACATCCCGATCTTGACCGCATCCACGCGGATATCAGCGCGGATTGCCGCAATCTGGGCCGTCACAAAGTCTGGCGCGATCATCTGCACGGCTGCGACACCTTGGGTGTTCTGCGCCGTGAGGGCGGTGATCACGGCCATGGCATAGCCACCATTGGCCGAGATCGCCTTGATATCGGCCTGAACCCCTGCGCCACCCGACGGGTCAGAGCCTGCAATCGACAGGATGTTGGGGATCATGGCATCCCCCATTCTGCAAGCAGGGCACGGGTTGCAGCCTCGGGGTCCGGCGCGCGTGTTACAGAGCTTACCACGGCCATGCCGATAGCCCCGGTGGCGCGCACGGCCCCCGCATCGCCAGACTTCATGCCGCCGATGGCATAGGTGGGCAACGCCGCTACCGCAACGATCTTCGCCAAACCGTCAAAGCCGATGGGGGTGGCATGATCGGACTTGGTCGGCGTGGCCCGCACCGGACCTGCGCCGATATAATCCACACCGGGTGGGATCAGGCGGGCTTGCGCCACCGTCTCAACGGACAGGCCAAGGATCATGCCGGGGGGCATACGCCGACGGATGGCCGCCGCATCGCCATCGCCCTGACCGATGTGCAGCCCATGCGCGCCGGTCGCCAGCGCCACCTCGACCCGGTCATTCACGATCAGCAGCGTTCCTAACGCAGCCATTTCCGGCAACAAAAGCCGGATGAGCGTCGCCAGATCACCGTCGGACGCGGTCTTGTCGCGCAGTTGCACCCAAGCAGCCCCACCCCGCGCCGCCGCGCGCGCCTGTTCGACCACGGGAAGGGCTGCGCCGGGGTCGGTGATCACATAAATCGGCCCCCTCATGCGCAGCTGACCTGTGCGCCAGCAGTTACATCCTGTGGTGTCAGGGCATAAAGTGCGTCCAGAAACGCCACCTGAAAACTGCCCGGACCATTGGCCACTTGCGCTGCGCGCTCGCCCGCCAGCCCGAAGTAGGCCAGTGCGGCAACAGTTGCGGGCAGGGCGGGCTGGCCCACCAGAAACGCGGCGATCACCCCGTTCAGCGAACAACCCAAGGCGGTCACGCGCGGCATCAGCGCATCGCCATTGGCCACGCGAAAGCTCTGCACGCCATCGGTGACATAATCCACCGGACCAGACACCGCGACCACCGCACCGCAGCGGGCCGCAAGGTCGCGCGCGCAGGCCTCGGCTGCGGCCACCGGATCGGCACTATCAGCGCCGCGTCCGGCGCCTCCAAGCCCTGCCAGCGCCAAAATCTCGGACGCATTCCCGCGAATGACCGTTGGCCGCAGGGCCATCAGCCGCGCGCAGACATCGCGGCGAAATTGCGTGGCCCCCACGCCGACCGGGTCCAGCACCCATGGCCGACCGCTGGCCGCTATCGCCTGCGCGGCCATCTCCATGGCTTCGGCCCAAGCCGCATCCAGCGTGCCGATGTTCACGCAAAGCGCTTGTGCGAGGCCCGCAAACTCCACCACTTCTTCGCGGGCATGCACCATGGCAGGCGATGCCCCCGCCGCCAAAGCCACGTTGGCGGCGATGTTCATGGCCACATAGTTGGTGATCTGATGCACCAGTGGTGCTGTCGCCCGCATCTTGGCAAGGCTGGTTCCGGTATCGTCCATAAGGCTCCCCCGCTGCGCGCAAGGGGCCAGTGGCAGGCCCGCCATAGCCATCACAGGCGAAGGGGGCATCTACCGCAGACTCCCTACGCCAGCATTATCTGGTTCAGGTTCAAAGGGTGCTTCTCAGCCCGGATCCCCGGACGCCCCTGTCGCGCAGGCAGAAAATGCCATTTCAAGGCCGACGTCAAGCAGGTTATGGAGGGTGTGCCGGATTGCGGTCGTGCCACGTCGGGGCTTTCACGCGGGATGTCAGAAAAGACGGATAGGGGTTGGGTGCGCGGCGTGGCCTGCTTCTGCAGGGTTTAGCCTTGTGATGTTGCATTGGGGAAAAGAGACATGAACACAGCCTTCCTTGCCTCAGTGATCGTGCTTTGCGTCGGTGTTTTTTGGGGTGTTTACTGGGTGCCTGTGCGCGCAATTGCCGCGCTTGGGCTGGATGGCGCCTGGGGCACGGGCGCGATCACCCTCGCGGCGATGCTGTTCCTGCTGCCGTTCGTTGCGGGCAAGACCCACGTGTTTCGGGAAACGGGCATCGTTGGCGTGGTGTCGATTGCGCTGGGGGGTGCCGCCTTTGCGCTTTATTCCATCGGGTTTCTCTACGGCAAAGTGGCGCTTGTCGTCCTTTTGTGGTTTTTCAGCCCGGTCTGGAGCGTGCTGATCGCCAAATTCGTTCTGCGCTGGCAGGTTCCAACGCTACGACTGATCGCAATTGGTGTGGGTCTTGTCGGGCTGGTGATCATGCTGGGGGGCGAAGGCGGTGTGCCGGTTCCGCGCAGTTTGGGCGAATGGATGGCCTTTGTCGGTGGGTTGATCTGGGCGGGCGCCACCGCAGGAATGCGCCTGAAGTCCCGCGTGCCACCGCTGCCTGCGGCGTTCGTGTTTGCCGCTGGCGCGTCGCTGACATCTTTCGCTTTTGCCCCTTTTCTTGAACCTCTGCCCATAGTCGCCGCCGCTGACGCCGCCCGTATGGGCATCACGGTCCTTGTCACAGGCGGTTTGTGGTGGGGGCTGTCGATTGCCGGTCTGATGTGGGCCACCCTTCGGCTTGACCCGGCACGGGTGGGTATTCTTTTGATGCCCGAGGTGATATTTGGCGCGCTAACCGCCGCGATCTTCGCCGGGGAAACGCTGTCTGCCAGCGAGATGATCGGGGGCGGATTGGTCATTCTGTGCGGAATGCTGGAGGTCTGGCCAACAAAGGCCGATGCCGGACATCCGCAAGCGTCCAACAACGCGCCATAAGGGCTGCTTTGGGGTCACGCTGCAGCGGGATGCGCGGCATCACCGAGGCAGTCTTGGTTTACCGCGCGAAGCGAGAGATTGTTGGTTCAGCACCATAAGGTCAATCTCATCAGCGATGATCTGTTCGCAAAGATGAATCGCAGCCAAGGCTTGGGTATGACTGAGGTGCTTGTATGCAGGCCGGGCGATGTGATCGTACCAGACCCCTTTGCAGATCGTGTCCAGCACAATGCGCTGAAAACAATGGTCGTTCCGGACAGGCCAGTGCCTCTTTTCGCCATGCGCGAGGGATGGCATGACCGTCCGCGTCAAATGAACGTAGCGCGTAATCGGACTGTCGGCGCGCGCTTGCGGGAAGTTGAGTTCGTGTTGCACCTTGTCGTCCCTCTGGCAGGTGGTTTTCGTCTGTTGCTGCCAACGCGACTTAGCGCCGAGTTGATGCTGCGACCACAATCGGATGGAGGCAAAGCAAACCATTGCGCTAAAGTGACAACCCGTGCGCGTCCACGAAAAGGGTTGATTTCCGCACCACATCAATACCTTGACTTGTCGCATAGCCGAGGCATTTTGCGCAACATGAAACAGCCCATACTCGACCCGGAAACTCTTGGCGAAACCATCGAGATGGCTTTAAGCGATCACGATAGCTTTGACGCGATCCGAAACCTGCATGGGCTTGGCCCGGACGCGGTGAAAACGCTGATGCGGCAGAACCTGAAAAGTGGCAGCTACCGTGCATGGCGCAGGCGGGTTCGGGCATTCTCTGACCGGCGCGAGGTGTATAAATAATCCCGGACATGCACCCTTGGGCGGCTGATCTGTCCGACTTATACGCGCAGGTCTGGATACGGCTTGTGCGCGGTGTGCGCGACCGGCGCACCCCGACCCGCCACCCGACCTTGGCCACGGTCACGCCTGAAGGCAAGCCGCAGGCCAGAACTGTGGTTCTGCGCGCAGCGGACAAAGGCACAGGAACGCTGGACATTCACACCGACCTGCATTCAGCCAAGGTTGCAGAGTTGCGCCGTACTCCCTTTGCCGCGCTGCATGTGTGGGACGCGGGCGCGCGCCTGCAGATGCGGTTGGGGGCCACGGCCACCATTCTGACCGGCCCGGATGCGGCGGTCGTTTGGGCCGGGGTTCCGGACGCGTCGCGCCAGTCATATGGCTGCCAGCCCGCACCCGGGCGACCGATCGCAGAAGCGCTTGACTATGCAAGGCAGCCTGACCCGGCTAGTTTCGCCGTTCTGCGGCTGACGGTGCAGATGATTGATGCCTTGCATCTGGGCCCACACCATCGCCGCGCCCGGTTTGATCGCCATGCGGGCTGGGCGGGAATTTGGCTTGCCCCCTGACGTCGTGGATGTAAGGCGTATGCGGTGCAGGCAAGGGGCCGATCAGACCGCCACCGGGCGCAGCGCAGACAATGCCTCGGCATCGAGGATCAGCCGCACGCCAAGGCTGCCCGACCCGGCCAGAACGGGCCGCTTGCGTAGGCAGATATCCAGCGCCTTGATCGCTGGATAGGCGGCGCAGGCATAGGCGATGCGTGTCATCAGCCGTTCTTGCGTTTCATAATGGCGCTCGCTCGCCAAGGCATCGATCTGGCGGATCAAGGGGTCATAGTCGAAAACATGCGCCATCCCATCCTGCGCAATCAAGACGAGGTCCGCCGCGATGGTCAGGGTCAGGTCAAGCAGATGCGCCTCGGGTACGACGTCGTGGGGCCCATAGGTTCCAATTCGCACGGCGATCTTCAGGTCCTTCAATTCGATTTGGCTGTATGCTGGCAAGGTAAGAACTCCGGTTTATTGGAAGATAATCGCGTGAGCCCCGCGCGCTTCGCTGATTGGAAGGATGCATGTCAGGCGTCCTCATCTAAAGGCTCACCACCAGCGGGGTTCGTGCCCACCTTCATCAATTGCTGGGTCAAAAGCGCCTTGTAACGACGCTGACGCCGACGCGCTTTTGCGCCAGACGCGCGCCATCCTTCGCGCTTGTCCTGAACAAGCTCTTCAAGATCGGCCGCAACCGATATCTTGTGCGCGTCGGATGGTGAAGTGCGTTTGACCATGGGGGTGTTGTAGCTGTCGGTTGCAAAGCGGCAAGTGATCACCCGCAGGGCAAACGGCTGCGGTCCTTCTTCGCAGCAATACCCGAGGATCTGGCTGTTTTGCCACAGGACCGGTTGCTGAAAGCGGATGAAAGCCAGCTATATCAGGTTCATCGGAGGCTAAATGAAAACCAATGAAACATTCTCACGACTTCCAATCGGACATCTTGCACGTCCACCACGTTCCGAACAGCATCCCAGACCGGGTAGCACTGCGCGTGGTAAAAAGTATGCGGTTCTTCGCAGACCGGTTCTTTGCCAAACGTTATGGGCACCGGGCTGTTGTGCTTGAAACGGTCGCAGCCGTGCCAGGCATGGTGGGCGGGCTCTTGCAACATCTGGGCGCCATTCGTCACATCCGTGACGATCAGGGCTGGATCAAGGAATTGATCGATGAGGCCGATAACGAGCGTATGCATCTGATGACGTTCATCAAGATCGCAGAGCCCAGCAGGTTTGAGCGATTTCTGATCATGGTGGCGCAGTTGATCTTTTATAACCTCTACTTCTTCCTCTACCTGCTTGCCCCCAAGACGGCGCATCGCGTGGTCGGCTACCTCGAGGAAGAGGCGGTGGTCAGCTACACCCACTATCTGGCAGAGATTGACGCAGGCCGGGTCGAAAACGTGGCAGCACCGCAGATCGCGATAAAATACTGGAACCTGCCAGCCTCGGCGCGCTTGCGCGACGTGGTCCTTGTGGTGCGCGCGGACGAGGCCCATCACCGCGATACCAACCACCACTTTGCCAATCAGTTGGCGAAAGGTGTGCGTGCTTGAACCGAGGCCGATGCCAAGGGATATAAGTGGCAGCCGCGACAGTTGGGCAGCCACTTTTCGGTTTCAAACATCGGCAACCCAATTGGTTTGCCTGAGCGGGCGTTAGATGTTCCTCGCTGCGACCGTCTGCCCGCACACGACACCTGCCGTTATAGTTTCCTGGAGTACGCCAAGCCATGCTTGATATTGATAGAATCCGCAGTGATTTCCCGATTTTGTCGCGTCATGTGAACGGCAAGCCGCTGGTTTATCTGGATAACGGCGCTTCGGCTCAAAAACCTCAAGCCGTCATTGATGCCATCGCGCAGACCTATGCGCATGAATATGCCAATGTGCATCGGGGTTTGCACTACCTGTCCAATCTGGCGACCGACAACTATGAACGGGTGCGGGGCATCGTCGCGCGCTTTCTGGGCGCGGCCAGCGAGGATGAGATCATCTTCAATTCGGGTGCGACAGAGGGCATCAACATGGTTGCCTATGGCTGGGCCATGCCTCGCATGAAGGCCGGGGACGAGATCATCCTCAGCATCATGGAACATCACGCCAATATCGTGCCGTGGCATTTTCTGCGCGAACGGCAGGGCGTGGTGATCAAGTGGGTTGAAGTGGACAGCACCGGCGCATTGGACCCCGCAAAAGTGCTGGAGACAATCACGCCGCGCACAAAGCTGATCGCGGTCACGCATTGCTCGAACGTGCTTGGCACCATCGTCGATGTTGGCGCGATCTGCGCGGGCGCCCGCGCCCTCGGTGTGCCCGTGCTGGTGGATGGCAGCCAGGCCGCCGTCCACATGCCGATCAATGTGCAAGACCTTGGCTGTGATTTCTATGCGGTCACGGGGCACAAGCTTTATGGCCCATCAGGATCAGGGGCGATCTATGTCCGCCAGGACCGGATGGCCGAGATGCGCCCCTTCATGGGGGGCGGCGACATGATCCGCGAAGTCACGCGCGACAGCGTGACCTACAATGATGCGCCGATGAAGTTTGAGGCAGGCACCCCCGGTATCGTGCAGACCATCGGTCTGGGTGTGGCGCTAGACTATATGACGGGGTTGGGCATGGCCAATATCGCGGCGCATGAACAGCAACTTCGCGACTATGCCCGCGCCCGTCTTGACGGCTTGAATTGGATCACGGTGCAAGGGACAACGCCCGAGAAGGCTCCCATTTTTTCATTTTCGATGCAGGGTGCCGCCCATGCGCACGATATTTCGACCATTCTTGACAAGAAAGGCGTCGCTGTCCGGGCGGGCCAGCATTGTGCTGGCCCCTTGATGGCGCATCTGGGGCTTACCGCCACCTGCCGCGCGTCTTTCGCGGTGTACAACACCAGGGCCGAGGTTGACGTGCTGATCGACGCGCTGGAGCTGGCGCACGATCTGTTCGCCTGACGGGTCCTGTCAGTTGACCAGTACAGGTGCAGCATGCAGGTATGTGCGGTCTTCGATCTGTTTCACAAGGAAATCGGCGACGCTTGCCCGTGAGATGATCCCGTTGCGCCACGAGGATGGATCGCGAAGCACTTTGTATCGACTGGATTTCGGGCCGTTCAGCAGCACACCCGGGCGCCCGATCGTCCAGTCCAGACCGCTTTGCTTGATCAGGTCTTCCTGACGGGTCTTGTCGTCATAGGCACGGCCAAACACGATCTGAAACGGGGCACGTTGCAGTAAGCCGATGCTGGCCCGGCTGTCGCCAGCCCCGAAACCGGTGACACAGACGAGACGCTTGACTGATTTTTCCGTCATCGCTGCGACAATCACACACGTCGCGTCGGAAAACAGATGCACGGGTTTGATGAGTTCGCCCAAGCCCACGCCAAGCGTAATGATCACGGCGTCCACACCTGCAAGAGCTGCTTCAACATCTTGCGGGCGCGTTGCATCACCTTGCACCTTTTCCAGTCGCGGATCGGACAGGGTCATGGCGGCGGCAGACCTAGCAAAAGCGCGTACATCATAGCCAGCGGCCAATGCCGCCTTGGTCGTTGCCAACCCGATACCCTTGCTGGCACCGATTATAAGGACTTTCACAACGAAACCTCCAGGTTTGACGGCAAAAGCGGTCCGGGAAGGGACGCCTGACGAATGTTCGGATCAGGATGGTTGACGCAGGTCTTTGCGCCTGTCCTGTCGAAGCCGGTTTGACCCAGCAACAAGCTGCGGCTGAGATGACAAGCCACTTTCAATCATGCTCTCCATCCCGGCGGCGTCCCGCTCCGCGCATGAAGAGTTTTGGCCGCTTGGCCGCGACCGTAAACGTGGCCGCCGTGACCGCCGCTGCCGCAATCAAGACCGCATGACCCAGTATACTGGCCGCAAGAAGTGTGTAGCTTCCGAGCGCGACAGAGAAACTGACCGCCCACATAAGCCCCAAAACTTGCAGAATATAGTGACGTACAGCGACATCGGGAATATGGCGAAGCGGGCTAACATTATGATCGAACGCGAAGTTCCACGCAGTCACAACAATGGTCTTGATAGCTGTGATCATGGCTTTGGTCCTTGCGCTTTTTAAGCTTAAAATATGTTGGGCGCTTCCACCCCCCGTCAACAAACAGGTAGCGCTTGACCGCAGCGTTCCCAGCCCCAACGGCTGCAAAGTGCAAAAGGCCCGTTGCCATCAGCAGCGCCGCTGATTTCGCATGACCATCCTTGTGTCTGCGATCCGCTGACACAGTCGGCACCCACGTCTCAGCTTCCTACCAAAGTTTTCCATGCGACCCTAAGGCGGAAGTCGGACAAGAGGGATTTTCTGACGGTGTGGTCCAAGGGGAAGGCTATTTTCTCTTCAATCAGTAAACATGGTGTTCCGAGCGCGGTTCCGGCCTATCCTCTTACAACCTTTGGGAGTGCGCCCTGATGCTCGATGCCAATAATTCCTCTATCGGACGCTTTGATAAATCTTTCCTCGTACACATGATCAAGGATTTTTTCCTTGTTCTGCTTGCCGTAAGCATTCTCGAATTTGCCCTGAAAGCGGCGGCCGTCTATTACAACTATAGCGTCAATGGGGCCTCAGAGGCGCAGGTTGTTGCCGAAGATCTGGCCGAGAACGTGCGGTCGATCATGCGCAACGAAGGTGGGCCGGTCGCAGCGCGCACGATCTATCCGATCCTGGAGCGGAACTGGACTGACCTTGGGTATGCGGTGGCAATCGTCCCGTCGGACGTGACGATCCGGTCTATCGAGAATGCCTTTGATTTTGTGCCCGCAGGTATCCCAGAGGCATGGCCACCGGGCGACTTCAAGGAGGCGTCGGTCCAGATTACGGCCGAAGCCTTTTGTCTGCAATGCCACACCGAGGCAAAGGTTGGCGATGTGCTGGGCACGGTCACAGTGCACAACTATCTGCAACGCGACTTTGCGATCTGGTTTAACGAAGTGCGCCTTGCCGCGGGTCTTGCCGTGGGCAAGATCGTGCTGCATTCGGTTTTGCTGTTCCTGATCTTGCGCGCCCGGATGGAACCGCTTTTGCGCCTGCGCGCAGTGGTCAGCAGCCTTTCCAAGGCTTACGGCGCACTGGACCAGCGGGCGGAAATTCGGACAGAAGACGAATTCGGCGTGCTGGCGCGCGATCTCAACATCTTTCTGGATCGCATCAATCGCTTGATATCAGAGTATCCGTCTTGATCAAGCCTCTTTAATCACCCAATTTCGGTTTGCTTTGATGAGGGCGTTGGCGAGTTCAATCAGCTTTCGCATGA
>NZ_FOCO01000005.1 GCF_900110135.1 Pseudorhodobacter antarcticus | reverse complement strand
CGCAAGAACGCCAAGCCATGGAAACCCGACACTCCTGGCGCGATCGCGCGGAACGAGGCCCTCCGCGCGTCGAAACGCTTCGGCCGGACGATATGGCGACGATGGAGCGGCTATCACCGCCGAAGCCGCGTCGAAACAAAGATGCACTGTGTCAAACTGCTGGGTCAGCGCCTTATGGCGCGGGACTTCGACCGTCAGGTCGCGGAGTTCCAAGTTCGTGTTGCCGTCCTGAACGGCTTCACCACTCTCGGCACGCCCATTACAGAAGTCGTGGGATAAGTCTGTCCGGGGATAGGGGAACCCTCACCGTCAGACCATTTGTGCAACAGAGCCGAATGGCAGCATAGCGTTAAACATGCCCCAACGATTTTAGATTGTGGAGTCATTTTTTCACTCACACCCGCTTGGTGCGTTTGATACATAAGGCTAGATATTTGTGCCAAGGTGAAATCGCAGGTTAATATTTGGTGAACAGAAAATGTGATGTTTTGCGTTTTCAATTGGTTAGCTTGTGCATCGCGCGCGATTTTCAACGGCCCCTTGCGCGATGCGGTGCAAAGCCCTATCTTGTTTGGTGGCGGGTCTGCTCGGTTTGTGACAGCACATTTCCAGTGGCCCATAAGCATCTCCGAGGGAGCTGGCTCTGTTTGGATCCTGGTCCAAGTATCTGGCGACCACCTGAACACTCAGGCTCTCGGGAAATTACAGCTCGCACGGCTGCTGCGGTCCCCGCCACTTTTTACCGCTTTTTGGCGCCGACATGGACAGGGGCCAGTTGGGCCGTAATACCCTGTTTTTTGCCGCCTTTTGGGCCATCCCCTGGGGCAGCCATGCTCATCACCGCATAGGCGAATTGAACGCTGGCAAACACCACGCCGTTGAACATCACCATCATCGCAAAGGCCAGCCAGCCCATTTCGGTGCCCGTCACCAAATGGCGCAGCCCTGCCACATCGAAAAACACGATTGCCGAAACAAAGGCCAAGGCCAGCGCAAAACCGATGGCCACATTCACGATATAAAGTTGGATCAGTTTTGGCATCACATTCCCCTTTGTTTCGTACAGCGTAGCACGGCCAGCCCGCCTTTACACCCGCCCCATTGTCGCGGGCTTAAAACCCCTCGGGCTTGGCCTCATGGGCCATATGATCCAGCACGGCGTTCACAAACTTCGGCTCTTTTCCATCGGGGAAAAACGCCTTGGCCACGTCGACAAATTCGGTGATCACCACTTTTGGCGGCGTCACCATTTCCACCATTTCGGCCCCGGCGGCCCGGAAAAGGGCGCGCAAAACCGGGTCAATCCGGTCAATCGGCCATTTCGCCACCAAGGCCCGATCAGTCATTTGGTCAATTTTGGCCTGCCGGTTCACAGCATGGTTCAGCACAGCGCGAAAATGGGTCACGTCGCCTTCGGCCATTTCATCGCCATCATAGATCGCGCCAAAACGATGAGTTTCAAACTCGCGCTGGACCGCCTCAACAGTCTGGCCAGAGGATTCCATTTGAAACAACGCCTGCACCGCATAAAGCCGGGCTGCCGATTTCATCTGTTTTTTAAGGTCGCGTTTTGGGTCAGGCTTGATCATGCGCGAAAGCTATCCTCGGATGCACGGAAACCGATGCCTTTGCGCGCGCTGGACCAGCGGCGCGACAAGGCGATCAGATGCAGGGCGGCGGCGGCGGCACCGCCCCCTTTGTTTTGTTTGTCAGGATTGGCGCGCACTTCGGCTTGGTCCATGTTTTCGACCGTCAAGATCCCGTTGCCAATGCAGGCCCCTTGCAGGCCCAGCAAGGAAATCGCGCGGCTGCTGTCGTTGCACACCGTATCATAATGGGTGGTTTCGCCGCGGATCACACAGCCGAGTGCGACATAGCCATCAAAATTGCTTTGCCGTTCGGCAATCGCAATCGCGGTCGGCACCTCCAGCGCGCCGGGCACTTCGATCACCTCCACCTCTGCGCCACAGGCTGCAGCGGTGGCGCGCGCGCCCACGATCATCTGGTCGGCAACTGCGCGGTAATAGGGAGCGACTACGATCAACAGCTTTACCGGCTTGTCGAATGTGGGCAGCGGCAGGGTGCAATGCGTTTCATGCGATGCCATGGGTCAAGCTTTCGGAATGGCACGGGTGCCGGTGATGGTCAGGCCGTAAGCATCAAGGCCCACAACTTTGGGGCGTGGCGAGTTGGTGAGTAGCACCAGATCTTTGACACCCACACTGGACAGGATCTGTGCGCCAAGCCCGTATTGGCGCAAAATTTGCGGGCTTACCTCAGCATCCGTTACCATTTTCATGTGCAAATCACGCAAAAGGACCAACACACCCCGCCCCTCGGTCGCGATCAGGCGCATCGCATCGCCAAATTCGCCAGTGCGACCTGCGGGCCCAAGGCCCACCACATCCATCAACGGGTCCATCGTGTGCATCCGCACCAAAACCGGGTCCGGCGTGGAAATATCGCCTTTGATCAGGACGACATGTTCGGCCCCTTCGGTATCATCGGTATAGATTTGCATGGTCCAATCGCCACCAAATTCAGACGCCACAACCGATTGCGAACTGACGCGCACCAAGTTGTCGTTGCGGCGACGATAGGCGATCAAATCCGAAATGGTGCCAATTTTCAGGCCATGTTTTTGCGCAAACCCGATCAGGTCGGGCAGGCGCGCCATGGTGCCATCATCATTCATAATCTCGCAGATCACGCCCGACGGGTCCAATCCGGCCAGCCGCGACACGTCTGTCGCCGCCTCCGTATGGCCCGCACGCACCAAAACGCCGCCGTTGCGGGCGCGCAGGGGAAATACATGGCCGGGGGTCGCGATGTCTTGCGGGCCCATCGCGGGGTCGATTGCCACGGCGATGGTCAGCGCACGGTCAGCGGCCGAAATGCCAGTGGAAACCCCTTCGCGCGCCTCGATCGACGTGGTGAAAGCGGTTTCGTGGCGGCTGGAGTTTTTCGGGCTCATCAACGTCAGGCCCAGCGCTTCGATGCGGTTTTCGGTCAGCGTCAGGCAGATCAAGCCACGCCCATGGGTCGCCATAAAATTAATATGGGACGCTGTGCATTTTTGCGCCGGGATCACCAGATCGCCTTCATTCTCGCGGTCCTCATGGTCCACCAGAATAAACATGCGGCCATTGCGGGCATCGTCGATAATCTCCTCGATGGAGGAGATTACATCGCTGTATTCGGTCTTGGTCATGGGCGGCCCCTTTGGTGATCTTGCAGGCCATAGCGCGCCTGCGCCGCAAATGCCAGAGGGGGGGGCGCTACATCTTTGCCCAATCGCGCAGGCGCGCGACGTACCGCGCCATTGTATCCACCTCTAGGTTGATCTGGTCACCCACGGCCACCGTGCCCCAAGTGGTCGCAGATTGGGTGTGGGGGATAAAGTTGATGCCAAAATCGGTTCCTTCCACCTCATTCACCGTCAGCGATGTGCCGTTCAGCGCGACAGACCCTTTGGGCGCGATAAAGCCCGCCAACGC
This sequence comes from Pseudorhodobacter antarcticus, assembly GCF_900110135.1. GTDB lineage: Bacteria > Pseudomonadota > Alphaproteobacteria > Rhodobacterales > Rhodobacteraceae > Pseudorhodobacter > Pseudorhodobacter antarcticus. The sequence goes on along the minus strand of NZ_FOCO01000005.1, from coordinate 150,859 downwards.
GTGGGGCGCGCGAAAGGTGACGCGGGTGCTGTCGCCTTCGCGGCGCACGGCCACCACCTCGGCCAGACCGTCCACATGGCCCGACACAATGTGACCGCCAAGTTCATCCCCGACTTTTAAAGCGCGTTCAAGGTTCAACGGATGGCCCACGGTCCAGCCCGCAATATTGGTCTTACTGACCGATTCCGCGCTGATTTGCACATCAAACCAGTTTTGCGGCGCAGACCCCAGCGCGATCACGGTCAAACACACCCCATCACAGGCGATGGAGGCCCCGATATCAATCCCCGCAATGTCATAGCGGGTGCCGATGCGCGCGCGCAAATCACCCTGCTGTTCCAGCGCCAAAACAGTGCCAATATCCGTCACGATGCCTGTGAACATGCCTTAACCCCTTATTGATGCCCTTAGGCGTACCCTTGACGCAACTGCCTTGCAAGGGCCGCAAAATTGGCCTTAATTCTGCCCGGCTTGTCGACCATATCGGTGCAAAGCCCCGGCTTTTCCCCTTTACCACGGGGGAGAAATGGAATGGATGGGGCAAAAAGGTGTGTGATGCGCGTATCGGGTGAAAATCGTCGGTTTTTATTGCTGCAAGGGCCGCATGGCCCCTTCTTTTCCCATTTGGGCACAATGTTGGAAAAATCGGGGGCGCAGGTGTGGCGCGTCGGGTTCAACCGCGGCGACCGCGCGTTTTGGCCCAAAGCGGCCAGTTTTATCGCGCATAAAGCCAGTGTAGAGGCGTGGCCTGACGCCTTTACCGCCCTGATTGCTGAAAAAGACATCACCGATATCGTGCTTTATGGCGACACGCGGCCCATCCACGCCTATGCGGTGCGAATTGCAAAAGCGGCAGGGTTGACCGTGCATGTGTTTGAAGAAGGGTATTTGCGGCCCCATTGGGTGACCTATGAACGCGGCGGGTCGAACGGCAATTCGCGGCTGATGGACCTGACGCTGGCACAGATGCAGACCGATTTGGCACAATCGGACATGGATTTGCCCGATGCCCCGGCGCGTTGGGGCGACATGCGCCAGCATATTTTCTGGGGCGCGCTGTATCATTGGTTCGTACTGGCCGGGTTTTGGGATTTTCGCCGCTATCGCCCGCACCGCGCGCTGACGGTTTCGCAAGAATTTATGCTGTATTGCAAACGACTGATTTTGCTGCCTTTTCACCGCTGGGAACGGATGCTGGCCAATGTGCGCATCAAACACGGCGGCTTTCCCTATCATCTGGTGCTGTTGCAGCTGGAACATGATAGCAGTTTCCAAATGCATTCACCGTTTTCAACGATGACCGAATTTTTGGCCTTGGTGATGGAGGGGTTTGCCAAAGGCGCATCACCGCATCATCACCTCGTGTTCAAGGCCCACCCGCTGGAGGATGGCCGCGTGCCCGTTGCGCGCGAAATCAAAAGCTTGGCGAAATTGTACGGCGTCCAAGGCCGGGTGCATTTTGTGCGGGGCGGCAAATTGGCGGTGCTGCTGAACCACGCGCGGTCGGCGATCACGGTCAATTCCACCGCCGCCCAGCAGGTGCTTTGGCGCGGTTTGCCGCTAAAAGTGTTCGGCACGGCGGTCTATGCCAAGCCCGAATTTGTCTCGGCGCAGCCGTTGGAGGCGTTTTTCACCCATCCAACCCGCCCCGACAGCCGTGCGTACCGCGATTATCGCCACTATCTGTTGGAAACGTCGCAAGTGCCCGGTGGCTTCTACTCCTCGCGTGGGCGGCGTGAGTTGCTACGACAGGTGGTAGACATGATGCTTTTGCCCGACGATCCATACGACGCGCTGACCAAAGGAAGCGCGGCACCAAGGCAACAGTTGCGCCTCGTAAAAGGATAAAGTCCCGGAAAACTGGAATTTTCTGCCGCTGCTGTGTAGGTTTGTAAAAAAAATACTGAGGCAGTATCCAAAAAAGGAGCCCGGGCAGTGAAATTGATGGCGAAAAAAGGGGCCAAGGGCTTGGTCCTTGTGGTTTGTGTTGCGGCACTTGTTGGGTGTAGCTTGCCGCGCCCCGGCCCGAATAAAAAAGAAATCTTTGCAGGTTCTGTGCTGAAAGAGGGGGATGCGTTCATCGTGTCCGTCAACAGCCGCGTGACGCGTGCGACGGCGGTGACGCCTGCCTTTGGCTTTGGCTCCAACTTCCGCAATGCGGGCGTTGTGGGGTCCGATACCATTGCGCCGGGCGATATTCTGGCGCTGACCGTGTTTGAAAACGTCAAGGATGACCCGCTGTTGGGCAACACTGGCCAGCGGGTATCCTTGCTGGACCAAGTGCAGGTTGATGGCGCGGGTTTCATCTTTGTGCCCTATGCTGGCCGGATCAAAGCATCGGGTCAAAGCCCCGAAGGACTGCGCCGTTTGATCACCCAAAAGCTGGACAGCCAGACTCCAGATCCGCAAGTCACCGTGCAGCGTGTGGCCGGCGACGGTTCCACCGTGTCGGTGTCGGGGGCTGTCAGCGGCCAAGGTGTGTTTCCGATCGAACGCCCCACCCGCACCTTGACCGCAATGTTGGCGCGGGCGGGCGGCGTGGCGATTGAACCGGCGGTGGCGTTGGTGCGTGTCACGCGCGGCAGCCATACCGATAAAATCTGGCTAGAAGATTTGTATGCCAACCCCGCGCTGGACATTGCGCTGCGGGCGGGCGACCGGATTGTTGTGGAACGCGACACCCGCGCCTATGTGGCGATGGGGGCAACCGGCACGCAAAACCGGGTGCCGTTTGAAAGCCAAACCCTGTCCGCGATTGAAGCGATTGCCCAAGTTGGCGGCTTGAACAGCACCACCGCGGACCCGACAGGCGTGTTCGTGTTCCGCAATGAACCGGCGGAAATTGCCAATTCAGTGCTGGGTCGGTCCGATTTGACCGGCGATCAGCGCATGGTCTATGTGCTGGACCTGACACAACCAACCGGCATGTTTGAGGCGCGCGATTTTCTGGTGCGGGACGGCGACACGGTTTATGTGACCGAAGCGCCGTTTGTACAGTGGCAGCGCACGATTGCTGCGGTAACTGGCACCGTCGGGGCGGCAACATCATTGTCTGACAGCGCAACCAGCAGCTCTGGCAGCTGAGCCTTTGTCGGCTGACGTGGTCCCTTCAACAGCCGCCGGGGCACCCCCCCGGCGGCTGTTTGCATATAACGCGGGGTTTTGGCGCGCGCCGCGTCTGCGCCGCATTTTGCAGCTTGCCGGGTATGATCTGTCGCTGGGCCTGCCCTCCGGCGATGATGCGGTCGCTGTTTGGGGCCGCAGCCCCTATGCCAAGCGGGGCGAAGCGGTAGCAGCAAGACGCGCTGCCCCCCTAATCCGGGTGGAGGATGCGTTTTTACGCTCCGTCCGGCCGGGGCGCGCGGGGGATGCCCCTTTGGGTCTGCTGATTGATCCGCTGGGGGTGCATTTTGATGCCAGCCAGCCGTCGATGCTGGAGCATATTTTGCAAACAGCCGATTTGGACGATCCGCACCTTTTGGCGCGGGCATCGCTGGGAATGGCGCGGCTGCGCGCCGCAGATTTGTCAAAATACAACATTCACGATCTGGGCCTGCCCTGCCCTGAACCCGGCTATGTTTTGGTGGTGGACCAGACACGCGGCGATGCATCAGTCGCCTGTTCAGGCGCAGATGGGGCTGCATTTGCGCAGACGTTGGCGACCGCGCAGGCCGAACATCCGGGCGCGCGGATTGTCATAAAATCGCATCCTGAGACGAATTTAGGGTTGCGCCAAGGACATTTTGGCCCCGGCGCGGGGTATGACTTGCTGACCGCTGCGGTGTCGCCGTGGCGACTTTTGGACGGGGCTTTGGCGGTTTACACCTTGTCGTCGCAACTGGGGATGGAGGCGATTTTTGCAGGTCACCGCCCCCGCGTTTTCGGTCGCCCAATCTATGCCGGTTGGGGGCTGTCGCAGGATGCATTGCCCTGCCCGCGCCGCACCCGCGCACTGACGGCGACACAGCTTTTTGCTGCCACTTATATCTTGGCGCCGACATGGTACGACCCGTGCCGCGACCGCTTGTGCAGCTTTGAAGATGCCCTGAATCAGCTGGAGGCCGAAACCCGCGCCTACCGCGAAGATCACCGTGGCCATGTGGCGCTGGGAATGCGCCTGTGGAAACGTGGGCGGTTGCAGGCGGTGTTTGGTCGTCAAAAATCCGTAAAATTTGAAGATAATCCAGAAAAAGCCGTAGCGCTTGCCACAAAACAGGGCGCGGGCCTGTTGGTTTGGGCGGGAAAAGCGCCTGTGGGCCTGACCGCCCCAGTGGTGATTCGCCGGGTGGAGGATGGGTTTTTACGCTCGCGCGGGTTGGGGGCCAATCTGGTGCCGCCGCTGAGTTTGGTGGTAGATGATCTGGGGATTTACTATGACCCATCGGTTGAAAGCCGGCTTGAACGCTTGATTTTGTCCCCCCCGCCGCCCGATGCGGCCAACCGCGCCCGCACGCTGCGCGACGCGCTGATTAACCAGCGGTTGTCAAAATACAATCTGGGGGGGGGCGATCTGCCCGATGTGCCGCAAGACAAGCTGTGCATCCTGATACCCGGCCAGGTAGAGGATGACGCCTCCATTCGTCTTGGGGCAGGCGATGTGCGCCACAATCTGGCGTTGGTGCAGGCGGCGCGTGCGGCGAACCCGCAAGCGGTACTGATCTATAAACCCCACCCTGATGTGGAGGCCGGATTGCGTCCGGGCAAGATTGAGCCCGCAACCCTTGCCCCCTTGGTCGATCATATCGCCAATCACGCCGACCCAATCGCCCTGTTGGACAGGGTGCAGCACGTCTGGACCATGACATCGCTGCTGGGGTTTGAGGCGCTGATCCGGGGCAAGCAGGTCACTTGCCTTGGCGCGCCGTTTTATGCCGGTTGGGGGCTGACCTATGATCTTGGCCCCGTGCCACAGCGCCGCCTTTTGCAGCTTGATGGCACCCCCCAAATCCGCCCATCCTTGGACCTTCTGGTCCACGCAACGCTAATCGCATATCCGCGTTACTTTGATCCCCTAAGCCGCCTGCCCTGCCCCCCAGAGGTGGTGCTGGATAGGCTGCATAGCGGCGCGGTTCCGCGGTCCGCCCTTGCCCATCGCCTTTTGGCAAAGCTGCAAGGACGATTCGCCAGCCACGCAGGATTTTGGCGCTAAACCCCTAATAAATATAGCGGATTTGGTCCGTCCAATACCGTTCCATTCGCTTTAGCGATTGGTTGATATCTTCCATCCCCGACGCGTTGATGATGCCGCGCGCCTCAAACCCTTCGGTATGGCGGGCGAACAGATCGTTCAGCATGGTCCGAATATTGCGCCCTTTTTCTGTCAAGCGCACGCGCACCGACCTGCGGTCAATTTCGGACCGCTGGTGGTGCATATACCCCAATTCGACCAGCTTTTTCAGGTTATAGCTGACGTTGGACCCTTGATAATACCCACGGGATTTTAATTCCCCCGCAGTCACCTCATTTTCACCAATATTGAACAACAGCAGCGCTTGCACCGAATTGATTTCCAGCACGCCCAGCCGTTCAAATTCATCCTTGACCACGTCCAGCAGCAAACGGTGCAGCCGTTCGACCAATGCAAGACTTTCCAGATAGCTGGACATCAAGGCCTTGTCCGACCCGTCCAACAGTTTTGTGTGTAGTGTCATCGCTTTCTCCGCCCAAGAAACTTTCTGGACGTAGAATCAGCACAAAACGCAAACATTCGGTAAACTCGTGACAGTTTCATGTCGAATTTGGCGAAAAGGTTTAATCGACCGCCCTATGCCAGCAACCGATTGCGGGAAAACACGCCAATTTCGGCCAAAAGCACCGCATAATCGGGCGGCCCATCGACATGGCCCAACACCCACGGCAACAGGTCTTGGTCATTTTCCCACAGCAAGCGGTCAAACAGCACCAACCGCGCCTCGTCCATGCCCGCCAAATGCGCATCGGCATAGGGGCCAAGAATCATGTCCATTTCCTTGGTGCCGCGCCGCCATGACCGCATGTTCATGCGTTTCAGCCGCGCCTCGGGTGTCTCGTTCAAATGCTCGATCATTGGGCGGCATCCCGCAGCAACACGCGCAGCCGCTTTTCCAGATGCCCCATATCTTGCGACATGGCCAAAGCTTCCGCGCGCAGGCGCGACAGATCGGCCAGCGCTTTGTTCAAATCACCGCTGCTTGGGGCCACGGGCGCATCGACCCCGTCACCTTCGCCAGTCAACAGCCAACGCATCGACACATTCAGCATCCCCGACAGCATTTGCAATTTGTTCGCGCGCGGTTCGGAATGGTCGTTTTCCCAATTCTGGATCGTCACCAACTTTACCCCCAACCGCCGCGCCAGTCCTTCAGGGGTCAGGCTTGCCGCCTCGCGCGCGGCGGCCACACGGTCGCCAAAGGTCGCGGCCTCGGCGCTGTACCAGTTGGTGCTATCGGTCTCGGTCATTTCTCATATCCTCTTGCGGTGTTATCGCTTGATCGTCGTTCCTGCGCACCCTATGACAAGTGGCCGCTAAGTTCAAATCGGGGGCCATTTCGGCACCATGCCCCCCAACGCCGGAGCCTGCTATGGCCTTTTTGTCCGATACCTTGTCGCGCGTCAAACCCTCCCCCACCATCGCAGTCACCACCAAAGCGAATGAACTGAAAGCGGCGGGCAAGGATGTGATTGGCCTTGGCGCGGGTGAACCCGATTTTGACACGCCCCAAAACATCAAAGATGCGGCCAAAGCGGCGATTGATGCAGGCAAAACCAAATATACCGCCGTGGACGGCATCCCCGAATTGAAAAAGGCGATTTGCGCCAAATTCGCGCGCGAAAACGGGCTGACCTATGCGCCCAACCAAATCACGGTCGGCACAGGTGGCAAGCAAACGCTGTACAACGCTTTTATGGCCACCTGTAATCCGGGGGATGAGGTGATTATCCCCGCGCCTTACTGGGTGTCGTATCCCGATATGGTTTTGCTGGCAGGCGGCACGCCCGTTGCGGTGGAATGTGGCATTGAAAGCAATTTCAAGCTGTTGCCCGCACAGTTAGAGGCGGCGATCACGCCCAAGACCAAGTGGTTTATCTTTAACTCGCCGTCGAACCCCACGGGTGCAGGCTATACCCGCGCGGAATTGAAGGCGTTGACCGATGTGTTGATGCGCCACCCGCATGTCTGGATCATGTCGGATGATATGTACGAGCATCTGGTGTTTGATGATTTCGAATTTTGCACGCCTGCGCAGGTGGAACCCGGCCTTTATGACCGCACATTGACCTGCAATGGTGTGTCCAAATCCTATGCGATGACAGGCTGGCGCATCGGCTATGCGGCGGGACCCGTGGCCTTGATCAAGGCGATGGGCACCATTCAGTCTCAATCCACCTCCAACCCCTCCTCCATCAGCCAATACGCGGCACTGGAGGGGCTGACAGGCCCGCAAGAGTTTTTGGCCCAGAACAAGATACTGTTCCAACGCCGCCGCGATTTGGTGGTGGGAATGTTGAATGATGCCAAAGGGGTGACCTGCCCCAAGCCCGAAGGCGCGTTTTATGTGTATCCCGATATTTCGGGCTGCATCGGCAAAACCAGTGCGGCGGGCACCAAGATCACCAATGACGAAGTGTTCGCAACTGCATTGCTGGAGGAAACCGGGGTCGCCGTGGTGTTTGGTGCAGCCTTTGGCCTATCGCCAAACTTCCGCGTCAGCTACGCTACATCGGATGATGTGTTGAAAGAGGCCTGCACGCGAATTCAGACATTCTGCGCGGCGTTGGCCTAACGGGGGCAATATGGCGGGCGATCTGCCGGACTATTACTTTCGGGTGCGTGACAATGGGGCGCTGGTGTTTCGGGTTGATACCGAAAACCGCCAGCGCCGCATTGAAATGGACCAAATCGCGACCATCAACATCCGCAACGGCGAGGTAAAGCCACATGGCGACCGCGCATTAAGCAGCGATGATATTGCCGAAATCCAAGGCTGGATTGCCCAGCGCATCCATCAATTGGCGGCGCGCGAGGCGGATGATATTTTGCGCGCAGTCGACCACATGAACCTGACCACGCAATGGGTGCAAACCCGCGCGAGTGAGGAGCAGTTGGAATTTGTCACCGATACGCTTTTGTTGGCCATGCACGATCTGCGGTCAGCATTGGTGCGCAAAAAGGCGGATCGATTGATGAAAGATGCGGGCGGCGAAGAATAGGCCGCACCCAAATCGCCATTCACCTGTTGAAGCGGCGCGCAAAAACGGGTCAAATCACACAAAATTCCAATCGGGGTACTGACAATGTTGAACGCAGACGTGGCCAAGCGCAAAGATGAGGCGATCTCTCGCGGGGTTGGTATGATGACGCAGATTTATGCCGATCGTGCGCTGAACGCCGAAGTGTGGGATATTGAGGGCAACCGCTATATCGACTTTGCCGCTGGGATTGCCGTGGTCAACACCGGGCATTGCCACCCAAAGGTGATGGCCGCGGTGACCGAACAGTTGGGCCGTTTCACCCACACCTGTCATCAGGTCATGCCCTATGAACCCTATGTGCGCCTTGCCGAACGCTTGAACGAACTGGTGCCGGGTGATTTTACCAAAAAGACCATCTTTGTCACCACGGGTGCTGAAGCGGTTGAAAATGCAATTAAAATTGCGCGGATTGCCACGAACCGCCCTGCGATTATCGCCTTTGGCGGCGCGTTTCATGGCCGCACATTCATGGGCATGTCGCTGACAGGCAAGGTGGAGCCGTATAAAAAAGGCTTTGGCGCGATGATGCCCGATGTCTACCATGTGCCGTTCCCGCAGGATATTCATGGGGTGTCCACCGCCGATGCGATGTCGTCATTGAACAAGCTGTTCAAATCCGATCTGGACCCCGACCGCGTTGCCGCCATTATCTTTGAACCCGTGCAGGGCGAAGGTGGATTTTACCCCGCGCCGCCGGATTTGCTGCGCAGCCTGCGCGCGTTTTGCAATGAACACGGCATCATCTTGATCGCGGATGAGGTGCAGACAGGCTTTGCACGCACCGGCACCATGTTTGCGATGCATGGCTATGACGTGGCCGCCGATATTACTTGCATGGCCAAGGGGTTGGCGGGTGGCCTGCCACTGGCCGCTGTCACGGGCCGTGCGGAATTGATGGATGCGGCGCGGCCCGGTGGTTTGGGCGGCACCTATGCGGGCAACCCATTGGGCATCGCCGCCGCCAACGCCGTGCTGGACGTGATCGAGGAGGAAAACCTGTGCGACCGCGCCAATGAGTTGGGCAGCCGCTTGCGCCAAAAGCTGGAATCCATCCGCTCCACCTCGCCCGAGGTGATAGATATTCGCGGCCCCGGCTTTATGGTTGCCGTGGAATTTGGCCACCCCACAACCCATGCGCCCGACGCCGATTTCACCAACCGCGTGCGCGCCGAGGCGTTGAAACGTCATCTGATTTTGCTGACCTGCGGGGTGTATGGCAACGTCATTCGCTTCCTTGCGCCGATCACCATTCCCGACGCGCATTTCGCCGAAGCGATGGATATTTTGGAAGAATCGGTGATCGCAGCCCGCCTGCCCGCCTGATGCGGCGCTGATATCAAAACCAAATCAAACGGGGCGGGAACCATTTCCCGCCCCGTTGCGTTGTGATCCCAATAGCTGCCTGAATTGGAGATCACCCATGAAATCATTTTTGCTTTGCCTGCCACTTGTGGCCCTCGCCTTGACCGGGTGCCAAACCGCCAACCAAAACGCCACTGCGGGGGCCGTTGCGGGTGGCGTCTTGGGCGCTGCCATATCGGACGGCGACAACCGTTTGGCTGGCGCCGCCCTTGGGGCCGCTGCCGGGCTTGCCGCCTCCACCTTGATCGGGACTGCCCCAAAGCAAGGCCAATGTTATTACCGCAACAGTCGTGGTGAACGGTTCATCGCTGCTTGCTAGGCGTTCCCTGTCGGGCTTGCCCGACCACACGTCCCTCGTGTGCGACTTGGCCGGGTTTCCCTTTTGGGTCGCCCGGCCTTTTTTGTATGCTTGGCAGGGGGGCACAGGCGGGGTAAAAGCCCTGCGAACCGCTTGCCCACAGATTGGCCCCCAAATTGGCCCACACGCCACCCATCCCCGCGATCACGCTTGAAAACGCCGGATACAGCGTCGCGGGCCGCGCCATTCTGGCCGATTTGACCCTGACCTTGACCGAGGCGCGCATCGGCATTGTGGGGCGCAACGGGTCGGGCAAGACCAGCCTGCTGCGTCTGTTGTCAGGGCTGGTGCCCCCCACCACAGGTGCTGTGCGTGTGGACGGTTTGGACCCCGCGCGCGACCGCAAGGCGATGCTGCACCGCTTGGGGATTTTGTTCCAAAACCCCGATCACCAAATCATTTTCCCCACTGTGGCCGAAGAATTGGCCTTTGGCCTGCACCAACAAGGCCAAACCAAAGCTGCCGCCAGTGCCGCCGTGCGCGCCCTATTGGCCCAGCATGGCCGCAGCCATTGGCATGATCGCCCGGTCAGCGCCCTGTCCCAAGGCCAGCGGCATTTTTTGTGCTTGCTGTCGGTGCTGGCCATGGCCCCGCAAACCATTCTGCTGGATGAACCTTTTGCGGGCCTTGATCTGCCCACCCAAATCCGGTTGACCCGCGCGTTGGCCGCCCTGCCGCAACGCTTGATCTTGATCACCCATGACCCTGTAGCACTGGCGGGCTATGACCGTGTGATCTGGCTGGACGGTGGCCGCCTGCGCGCCGATGGTGCGGCGGGCGCGGTTTTGACCACGTTCACCGCCGCGATGGATACATTGGGGGCGGCCGATGCTGACACTGACCTGCCCGATTAAAACTCCGGTGCACCGCATTGGTGCGGGGCCAAAACTGCTGGGTTTGGCCGTGGTCAGTGTGGCGCTGTTTCAATTGCAATCGCCGCTGCTGGTGGGGGCGGCCCTTTGCGCAACCGCCGCCGTATATCTGGCCTTTGGTTGGCAGTTTGCGCGGCACGGGGCCGCATTGCTGCGCCCACTATGGCTGTTTTTGGTCATCCTTGCGCTGTGGCATCTTTGGACTGGCGACATCGCGGCAGGTGCGGTGCTGGCGGGCAAAATGCTGATCGCGGTGGCGCTGGCCAATCTGGTGACGATGACCACACAACTGGCAGAGATGATCGCGGTTGTTGAACGCACCACCGCCCCTTTGGCCCGCTTTGGCCTTTCCCCCCGCGCGCTGGCGGTGGCGATTGCGCTGGTTATCCGCTTTACTCCGGTTTTGATGGACAAGGCCGCGCTGCTCGGGCAGGCATGGCGCGCAAGGTCGCAGCATCGGGTGAATTGGCGCATCATCCTGCCGCTTGGCCTGATGGCGCTGGACGATGCCGACCATGTGGCCGAAGCGATCCGCGCGCGCGGTGGATTATGACCCTAAAGGAATGATGATGGAAAAAAATATTGCTTATATCGCCCTGTTTGCCGCCCTAATCGCGGTGCTGGGCCTTGTGCCGCAAATCACGCTGGCCTTTGGCATCCCCGTCACGGCGCAAAGCTTGGGTGTGATGCTGTGCGGCACAATCCTTGGCGCACGGCGCGGCGCCTTGGCGGCGCTGCTGTTTGTGGGCTTGGTGGCGCTTGGCCTGCCTTTGCTGTCGGGCGGGCGTGGCGGCCTTGGCGTGTTTGCTGGCCCCACTGTGGGCTTTGTGGTGGGCTTTCCGGTGGCGGCCTTTGTAACGGGCTGGATTGTGGAAAACTGGCGCGCGCCCATTGGCGCTGCGGCGGGTGCGGGGGCGCTGATTGGCGGCGTTGTGGTGCTGTATGCGATGGGCATCACCGGGTTTGCGCTGGTGCTGGGCAAAAGCTGGATGGCGGCAGCCGGGGTTATGGCCGTGTTTATCCCCGGCGATATTTTGAAGGTGGGGCTGGCCATTATCATCACCCAAGGGCTGGCAAAACTGCGCCCCGCGTCCATCCTGTCGCGCCCATAACGAAAAACGCCGGGCCCACATGGCCCGGCGTTTTCCAATGTTACAACAAGTTAGTGAAAGCGCTTGATCTTGCCTTCTTCCAACCGGGTCAGATAGCTTTTCAGCTCTGCCTTCACGATGGGCATCAAGAAATACAGCGCAAAGATGTTGACCACAGCCATCGCAAAGATTGCCGCATCCGAGAAGTCGATCACAGGGCCAAGGTTGGCCGATGCCCCGATGACCACAAAGATGCAAAAGATCACCTTGAACGTCATCTCCTGCTTTTTGCCTTCGCCAAACATATAGGTCCACGCTTTCAACCCATAATAAGACCATGAAATCATGGTGGAAAAGGCGAACAGCAACACGGCCACAGCCAACACATACGGGAACCACGAAAACGCAGACCCAAACGCGGCCGAGGTCAAGCCAACCCCCGATGATCCGTCAAGCGTCTGGATCGTGCCACCTTCATTCAAAATGTACATGCCGGTTGCAGGGTCCACCATCAACTGCCCGGTGATGATGATCACCAAGGCGGTCATGGTACAGATCACCACGGTGTCGATAAACGGCTCCAACAGCGACACGAACCCTTCGGTGATCGGTTCCTTTGTGCGCACCGCCGAGTGGGCGATGGCAGCAGAACCAACCCCCGCCTCGTTGGAAAACGCGGCCCGTTTGAACCCTTGGATCAACGCGCCAACCACACCGCCCACAACGCCCGAATCGGTGAACGCCCCGTCGATGATCTGGCCAAATGCTGGCAGAATGTGCTGATAATTCATGATCAAAATGATCAGCGCCGCACCCACATACATGATGCCCATGAAGGGAACCACTTTTTCAGTGACCTGCGCGATGGATTTCAAACCACCGATGATCACCGCAAAAACAATACCCGCAAAGATCACGCCTGTAATCCAGCCCGGAAAATCGCCAAAGATGTTGGTCAACTGCCCATGCGCTTGGTTGGCCTGAAACATATTGCCGCCGCCCAATGCGCCAAGAACGCAAAAGATGGAAAACAAAATGGCCAAAAATCTGCCACCCGGCAAACCGCGTTCCGCAAACCCTTTGACCATGTAATACATCGGGCCGCCGGAAACGGAGCCGTTGGCATATTCATTGCGGTATTTCACGCCCAGCGTACATTCCGTAAACTTTGACGCCATGCCCAAAAGGCCTGCCAAAATCATCCAGAACGTCGCACCAGCCCCACCAATGCTAACAGCAACAGCAACGCCCGCGATATTGCCCAAACCCACGGTGCCCGACAACGCGGTGGCCAGCGCTTGGAAATGCGACACCTCGCCCGCATCATCGGGGTCCGAATATTTCCCCGAAACGATATGCAGCGAATGGCGAATGACGCGGAACTGAATAAACCCAAAATACAGCGTAAAAAACGATGCAGCGATCACCAACCAAGCCACAATCCACGGGAAGTTGGTGAAAGGGAACGGGGCAAAGATGAAGTTGACAAACCAGCCGGTTGAACTGGCAAAAATCTCATTAACCGCTTGATCGACAGAGGAGGCCTGTGCGCTGCCAGCAGCAAACAGACCCGCCAACGCGACAAGCGCGCGGGGTATATGGAACATTCTACTCTCCCTTTGAATGGTTCACGGCACGATTGTGCAAGGCACAGGCGACACTTGCGCCAAAGTGCCCGCAACGGATCCGAACACGCGGGTCATCACGCCCGAATTGCCGGTCCGGCCCGAGATGATTTCAGTGGCGCGCGCTTTCTCCGCGACCTCCACCAACGTGTCCACCACATGGCCGTATTTGACCATCGCAGTGATTTCGACACCTTTTCCGGCATATTTCGCCGTGATAGGCGCGATAATGGCGGTTTCGGCGCGGGCAAGTTCCTCCTTGCGCCGCCCGTGACGCTCCTCAATCTCTTCTTTGGTCAAAAAGCTGTATGGCGACCATTCCAGCACATGCACCACCAACAAGTCAGCTTTTTGCTGCATTGCGCGGGCATGGGCAAAATCCATCGCACGACCGGACGCGGCGGACCCATCGCAAGCCACAACGATTGTGTCAGGCATTATATCTCTCCCCTTGGTCTTGATTTGGCGCGGGCATTTGCCCCGCCTGCGACATTATGCCCCAATATCGAAAGATAATTTTCCTAAAATTACCCCTAATCACAGCCGTATGGGCTTCAATTACTGCCAACGACAGGTCATACGGCCAAAAATACCGACTTCCCCTTTGGCTTTGGCCGGGCAATGCGTGAAACATCTGCAGGTGCCCTGCCCCCCTTGGCATCCGCACCCCGCGCAGCTATAGGGTTTGGCCGGACACGGCCCGACACGGATGGAGCGAAAGCATGCAAGGCAGCGCGAACCTCAACTTGATGAAAAAGGCGGCCCGCAAAGTTGGGCGCGCTTTGGTCAAGGATTTCCGTGAAGTGGAAAACCTTCAGGTTTCCTCAAAAGGGCCGGGCGATTTTGTGACACGCGCTGACCGCGAGGCGGAAAAGGCCCTGCGCGAAGCGTTGTTGGGCGACCGCCCCACCTATGGTTTTCTGGGCGAGGAAAGCCGCGAGACCGAAGGCGTGGACCCTACCCGCCGCTGGATCGTGGACCCGCTGGACGGCACCACCAACTTTTTGCACGGCCTGCCGCATTGGGCCGTATCCATCGCGCTGGAACATAAAGGCGAAATCATCGCTGGCGTGATTTTTGACGCTGCCAAGGATGAAATGTTCTGGGCCGAAAAAGGCAGCGGCGCATGGATGAACGAAAGCCGTTTGCGCGTTTCGGGTCGGCGTGCCATGCATGAAAGCATTTTTGCAACGGGCGTGCCGCACAGTGGCAAAGGCACCCTGCCCGCATCCTTGCAAGATTTCGCCCGGCTTTCCCCTGTTTGTGCTGGTGTGCGCAGCTGGGGCTCTGCCGCGTTGAACATGGCTTACGTCGCCGCGGGTCGGTTTGACGGCTATTGGGAACGCGGCGTGCAGCCATGGGATATTGCCGCCGGATTGGTGTTGGTCCGCGAGGCGGGCGGCATGGTTTCGGCCATCCGCGAAGGCGATGATCCTTTGGTCAAAGGGTCCATCGTTTGCGCCAACGACCCTTTGTTCGAAGGGTTCCGCCGGGTTATTCGCGGCGAATGATGCGGCCCTAATCCCTCGCCCATTCGCCCTGCGGGGCAAGGGCGCATAAACTGCGGTCCAAGCTAAAATCAAAGCCCTGCGTGGGATACCCCATCTTTGGCGCAGGCTTTTGGCAGCGCGCGTAGGGTGGGTGCAACCCACCGCCCCCCCACACAACCAACCAGCCCGTTACACGCTTAAACCCCCGCCTCTTTCACCGCCTCCATCGCCACATGGGTCGATGTCGATGCCACATGCGGCAGCGCCGAAATCCGTTCCCCCAACACCCGGCGATAATCTTGAATATCGCCCGTCCGCACCTTCAGCAAATAATCAAACCGGCTCGCCATCATGTGGCACTGTTCCACCTCCGGGATTGCCAGCACCGCTTTGTTGAACGCTTGCAACGCCGCCTCGCGCGTGTCCGACAGGCGCACCTCCACAAAGGCCACATGCGCTTGGCCCATCTTGATCGGGTCCAACTGGGCGCGGTACGCGGTGATCACCCCCGCCTCCTCCAGCCGTTTCATCCGCGCTTGGGTGGGGGATTTAGACAGCCCAATCCGGCGCGCCAACTCGGTGGCACTGATGCGCCCTTCGGCCGCCAACACCCGCAAAATCGCTTGGTCAAAGCGGTCAAGGTCAAAAGGTGTATTCGTCATTGGTTTCCCCCCTGCAATCGGCCAAACCGCCTGCCGATTGCCGCAAATCGGGACGATCGGCTTTTGATTCCAGCGTAGACTATGCCAAAGAGGAGAGCTTGCCCATGCCCCGCGATTCCATTGGTACCGCCTGGACCATCATCGACCGCCAATCCCTGCGGCCCGAGGCGGCGCTGATCGCCGATCTGATCGCGGCTGCGGGCCTGACCCCTGATGACCGCGCGCGCATTGCCGCCAGCGGTGCCGATTTGGTCCGCGCCATTCGTGGCAGCGCCAAACCGGGGTTGATGGAGGTGTTTTTGGCCGAATACGGCCTGTCCACCGATGAAGGCATCGCGCTGATGTGTCTGGCTGAGGCGCTGTTGCGCGTGCCCGATGCCGATACGATGGACAAGCTGATCGAGGATAAAATCGCGCCGTCAAACTGGGGCAAACACCTTGGTCAATCCGCCTCCAGTCTTGTCAACGCCTCCACTTGGGCGCTGATGCTGACAGGCCGTGTGTTGGATGACCGCCAGCCGGGCATCGCGTCCAGCCTGCGGGGTGCGGTCAAACGTCTTGGCGAACCCGTTATCCGCACCGCCGTATCGCGCGCGATGAAAGAAATGGGCAAGCAGTTCGTGTTGGGCGAAACTATTGAGAAAGCCATGACCCGCGCCCGCGATCTGGAAGGCAAAGGGTTCACCTACAGCTATGACATGCTGGGTGAGGCGGCGCGCACCGAACATGACGCGCGGCGCTATCACCTGTCCTACACCGCCGCGATCACCGCGATTGCAAAGGCGGCCAAATCCAAGGACATTCGCGAAAACCCCGGTATTTCGGTCAAACTTTCCGCCCTGCACCCCCGGTATGAGGTCGCCAAACGCGACCGCGTGATGGAGGAGTTGGTGCCCCGCGTCCGCGCCCTCGCAGGTCTGGCAAAGGCCGCGGGTCTGGGCTTCAACATTGATGCGGAGGAAGCTGACCGTCTGGCCCTGTCCCTGCAAGTGATTGAGGCGGTTTTGTCTGACCCATCGCTGAAAGGCTGGGACGGGTTTGGCGTGGTGGTCCAAGCCTACGGTCGCCGCGCGGGCGCTGTGATCGACTGGCTTTATGGCTTGGCCGACCGTTTGGACCGCAAAATCATGGTCCGCTTGGTCAAAGGTGCCTATTGGGACGCCGAGGTAAAGCGCGCCCAAGTGTTGGGCCTTGAAAGTTTCCCGGTGTTCACCCGCAAACACTCCACCGATGTCGCCTATATTTCCTGTGCGCAAAAGCTGCTTGGCATGACAAACCGGATTTATCCGCAATTTGCCACCCACAACGCGCATACCGTCGCCGCCGTGCTGGATATGGCCACCGACAAACGCGCCTTTGAATTTCAGCGCCTGCACGGCATGGGCGAACGCCTGCACGACATCGTGCTAGAGGGCAGCGGCACCCGCTGCCGCATCTATGCCCCCGTCGGCGCGCACCGCGACCTGCTCGCCTACCTTGTGCGCCGCCTGCTGGAAAACGGCGCGAACAGCAGTTTTGTGAACCAAATCGTGGACGAAGCTGTCCCACCCGAGGAGGTCGCCGCCTGCCCCCTGACCGCGATGGAAGCCACGCAGCCCATCGAAAGCGCAATCTTACCCACCGCCCCCCATCTGTTTGGCAAACGCGCCAATTCGCGGGGCTGGGATTTGACCGACAGCGGCGATCTGGCTGAAATCCACGACGCCCGCGCGCCCCACGAAACCGCCTTGTTTGAGGTGCGCCCTATGCTGGCAGGCCCCACCGCAGGCGGCCAACGGTGGGAGGTGAAAAACCCCGCCACAGGCGCGCGTGTCGGCCATGTGTTGCCCGCCAGCGCCCCCGATGTGGCAACCGCGTTGTCCGCCGCAAAACCATGGGACGCGGCCCCTGCGGAACGCGCCACCGTGCTGCGCCGCGCCGCAGACCTTTATGAAGCGGAATTTGGCGTGTTCTTTGCCCTGCTGGCCCGTGAAGCTGGCAAAACCCTTGTCGATTGTGTGGGCGAACTGCGTGAAGCGGTTGATTTTCTGCGCTATTACGCCGAACAGGCAGCAGGGGTCACCCTGCCAGCCCGCGGTATTTTCACCTGCATCAGCCCGTGGAACTTCCCGCTGGCCATCTTCACAGGCCAAATCGCGGCGGCTTTGGGCGCTGGC
Source organism: Pseudorhodobacter antarcticus (assembly GCF_900110135.1). Lineage (GTDB taxonomy): Bacteria > Pseudomonadota > Alphaproteobacteria > Rhodobacterales > Rhodobacteraceae > Pseudorhodobacter > Pseudorhodobacter antarcticus. Next base: position 133,011 of record NZ_FOCO01000005.1, on the reverse strand, counting down.
AATGCCGTTCTGGCCAAACCCGCCGAACAAACCAGCTTGATCGCAGGCGTGGCCGTGGCGCTGCTGCACAAGGCAGGCGTGCCCGCCAGCGCGTTGCAACTGCTGCCCGGCACCGGGGCCGATATTGGCACCGCCCTGACATCGGATGCGCGCGTCAATGGCGTGTGTTTTACCGGGTCCACCCCCACCGCTTTGCGCATCCGCACCAATATGGCGCAGCACATGGACCCCACAGCGCCCCTGATCGCCGAAACCGGCGGGTTGAACGCGATGGTGGTCGACAGCACCGCCCTGCCCGAACAGGCCGTGCGTGATATCCTCGCCTCCAGCTTTCAATCGGCGGGCCAGCGCTGTTCGGCCCTGCGCTGTTTGTACCTGCAAGATGATGTCCGCGACACTGTGCTGGAAATGCTTTACGGCGCGATGGATGATCTGGAGGCGGGCGACCCGTGGCACCTTGTCACCGACACCGGCCCCGTGATCGACGCCAAGGCGCAAACCGATATCCAAGCCTATATTGACGCCGCCCGCGCCGAAGGGCGCGTGCTGCACGAGGCGCGCACCAGCACAAACGGCACCTTCATCGCCCCCACCGTGATCAAAGTGCGCGGCATTGCCGATATGCCGCGCGAAATCTTTGGCCCCGTGCTGCATGTGGCCCCGTGGAAATCGGGCGGGTTGAACGCGGTGATCGTGGATGTGAATGCCATGGGCTACGGCCTGACATTCGGTTTGCACAGCCGGATTGATGACCGGGTGGACCGCGTGGTCAGCCAAATCACCGCAGGCAACACCTATGTGAACCGCAACCAAATTGGCGCGGTTGTGGGCAGCCAACCCTTTGGCGGCGAAGGACTTTCTGGCACCGGACCAAAGGCAGGCGGCCCAGATTACATGGCCCGCTTCACCCAGCACGCAGCCTCCCAGCTGGACGGCGCGGCGGCAACCTCCATCCCCGATACGGTCGCAAAATCGCTGGCTGCCAACCCGCCAAACCCCGCCGCAATCCACACTCACGACCTGCCCGGTCCTACGGGCGAATCAAACCGCCTGTCGGCCTATGCCCGTGCGCCGCTGCTCTGCCTTGGCCCCACGGCCCCACAAATGCTGGCACAAGCAGAGGCGGTGCGCGCCCATGGCGGCGTCGCGGTGGAGGCGGGGCAGTTGGACCCTGCCGCATTAACCACCCTGCAAGGGTTTTCGGGCGCCATCTGGTGGGGCGATGCCACCACAGGCCGCGCATACGCGCAAGCGCTTGCCGCGCGCAATGGCCCTATCCTGCCTTTGATCGGCGGTTTGCCAGATGCGGCGCATGTGCAATTGGAACGCCATGTTTGCATCGATACCACGGCATCGGGCGGCAACGCGCAACTCTTGGCCGAAATGGGCGACGCTTAACCTCTTGACGCCCTCGCGCGGATCGGAAATTTTGACCCATGTTTCCGATCCGCGATCATAACCCCTCCGGGCGCGTGGCCTATGTCACCTATGCGCTGATGATCCTGAACATCGGGATCTTCCTCAGCTATACCCTCACCATCCCGGATGAAGGGCGGCTGTCGCTGTTTTTCATCGAATGGGGCCTAGTGCCGCGCCGTGTGATGGCAGGCGGCGGGGTGGATACGCTGTTTACCTCCATGTTCTTGCACGGCGGCTGGATGCACCTTGCAGGCAACATGCTGTTTTTGTTTATCTTTGGCGACAACCTTGAAGATATCTTGGGCCACGCCCGCTATCTTGGGTTTTACCTGTTGTCCGGGCTGGCGGCGGCAGCGCTGCAAATCGCCTCTGCCCCCTATTCGCTGGTGCCGATGATCGGGGCATCCGGCGCGATTGCAGGTGTGATGGGCGGCTATCTGCTGATGTTCCCGCGCGCCAAAGTCGATGTGCTGATCATTTTCATCATCTTTTTCCGCGTGTTGCCCATTCCCGCGTGGATCATGCTGGGGCTGTGGTTTGGCATGCAATTGTTGAGCGGCTTTTCCACGCCGGGCGATACGGGCGGGGTTGCCTATTGGGCCCATGCAGGTGGGTTTATCGCGGGTGCGGTGCTGATGTTGCGCCCATGGGCCGCGCGCGGCGGTCCCCGGTTTTGGTCGCGCACCCACGGCGCACCGCCCCACCCCGAGGCGACATATCCCACCGTAAAATCCCGCATTCCGCGCGTTGGCCGTAAATAACAGACGCAAAAAAAGGGGCGGTTTTCACCGCCCACCAAATCCAATAAAAATGGGGCGGTTTTCACCGCCCACCAAATCCAATAAAAATGGGGCGGTTTTCACCGCCCCAAGGCTTCAGGGTCGACTGGGTTCACGCCACGTTTTGCAGTGCCACTTGCGGCGAAATGCCCAGCGCGTGGCATACATCGCGCGTCAAATGCGGCTTGTTCAGGGTATAGAAATGCAAATCCTGCACCCCTTCCCCCAACAATTCATCGCACAACTCAGTGCAAAGCGCGGTGGCAAGCAATGCTTCACGCCCGTCCCGCTTGGCAGCGACAAACGCATCATCCAACCACGCGGGCACTTGGGTCCCACAACGCGCTGCAAATTTCTTGGTGCCCTCCCACGACTGGATCGGCAAAATTCCCGGCAAAATCGGCGCGGTAATCCCCGCTTTCACACAGGCATCGCGGAACCGCAAAAACGTCTCCGCCTCAAAGAAAAACTGCGTGATGGCACTGGTCGCCCCCGCATCAATCTTGCGCTTCAGGAATTGTACATCGGCCAGCGTATCTGCAGAATCAGGGTGCGGTTCAGGGTATGCCCCCACGCGCAGCTTGAATTTGCCCGTTTCGGCCAGCGCCGCCACCAATTCCACGGATGATGCAAAGCCATCGGGATGCGGCGTAAACCGCGCAGCCCCTTTGGGCGCATCGCCGCGCAGCGCCACAATTTCCGTGACCCCCGCCGCAGCATAGCTTTCCGCAATTTCCAGCGTTTCCGCGCGTGTCGCATCCACGCAGGTCAAATGCGCCGCCACATTCAGCCCGTAATGGCTGCCAATCGTCGCCACCGCTTCATGCGTCAATTTCCGCGTGGTGCCGCCCGCGCCATAGGTCACGGATGCGAACGTGGGCGCCAATGGGGCAAGAACCTGCACCGTTTCCCACAGCCGGAACGACGCATCCAGCGTTTGCGGTGGGAAAAATTCAAACGAAATATTCGGTGTCTTGGTCATGCGTGGCACTCCTGCTCTATGCCCTCTTGTCGCCGATTTCGGGATGTGAGACAAATTCATAATACTAATCATGTTTATGAGGCGGACCACATAATGCACATCGAATTTCGCCACCTGCGCACCATCCGCGCCATTCAACAGGCAGGCGGCCTCGCCCGCGCCGCCGATATGCTGAACATGACCCAGTCCGCCCTGTCGCATCAGGTCAAAGGGCTAGAGGATCAGGCAGGCGTCGATCTGTTCGTGCGCCGATCCAAACCCCTCAAACTTTCCGCCGCTGGCATCCGCATGCTGCGCCTCGCCGAACGCATCCTGCCCGAGATTGACGCGCTGGAGGAGGAGTTTCGCGGGCTCCGTTCCGGCAAAACCGGCCGCCTGCACATCGCCATTGAATGTCACGCGTGCTTTGAATGGCTGTTTCCCGTGCTGGAACTCTTTCGCCGTGCCTGGCCCGAGGTGGACGTGGACATCCGCGCAGGCCTAGCTTTCGAGGCGCTGCCAGCCTTGCAACGCGAAGAGGTTGATCTGGTGATCTCCTCCGACCCCATCCCCCTTGCCAATGTCACCTTCAACCCGCTGTTTGATTATCACCCGATGTTTGTTGCCAGCGCCCAAAACCCACTGGCGCAAAAATCGATGATCGAGGCTGCGGATTTTCGCGATCAACTCCTCATCACCTATCCGGTGGCGCGTGACAAATTGGATGTGTTCACCGAACTCCTCACCCCGGCCAAGGTCGAACCCCGCGCCACCCGCGCGGTGGAACTTACCGCCGTTATCCTTATGCTCGTCGGGTCCAACCGGGGCGTGTCGGTGCTGCCAGATTGGGTGCTGCGCGACCTGCGCTCCAACGCCGATTACGTCACCCGGCCCCTTGGCCCCCAAACAATCACCAAACGCCTATATGCCGCCACGCGCGAGGAGGACGCCACAAAACCCTTTATGGCGCATTTCCTGAAACTGGGACGGTCAGAGCCGGTGAAACTGCAACGGGGATAGTGGTGGCCGCTGTGGGAATCGAACCCACACGCTCGTTTCCAAGCAACGGATTTTAAGTCCGGTCTGTCTACCAGTTCCAGCAAGCGGCCACGGCACCTTGATAGCCGCGCGCAGGCCCCGGCTTCAAGCGCTTTTCGCAACCACCCCAAACCCTTCCTGCGCGCGCTGCACTGCGGCAATTGACTTCACTCTAAACGCGGGCCACAACTTCCCCATCATAGCGCGGGGGAAAATCGGTGAAAAAGATTTACAAAGACGCATCAACAGCCCTTGATGGGGTGCTGTTTGATGGCATGCTGATCGCCGCCGGGGGCTTTGGCCTGTGCGGCATCCCCGAATTGCTGATCGACGGGCTGGTTGCTGCGGGCACCAAAAACCTCACCATCGCGTCCAACAATGCGGGCGTCGATGATTTCGGCCTGGGCAAATTGCTCGCCACCCGGCAAATCAAGAAAATGATCTCTTCCTACGTGGGCGAAAACGCCGAATTCATGCGTCAATACCTGTCGGGCGAGCTGGAATTGGAATTCAACCCCCAAGGCACGCTGGCCGAACGGATGCGCGCAGGCGGCGCAGGCATCCCCGGCTTTTACACCAAAACCGGCGTGGGCACCGTGATTGCCGACGGCAAAGACGTAAAAACCTTTGACGGTCAGGATTATATCTTGGAACGCGGCATCGTCGCCGACCTCGCCATCGTCAAAGCATGGAAGGCAGACCCCTCGGGCAACCTCGTGTTTCGCAAAACCGCCCGCAACTTCAACCCGCCCGCCGCCACATGCGGCAAAATCTGCATCGTCGAAGTCGAAGAAATCGTGCCCCTCGGCGCGCTGGACCCCGACACCATCCACCTGCCCGGCATCTATGTGCACCGCATCATCCAAGGCACCCACGAAAAGCGCATCGAACAGCGCACCACCCGAAAGGCATCCTGATCATGGCATGGGACCGGAACCAAATGGCCGCGCGCGCAGCCCAAGAATTGCAAGACGGCTGGTATGTCAACCTTGGCATCGGCATCCCGACGCTGGTTTCCAACTATATCCCCGACGGGATTGAGGTGACGCTACAATCGGAAAACGGCATGCTCGGCATGGGCCCCTTCCCGGTTGAAGGGTCCGAGGACGCTGACCTGATCAACGCAGGCAAACAAACCATCACCGAACTGCCCCAAACCGCGTTTTTCGACTCCGCCCAATCTTTTGCCATGATCCGCGGCGGCAAAATCGCCATGGCCATCCTTGGTGCGATGGAAGTGGCCGAAAACGGCGATCTGGCCAATTGGATGATCCCCGGCAAACTGGTCAAAGGCATGGGCGGTGCTATGGACCTCGTTGCAGGCGTGGGCCGCGTGGTCGTGGTGATGGACCACACCTCCAAACACGGCGAGAGCAAAGTGCTGAAATCCTGCACCTTACCCCTCACGGGCCGCGCCGTGGTGGACCGCATCATCACCAACCTCGGTGTCCTCGACGTCGTCGAAGGTGGCCTTAGAATTGTCGAATGCGCAACAGGCGTCACCGAGGCGGAGCTGCGCGCGGCGACTGAGGCCACAATCGTCCCCTAACTCAAAGCGTCCATCCCTTTTTCTGTTTGAAAATATCCCGGGGGGTTCCGGGGGACTGGCCCCCCGCCTTTGCTTAAGTTCGGGGAGCTCCCCCCCCCGCCTTCGCTTAAGGTCGGGGACGGGCGGCTCCCCCCAACTCACGGCGCAGGGGCGGCCCTCACCTCCCCGCCGCTATCACCTTAAACACACACGGGTCACTGATCAACTCCGGCGGGGTCAGACACAACCCTTGCGCCACTTGCCACGCCGCCAACACCTTGGGCACATAATCGCGCGTCTCGGCAAAGGGGGGCACGCCGTTATTGGCCCGCACCGCCCCTTCCCCCGCGTTATAGGCCGCAAGCACCATCAACGGGTCGCGGTCAAACTGCCCCATCAACCAATCCAAATACGCCACACCGCCCTTGATGTTCTGCACAGGGTCGGTGGAATCCGTCACCCCAAACCGCGCGGCTGTGGCTGGGATCAGCTGCATCAATCCCGTCGCCCCTGCCGAACTCACTGCATCAGGCCGCCCCGCGCTTTCAATCCCGATCACCGCCAAAACAAAGGCGGGCGACACGTTGGTGCCAATCGTGGCCTTCAAAATCTCGGTGCCGTATTTGCCCGCCACCTCTTGCAAATGCTGCATCCGGGGCGCGCGCACTGATGCTCCGGCAGGCCCTTGCGACAGGCTGGCCATCGCCAAGCCATAACGCCCATCCCGCGCGCCCTGCGCGGTTGAAACCTTATCCCAAAACCAACCATAGGCCGCACCCGGCGTCGCGGCGGCCACGACTGGCGACAAGGGCGCATCAGGGTCCGGGGCCACCGCCACCACCTCCACAGGCTTTGGGGCCACGGCCAACCGCTTTGCCTGCTCCACCGGATCAATTTGCACCGTAATACGCGGGCCAGCCTGCTTTTGCGGCACCACCACGCGTCGCGCCGAAAAATCGTCCTTGAACGGGGGCGTTTGCGCGCGCGCGCTATCAGGCACGGCCAAACCCAACAGGCCCAGCACCGCTGCCACAAAGAATCTTGCCTGTTTCGGCATTTTGTTAACTGCTCTTTTACGCTTCTTTTTTTCCAGCATCGCAGGAATCACCCCCTGCCGCCACTGTTTTGGCCCCTCAATTGTGGCCAAACCGCCCAAATTGGCGCGAATGTCACAGCGACGCGGCGGGCCCAAACCCAGCACCCCACCGAAACCCCTGTAAAATTAACCATTTTTCCCGCGCCAAAACTTTTTTTCAAAAAAAATTACAACGCCCAAAAATGCCACGTTCCGCCCGAAAGGCCGCCACATTTATCCTGTTAAAAAGGGGCATACCAAGTCGGGTATCGGGACGGAACAGAGGCCAGACCGAGACGATCCAGCGCGGTAGTGAACCTGAACGTAAACACAAACCTTAAGAAAGAGTTTTACCATGACCATGAAGAACACATTCGCAAACTTCTGCAACGACGAATCCGGCGCTGTGACTGTTGATTGGGTTGTGCTGACCGCCGCCATCGTGGGCTTGGGCGTTGTCATCATGAACCTCGTCGGCGGCGGCATGGAAGATCTGGGTGACCGCGTTGTAAGCGATTTGCAGACATCCGACTTCACATACGTCGGCCGTCCATAATCACGGCAAACGCACAACATAGCTGTTGTGACAAAATCAAAGGCCGCACCCGCAAAGGTGCGGCCTTTCGCCTGTGCAGTCTGGGCGCATATGCAGTCTGGCCACATCTACAGTTCGGGCGCATATGCAGCCCCAGTGCCAAACCAACCGGCCAGCCAACCGCCTGCCCCCCCAAAACCAACAAACCACCGCCCGTTAAACCCTTAACGACTGTTTCCAAACCGCTTCCACACTGTTTCCAGCCCACCCGATATATCGCGAATTCAACATATCCCTGCCCCAATCGCGCCACTTTTACCGATGTATAACAGGCCCTACCACGTCGGGTATCGGAACGGAACAGAGGCCAGACCGAGATGATCCAGCGCGGTTATGAACCTGAACGCAAATCTTCCTTGAAAGGGAATTATATCATGAACGTTAAGAACACATTCGCAAACTTCTGCAACGACGAATCCGGCGCTGTGACTGTTGATTGGGTCGTTTTGACCGCAGCAATCGTGGGCTTGGGCGTGGTAATCATGAACCTCGTCGGCGGCGGCATGGAAGATCTGGGTGACCGGGTTGTGACCGACCTGCAGACATCCGACTTCACCTATGTTGGCCGTCCGTAACCGCGGAACGCTGTTTTGTAAAAAGGCCGCATGCACCCCGCATGCGGCCTTTTTTCATAGCCCCCTAAAACATCTGCAGCCTCCATCGCTGTATTCCCAGCGCCCCGCGCATTGCCCCCATATCGCACCAAAAACACCGTAATTCGGACATAAAGCTGCGCAACAATAAGCCACCGCCCATCCTTTAGGATGCGCCCTGTAATACAAACAAAACGCAACAAGGATCCATAATGGGACACTGTCTTGAATTCCTAAAATCCGAAGACGGTGCTGTAACAATTGATTGGGTCGTGTTGACCGCTGCGGTTATTGGCATTGGATTTCTTATTCTGGTCCCCATTGCGTTTTCGTCAGACAGTGCCGCCACAGTGATCGCCGCCGATATCGCGGTGCAGCCAATTGGCTACAATCGTTAATAGCGAACGTGAAACTCTAACTTTGTAAGGTGATTGAAATGCGAATGGTATTTGGACTGGTTCTGATCGTCGGCCTGGCACTTGCCGGGGCCGCGGTTTGGATGGTGCAAGGCTATGTCAGCCATGCGCAGGTTGAAGTGGCCCGCGAAAAGGCGGCCCGGTTGAAACTGGGTGAATTGGTGGATGTGTTTGTCGTCAAAAAAGCGATGGCATATGGCGCGCCGATCACCAAAGACGATGTGGCGCTGGCGACCTTCCCCCTCAATTCTCTGCCGCCAGGCACGTTTGTGGATGCGGCCATCCTGTTTCCGGGTGACTATCTGGAACCCCGCTATGTGCTGCGCCAGCTGGAACAGAATGAACCGCTTTTGGGCGTCAAAGTCACCGAACCGGGGGCCGATATCAGCCTGACCGCCCGTTTGACCAAAGGCAAACGCGCCTTTGCGATCAAAGTGGATGTGGCGTCTGGCGTGTCTGGTTTCGTCAAACCGGGGGACAATGTCGATGTGTATTGGACCGGATCGACCAGCGGCATGAACAATGAATTCACCCAATTGATTGAAACCACGATCAAGGTTGTGGCGGTTGACCAAGCGGCCGACGGTGATCGCGCCAACGTCTCAGGCACCATCGCCCGCACCGTAACAGTAGAGGCGACACCCCAACAAGTCGCCCGTTTGGCCCAGGCCACCGCCACTGGCAAACTTGCCCTCAGTCTGGTCGGCACCAATGATGACACGATTGTGGAAAGCGTCGAAGTGGACAGCGCCACCCTGCTGGGCATCCAAGCTGCGGCCCCTGTCGCAGTCGAGGAAGTGCGCCAATGCAGCATTAAAACCCGTCGCGGCGCCGATGTTGTGGACATTCCAATCCCCTGCACCAACTGAAATCAGCACAGGCGGCCACTTCATCTAGTGGCCGTTTTTTTTCAAACCACGACAGGTTGCGGCAGATATTCCCTCTGTTGCAACTTATCCACATGAAGAACCCGCTCTAAGGTTTTGATTCTTGCAAAAAAAGCGGAAACCCGGCAAAGTATGTAAAATTACGGGCAAAAGACCTGTATCCGAGGCGCGATCGAAAGGCAGTGATATGAGAATGCGGACCCTTTTGGGGGCGACGGCACTTGGCCTTGCCCTGCTCCAGCCGGCCCAATTCGGGGCACAGGCCCAGACGTTGCGCGTGATGAGCGGCGCACCCTCTAGCGCTTTGCAAGTGCCCATGAACCGCGCGGTCGTGGTCGAAAGCGACATCGCCTTTGCGGAACTGTCCATCGCCAACCCGGGCATCGCCGACATCTCCACCCTGTCCGACAAATCCATCTATGTGCTGGGCAAGGCGCCCGGTCGCACTACGATGACCTTGCTTGGGGCCGATGGTCGCCTAATTTCCAACGTCGAGGTGCATGTCACCCCCGACATCGCCGAATTCAAAGAACGTCTGCGCCAAATCCTACCTGGCGAACAGATCGAGGTGCGCACCGCCAATGATGGCATCGTCATGTCGGGCACCGTGTCCAGCCTGACCAAACTCGACAGCGCGCTGGATCTTGCCAACCGCTATGCCCCCGAACGCGTCTCAAATTTGATGAGCGTGGGCGGAACCCAGCAGGTCATGCTGAAAGTCCGCTTTGCCGAGATGCAGCGATCTGTCTCCAAAAGTCTGTCTGCGTCGCTGGCCATCAATGGCACGTTGGGCAGTTCTGGCCGCCGCAGCATCGCGGGTGAAGGTGGCACATGGCTGGATGCCGACAATGGCATCGGCAACCCGGTCGAAGTGAAAGACGGCACCGAAGGCGCAATTGCGCTGGGCATCGGCGCAGGCAGCCTGCAATTTGCCGTGCTGCTGGAAGCGCTGGAAAGCAAAGGCATGATCCGCACGCTGGCGGAACCGAACCTGACCGCGCTGTCGGGCCAAGAGGCAAAGTTTCTGGCAGGCGGCGAATACCCCATTCCCGTGGCGACTGGCGACGGCCAAATTGGCATTGAATACAAACCCTTCGGCGTGGAAATGAACTTTACCCCCGTTGTGGTCGATGGTGACATGATCAACCTGACCATCAACGCCGCAGTGTCGTCCATCGACAACTCGGTCACCCTGCAAACCAACGGCATCACCGTGAACGCCTTCAAACGGCGCGAAACATCGACCACCGTGGAAATGCGCGATGGTGAAAGTTTTGCCATCGCTGGCCTGCTGCAAGATGACTTTCGCAACCTGAACGGTCAGGTGCCGTGGCTGGGCGACATTCCGGTGCTGGGGGCGTTGTTCCGCAGCTCTGAATACCAGCGTTCGCAATCCGAACTGGTGATCATTGTCACCCCGCATCTGGTCACCCCAACCCGAGGCGAGGCGCTTGCCCTGCCCACCGACCGCGTCAAAGTTCCAACCGAGCGTGAGTTTTTCCTGTTTGGCAATGTCACAGGTGGCAAGGCCCAAAAAGGCGCTGCTGGTGAAGTGGCCCGGCAAGATTTCAGTGGCTCTTACGGCTATGTGATGGAGTAAGCGATGCGCATATCCCCCTTAATACTTGGTGTTTCCTTGTTGGCCCTCGCGGCCTGCGGCAGCGACTTTGACCGCGAGCTTGGTGCAGATGCCAACGGCTTTGGCAACGCCACGATGAACAACACGCTGATCCAGTCGGGTCAGAAAGACTACACCATCGCCCTTGGCAACCGCTTTTCATCCGAGGTGCCATCGACCATCACCTTCGCGTTCAACTCCTCGCAACTCGACAGCAATGCGGTTGCGATATTGCGCCAGCAGGCCGATTGGATCAAAACCTTCCCCGAGGTGCGGTTCCGCGTCTATGGCCACACCGATTTGGTCGGCTCCAACGCCAGCAACCAAGCGCTTGGTCTGCGCCGCGCCAAGGCCGTGGTCGCTTATTTCGCCAGCCAAGGCATCAGCCGCAGCAGGCTAGAGGCGATGACATCTTACGGTGAAACCCGCCCCGTGGTGCAAACCGACCAGCCCGAACAGCAAAACCGCCGCACCATGACCGAGGTGTCTGGCTTTGTGAAAAACCACCCTTCGGTGCTGAACGGCAAATACGCCCAAGTCATCCACCGCGAATACTTGGTGCTGGCCGAACGTAAGCATCCGCGCACGACAAACGTCACAACGCAAGTCGCCGCTGGCGGCTGATCCGACCCGCATCGCAAAAAAAGGGGCCGATTGTTTCGGCCCTTTTTCTTTTATGCGCAGGCTTTGCACCAATACCAGGCAAAACCCCTGCAAATTAGGTTCCATTTTGGCGACAACGGACGAAAAAACCAAAGAATAACAGTTTTTTAGCCCCAATCTCGCCACCATTGTCCACCATCTTCGCTTCAATAGGACCAGTTGCGCGGCGATCTGTCGTGCAGGGGGGGTCGGTTTCGCATCGAATGTCTTGCCAAAATGGCAAGGGCGGCGCGCAACTCCCCCGCTTTTGAAGGGCAAAGTAAAGATGGCAAGCGTTGTTAACCTCCAACCCAATCCCGCGCCTATCGTGGCGTGCACCATTTCGCGTGATGTGCAGAATTTCGATCTGCTGATCGATGATATGGAACATGAGTTGGGCGAAAACTGGGGGGATTTGTCCTTTGCCGATGCGCCCTTGTTTCTGGACCAACCCGAATCGGCCACGCTGGAATTTGTCGCCATCGCTGTGGATGGTCAGGACACCCAGGATATGGCCCAGATCACCGATCTGATCAAATTGGCAAAATCCAAGAATATCAAAGTGGTGCTGATCGCGCATGAGGTAAGCCCCGTGGCGCTGCACCAATTGTTGCGCCTTGGCGCGAACGATTTTGTGCCCTACCCCCTGCCCGATGGTGCGCTGCACGAAGCGATTGCGCGGATGCGCGCGGTCCCTGCCCCCGCCAAAGAAACCGTGGCCGCAGGCCCTGCCGCAGCCCCGCCGCACCCCACAAAAACGGACCAAACCGACCAACCACCCGTCCGCGCCCCCAGCTTCAAGGCCAAAGGCGACCGCGAGGCGGTTGTGCTGCCCGTGCATGGCATGTCGGGCGGCGTTGGCGCGTCCACATTCGCCTGCAATCTGGCATGGGAACTGGCCACCATCAGCAAAACCGACGCCCCGCGCGTCTGTCTGATTGATCTCGATTTCCAATTCGGGGCCATTTCCACCAACCTCGATCTGCCGCGCCGCGATGTGGTGTTTGAAATCTTGCAAGACACCGCCAGTGCCGACAGCGAATCCTTCGTCAAATCCATGCTGACCTTTAACGACAAACTGCATGTGTTCACCGCGCCACCCGATATGCTGCCATTGGATATCGTGCAGGGCGAAGATATCGACCGCTTAATCGACATGGCGCAGGCCAATTTCGACTTTGTGGTGATCGACATGCCATCCACCATCGTCAGCTGGACGGAAACGGTGCTGAACCGCGCCCATGTCTATTTCGCGCTGATGGAACTTGATCTGCGGTCGGCCCAAAACGTGCTGCGCCTTGTGCGCGCCCTAAAGGCCGAGGCGCTGCCACTGGAAAAAATGCGCTATGTGCTGAACCGCGCGCCAAAATTCACTGATCTCTCGGCCAAAAGCCGGGTCAAACGGATGGCCGAAAGCTTGGATATCACCATCGAAATTCAACTGCCCGATGGCGGTCCCCAAGTGACCCAGGCCAATGACCACGGTCTGCCTTTGTCAGAATCGGCGGCCAAAAACCCGATGCGCAAGGAAATCCAGAAACTTGCCAAGTCACTTTATGACCTGAACAAATCTACCGAAGCCGCAAAGGGCTAAGGCATACGACTTTAAGGGGCAAAACCGCCATGTTTTCGCGTTACAAAAAAGCCAACGATGCCACCCCCGTCCGCGCCCCCAGCGCCGCGGTAACGACCCAGCAACCCGCTTTGCAGCGTGCCGAGGCCCCTGAAAAGCGGCCCTTGGCCCAAATGCGCACCACCCCGCAGGCCGCCGCGCGCACCCCTGCCGAAACCTTGATCAGCGACAAGGAACAAAAGCGCAAAGACCGCTTGATGGAGCTGAAGGCAGAGCTGCACAAAAAGCTGCTGGAAAACCTGAACCTTGCCGCACTCGAAAACGCATCCGAGGCAAACCTGCGCGCCGAAATCGCTTCTATCGTTTCGGAAACGCTGGATGAGATGTCTGTCGCCTTGAACAAGGACGACCGCATCACCCTGAACCAAGAACTTTATGACGAGGTGATGGGCCTTGGCCCGCTAGAAACCTTGCTAAAGGATGAAACAGTCAACGATATTTTGGTGAACGGCCCCAAGCGTATCTTTATTGAACGCAACGGCAAGCTGACGCTGACCGACATCACCTTCAAGGATGAACGCCACCTGCTGCGCATCATCGACAAAATCGTGTCTGCCGTGGGCCGGCGCGTCGACGAATCCAACCCCTATTGCGATGCGCGGCTTGCCGACGGCTCTCGCTTCAACTGCATGGTGCCGCCCGTGGCGGTTGATGGCAGCTTGGTGTCCATTCGTAAGTTCAAAAAGGATAAGCTGGGCATCCCTGATCTGGTCAATTTCGGTGCTTTTACCGAAGAAATGGCCGCCTATCTGCAAGCCGCCGTATCCACCCGCCTCAATATCATCGTGTCGGGCGGTACGGGTTCGGGCAAAACCACCACGCTTAACGCGCTGTCATCGTTCATCGACAACACTGAACGCGTGCTGACGATCGAAGATACCGCCGAACTTCAGCTGCAACAAATCCACGTGGGCCGCATGGAAAGCCGCCCCCCGAACGTAGAGGGCAAAGGCGCTGTGACCCAGCGCGACTGTTTGCGCAACGCCCTGCGGATGCGCCCCGATCGGATCATCGTGGGCGAAACCCGTGGCGAAGAAGTTATCGACATGTTGCAGGCCATGAACACGGGCCACGATGGGTCGATGACCACCATCCACGCCAACTCCGCGCGCGATGCGGTGTCGCGTTTGGAAAACATGATCGCCATGGCCGGGATTGAAATGCCGCTCAAGGCCGTACGTTCGCAAATCTCCTCGGCCGTTAACTTGGTCGTGCAGGCCAGCCGCTTGCAGGACGGCTCGCGCCGCATGACCTCCATCACCGAAATCACGGGCATGGAAGGCGAAGTGATCTCGATGCAAGAACTGTTCCGCTACGAACGCCTCGGCCTTGCCCCCGATGGCAAGATCATTGGCCGCTTTAACGCCACCGGCGTGCGCTCGCATTACTCCGAACGCTTCCGCCAGTGGGGGTATGATTTGCCCGCCTCCATCTACGAACCCATCGCCTAAGGACATCCCATGGAACTCAGCGCAGCGCCCCTAATCTATGTCATGATCTTTGTGGCGGTTCTGGTCATCGTCGAAGGGCTTTACCTCACCGTTTTTGGCAAATCCATCAGCCTGAACAACCGCGTCAGCCGCCGCTTGGCACTGCTGGAAAAATCCGGCAGCCGCGAAAAGGTGTTGGAACAACTGCGCAAGGAAATGAGCCAGCACCTCAAGGCGCGCGGCATCCCTTTGTATTCCGTGCTGGCCACCAAGGCGCAAAAGGCCAACATCGCCTTTTCACCCCCACAATTGTTGATGATTATGGCGGGGCTTTCCGTGTTTTCCTTCATCGGCCTAACCTATGGAACTGAGGCCGCACCCGCCGTCCGCATATTGATCGCGGTCGGGATGGGGGTTGGCGGCGTATTTGTCTGGGTTTCGAACAAGGCCAAAAAGCGCATGGACCTGCTGGACGAACAGCTGCCCGACGCGGTGGAACTGATGGTCCGCAGCCTGCGTGTGGGCCACCCGTTTTCCAGCGCAATCAACATCGTTGCAAAAGAAGTGGCGGACCCGTTGGGCACCGAATTTGGCCTCATCGCGGATGAAGCGGCTTACGGTCGCGAAATCTCGGAGGCGCTAAAGGAATTTGCCGAACGCATGGACAACCAGGATTTGCGCTTTTTGGCGGTCGCCGTGACCATCCAACAAACCTCAGGCGGTAACCTGGCGGAAATTCTGCACGGGCTGTCACAGGTTATCCGCGCCCGCTTCAAACTCTTTCGCCGCGTCCGCACCATCACCGCCGAGGCGAAATGGTCCGGCATGTTCCTGTCCGCCTTTCCCCTTGTCGCCATGGTCGTGATCCAAATCATCAAACCCGACTATTATGATGAAGTCAAAGACACCCCCGTTTTTATCCCCACAGCGCTCATCGTCGGCGTGTTGCTCCTGATCAATGTGATTTTCATGAAAATCATGGTCAATATCAAAGTATAAAGGGCCAGATCAAATGTTCGCTTCTCTCTACCAAATGCTTGTCGACGCCCTCGGGCCCATGGGTCCTTTGTATGTTGTGGGCGGGCTTGGCATCGTGCTGATCGCGCTTGCCATGCCCACCATGATGAAAAAGAAAATTGAACCTTTTGACAGGATCAAAAGCCAACGCACCGCAACGGCCGGCCCAAAACAGCAAGGCCTGCGAATGGGGACCAACAACGCGGCAGGCGACAAGCTGCAAAAATTCTCCACCTTCCTTGAACCCCAAAACGCCGAAGAAATGTCGGCCTCGCGCCTAAAACTGCACCGTGCAGGCTACCGCGCGAAAAACGCGGTGCAGCTGTTTCACTTTTCCCAGCTTATTCTTGGCGTCGGGTTTATGATCTTGGGCGTCCTTTACACCCTCTACCTGCAAAATCAGGGCGAGGTGACGACCCAGAAAATGATCATGTTCACCTTGGGGCCGGGCGCATTGGGCTATTACATCCCGCAATACTGGGTCCAAAGCCGCGTGCAACAGCGCCAAGAGGAAATTATCTCCGGCTTTCCCGATGCGCTGGACATGATGCTGGTCTGCGTGGAGGCGGGGCAATCGCTGGATCAAACCATCATGCGCGTGGCCAAGGAAAGCCGCGCGGGCTATCCCGCTTTGGCCGATGAATTTGATACCGTCGCCAACGAAGTGAAAGCGGGCAAAGAACGCGTCATGGTGCTAAAAGATATGGCCGAACGTGTGGGCGTGGCCGATGTGGCATCCTTCGTGACCACCTTGGTGCAATCTGCCACGTTCGGTACGTCGATTGCCGAAGCATTGCGTGTCTATTCTGCCGAAATGCGCGACAAACGCATCATGCGCGCCGAAGAAAAGGCAAATAAGTTGCCGACCAAGCTGACGCTGGGCACAATGTTGTTCACAGTGCCACCGTTGATGATCATCTTGATTGGACCATCACTGCACAGCATCGCGAAAACCTTGGGCGGGGGCTAATATCACCTTATGACGCGGCGACGTTCTGTTTTGATCTTGGGCCTTATTCTGGGCCTCCCCTTTTTGGCCGCTTGTCAATCGACAGGCGGCCTTTCTGCCAGTGATCGCGCCCGCAACGCCGCCCCCGGCACCGATACGGGTGCGTTGGGCGTCGATGGGCTTTTGGTCGGGCACCGCTTGATGGAGGCGGGCGAATTTGACCTTGCTTTGCGCGCCTATCTGCGCGGCGCCTCCGAACAGGGCCTTAACGCCGATGTGCTGTCAGCCCTTGGCTCCGCCAACCTGCGCTTAGGCCGCTTGGGGCAGGCCGAAACCCTGCTGCGCCAAGCGATCAAGGCCGATCCCACCTCCGTCCCCGCCCATAACAATCTTGGCGTGGTCCTGATGGAACGCGGCAATTCAGGCGAGGCGCGCGCCGTGTTTCAACAAGCTTTTGCGCTGGATAGTGGCAGTTCAGACTCAATCCAGCAAAATCTTCGCTTGGCTATCGCCCGCAGCAATTCCGCTGTGTATGATGATCAGGAACAAAGTCACGATTTTACCTTGGTGCGGCGTGATCGGGGCCAATACGTCCTGCTCTCGCAGCTTTAAGGCAAAAAGGTTCGAGCAGCAAAAAGGACGCAAAATGCGCCACCCGATCTTTCTCGCGCTGTGCCTGTCCGGCACGGTTGCCCTATCTGCCTGCCAAAAAAACTCGGATACCGAGGTCAGCAGGGCGATGAAAAACGTCAACGTGATTGACGAATCCAACCTCAACGACATCATGTTGACGGTGGGCGACCCGGACGAATCCGTGGCCTATTTCCGCAGAACCGCCGCCGAAAATCCCGAACGCGCCGATTTGAAACGCGGCCTTGCAAAATCCTTGGTCCGCGCCAAAAAACCGGACGAGGCGGCAACCGTTTGGGCGCAGGTGATGAAAGATCCCAGCGCCACCCCCGGCGATCACGTCGAATACGCCGATGCACTGATCCGTGCCAACGAATGGAAAAGCGCCGAAGCCGAGCTGAACAAAATCCCCCCCACCTATGAGACGTTTGAGCGGTACAAGCTGGAGGCGATGGTCGCCGACAGCAACAAAAGCTGGAAAAAGGCCGACAGTTTTTATGAAATCGCAGCGGGCCTCACCACAACCCCCGCCAGCATTTACAACAACTGGGGCTTTTCCAAACTGACGCGCGGCGATGCCAAAGGCGCGGAAAAGCTGTTTTTTGACGCCCTCACCTATGACCCAAATATGTTTACCGCCAAAAACAACCTTGTTCTGGCGCGCGGTGCGCAACGGCAATACGACATGCCCGTGATCAAAATGACCCAAGTGGAACGTGCGCAATTGTTGCACACAATGGCCCTGACCGCGATCAAACAACGCGACGTGAACACGGGCAAAGGCTTGCTGCAAGAAGCGATCGACACCCACCCGCAGCATTTTGATGCCGCAGTCCGCTCTCTCGCGGCCCTTGATGCGAATGTGACCAACTGATGCTGTTCTCGTCCAATATCTTGTGGTTTTTGCCTTTCACCCTGCCCATCGCCATTTGGGTGGCATGGTCGGATATGAAGTTCATGAAAATCCCGAACAAGGCCGTCATCGCCCTCGCCGCCGTCTATCTCATCATGGGTCTGGCCGTTTTCCCATTGGAAACATGGGCTTGGGGCTGGGCGATTGGCGCAATTGTGCTGCTGATCGGGTTTATCACCGCCACCTTGCGGATGCTGGGCGCGGGCGATGCCAAATTCGCTGCCGCCATGGCCCCGTTTTTCGTCACCGCCGATCTGCGCGTGGTGCTGGCGCTGTTTGCCGCCTCACTCGTCGCGGCCTTTGCCAGCCACCGTTTGATGCGCGCCGTGCCCGCCGTGCGCCGTGCCACCCCCGATTGGACCAGCTGGACCCACGCCAAATTCCCCATGGGCCTCGCTCTTGCAGGCACGCTCGTGTTTTATCCGCTTTTGGTCCACGCCCTACGCTGATCTCTTCACCAAATCGCAACGCCGTGCAGGCACAGTTGCCGCGACCCAACCCAACAGGTGCCCTTGATGAACGTGCAAACCACCACCCCCAACGTCCTGCCCCCCCCCGCGCCAAAATCCTTGGCCGAGGTGGGCATCTCGATGGTCATGATGCGCGACATTTTGCTGAAAACCATGTTCCGCACCAACCTCGACATCACCTCCAGCGTCGCCCGCGCCATCTGCCTGCCCGTGATCTTGACCCAAGAACTCATCGACCTTGCACGCGGCCAAAAGCTGCTAGAGGCGACGGGCACCATGCACGCCACCTCCAGCAATGAAATGGGCTATCAGTTAACCGAAGCCGGGAAATCCCGCGCGCTTGATGCCCTTGCACAGTCCGAATATTACGGCGCCATGCCCATCCCGCTGGATGATTACCGCGTGCAGGTCAAACGCCAATCCGTGCGCGATATCCGTTTGACCCGCGAACAGCTTATCGGGGCGATGGGCCACCTTATCCTGCCGCCCGATCTGTTGGGCAACCTTGGCCCCGCCATCACCTCGGGCCGATCCATCTTGATGTACGGACCACCGGGCAATGGAAAATCCAGTATTTCCAACGGTATCCGCGATGCGATGGGCGATAAAATCTATGTTCCCCGCGCGCTGGAATACGCAGGTCAGGTCATCACCGTCTACGATCCCATCGTCCATTCAGCGGCCGAGGAGGCGACAGACGACCCCAATTCCCTGCGCCGCACCTCCAACCGGTTTGACAACCGCTATGTCTATTGCGAACGCCCCACCGTGATCACTGGCGGCGAACTTAGCCTTGATATGCTCGACCTTACCTACAACCCGGTCGCGCGCACCTATCAGGCCCCGTTGCAGCTTAAATCCACCGGCGGCATTTTCATCGTCGACGACCTTGGCCGACAGGCCGAACCGCCGCAAAAACTGGTCAACCGCTGGATTGTGCCCTTGGAGGAGGCAAAGGATATCCTCGCCCTGCAGTCTGGCGAAAAATTCACCGTGCCCTTTGACACGCTCGTGATCTTCTCCACCAACTTCCACCCGAATGAGATTTTTGACGGCGCGGCCCTGCGCCGTATCTTTTTCAAAATCAAAATCGACGGCCCCGATCAGGAGAATTTCCTAAAAATTTTTGCAATGGTCGCACGGGCGAAAAAAATGCCGCTGGATGAACGCGCTTTAGTGCATCTGATGAAGGTGAAATTCCCTACCATCCAAAACACCTATGCCAATTACATGCCCAAATTCCTGATCGAACAGATCATCGCGGTCTGCGATTTCGAAAACACGCCCTATCACATGACGCCCGACCTGATCGACCGCGCATGGGGCAACATGTTCGTGAAGCAGGAATCGATTGCGCATTAACGCTTAAAACGTCCTCAGCCCGCGCTCTGTCACAATCACGTCCAGCCGCTGGTCCGTGGCGTCAATCGGCACGTCCGCCATCTCTTGGCCTGCAAACGCAAATCCAACCGCCACCACCGGGCCGCGCGCGCGCAACCCCTCCAGCGTGCGGTCGTAAAACCCGCCGCCATAGCCAAGGCGGTATCCCCGCACGTCAAACGCGACCAAGGGCACAATCACCACCTGCGGCACCACCCACGCGCCACCTTCGGGCACCAGCGCGCCAAATTCCCCCGCCACCATCGCGCAGCCCGGCGACCATTCGCGAAACCGCAATGCGTGGCCTGCCCCCACAATCACCGGAACCCCCACCACACCCGGATGCGCCGCCATCGCCGCCAACGGGTCAATTTCCGTGCGCATCGGCATATAGCCAGCTAAAACGGCATCGCCAAACTGCGCCAGATAATCTGCCAAAATCTCGGCGGCCTGCCCCTGCCCCGCTGCAAACGCCGCCTTGCGCGCCACAAACCCTGCCGCCCGCGCCGCAGCCTTCACAGCAATGCCCATGATGCCAGCCCCAAAAAGGCAAAAAATCCAACCACATCCGTCACCGTGGTCACAAACGGCCCCGATGCCAGCGCCGGGTCCACCCCAAACCGCTGCAACCCCATTGGGATCAAAATCCCCCCCGCCGCTGCCGCGATGTGGGTCAGCACCATCGCCACCCCAATCACCACCGCCAACATGGGGATGCCAAACCACCAGCCCGCAATCAACGCCATCAATAAGCCAAAAATGCACCCGTTGATCGCCCCCACCGCCGCCTCACGCCAAATCACCCGCAGCGCGTTTTGCGATGTCAAATCCCGCGTGGCCAGCGCGCGCACCGCCACCGTCATCGTCTGCGTGCCCGCATTGCCCCCCATCGACGCCACAATCGGCATCAACACGGCCAGCGCCACCATCTGGTTGATCGTCTCGGCAAAGGCCGAAATCACCAAGGACGCCAAAATCGCCGTCAACAAGTTCACAAACAACCACACCGCCCGGCCCTTTGCCGCCTCAATCACCGTGTCCGACAGGCTTGCCTCGTCATCTACGCCCGCCATCCGCAGCATGTCCTCCTCATGCTCCTCGTCCAGCACATTCATCGCGTCATCAATAGTGATCACGCCCACCAAACGATCATGGGCATCAACCACAGCGCAGGAAATCAAGTGATAATGGTTAAAGATATAGGCAACATCCGCCTCCGGCTCATGCGCCTCAATCGTGCGAAAACTATCCTCCACAATGTCGTGCAACAACACGTCCCGGCGCGATGACAACACCCGCCCCAAGGTGACATAGCCGCGCGGTTTCATGCGCGGGTCCACCAAAATCACATGGTAAAACTGGTCGGGCAATGTCTCCACAGATCGCATGTAATCAATGGCTTGGCCCACATTCCAGTCTTCGGGGGCCACCACGACCTCGCGCTGCATCAAACGCCCCGCCGAATATTCGGGATAGGCCAGCGCTTGCTCCACCGCGACCCGGTCGGCCTTGTCCAGCGCCCCCAGCAGGCGGTCTTGGTCCGCCGCCTCCATATCTTCCAAAATGTCGACCACATCATCGGTGTCCAGCGTGCGCACCGCCTCGGCCAACACATCCGGCGACAGGCTCTCGATCACCTCCTCGCGAATCCCCTCCTCCAATTCGGACAGGATGTCGCCATCAATCCCCTCGGGCCAAAGCCGCAGCAATTCGCGCCGCACCGTGGGGCTGATTTGTTCCAAAAGGTCAGCAATATCAGCAGCGTGCAGCGGGTCCAGCAAGCTGTCCAACCGCTGCGCATCTTGCGCATCCACCGCGTCCTGAATGGCCTCCACCCGGCGGGCATCCAGCACATCCTCAATAATGTCTGCCATGTCCTCGGCCATATGCCCCCCCAAAAACGATTACCCCGACCTTAGGATAAACAGCTTCAAAGAAACAGAGGCGACTGGGAAATTTACGCGGCCCCACAAAGCGGTTAAGTTGCGCGAAACGCGCGCAACGGCAGGCGAAACCATCAGGGGGAAACCATGGCAGAATTGATTTTGGGGCAGGTCCTCAGCTATCACGGCGACCCGTTTGTGCTGGGCCCGGACGCGGTACAAATCAACACATCGGGCGGCGTGGTGATGCTGGGCGGTGAAATCGTCGCCACCGGAAACGCCGACACCTTGCGTGCGCAATACCCCCAAGCCACCGTGACCGATTACGGCCGCGCCCTTATTTCCCCCGGTTTTGTCGATGCCCATGTGCATTACCCGCAAACCGCGATCATCGCCTCTTGGGGCAAACGCCTCATCGACTGGCTCAACACCTATACTTTCCCCGAGGAAATTCGCTTTGCCGATCCCGCCTATGCTGCGGAAATCGCGAACCGCTATTTCGATCTGACGCTGTCGCACGGCACCACCACCGTCTGCTCTTACGCCACCATCCACCCCGAAAGCGTCGATGCGTTCTTCACCGCTGCCCAAACCCGTGGCCTGCGCGCTTATGCGGGGAAAACCTGCATGGACCGCAACGCGCCTGCGGGCCTACAAGACACTGCCAAATCAGCCTATGATGACAGTAAGCGCCTTTTGCAAAAATGGCACGGCCAGGACCGCCTGTCCTACGTCATCACCCCGCGTTTTTCCCCCACCTCCACCCCCGATCAACTCGCCGCCTTGGGTGCCCTGTGGTCCGAAAACCAATCCTGCCTGATGCAAACCCACCTCTCCGAACAATTGGATGAGATCGCATGGGTCAAAACCCTCTACCCCACCGCCCGCGACTACCTCGACACTTACGAATCCCACGGCCTCCTGGGCATGGGCGGCCTTTACGGCCACGCCATTCACCTTGAACCCCGCGAAATCGACCGCCTCACCGAAATGGGCGCCTCCCTCATCCACTGCCCCACCTCCAACAGCTTCATCGGCTCCGGCCTGTTTGATATGCAAGGCACAATCGCACGCGGGTTGCGCGTGGGCCTTGCCACCGACACGGGCGGCGGCTCGTCCTTTTCCATGCTGCGCACCATGGCCGCCGCTTATGAAGTGGGCCAACTGCGCGGCGTCTCGCTGCACCCCGCGCAACTGTGGTGGCTGGCAACCATGGGTTCCGCCCGCGCGCTGCACGCCAACACCAAAATCGGCAACATCGCCAAAGGGATGGAGGCGGATCTGGTCGTGATCGACCTCGGCTCCACCCCCGGCATCGAACAGGCCACGCGCCGCGCGCAAACCATCTGGCAGTCGGTGTTCCCCACTATCATGATGGGCGACGACCGCGCCATAAAAGCCGTCTACATCGCCGGAACCCGCGCCTAACCCCACACTTTACCTGTTTTGAAATATCCCGGGGGCGGCCCCGTCTTTTGCACTGTAAAAGTCGGGGCCGAGGGGGGCAGCGCCCCCTCCCTTACGTCTACCAGCCGGCAGCGCGCCTTAAAATCTTACTCCACCAACTCCCACCCATCCGGGTCAAAGCCAAATTTCAACGCCACTTCGGTCGCCTTACGCTCCACTCCCCAAATCGCCGCGGCCGAGATTTCCATCTCCCCCGTCCGCGCCTCCACCGTCTCGCCCTCAACGTCAATATGCGTCACAAACCCCGCCGCCGTCAGTGCCGCTGCCGCCGCCTCAAACGGCGCATCCACCTCCTCGGCCAAGAACAAAAAGTTCACAACCGCCTGCTTTGGCAAGCTGTCAATCTTGCTAATTTCCGCAAAGGTTTCAATGGTTTCAGCCTCTTGGGCCTTGTAATCATGGGTCATCGCACGCTCCTAAATTGTTCCTATCCTTCCTGCCCAAACGCCCCCGCGCCCGCAACCCCTATTCCATCAACCGCGCCGCCAACACATTCTGCCGCGCCACAACCGCCGCCAAATCCACCGTCACCAGCTTGCCGTGGCGCACCACCACGCGCCCCTCCACAATCAAATCGCGCACCCGCATCGGGCCTGCCAGCAAAAACGCCACCCGGTCCCACGACCCCGCCGCCTCCACCCCGGACACATCCCAAATCGCAATATCCGCTCGTTTGCCCACCTCCAAACTGCCGCAATCATGCCGCCCCAACACCCGCGCCCCGCCCAGCGTTGCAATCTCCAGCGCCTCACGCGCGCTCATCGCATCCGCCCCGCGCGACACGCGCTGCAACAACATCGCTTGCCGCGCCTCGGCCACCAAATTCCCCGCATCATTGCTGGCGGACCCATCCACCCCAAGGCCAACTTTCACCCCAGCATCCCGCATCGCGCGCACCGGCGCAATCCCGGACCCAAGCCTACAATTCGAACACGGGCAATGCGCCACCCCCGTCCCCGTGCGCGCAAACAAATCAATCTCGGCGCTGTCCAATTTCACGCAATGCGCGTGCCACACATCCTCCCCCGCCCAGCCCAACCCTTCGGCATATTCCCCCGGCCTGCATCCAAATTTCGCCAAGGAATACGCCACATCCTCGTCATTTTCCGCCAAATGCGTGTGCAGCATCACGCCCTTGTCGCGCGCCAAAATCGCCGCATCCCGCATCAATTCGCGCGATACTGAAAACGGCGAACACGGCGCAATCCCCACCCGCAGCATCGACCCCGCCCGCGCATCGTGGAACCGGTCCACCACGCGAATACAATCTTCCAGTATCGCCGCCTCACGCTCCACCAGCGCATCGGGCGGCAGGCCACCATCGCTTTCGCCAATGCTCATCGCGCCCCGCGTGGGGTGAAACCGCAAGCCCACCTCGCCCGCCGCCGCAATCGTGTCATCCAACCGCGCGCCATTGGGGTACATGTACAAATGGTCCGACGTCATCGAACACCCCGTCAGCGCCAACTCCGCCAACCCCACTTGCGCCGAAACAAAGATCTCCTCCGGCCCAAACCGCGCCCAAATCGGGTACAGCGTTTTCAGCCAGCCAAACAGCAGCGCATCCTGCCCCCCCGGCACCGCCCGCGTCAGGGTTTGGTACAAATGATGATGCGTGTTCACCAACCCCGGCGTCACCACGCAGCCGCGCGCGTCAATCACCTCGCCAGCGCTCACCAACCCCGCGCCAATTTCAACAATCACGCCACCGCGCAGGCGCATGTCCGCCCCCGCCAGCTCGCGCCGCGCGCCGTCCATCGTCACCAAATGGTCCGCATTTCCAATCAGGATTTCAGACATACTATCCCCTTTGCACCACCCCCTTCGGTGGATCGGGAACACAGTAACGCGACAGAAGGGGGGATAAAGGACTCGCGCCAGCCTTCAAATTAGCGCATCAATCCGCGCGCGCAAAGCGCCAATGCGTCATCACATCCGCCCCCACTCGGGCGTTTGATACCAACGCCAATCGCGGCGCATCCGCCAATGCAACCAGCCCCAACGGCCCCAACGCCGCCACACCGTCCGCGCCAATCATCGCTCCGGCTGTAAACATCACCACATCATCGACCAGCCCCGCGCGCAGCAATGCCGCAGCCAATCCTGCCCCGCCTTCGCACAACACCCGCGTCACACCCGCCGCCGCTAATGCCGCCAGCCCCGCGCGCAAATCCAATCCTGCGTCCAGCCGAGGCACCTCAAACAACCGCGCCCCCGTGGCCTGCCACGCCGCCGCCTGCGCGCCCGGCCCATGCAACACCCAAACCGGGCTATCCCGCGCCGTCCGCCCCAACCGACTGTCCGGCGCATGGCGCAACGCCCCATCCACCAACACCCGCAACGGTTGATGACCCGCGCCCAAATCGCGCACCGTCAAATCCGGGTCATCCGCCAGCGCGGTCCCGGACCCCACCATCACCGCGTCATGCGTCATGCGCAGCGCATGCACCGCACGCCGCGCGTCCGCGCCCGTAATCCAACGGCTTTCCCCTGTGCCCGTGGCAATCCGCCCGTCCAACGTGGTCGCCAGCTTTAACGTCACCATCGGCAACCCGTGCAAAACCCGCTTCAAAAACCCCGCGTTCATAACCCGCGCGTCCTCGGCGCACAGCCCCGCCTCAACCCGCACACCCGCCTTAACCAGCATCGCGTGCCCGCGCCCCGAAACACGCGGATCCGGATCGCCCAACGCATAAAAAACCTGTGAAACACCCGCTTCAATCAATGCACCCGCACAGGGCGGCGTCTGCCCAAAATGCGCGCAAGGCTCCAACGTGACATAGGCCGCAGCACCCCGCGCCAATGTCCCCGCTTGATCCAGCGCCATACGCTCCGCATGGGGCCGCCCGCCGGGCTGCGTCCAACCGCGCCCCACAATGCGCCCGCCTTGCACCAACACACAGCCCACCGCCGGGTTGGGCCAAACACGCCCAAGGCCACGCGCTGCAAGCTGCAACGCGTGGCGCATATGGGCGCTATGGTGTTCGGTCATTCTTCGGTGGGGCCAACCGGCCGCAGTTCCGATACGAACTTGTCGAAATCATCCGCCGCTTGGAAGTTCTTGTAAACACTGGCAAATCGCACATACGCCACCGTGTCAATCCGCGCCAAACTTTCCATGACAATCTCACCGATCACCTTGGAATTGATGTCCGTCTCGCCCAGACTTTCCAACCGCCGCACGATGCCGCTGATCATCTGGTCAATCCGTTCCGGATCAATTGGGCGCTTTTGCATCGCCATCCGGATCGATCGTTCCAACTTGGAACGGTCAAAATCCTCGCGCTTGCCGTTGGTTTTGATCACAACCAAATCGCGCAACTGCACCCGTTCATAGGTGGTGAACCGCCCCCCACACGCCGGGCAAAACCGCCGACGCCGAATGGAAACATGGTCCTCAGCCGGGCGGCTGTCTTTCACTTGCGTGTCAATATTCCCGCAGAATGGGCAGCGCATAGGCTGGTCCCCCCTCGTTTCTTGATTCTACTGCCTCATATGCGGGGGTTGGCCCCCCTGCTTATCTCTAGAACTATAGGGGCGCGCACAGGTCTTGGGTAGCGGATTATCGCGCATCCCAGATATAGCGCAAAACTGTGGCCTGACGGACTCAATCAGGCTGTGATCGCGCACGCCCCGACGCAGCTTGAACATGCAAAACAATCGCGCCTAAGGTAACCATAAGGTTTTGCAGCAAAATCTCCCGGCAAAATGCTGAAGGGGTGCCTGACCCCTAATGGTTGACCCAAAACACAACAATGGGTCGGGGCGCACATCGCCATCGCGGTGGAAGGGGGGAAGGGGCCACCGGGCAAAACCCAAGGGGGCCGGTCAGGTGCGGCCCCAACCATCTTGGCTTGCGCGCTCCTATCGCCCGCTTTGCATATCTGGCGACCCCGCCAGACCCTGCGCAACCGCCGCCACGACACCGCAAACGGATACCAGACCGTGCCGCATGGCGTAGGGTGGGGGCAACCCAACCCCCTCTCCTGCCCCCCCTCCAGCCCAACCGTATATACTTTTGCCACCGCCACAAAATTCACCTTGCAGCGGCCCCCCAAACGCATATCTGACAAGGGCGCAACCAAAGGCCCCACATGTTCGACCCCACAGACCTCATTGCAAATTTTGGCCTCCTCGCCGTGTTCGGCACCGCCGCTATTGAAGGCGACGCCGCCGTCGTCACCGCAGGCGTGCTGGTGCAGCGCGGGCTGTTACCGCTGTGGCCCGTGATCTTTGCCGGCGCATTCGGCGGCTGGTGTTCGGACCAACTCATCTATCACCTCGCGCGCCGCTACCGCGACCACCCCCGCACGGTACGCGCAGTCGTGGCCGCGCGAAAATGGCGGTTTTTCAACATGTTCGTGGCCTATCCCATGGCCCTCGCCCTCGCCATCCGCTTCATGCCCGGCGTGCGCACCGCAGGCCCGGTGGCGCTGGCCACCGCCACCGCCATCACGCCGCTGCGCTACGGCATCCTCACCGCCATCGCCGGATTGATCTGGGCCACCATCCTTGTGTTCGTCGGCAAACAAGCCGGACACCTGATCGGGCGCTTGTTCACAAACATCAACGTCCCCGAATGGGTCGAAATCGCCATTCCCGTGGCGATCGTTGTGGTGCTGACAGGATTTGCCCTGCGGCGGTGGCGACGGCGGGCGGCAGGGCGAGAGGATTAGTCAGCGTGAACGCGCAAGCCTGGCTTTGAACCAAGGCACCAAATCTTCATATTCAGCGCCCCCTCTGCCACGCCAACGATGATATCATCCAATCGCTCATCCGCAAAAAGCACCAAGGAATAGCCGCTACGACGCACGAACAAGTCTGTGGCCAAAAGCGCGGTGCGCTTGTTCCCATCTACAAATGCGTGGTTCTGCACAATTGCTTCCATCAACGCAGCAGCTTTGCGTTCAATAGCGCGGTGATAACCAGAATAAGGCCGCTCAATCGCTGATTTTAGGTAATCGAGGTTCACCACCCCATCCCGCCCGCCATAGGTCAACGCTTCATTATGCGCGACAATCACGTCGGCAAGCGTCAACCGATAGTGGCCCACCGATCCACAAGCCGCTTCAGCGCATCACTGTGCGTTCGTGAGGATTCTTTGACCACGCGCAAAGTTATCGCTGATCCGGTGGCCGTTTCTCGTGACCCAGATGCCTTAGGGTCCCGCGTGGTTTTCGACGCCACAGACGCTGCCGGCACCGATGTCACTTCACCCGACTGCTTGCTTCCCATACCGGCCTCACTGATCCAAGAAACTCCGCAGCTTCCTGCTTCTACTCGGATGCTTCAGCTTGCGCAGCGCCTTCGCTTCAATCTGGCGAATACGCTCGCGTGTCACCGAAAACTGCTGGCCCACTTCTTCCAACGTGTGATCGGTGTTCATGCCAATGCCAAAGCGCATCCGCAAAACCCGTTCCTCGCGTGGCGTCAGGCTGGCCAGCACCCGCGTCGTGGTTTCCTTCAGGTTCTCCTGAATGGCGCTATCCAACGGCAAAACCGCGTTTTTATCCTCGATGAAGTCGCCAAGCTGGCTGTCCTCTTCATCGCCAATCGGGGTTTCCAGCGAAATCGGCTCCTTGGCGATTTTCATCACCTTGCGGACCTTTTCCAACGGCATTTGCAGCTTTTCGGCCAATTCCTCGGGCGTCGGTTCGCGGCCAATTTCGTGCAACATCTGGCGGCCCGTGCGCACCAGCTTGTTGATCGTCTCAATCATATGCACCGGAATCCGGATGGTGCGCGCTTGGTCGGCAATCGACCGCGTGATCGCTTGACGGATCCACCATGTTGCATAAGTGCTAAACTTATACCCGCGGCGGTACTCAAACTTATCGACCGCTTTCATCAGGCCAATGTTGCCTTCCTGAATCAAATCAAGAAATTGCAGGCCCCGATTCGTGTATTTCTTCGCGATTGAGATTACCAGACGCAGGTTCGCTTCGACCATTTCTTTCTTGGCCTGCCGGGCTTCTTTTTCGCCCTTTTGCACTTGGTTCACTATCCGGCGGAATTCGGAAATATCAACCCCGACATAGGATCCGACCTGCGCCATCTCCTCGCGCAACTCCTCCACCTTCTCGCGGGATTTCTCCATCAAGGCCTGCCAGCCGCGCCCATCCTTGGCGGCCATGCGGTCGCACC
Organism: Pseudorhodobacter antarcticus; assembly: GCF_900110135.1. Classification (GTDB taxonomy): domain Bacteria; phylum Pseudomonadota; class Alphaproteobacteria; order Rhodobacterales; family Rhodobacteraceae; genus Pseudorhodobacter; species Pseudorhodobacter antarcticus. The sequence goes on along the minus strand of NZ_FOCO01000005.1, from coordinate 103,544 downwards.
ACGTTGGGTCCAGCTCGTAACCTTGGTATTCGTCGATAAATTCACGGCGGTTGATGCGGGCTTGGTCGGCCAGCTTCACCATGCCCGAATTGATCGCCATAATCCGGCGGTTGATGCCATAAAGCTGGTCAATCAGCGCTTCAATCCGGTTGTTGTGCAGGTGCAACTCATTGACCAGCAACACAATTTGCGACCGCAGCTTTTGGTATGCGTCTTCCTCATTGGTGGAAAATAAATCCTTGCGGTTCATCGTCGCCGACATCCGCAGGTTTTGCATTTCTGCCAGCGCCTCATAATCATGCGCGATGACTTCAAGCGTTTCCAGCACGCGCGGCTTCAACGCGGCCTCCATCGCCGCCAGCGACATGTTGGACGCTTCATCATCCTCATCGTCGTCGTCATCATTGCTCGACAGCGGGTTACCGTCGGCGTCCAACTCTGGCCCGGTGTCGCGCTTGGTGGACGCCTCGCCGTTTAACCCGCCAACCAAATCCTCGTCGCCCTCGCCTTCACCGTCCATACCCCGGCCAAAGGTCGTTTCAAGGTCGATCACATCGCGCAGCAAAATGTCCTCAGACAGCAATTCGTCGCGCCAAATCGTGATCGCCTGAAAGGTCAACGGGCTTTCACACAGCCCCAAAATCATCGTGTTGCGGCCCGCTTCAATCCGCTTGGCAATCGCAATTTCGCCCTCGCGCGACAGCAATTCAACAGACCCCATTTCGCGCAAATACATGCGCACCGGGTCATCCGTGCGGTCCAGCGCCTCGGCACTTGCCCCTGCCAGCGTCACATCGCGTGCGCCCGTGCTCTGCGCCACCAGCTCGCCCGCCGACGCGCTGTCCTCCATTTCTTCTTCTTCGGTGACTTGGATCCCCATTTCCGACAGCATGGACATCACGTCCTCAATCTGGTCGGACGACACTTGCTCGGGCGGCAAAACCGCGTTCAGCTGGTCATAGGTGATATAGCCACGCTCGCGCGCATCCGAGATCATCTTTTTGATGGCAGCTTGGCTCATATCCAACGAGCCATCGGTGTCGTTGTCGTCTGGCTTGCTGTCGTCGTTGTCTTTGGCTGCCATGGATGCTCCTTTGGCCGAATGTCTGGTTTGCCTAAAACCGAATCACTCGATCGAATAACGAATCATTAGCGCGAATCACGAGCGGGGATAAGGCTTTCACCCAATTTTCCCAGCTTTTCCCCCGTGTATCAGCTTTTTTGTGAAAGATAAAAGGCCCCCCGGCCCCATATCCATCCGTCAGGGTTTGGACCGCCCGCCCCGGCCAAAATCAATGCGGTCCCAAAGGCTGCGGGCCACGCTCAACTCATCCTTGTCCATCTCCACCCCATTTTCTGCCACAAACCCTTCACCCTTCACCGCTTCCGGCCCTTTGGCGGCCAAAAACCGCGCTTCATTGGCCTGCGCCAACCGCCATGTCAGCCCCTCATCGACCAACCCCGCCAAATCCTCCTCCGCCTCGCGCACTTCGCGCCGCCCGCCGCGCGCGGACCGCAGCTTGCGCAGCATATCGCCCGCGCAAATTTCAGCAAATTCGGGATCATCAACTTTCAAAATTGGTGGTGCTGTCATGACATGGTTCTGGTTAAGCACAGATTCAACCACCGCACGGTGCCCCGCGCGCAGTTTTTCCCCCGCCTCGCCCTGCAACAGCGCCAATCGCACCCCATCTTCAAACGGATCGGTAAATTCCAACCGCTCCAGCACCGCCTCAAACCGCAAAACAAGGCTGGGATGGGTGATAAACACCGCCAAAATCAACTGCTCCAGCACCCGCTCATCGCCCGCCCCCACCACCAGCGCGCTGGATTTCGTGGTGGCCACAGGCGGCAGTTCGGGCTGCCACGCCGACTTGGCCCCCGGCACCCAGGGTTTGCGCGGCCCCACAACACGCGGGCCACTGCCGAATTGCCCACCGCGTCCCTGCCCAAACAAATCCCAGCGCAGGCGCTTAATTTCCTCGCCGTAATGCCCGCGAATCGACGCATCCTTGATGCGCATCAACGCCGTGCGCAGCGTTTTATCCAACGCCGCCTTGCGCTCGGGGCTGTCAAAACTGCGGCCTTCCGTCTCACGCTGCCACAGCAAATTGACCATGGGCTGCGCGTTGTCCAACACCGCCTGCATCGCGCCCGCCCCTTGCGCTTTGATCAAATCATCGGGGTCCAGCCCCTTTGGCAGCACGGCAAAACGTAACCCCTGCCCCGCCTCCAACAAAGGCAGCGCCAAATCAATCACCCGCAACGCCGCGCGCAACCCCGCTGCATCCCCGTCCAACGCGATAATCGGCTCAGGGCTCACCCGCCACATCAGGCGCAATTGCTCCTCGGTCACCGCCGTGCCAAGCGGGGCCACCGTGGCACGAAATCCCGCCTCGCACAGCGCAATCACATCCATATACCCTTCGGCCACGACAAGCGGTGCGCCCTTGCCCGCCGCCTCGCGCGCCGGGGCCAAATTGTACAAATTGCGGCCCTTATCAAACAGCTCCGTCTCGGGGCCGTTCAGGTATTTCGCCCGCGCCGCGGGGTCCAAACTGCGCCCGCCCAAACTAATGGCGCGGCCCCGCCCATCCCGAATGGGAAAGGTAATGCGTGCGCGAAACCGATCATAAGGCGTCTCATTATGATCGGACACCGCGCACACACCGCTGGCCAAAATCAAATCCGGCGCAAACCCTTTGGCCTGCATCGCGCCAAACACGGCTTGCTTGCCTTCGGGCGACCAGCCAATCCCCCAACGCTCCTGCGCTTCTGCGTTCAGGCCGCGCCGGTCCAGATAGTCGCGCGCCACTTGACCGGCGGTGGTTTTCAACTGAAGGCGGCAAAACTTAATCGCCTCCTCCATCACCTCGGCCAACTGGCTGCGGCGATCGGCCTTTTGGGCGGCTTGGGGATCACGCGCTGGCATCGGCATCCCCGCTTCGCGCGCCAACAACTCCACCGCTTCCATGAACCCAAGGTTTTCGGATTCCATGATGAACCCCAGCGCATCGCCTTTGGCCTGACAACCAAAACAGTAATAAAACCCTTTGCGATCATCGACATGAAAGCTGGCGGATTTTTCCTGATGAAACGGGCACGGCGCCCACATATCGCCTTTGCCTTGGTTTGATTTGCGCATGTCCCACGTCACCTTGCGCCCAACAACTTGGGACAAGGACACGCGGGTGCGCAGTTCATCTATGAAACCGGGTGGAAGACTCATAGTGCTAATATCGGGCGCTACGGCGCGATAGGCAAGTGCGGGGTTTGGAATGGGCGATGGCGGCGTTTGGGTTGGGCGGAAGCGGGGGACATTCTGTCCCCCCTTGGCCTTACGGCCAATTCCCCCCTCGAAGGTATTTTTACCAAGATGAAGATGCGGCGTTAGCCCAAAAGATCGCGCGTGATGCGGTCAAAGAGGCGCACGCCGGGGGCGATCAGATCATCGGGAAAATCGTAATCGGGGTTGTGCAGGGCGGCATGGTCCACGCCCGCGCCCAGCATCACCATGGCCGATTTGCAGCCCGGCAGTTTGTCAAAAGCGCCAAAATCCTCGGACGGGCGCATCGGCAATCCGCCGGGGGCGTGTGTCATGCCCAAGCTGTCCAATGCGCGTGCCATGTGATCTGTGGCTGCCGGATCATTGGCACAAGCGGCAAAGTTATCATGCCATTCGATGCGCAGGGCCAATCCATGGGTTTTCGCAGCCGCCTCCGCCAAGGCCACGGCTTGCGCCTTTAGCGCGGCCATCGGCGCGTCCAGCATGGTGCGCAAGGTCGCCCACACCTCACCATGCGCGGGGGAAGTGCCAAAGGCAGGTTCGCCCAACCGCGCATGGGTGATGGTGACCAGCCGGAAAGCATCGCCCAAATCGCCGCCGCGCCCCAACGCGCCCAAATCGGCGATCAAGCCCGCCACCGCCAACCCCGGCGAAACACCACGTTCGGGCTGCGCGGCGTGGCTGGTTTTGCCCTCCAACATTACCCGCATCCCAACAGAGGCGCAAGACAGCGGGCCTGCCGCCAGCCAACACTCCCCCCGCGCAATCCCCGGGAAATTATGCAGCGCAAAGGCCCAATCAGGGTGCAAATCATCAAATCGCGCATCGGCGACCACGGCCGCCGCGCCCGATCCATCCTCCTCCGCGGGTTGGAACATCAACACGACCCGCCCGCGCGCAGGCTGGTGGCGCGACAGCATCCGCGCCAATCCCAGCAAAATCGCCACATGCCCATCATGCCCGCACAAATGCGCAACACCGGGGATAGACGACCGATGCGCCGCGTTTGACAGTTCGGTGATCGGCAGCGCGTCCAATTCCGCGCGAAACATCACCGTGGGCCCCACCGCCGCTCCGTCAAACAGCGCCGCCCCGTCAAACACCGCCGCCACGCCATGCCCGCCAAGGCCCGTCACAATCCGCCCCGGCGACACGCCGCAGGCCGCCAGCGCCGCCGCAACCCACGCCGCCGTCCCACGCTCTTGCCCCGACACCTCGGGGAAGCGGTGCAATTGCCGCCGAAATGCTGTCAGTTCGCTGATATCAAAATCTGTCAGCATTGTGCCCGCGCCCCCCACATCCGCAGCGCCTGCTCCACCTCATGCCACGCGGACCGCGCCATGGATCGAAACACCAGCACCTCAAATCCACCAAAAACAGCGATCAAAATCAACGGCATATGCCCCAAGGTGGTGCGCGCACATTGTCCCGGCACCAGCGCACGCAAATCCAAGGGCACCAAACGCGCCAACACATCCACAGCGCCTGTCCCCGTCAGCGACAGCCCCGCCCAACCATCGCTTTGGTCCGAAAGCGCGGCCACAGCGCCCAGACCTTCGGGCACCGCGCCAAACAAAAACGCTTGCCCCCGCCCGGTCCAAACCAGCCGCGCGTCGCCTTTCGATGACACCACACCCGGCGCCGGAAACACCAACGGCTTCAACACCCGCGCAACGTCCGCCCCCGCAAACGGCGCAACAGATGTCACTCGCCCCAAATCCACCTCTGCCAAAACAAGGTCGCCATGCCCCACAGGGTCCACCCCAAGGGGCCGCTTTGCGATCAAATTACCCACGCAGCTTCACCCCCTCTTTGTCGTGAAACACCGGGTCGCACACCTCGCACAGCACATCAATGTCGCGCAAATGATCGACCAAACGCACCATTTCGCCAATCCGCGCCCGCCCATCGCGCAAAAACGCCAAGCCCAAATACCCTTCCATCATGGGCGAATACCCAACGGATGTCACATAGCCTTGGTCGTTTTCGCGCCGCACCTCATCGCCGGGCGTGAACAAATGCGCCCCCGCCGTGATCGCCGCCTGCATCACCGGCCGCAGGCCTACCATCTGCAACCGCGCCGCGCCTGTCAAACCCGATCGCCCCGCCGCCGCCTTGCCAATGCAATCTTTGCGCGCCGAAATCATCCCCGCCAACCCAATATCAAACGCGGTGGTGCGCCCGTCAATCTCGGCATGGGTGATAAACCCCTTTTCAATCCGCAGCACGTTCAGCGCTTCCATGCCATATGGCCCGCCGCCAAGCGTCTCCGCCCGCGCCACCAAATCGCGAAACAGCGCCTCGCCATACCGCGACGGCACCGCAATCTCATACCCCTCCTCACCGGAAAATGAGATGCGGAACACCCGCGCCCCCACGCCGCCAAATTCAACCCGCGAACAGCCCATGAATGGCAAATCGACCGATACCAGCGACGCAAGCAACGCCCGCGCGCGCGGCCCCGCCACCGCAAACTGCGCCCAGTTTTCCGTCACCGACACAAACCGCACATCCCAATCGCCGCAATAGGCCTGCTGCACAAAATCCAAATGCCGCATCACCAATCCCGCCGCCGCCGTGGTGGTCGTCATCAAATAATGGTTTTCCCCCAGCCGCGCCGTGGTGCCATCATCCAACACATGCCCATCAGCGCGCAGCATCAAACCGTACCGCACCCGCCCCACAGGCAGCGTGGAAAACACATTGGTATAGACCAAATCCAAAAACCGCGCCGCATCCGCGCCCTGAATGTCGATCTTGCCCAGCGTGGACACATCACACACCCCCACGGCCTCCCGCACCATAACCACCTCACGGTCACAGGCCTCCCGCCACGTCGTCTCCGCCCCTTTGGGGAAATAGCTGGGCCTGTACCACAGCCCCGCCTCCACCATCGGCGCGCGCCGGTCCACCGATGCGCCGTGCGACGTCATAAACCGCTGCGGCGCAAACCCCGCCCCACGCCCGCCCGCCCCCATCGCGGCAATCGACACCGGGCTGAACGGCGCGCGATATGTCGTGGTGCCGGTTTGCGCAATGCTGCGCCCGGTTGCATCCGCCAACACCGCCAACGCGCCGACGTTGGAATTTTTCCCCTGATCGGGCGCCATACCTTGCGTGGTATAGCGTTTCATATGCTCAACGGATGCAAAATTCTCCTGCGCCGCCAACCGCACATCCTTGGTGGTCACATCATTGGCAAAATCCAGCCAAGCGCGCCCCTTGCCCTTCACCTCCCAAAGCGGCAGCACCGCATACGGCGCATCCTCCGCCACAGGCGCATCCACCGCCCGCACCGCGCGCCCCAAAACGCCCAGCGCCAAAACCGCCACCCGCGCCCCATCCGCCAAACAGCCCTGCGTGGAAAACACCCCCGCACAGGCCCCAGCCGCATGCAGCCCCGGCACAGCACCCGCCACAGGCACAAACGCCGCCAAATCCGCGTCCCAAACCGGCCGCCCGTTCATGTGGCAGGTCAAATGCACCAAAGGGTTCCACCCCCCCGACACCCCCAAACAATCCGTTTCAATCTGCATCTCGCCACCGCGATGCCGCACGGTGATCGCGCTCAACCCGTGCCGCCCCTTGGTGCCCACCACCTCGGCCCCCGCATACACCGGGCAATCCTCCAACGTGGACGCGTCCGCCCGCGTATCAACAATCGCGGCCACATCCACCCCCGCCGCCATCAACGCCCGCGCCGATAACCGCGCATCATCATTATTGGCAAATATCGTCACCCGCTTGCCCGGCGACACGCCGTACCGGTTCACATAAGCCCGCAAGCTTGATGCCATCATCACACCCGGCCGGTCGTTATCCGCAAAGGCAATACTGCGTTCCAACGCCCCCGCCGCCAACACCGTTTGCCCCGCCACAATCCGCCAAAAACACTCGCGCGGCAGGTTCGCGCGCGCCGCCACATGCAGGCCCACGCGCTCCAACGCGCTAAACGTGCCCCCGTCATAGGCCCCGGTCACAGACGTGCGCACCATCAACCGCACATTGGGTGCTGCCTCCAACTCCGCCAACACCTCCGCCACCCAAACGCTGGCAGGCCGCCCGTCAATCTCGCCGCCATCCGCCAGCAACCGCCCCCCCATCACCGGGTTTTCGTCGGCCAATATCACGTCCACCCCGGCCCGCGCACCCTGCACCGCCGCCATCAACCCCGCTGGCCCCGCGCCAATCACCAATAAGTCGCAAAAGGCAAAGGCCTTCTCATAATCCGCCTCATCATGGCGCCCCGACAGGCTGCCAAGGCCCGCCGCACGCCGAATAATCGGCTCATACACCCGTTCCCAAAACTTGCGCGGCCACATAAAGGTCTTGTAATAAAACCCAGCACTTAGGAACGGTGACAGCATATCATTCACCGCCATCACATCATATTTCAAACTCGGCCAACGGTTTTGGCTTTTCACCTCCAACCCCGGAAATATCTCTTGCACGGTGGCGCGCACATTGGGGGTTTGCTGGCCCACCTCAATCACCTCCACCAGCGCGTTCGGCTCCTCCGATCCGGCGGTCAAAACCCCACGCGGGCGGTGATACTTAAAACTCCGCCCCACCACGCGCACGCCGTTTGCCAGCAGTGCCGATGCCACCGTATCGCCGCGAAACCCCTCATACGCCACCCCGTCAAACGTAAACCGCACAGGTGCAGACCGGTCCACCAACCCTTTGCCGTCAATCCTCATGCTGCACCGCCTTTCAGCTTCGTCTTGGCCAAAATACCTTTGACATTGGCCACCAGCTCCACCTTTTCCACGGCATGCGAAACCGTGTCCCGCGTCACCACCAACCACGATGCACAGCCCGCCTCATGATACCAAACATCGCGCACCCGCCCGGCCACATTGTCGCGCAAATGCAACTGCGCATCCACCGCGTCCAAATCGCCAACCTCTGGCTGCGTCAGATAATCCTCTGATCCGTAATAATAAAACTCGCGGCGGTCGCGGGGGCCACACAAGGGGCAGGTGATGCGCATGATGTTCCCTTAATGCAAATTATGCTGCGACCCGGTGCCTTCTTCATCCAGAAGATGCCCGGTCCGAAACCTGTCCAAACGAAACTTGCTGGCCACCGCGTGGGTTTCCCCCGTGGCCATCAAATGCGCCATGCACCACCCCGATGCAGGCACGGCCTTGAACCCGCCGTAATTCCAACCCGCATCGACAAACAGCCCCTCCACAGGCGTCTTGTCGATAATCGGGCTGCCGTCCGGCGTCATATCCATAATCCCGCCCCAGCTGCGCAACACCTTGGCCCGCCCGATCATCGGCATCAGGGTCATCCCCGCCTCCATCACATGCTCCACCATCGGCAAGTTGCCGCGGCTGGCATAGCTCGCGTAAAAATCAATATCTCCGCCAAACACCAACCCGCCCTTGTCCGATTGGCTGATGTAAAAATGCCCCATGCCAAACGTCACCACTTGGTCGATAATCGGCTTTAACCCTTCGGTCACAAAGGCTTGCAAGACATGGCTCTCAATCGGCAGCCGCATCCCCGCCATCGCCGCCACTTGCCCCGACCGCCCCGCAACCACCATCCCCACCTTGCGCGCCCGAATGGCCCCACGCGTGGTCTGCACGCCCACTACGCGCCCGCCCTCAATATCAATCCCCGTCACCTCACAGTTCTGGATCAAATCCACCCCGCGCATATCCGCCCCGCGCGCATAGCCCCACGCCACCGCATCATGGCGCGCCGTCCCCCCCCGCTTATGATGCAACCCGCCATAAATCGGGAACCGCGTCTGTTCAAAATCCAAATACGGCACCAACGCGCGCACGCCCTCACGGTCCAGCAATTCCGCATCATCGCCTTGGTTAATCATCGCATTGCCGCGCCGCACCGCCGCATCGCGCTGCCCGTCGCTGTGAAACAGGTTAATCACCCCGCGCTGGGAATGCATCACGTTGTAATTCAACTCCGTTTCCATCTGCTCCCACAGTTTCAACGAATGGCTGTAAAACTCCGAATTGCCCGGCAGCACATAATTGGCCCGTACAATCGTTGTGTTGCGCCCGATGTTGCCCGACCCGATATGCCCTTTTTCCAGCACCGCGATGTTGGTCAACCCATGGTTTTTCGCCAAATAAAACGCCGTGGCCAACCCATGCCCGCCGCCGCCAATGATGATCGCATCATATTCGGGTTTCGGCGCCGGATTGCGCCACGCAGGCCCCCAGCCTTTGTTGCCAAACAGCCCTTGTGTGATCACCTTCAACCCGGAATAGCGCATGACACAAGGCCCCCTGTTTACCCGCAAACAAAACGCTGGTTTGGCCGCAAACACAATCCCATCCGCGACGCTTTCATGTCGCAACCGCACGCCATTCACCAAACCCTGCCGCAATCGTGATGCAACTTTCCGCCCCACAGCCCGTATATACCTCATAACATAGGAGAGATATCATGCTGTCACGCCGCCACTTCCTCGCCACCACGCTGGCCGCCACCGCCGCCACAACCCTGCCCGCCTTTGCGCAATCCTTTGAAATCACGCGCAGCGTCGATGAATGGAAATCCCGCCTCACCCCCGCCCAATTCGCGGTCCTGCGGCAGGAGGCAACGGAAAAACCCTTCTCCAACAGCCTCAAAGGCGAAACCTCACCGCTGCTTCAGGAATCGCGCGCGGGCACCTACAATTGCGCGGGCTGCGATCTGCCCGTCTATCCGTCCAACACCAAATACGACAGCGGCACCGGCTGGCCCAGCTTTTACGCCAGCTTGGAAAACGCCGTGTCGACCAAACTCGACAAATCCCTGTTTTCCACCCGGACCGAGGTGCATTGCCGCCGCTGCGGTGGCCACCTTGGCCACATCTTCAATGATGGCCCGCAACCCACAGGCAAGCGTCATTGCCTGAACGGCCTCGCGATGACCTTCACGCCCGCTTAACCAAATCGAACCCCAAACCGCAAAAAGGGGGCCGAATACCCCGGCCCCCTTTCACAATTCAAATCACAGGCGCTTGGCCCTCACAGACCCTTGGATTGATACGTCGCCGCCACCCGGCTGATCGACACAATATACGCCGCCACCCGCAAATCCTCGACATCCGGCCGCCCGTGCCACACCTCGCGCATTGCCTGATAGGCCGTGCGCATCGTGTCATCCAACCCCGACCGCACCAGCTCCAACTCGCCTGCCCCGCGCAAATACTTGTCCTTGAACCCCGGTGACATGGTCCAGCCAAGGCCCTTATCCGCCGACAACCGCTCCATTTCATTGACCAACAGCAAATGCCGCGCTTCCTCGGCGCGCCGCTGCATCCGGCCAAACCGAATATGCGACAGGTTCTTGACCCATTCGAAATAGGACACCGTGACCCCGCCCGCGTTGGCATACATATCGGGAATAATCACCACACCCTTTTTGCGCAAAATCTCATCCGCGCCAAAGGTCACGGGGCCATTCGCCGCCTCCACAATCATCCGCGCTTGAATGCGCGCCGCGTTGGTCAGGTTAATCACCCCTTCCGTCGCCGCCGGAATCAGAATGTCACACTCCTTTTCCAGCACCGCACCCCCTTCGGCCACATAATCACCGCCTGCAAACCCCTTGACCGACCCGGTCTTGTTAATCCACTGGCGCAGCTCCTCAATCGCGATGCCCTTGTCGTTCACAATCGCGCCGTCATGCTCAATCACCGCCGTGACAATCGCGCCATCCTCCTCGGACAAAAACTTGGCGGCGTGATAGCCCACATTGCCAAGGCCCTGCACAATCACCCGCTTGCCATCCAAACTGCCAGAAAGCCCCGCCAGCGCAATATCTTCGGGGTGGCGGAAAAATTCCTGCAACGCATATTGCACGCCGCGCCCTGTCGCCTCCACCCGGCCCTGAATACCGCCCGCATGCGGCGGTTTGCCGGTCACACAGGCCTTGGCGTTAATATCGGCCGTGTTCATCCGCGCATATTGGTCAGCAATCCATGCCATTTCCCGCTCGCCCGTGCCCATATCGGGGGCCGGCACGTTTTGCGCGGGGTTGATCAAATCGCGCTTGATCAACTCATAGGCAAAACGCCGCGTGATCGCTTCCAACTCATGCGGCTCCCACGCGCGGGGATCAATGCAAAGGCCCCCCTTGGACCCGCCAAACGGCGTTTCCACCAAGGCGCATTTATACGTCATCAGCGCGGCCAGCGCCTCCACCTCGTTCTGGTTCACCGATAGGGCATAGCGGATACCACCCTTAACCGGCTCCATATGCTCCGAATGAACGGACCTGTATCCGGTAAATGTCTCAATCTGCCCGCGCAACCGCACGCCAAACCGCACCGTATAGGTCGAATTGCAGACCTGAATTTTCTGCTTCAACCCCGGGCTTAGGTCCATCAGCGCAGTCGCGCGGTTGAACATCAAATCAACAGAATCCCGAAAGCTCGGCTCACCGGTCACTTGCATCACGTCTCTCCCTGCTGCCCCACACTCCGCGTGGGGCTTACACCGGGCACGATAGCCAGAGTTGCTTAATTTTTCACCTCTATTCGCACGCAGACCCCAAATAAGGACAATCGCCCACGCGCCCCATCCAGACGAATCTTAACGCCCGAAAACCGCCGCCAATCAGGAAAAACTGCCATTTCCCGCGATTCGCCGCCTGCTTTCTTGCCGCCGCAATTAACCAAATTATAAGGTTTTTGCAAAACGCCCGCCCCCACAGCCCGGCTTTGTTGCGCAATCAAACACAATGCCGCCACCAAACGCCCAGCGTTTCCAGACAGCATACAAAATCAAAATCTTCGACCAAAATCGCCACACTTTCGCCCCAACTTGCAGGCCAGGTGGCCTTGGGAAAACGTGTGTCGCGTCCGGCGCTCACTATTTCGGGTCAATACCCGCCAAACCTTCTTCGGGCGCACCAAACAAAGGACGGCATCATGAACGGCATGCATCGGCCAACGCCACAAAACCTCCGCACCCGCCACATGGCGGCTGCGCGCCACGCTGCCCGCCGCTTTACGCGGAACGAGGATGGGGCGCTGTTTATTCTGGCCATCGTGTTTTTCGTGCTGATTTTTATGATGGGCGCCTTTGCGGTGGATGTGATGCGCTATGAACAGCGCCGCGCCGAAGTGCAGCAAACGCTGGACCGTTCGGTGCTGGCCGCCGCCGCCATGAACCAAAACCGCCCAGCCCAAGCGGTGATCGAGGATTATTTTGCCAAGGCCGGGTTGACCCAATACCTGTCCAGCGTCGATGCACAGCAGGGGCTAAACTTCCGCTCCGTGGTCGCCCATGCCCGTGCGCGCGTCGGCTTTATGACCGGCGGCATCTATGGCCAAGACGATTTTAACGTCAACTCCAACTCAGGGGCCGAACAGCGCATCTCGGATGTGGAAATCTCGATGGTGCTTGATATTTCGGGCTCTATGAACGGCTCGCGCATCAACAACCTGCGCCCTGCGGCCCGCGAATTTGTGTCCACCGTTTTGGGTGGCTCGCTGCCGGGGCGCATGTCGGTGTCCATCGTGCCCTATAACGCGCAGGTCAATATTGGCCGCCCCATGATGAACTCCTTCAACACCACGCCGCAACACAACGCATCGTCTTGCATCGAATTGCCGGATTCTGCCTTCAACTCCACCAGCCTGCCAACGGCCACCAGCCGCGTCCACAACGCGCATTTTGATCCCTACAACTACACCACAACCCCCGCCTCAATGCTGTTCAACTGCCCCCCCGAAGCTGGCAACGTGGTGACCCCCCTCACCGAAAACGTCACCACATTGCACAATGCCATCAACGCGCTCTCTGTGGGTGGCAATACATCCATCGACGTGGGCGTGAAATGGGGTGTCTATTTGCTCGACAACAGCGCGAATGGTGTGATCCGCAATTTGGTCGCCGCCAACCGCGTCGCCCGAACCTTTATCGACCGTCCCCTGAACCCCGCCACGCGCGAGGTGATCAAGGTGCTGGTCGTGATGACAGATGGTGAAAACACCACCGAATACAAAATGCGCCCGCCCTATAACAACTCGGCGGCCCTATCCAACATCTGGCGCCGCAACAGCAATGGCCGCATCTCGGTGTTCCATGACCGCGCAGGCACATCCAACGACTGGTGGTGGCCAAACTCCAACGCTTGGCGCAATGACCGCGATGGCGGCGGCGCGGCAAACCAATACACCCAGCTCACTTGGGGCGAGGTGTGGGCCACATGGTCCGTCACGTTCGTCTCCTATGATTTCTACGGCCTTCCGTTGAACCAAAACTGGAACACATGGCGCGACACCTTCATGGAATCGGTGTACTCGGTCAAAGACACGCGCCTGCAGCAAGTTTGCAACGCCGCCAAAAACGCAAACGTCATTGTCTATGGCATCGGGTTTGAGGCACCAACCAACGGCCGCACCCAAGTGCGCAACTGCGCCACCTCCAGCGCCCATTACTTTGACGCAAACGGGCTTGAAATCGCCACCGCCTTTCGCGCCATCGCCAATAACATCAGCCAGTTGAGGTTGACCCAATGACCCATGACGTGCCCAATCTTGGGGCCCCAAACCCCCGGCACCCATCGCTGGCCGCCAGATTGCGCGCGCGGGTGTCGGGCTGGTGGCATGATCAATCAGGCGTGGCATCGCTGGAATTCGTGCTGGTGGTGCCAATATTGGTGATCATCTTTGCCTCCGCGCTCGAATCCGCGATGCTGATGACCCGCTTTGTGCTGTTGGAACAATCGGTGGACCGCGTCATGCGCGAATTGCGCTTGGGCCGCATCCCGAACCCCACACCCTTGCTGGTCAAACAGTTGATCTGCGAAAAAAGTGTGATCTTGCGCGATTGCATGTCCAGCATCACGCTGGAAATGATGCCGGTCGATACCGCAACTTGGGCGTTTCCGTCCAATCAGGTCAGTTGCTACAACCGCGAACAAAATATCATGCCCGCGCTCGACTACAATCCGGGCGCTTCCCAACAGGTCATGTTCATGCGCGTTTGCGTGCTGCAGGACGCGATGTTCCCCTACACCGGGATCGGCGCGCGTCTGTCCGAGGATTTGAATGGCGAATACCGCCTGATCGCCATTTCCGCCTATGTGAACGAACCGTCATAAGGATCATGCAAATGTCATTCATCCGCACGCCATTGCGCCGTTTTGCGCGCGACACAAAAGGCAGCGTGGTCCTAGAGGCGATCATCGCGGTCCCCCTTTTGGTCAGCGTCTACTTGATGCTTTTCGTGTTCTGGGACGCGTATCGCAGCATCAACACCGTGCAAAAAGCCAGCTACACGATTTCAGACATGATTTCGCGCGCGCCCGCCGACCTGCCCGAAAGCTATATCACCGGCATGCGCACCACGATGAACTTCATGCTGCCGGGTGACCAAACCGCCCAAATCCGCGTCACCTCCTTTGTCTGGAGCGGGGTGCGCTCCCGCTATGAGGTGCTGTTTTCACGCTCCCCCGGCAATGCGCTGCCCCGTTTGACCACCGCAACCATCGCAGGCTACGTCAACAGGCTGCCCATTATGGTGGATGGCGAAGCGGCAGTTTTGGTGGAAACGGTGGTGCCCTACACCCCGCCCCTCAACCAGCTTCAAGCTTTGACCTTGGGCGAATTCATCGTCACCCGGCCGCGCTTTGTGCCAAAGGTGTGCTTGATCAACCTGCCCAACAACTGCAACGCGTGACGCGCGGCCTTACGCATCCTCCGCGTCATCGCGGGGGGGCGCGTCGCGCGCCGCAACCATGCCCGCAATCGTTTCGGCCATAAACCGCGCGGGCTGGGATGCGGTCACACCGCCCACCCCCACCCGCGTGCCAACCCGCCACCACAACCCCGGCACCCAGGCAAACCCCGGCGCTTTGAACAACAACAACGAAAACCCGTGCGATGGTTTCAACGCAAACGGCCCCCGCGCCACCTCGCGCACATTGGCCAGATCGGCCAATACCCGCCCGTGCCCGTCCACCAACCCGTCCTTGGTCAAGGTCAAACCCATTTCGGTCGCGCGCCACGTCGCATGGGCGGCATAGGCCATCACCCCACCCAGCAGCAGCAAAATAATCCGCAGCCCCATCTGTTCACGCGGGAATGATATGGCCAGCGACACCAACACGGCGGCCAAACCGACCTGTGCAACGGCCCCAATCACCCGGCGCGGCTGTGACGCATCCAACCGCGCCAACACCGTTTTATCATCCTTGACCATATCCACCCCCAAGTCGTTTTTCCCGCTATATCAGGTTCGCGGCAAAGAACCAGCACCCCCGCCGCAAGCGTGCGCTGGCGCACACAGCCCCCGCGCGCACGGGAATTGCGTTAATCTGCACAAACCGCCAAACTTACATACCAATCAAGCGCGAGGTACCGCATGTCCATCCGTCCCGTCACCTCTGAAACCGCCGCCACCCCCACGATGGAAGGGGCGGGCGTCCATCTGCACCGCGCCTTCGGCTTTCAAAACCCCGAACAGATGGACCCGTTCCTGCTGTTCGATGATTTTCGCAACGATGACCCGCGCCACTACCAGCGCGGCTTTCCGTGGCACCCGCATCGCGGCATCGAAACCATCACCTATGTGCTAGCAGGCACCGTCGATCACGCCGACAGCTTGGGCAACACCGGGGCGCTGGGGGCTGGCGATGTGCAATGGATGACCGCAGGCTCGGGCATTTTGCACCAAGAAATGCCGCACGGAAACAAAGCCGGGCAAATGCACGGGTTCCAACTTTGGGCCAACCTGCCGGGGCATTTGAAAATGACCCAACCGCGTTATCAAGACGTGGAAAGCAAGGAAATCCCCGAAATTACCGATGATGACGGCACCGTAGTGCGCGTGATCGTGGGCTCGTTCTGGGGCAAGACCGGCCCGGTCGATGGTATCGCCGCCGACCCGCAATACCTTGATATTTCCGTGCCGGCAGGCGTGAAAAAGACCTTCAAAATCGACACGCACAAATCCGCCTTCGCCTATGTGTTTGAAGGGGCAGGCAATTTTCGCGATGCCAGCCGCCCGCGCGGCGTGCTGCTGGAAAAAAAAGTGCGCGGACGCGAGGTGAACATCCGCGACATGTCCGGCGACCGCACGCTGGTCCAGTTTGGCCGGGGCGAAGAGGTGACCGTGCAAGCAGGCGATCACGGCTTGCGCTTCCTCCTCATCTCGGGCGCGCCCATCCGCGAACCCGTGGCATGGCACGGCCCCATCGTGATGAACACCGACGCCGAAATCCGCCAAGCGATTGCAGATTTGCGCAACGGCACTTTCATCAAACCCGCGCATTAACCGCTTGGACCCAGCAGTTAGGGGGCTACGCCCCCCCCAACTGTGATCGCGCCCTTGACAGCCGCCACCCCCGAACCCAAGGGTCGCATGATGCCCCACATCCGCCCCGCAACCCCTGCCGATATTCCCGCCTTGTTGGATGGTATCACGCAGTTGGCCGCCCATCACGGTGATGCGGCCAGCGCCACGCCCGCAACCCTTGCGCGCGATCTGTTCGGCCCAACCCCTTGGATGCACGCGCTTATTTTTGATAATCACGCAGGCTACGCCATCCTGCTGCCCCTTGCGCAAATCCAATACGGGCGGCGCGGCATGGATTTGCATCATTTGTTCATCTGGCCCGATCATCGCGGCAGCGGCATGGGCCGCGCCCTGCTTGCGGCCTGCGCCGATCGCGCGCGCGGGCTTGGCTGCACCTACCTCACCGTGGGCACCCACCCCGCCAACACCGCTGCCGAAACCTATTACTTGGCAAATGGTTTTGCGCGCCGCGACCCCAGCCCCCGCTTTGCGATGCAGCTGTAGAAAATCGCAATTGCGCTGCGATGTAAGCCGTTAAAATTTAGTTAACAAAAAACACGAATCCAAACAAAATCAACGCATTAACCGCCGCATCGCGCGCGAACCACCCTCCAGATCGCACCCAAACCTCACCTGCGGTTCGCAAAAAATTCCCGCAACATCCGCGCCGCCTCCTCCGCTGAAATCCCGTCATAAACCTCCGGAATATGATGGCACTGGGGGTGCGAAAACACCCGCGCGCCGCCTTCCACCCCGCCCGATTTCGGGTCCGACGCGCCATAATAAAGCCGCCCGACCCGCGCCAATGATATCGCCTGCGCACACATCGGGCACGGCTCCAGCGTCACATATAAATCATGCCCCCCCAGCCGCTCGCTGCCCAGCATCCGGCAGGCCTCCCGTATCGCCAAAACCTCCGCATGGGCGGTCGGGTCACACAACTCGCGCACCCGGTTGCCCGCCCGCGCCACCACCCCGGCAGGCCCTACAACCACGGCCCCCACAGGCACCTCCCCGCGCAGCCCCGCCGCCCGCGCCTCCTCCAGCGCCGCCGCCATATATGATGTAAATCCAACCATGGATCAGCCTTGCCCCGCCCCCGCCCAAATTTCAATCCCCTCCCAACCTTACCCCCCTTGCCCCGCCCCCCCCAACCAAATACTCTGCACCCGAAGCCCCGTCGCGACGACGCCGCAAACAAAAGGCCACAGCATGCCAAACGACACCCCCCAAACCCCAGCCCAAACTCCCGAAGGCGATCGGATCGCCAAAGTCCTGTCGCGCGCAGGCGTGGCCTCGCGCCGCGAAGCCGAACGAATGATCGAACTCGGCCAAGTCGCCGTGAACGGCAAAATCATCACCAGCCCCGCCCTGAACGTCGGCCCCCGCGACCGCATCACCGTTGATGGCGAACCGATCGGCCAACCCGAACCCGCCCGCCTGTGGCTCTATTACAAACCCGAAGGGCTGGTCACCTCGAACAGCGACGAAAAAGGCCGCGACACGATCTTTGATCACCTGCCCGAAGATCTCCCCCGCGTCATGTCCATCGGCCGCCTCGATCTCAACTCCGAAGGGCTCTTGTTGCTGACCAATGATGGCGGCCTCAAACGCAAACTCGAACTGCCCTCCACGGGCTGGCTTCGCAAATACCGGGTGCGCGTCAAGGGCAACCCGACCGAGCCGGACCTCGAACCCCTGCGCCGCGGCATCACGGTAGAGGGCGAAAAATTCCAGCCCATGATCGTCGTCCTTGACCGCATCCAAGGGGCCAACGCTTGGCTGACCATCGGCCTGCGCGAAGGCAAAAACCGCGAAATTCGCCGTGCCATGTTTGCCATCAACCTCACCGTGAACCGCCTTATCCGCGTCAGCTATGGCCCGTTCCGCTTGGGCGAAATGGTGCCCGGCGATGTGGAGGAGGTGAAAGGCCGCGTGCTGCGCGACCAACTGGGCCAGCGCGAATTGCCCGAAGATGCGGTGGCCCCGGCCCCCCGCGCCAAAGGCCCCCGCCCCGCAAATCCCCGCCCATCCACCGCCCGCCCTAGTGGTGACCGCCCCGCCCCATCCACCGATGCCCGCCCAACAGGCCCGCGCATCGTCAAACCGGGCGCCAAACCCAGCCCCAAACCGGGCGCGCGCGCCGCTGCAACGCCAGACGCAAAACCCGCCGCCTCGCGCGGTAAATTCGCCCCCAAATCTGGCTCCAAACCCGGCGAAAAATCTGGCGGGCGCGCTTTTGCCTCTGCCGCGATTGACGCACCGGCCAGCCGCAGCACGAAACCACCCAGCAAATCTTGGGCCAAGGCTGCGCCAAAACCGGGCGGCAAACCAAACGGCAGCCGCAATGGCCCCACCGCAGGGGCAGGCAAACCGTCCGCAAGGCCTGCAAAACCAGCAAATCCCCGCCCAAAACGGCCCTAAAGGGGGAATTAACCCCGCCTTTCCCCGCTTATGCCACTGGCACGCGGGGCGCGGGGTTCTTATACTATATTGGGGTGCCGCGCGGGGGGGCTGTCACGGGCAAGGGTGCCACGGACGGCCATATGGCAGGCAGGGTGATCACGAAAAGGGCCGCGCGCAAATCAAGGCCGCGCGCAAATATCGGGGGCGGATATGTCATCAAACGGGCTTAAAACCCTCTCATTCTGCCTTCTCGTGGCGCTTACGGTCTATGTTGCCAACTTGGGGGGTGTGTAACATGGCCCAGCGTTTTGGTGGAAAATTCAGCCCGAACAGCCCGCAACCCCCAACCCAAAACCAAGGGTTTCAGGCCAAACGCCGCACCAAGGCGGGGTTCCGCTCCAACTTGCTGTTTTTCCTGCCGCTGCCTTTTTTGTGGACCGCGTTTCAAGGTGACCCTGTCGCGCTGATTTTCGGCTGCGCGGCCGCCGCCTTGATGCTGCTGGCAGCATGGCTGACCCGCGAAGGGTTGTTTGCACAAGAAGCGTATGAAGCGCGCAGCATCGCCCGCCGCCCTGCCCTGCCGCGCAAGCTGATTGCGGCGGTTTTGATTGGCACGGGCCTTGCCATCCTCACCTTGATCGCAGGCCAAGGGGTGCTGATCGCCAGCGCGCTTGGCACGCTGGGCGCGTTTTTGCACCTTGGCGCCTTTGGCCTTGACCCGATGACCGATAAAGGTGCCGAAGGCATTGACGCCTTTCAAACGGACCGGGTGGCCAAGGCGATCGACGTGGCCGAAGGGCATCTAACGGCGATGAAAGACGCCATTTTGCGCGCCCGCGACCGCCAATTGGAAACCCGCGTTGACCATTTTGCCGATACCGCCCGCACGATGTTTCGCACCGTCGAAAACGACCCCCGCGACCTGACGGCGGCGCGCAAATACTTGGGCGTTTATTTGCAAGGTGCGCGCGATGCGACCACCAAATTCGTCGATGTCTATAATCGCAACCGCGACCCCTCCGTGCGCGCCGAATATGATGCCCTGCTGACCGATTTGGAAACCAATTTCGCCAGCCGCACCACCGCTTTGCTGTCCGACAACACCAGCGATCTGAATGTTGAAATACAGGTCTTGCGCGAACGCTTGGCCTTTGAAAATCGTTAATCCGCTGGGCACCCGCCCCGCCAAAATAGTGAGTGTATTATGGCCGAAACCATCCAACAAAAAGCCGCCGCAACCTTGGCCGAAGTGGAGGCCGTGACCGCCGTTGTGCTGCCCGAACCGGGCCGCGAATTGATCACGCTGGACAGCGCCGCCCCCGCCCATGCCGCTGAAATCACCAAGCGGATGGCCGAAATTGATATGTCGAACACGCAATCCATCATCTCCTTTGGGTCGGGCGCGCAGGCCGAATTGCAGGTCATTTCCCAAGAAATGCTGGCCGATGTGAAAAACAAAGATGTGGGCCCAGCGGGTGACAGCCTGCGCAACATGGTCAGCACCATTCGCGGGTTTTCCGTGTCCGAACTTGATGTGCGCCGCCAGCGGACGTGGTGGGAAAAACTGCTGGGCCGCGCGGCCCCTTTCGCCAATTTCGTCGCGAAATTCGAAGATGTGCAAGGCCAGATCGACAAGATCACCGACACGCTTTTGGGCCACGAACACACCCTGCTGAAAGATATCAAATCGCTTGATATTCTTTATGACAAAACCCTGACATTCTATGACGAACTCGCCCTGTATATCGCGGCGGGTGAGGCGAAATTGAAAGACATCGACGCCACCGACATCCCCGCCAAAGAGGCGGATGTGAAAGCCGCCCCCGAAGAACGCCAAGTGATGAAGGCCCAGGAATTGCGCGACCTGCGCGCCGCCCGCGACGATCTGGAACGCCGCGTGCATGACCTGAAATTGACCCGCCAAGTCACCATGCAGTCCTTGCCCTCCATCCGTTTGGTGCAGGAAAACGACAAATCGCTCGTCACCAAAATCAACTCGACCTTGATGAACACCGTGCCGTTGTGGGAAACCCAATTGGCCCAAGCGGTCACCATCCAACGTTCGCGCGAAGCGGCGGAATCCATTCGCGCGGCCAATGATTTGACCAATGAACTTCTCACCTCCAACGCGGAAAACCTGCAACAAACCAACCGCATCGTGCGCACCGAAATGGAACGCGGCGTGTTTGATATCGAAGCGGTGAAAAAGGCCAACGCCACCTTGATCGCCACCATCAACGAAAGCCTTGCGATTGCCGATGCAGGCAAGGCCAAACGCGCAGAGGCAGAGGTGGAATTGGTCAAGATGGAACACGAATTGCGCGACACGCTGGCATCGGCCAAAGCGCGTAAAACAGGCCTCGGCGACACCATCGGCGTCAAGGCTTAACATGACGCGGGGGACCTGATGTGATGCGCGCAGGCGGTCAGGGGCTGTGGGCAAAGGCCCGCAAAGGGGTGGTCCTTGTGGCCACCTCTGCCGCTTTGCTGTCCGCCTGCGCCACCCCGCCCACCTTGCAAGGCCGCGCCACGCAGCCCCCACCACAGCGCATTGCAGCCCCCATTATATCCGCCGTCCCCTCTGCCCAATCCACCGCCCTGCGCGCCTATTACGCCGATGTGCAGGCGCAACTTCTGGCCCAAGGGTTGATGCGCACCGATGATGGTGCCACCGATGCGCCCTTTTCCGCGCGCCAACTTGCCAATAATTTCATCCGCATCGCGTTTTTCGATGAATTTGACAGCTCGTCCGGCACGCTGGTCGCCCGCGCCACCGAAAAACGCCTGCGCCGCTGGGACAAACCGCTGCGCGTCGGCCTCACGTTCGGCAGCTCCATCCCGAAAACCAAACGCGCCACAGAAACCGCCCGCATCCGGTCCTTCCTCAACCGGCTCTCCAAACTAACGGGGCACCCGATTGCGCTGGCCACCACCAACATCAACTTCTCGCTTAACATCCTGAATACCGATGAAATTCAGGCGCTTGGCCCCACCATTCGCCGCACCGACCCGGACATCGGCGCGCCCGAACTTGATGCGATCGTGAACATGCCGCAATCGACCTATTGTCAGGTCACCACCTCGATCAACGACGATACTAACTTGATCGAACGCGCCTTTGCCGTGATCCGCGCCGAACACCCCGACCTGTTGCACCTGTCGTGCCTGCACGAAGAAATTGCCCAAGGCCTCGGCCTGCCCAATGACAGCCCCGCCGCGCGCCCCTCCATCTTTAACGACGATCAGGAATTTGCTTTGCTGACGCCGATGGATGAAATGATGCTGAAAATGCTCTATAATCCCGCTTTGACCCCCGGCATGACGGCCGATCAGGCCCGCCCCATCATCGACCAACTCGCCACAGCCCTTGTGGGCGGCGACAGTTAAGGAACACGCCATGGTATTCGACTTTCTCAAAGGCCAATTCATCGACGTTATCGCTTGGACCGATGACACCCGCGACACGATGGTCTGGCGGTTTGAACGCCACGGAAATGAAATTAAGTACGGCGCAAAACTGACCGTGCGCGAAGGGCAAGCGGCCGTGTTCATCCACGAAGGGCAGCTGGCCGATGTGTTCGGCCCCGGCCTTTATATGTTGGAAACCAACAACATGCCGGTGATGACCGCGCTGCAACATTGGGATCACGGCTTTCAATCCCCCTTCAAATCGGAAATCTATTTCATCAACACCACCCGGTTCAACGACCTGAAATGGGGCACCAAAAACCCCATCATGACCCGCGACCCCGAATTTGGCCCCGTGCGCATCCGCGCGTTCGGCACCTATTCCATGCGCGTCACCGACCCCGCGAAATTTATGCAAGAAATCGTCGGCACCGATGGCGAATTTACTGCCGATGAAATCAGCTTTCAAATCCGCAACGTGATCTTGCAAGAAATGTCGCGCGCGCTGGCCGCGTCCAATATCCCTGTGCTGGATATGGCCGCCAACACCGCCGATCTGGGCAAACTGGTCACAACCGCGATCACGCCCCAAATCGCCGCTTACGGGCTGTCACTGCCCGAACTTTACATCGAAAACATCTCCTTGCCACAGGCGGTGGAGGCGGCGCTGGACAAGCGCACCTCGATGGGCATCGTGGGCGATATGAACCGCTATATGCAGTTCAATGCCGCCGAAGGGATGGCGCACCCAAACTCTTCCGCAGGGGCTGCGGTCGGCGCAGGGCTGGGGGCCGGTATCGGCATGGGCATGGCGCAAAACATGGGACCATGGGGGGCGATGCCTGCCACCCAAACACCGCCCCCGCCACCCGCGCCCGAAAAGCTGTGGCACACGGCGGCCAATGGCACCACCAACGGGCCATTCTCGCGCAGCCATTTGGGCCGCATGATCACCGATGCCACCTTCAACCGCGATACGTTGGTGTGGACCGCAGGCCAAGACGGCTGGAAACCCGCAGGCCAAATCGCGGAACTGGCGCAGCTGTTCACCATCGCGCCACCGCCGCCCCCGGCCCCAACTCCGGCGGCCTAAATGACCGATCAGGCCACCCGCTGGCCCTGCAATGCCTGCGGGGCCGACCTGCGCTTTGCCCCCGGCGCCACCGAATTGGTGTGCGATCACTGCGGCAACACTCAAGATATCCCGCGCGCCATGCGGCGCGAGTCCACGCGCGCGTTGGGTGAACACGACCTTGCGCGCGGGTTGCAAGGTGACTTGCCGCAAACCGCGATGGAAACCCCGCAAACCACCCCATGTCCGAATTGTGGGGCCTTGGTGGAGTTTTTGGGCGCAAAACACGCCACCCAATGTCCGTTTTGTGCAACCCCCGTGGTCATTGGCACAGGCACCAACCGCCAAATCAAACCCCAAGCCTTGGTGCCGTTCCAGCTGGATGAACGCACCGCGCGCGCAGCGATGGCCACATGGCTGGGCCGCTTGTGGTTTGCGCCCAACGGGCTGGTGGAATACGCCCGCAAAGGGCGTGCGCTGTCGGGGCTTTATGTGCCTTATTGGACGTTTGATGCCGCCACGCGATCATCCTATTCCGGCCAACGCGGCACTTATTACTATGAAACCCGGATGGTCACAGTTGAGGTGAACGGACGCCGCGAGCAACGCCAAGAACAAGTCCGCAAAACCCGTTGGCAATCGGTGTCGGGCCGGGTGGCCCGCGCGTTTGATGATGTGCTGGTGCTGGCCTCCGCCAGCTTGCCGCACCGTTTTACCACGGGCCTTGCGCCATGGGATTTGGGCGCGCTGGAACCCTACCGCCCCGATTTTCTGGCAGGCTTCATCGCCGAAGGGTATACGATTGGCCTTGGGGATGGGAACGCTGCCGCGCATGACATTATGGCGGGCGTAATTTACGGCGATGTCTGCGGCGATATTGGCGGCGATGAACAGCAAATCAGCCGCGTGGATACCAATTATGCAGCCGAAACCTTTAAACACATCCTGCTGCCCGTCTGGATGGCCGCCTATAAATATAACGGCAAAACCTACCGTTTCGTGGTGAACGGCCAAACCGGCAAGGTCCAAGGCGAACGCCCCTATTCCGCATGGAAAATCACCTTTGCCGTGATCGCAGGCGCGCTGATCTTGGGCGCGCTGGCCGTGGCAAGCCAAAGCTGATGGCCACGCCTGCAACGGGGGCCCCGACCTTAGGGGGCATTTAGCCCCCCCGCGCCCGGTTTGGTCCGCGCGGCACCGCCGGACCGCAGATCACACCGCGATGCAAAACTTAAAATTTCCTTAATGAAAAACGCAAAACTATTGTATATCAGGTTCTTAGCCAAAGCATCGCGCGCGAACCGCACCCCTAAAATCGCAGCACAGATTGACTCCCGCCACCTGTCGATCAATAGAACCCCCAACCGATAGGAGGCTATATGATCGACCTTTCCCGCATCCTTTCCAGCGCCCGCATCCCTGAACTGCCGCACCCCTATTTCGGCAAGGTCCGCGATTGCTATGACCTGCCCGATGATCGACGCATCCTCATCTCCTCGGACCGGATTTCCGCCTTTGATCGCATCCTGACCGCGATCCCCTACAAGGGCCAAATCCTGACCCAAACCGCCCGGTTCTGGTTCGAACACACCGCCGATATTTGCCCCAACCACGTCCTGTTTTACCCCGACCCAAACGTGGTCGTGGGCCAGCGGCTGACCATTTTGCCCGTCGAAATAATCGTGCGCGGCTATCTGGCTGGGACAACTGGAACCTCTATTCTGACGCTGTATAAAAAGGGCCAGCGCCAGATGTATGGCCACACATTGCCGGATGGATTGGCCGATAACGCCGCCCTGCCCACGCCCATCATCACCCCCACATC
The DNA here is from genome assembly GCF_900110135.1 of Pseudorhodobacter antarcticus. GTDB lineage: Bacteria > Pseudomonadota > Alphaproteobacteria > Rhodobacterales > Rhodobacteraceae > Pseudorhodobacter > Pseudorhodobacter antarcticus. Next base: position 78,273 of record NZ_FOCO01000005.1, on the reverse strand, counting down.
TAAAGCGTTTGATGGCGGCCATGATGAACCCCTCACCGCAGCGGAGATTGTGGAAACCGGCCTTTTGACCCAATCCCAATGGGACCAGATCGCCAAAATCTCCCTCGCGCTGTTCAAACGGGGCCAAGAAATGTCGGCCGAACGCGGCCTCATTTTGGTAGATACAAAATACGAATTTGGCACCGATGGCGCGGGCAATATCGTGCTGGCTGATGAAATCCACACCCCCGACAGCAGCCGCTATTGGCTGGCCGATGGATACCCGGCGGCGCTGCAAACGGGCACCCGCCCCCCCTCGTTCGATAAGGACGTGATCCGCGCCTGGGTCGCCGCCCGCTGCGACCCCTATACCGACGACATCCCCGAAATCCCGGCCGATATGATCGCGGCCACCGCCCAAACCTATATCCAAGCCTATGAGGCGATTACGGGCGAACCCTTTGTCCCCGACACGTCCGGGGCCACTCCTTTGGACCGCGTGCGCTCCAACCTCGCGCCCTATTTTATCTGATACCCGAAAGGACCACCCCCATGATCCTCTGCTGCGGCGAAGCCCTGATCGACATGTTGCCCCGTCAAACCACTGATGGTGCGCCCTGTTTCGCCCCCCACGCGGGCGGCGCGGTGTTCAACACAGCCATCGCTTTGGGGCGGCTGGGGGTGAAAACGGGGTTTTATTCGGGCCTGTCCACCGATCTGTTTGGCCAAATTTTGACAGACACACTGGCGGCCTCCAACGTAGACACCAGCCTTGCGGCGCGGTCAGATCGGCCCACCACGCTGGCCTTTGTCAAGCTGGTGAACGGGCAGGCGACCTATGCATTCTACGATGAAAACACGGCGGGGCGCAGCCTTGCGGCCAGCGATTTGCCCACCCTGCCCGATGATGTGACCACGCTATTTTTCGGCGGCATATCTTTGGTGAACGACCCCGCTGCCAGCACCTACGCCGCCCTTCAAGCCCAAGCAGGCGACCGCGTGACGATGATTGACCCCAACATCCGCCCCGGTTTTATCACCGATCCCAACGCCTACCGCGCGCGGATCACGGCCATGCTGGCCCGCGCCGATATTGTGAAAATCAGTGATGAGGATTTGCATTGGCTCGACGGTCCCGGTGATGCGGCGACACTGGCCCAAGGGCTGCTGGCGCGCGGCCCAAAGCTGGTGTTTTTGACCGAAGGGGCCAGCGGCGCGCGCGCGATCACGGCCACACAAAACCGCTTTGTCGCCGGGCAAAAAGTAACGGTGGCCGATACGGTGGGCGCGGGCGACACGTTCAACGCGGGCGCGCTGGCCGCGCTGCACACAGCGGGCGCGCTGACCAAAACGGCGCTGGCGGGCCTGCCAGATGCCACACTGGACGCGGCCCTGTCGCTCGGCAACCGCACAGCCGCGATCACCGTGTCACGCCCCGGCGCAAACCCACCTTGGGCGCATGAGGTATGAGGGCGCTGTTGCAACGCGTCCAGCATGCAGCGGTCACGGTAGACGGGACAACGGTCGGCGAAATTGGGCCGGGACTGCTGATTTTCATCTGCGCGATGCAGGGCGATACCGAGGCTGAGGCCAATCAATTGGCCGCGAAAATCGCCAAGCTGCGGATTTTCAAAGACGATGCAGGCAAGATGAACCTGTCGATTGCGGATGCGGGTGGGGCGGCGCTGATTGTCAGCCAGTTCACGCTGGCCGCCGATACATCGCGCGGCAATCGCCCCGGCTTTTCGCCCGCCGCCAGCCCGGACGATGGGCGGCGGTTGTACGATTATTTCAGCGCCGCCGTGGGCCGTTTGGGCATCCCTGTGGCCAACGGTGAATTTGGCGCGGATATGGATGTCAGCCTGACCAACGCAGGCCCGGTGACCATTTGGCTGGACACCGCTGCCTGAATTTTGGGCCCTATTCCACCCAATCCCACGGGCGCACGAAGTCGCCCAAAACGGCCGTCACTGCCGCATCATCGGTGCCTGCATCGCGCGTGATTTGGGCGACGAGGCCGCGTTTTTTATCCTCCACCACCGCGACCACGCGCACGGGCAGGCCAGTTGCCACCAACGCCTCATTATAGATGCGGGTGATGGCAAGGCGGCGCAGGTCGGGTTTGAACACTTTGCCCACCGCTGTTTTCGGCAGTTCCGCAAGGATTTCAATGACTTTTGGCACCGCTGCGCGTTCGTGGATATGCTGGCGCGCAAAGGCCATAAGGTCGTCGATGCTCACCTCGGCGTCCTTTATCAGCTCCACATAGGCGCAGGGCACTTCGCCCGCATGGGCGTCGGGTTGGCCAATCGCGCCGACAATGGCGACCGCGGGATGGCCTGCCAGCACTTCCTCAATCTCGGCGGGGTCGATGTTATGGCCGCCGCGAATGATCAAATCCTTGGCGCGACCCGTGATGTAAAGATAGCCATCCGCGTCCAGCCGCCCCAGATCACCGGTGCGCAAATAGATGCTTTCGGCGAACAAATCGTGGTTTTTATCCACCTCGGTATAGGTGGAGCCGGGGAAAACGCCGGGGTTTGCCACGCAAATTTCACCCACCTGGTCGATGCCGCAATCGGTGGGGTTTCCGGCCGCATCATGGTACAAAATACGGACATGTGTATAGGGGAACGGAATACCGACCGAGCCAATTTTTTTAATACCCTCCGGCGGGTTACACGACACAAGGCAGGTACATTCGGTCAGCCCGTAACCTTCGATGATCTGCACGCCTGTCGCCGCCTCGAACCGTTTGAACAGCTCCAACGGCAGGGGCGCGGAGCCTGAAAACGCGCCGCGCAGGGTGGAAATATCGGCGTTGACCGGGCGCTGCATCAATGCCGAAAGTGCCGTTGGCACGGTGATCATATAGGTGATTTTCCAGCGTTCGACCAGCTTCCAGAAGTTGTCGAACACGCCATCGCCCCGGTATCCGGCGGGGGTGGGGAACACCACATGTGCGCCAGATGCGATCATCGACATCAAGATGGGGTAGATCGCAAAGACGTGGAACATCGGCAACGGGCAGATCACCACATCATTGGATTTGAACATCAAATTCGCGCCCAGCCAGCCGTTATAAACCATGCCAGACACTTTGTGCTGTGCCACTTTGGGCATGCCCGTGGTGCCGCCCGTGTGGAAATAGGCGGCCACGCGGTCGTCCAGCACATCGTCAAAGGTCAGGCCATCCGATGGGTGGCGCGCGATCTCAGCGTTGAAATCACGGACTTCGGCGCTGTGCGCAACGGGGTTTTTCGGGCGGATCAGCGGCACAATCCAACTTTTGGGCGGCGACAGATACCGCTTCAGATCAATTTCCAGCACGGTTTTCACGCTGGAGGCATGGCGAACCGCCTTTGCCACCTTTTGCGGCAGATCAATTTTGGGAAAGGCTTTCAGCGTCACCACAACCTTTGCCCCGGTTTCGCGCAGAATAGAGGCGATTTGATCCGCATCCAGCAAGGGGTTGATTGGATTGACGATTCCGGCCACAGACCCGCCCAAAACCGTCACAGCGGTTTCCATGCAATTGGGCAGCACAAAGGCCACAACATCATCCGGGCCCACGCCCAGCGCGCGAAACAGGTTGGCGGCTTGGGTGACGCTGGCGTGGTATTGGGCCCATGTCATCGTTTGCGCAGCATCGGTCGGGCCAGATTGCAACTGAAAGCTGACGGCGGGTTTGGGGCCGTGGGCGTCGCGGGCGCGGGTTAGGAAATCATAGATGGATTTGGCGGTATTGCGCGCGGCATAGGGCATTTCCGCCTCTATCGCATCGCGGTCGGCAATGGTTGCAAAGGCTGTCATGGATCGTCCCCCCCCCTATGGCCCGCGACATTTGCGCTTGGGCATTTTGGCGTAACGATGGGCGGTTTTGGACAGTGTCGCAAGCCGTGACCACCGCCCAAACGCAACGTCACTGCATAAAAAAGGGCGCAGATTGCGCCCCTTTTCAAACAGGTTTTAGGTCAAATCACGCTTGCGGGATGCGCAGCATCTGGCCGGGATAGATTTTGTCGGGGTGCGACAGCATGGGGCGGTTCGCCTCAAAAATCTCATTATAGCGGTTGGCGCTGCCAAGCGTCGCCTTGGAAATTGCCGACAGCGTGTCACCCTTTTTGACTTCGTGGAACACGGGGGCGGGCCCTGCGTCCGGCATGTCATCTTGCACTTCGCCAACGCCTGCGACGTTGCCAACGGCCAAGATCACTTTTTCCTTCATTTCCTGGCTTACGGCATTGCCTGTCACGACAACTTTGCCAGCGGTGTCCACCTTGATATCCATCCCGGTGGTGTCAAGGCCAAGGCTTTTCACCTCTTGCAGCAGCGCGTCCTCTTTTGGCGCATCGGCCGCATCGGCCTTGCCCCCGAACAGCGATGTGCCTGCATCTTTTACAAAGCTCCACACAACCATGAACATCTCACTTAAAAACCGGGGCAACAGGCCCCGTCACGGGCGTAGTATGGCGGTTGGGACGCTTGGTGCAATCACCGCTTTTCACAGTTGCGGGGAAAAACGGGCGGAAATTCCCCGTTCATGCCTGCCCATCGGTGAATTGCAGCCGCGCCAGACGGGCATAAAGCCCCCCTTGCGCCACCAATTCATCATGGGTGCCCGTTGCAACGATTTGGCCTTGGTCAAAGACCACAATGCGGTCGGCTTTTTTCACCGTGGCCAAACGGTGCGCGACGACCAAGGTGGTGCGCCCCATCGACAGTTGATCCACAGCCTTTTGCACCGCACTTTCGCTTTCGGCGTCCAGCGCACTTGTCGCCTCGTCCAGCAGCAGCACGGGGGCGTCGCGCAAAATGGCGCGGGCAATGGCGATGCGTTGCTTTTGGCCGCCCGACAGCATCACACCCCGTTCACCCACAAAGGTGTCATAACCTTGCGGCAGCGCTGTTAGGAAGTCATGGGCCGCAGCGGCGCGGGCTGCCTCCTCAATCTCGGCATCAGTGGCCTCGGGACGGCCAAAGCGGATGTTTTCACGCGCAGATGCGCCAAAAATCACCGGATCTTGGGGGACAAGGGCGATGGCGCGGCGGAAATCATCGCGGGTCAGGTCGGGCAGCGCGATACCGTCCAGCGTGATACGGCCATTTTGGGGGTCATAAAACCGCAGCAGCAGTTGCAAAATGGTGGTTTTGCCCGCTCCCGACGGCCCGACCAGCGCGACCGTTTCGCCGGGGTTCACCTGCAGGCTGATATGGTCCAGCGCGCTGATTTCAGGGCGGGCCGGATAGCGGAAGGTGACATTTTCAAACTCAATCGCACCGCGCACGGGGCGGGGCAAGGGCATTGGCGTTGCGGGGTCGCGGACGCTGTCGGCGGCGACCAGCAGTTCGACCAGCCGTTCCGTGGCCCCTGCCGCGCGCTGCAATTCGCCCCAAATTTCGGAAAGTGCCGCCACAGCACCCGCCACCATCACCGAATAAATCAGAAATTGCACCAATTCGCCCGGGCTCATTACGCCCGCTTGGACATCGCGCGCGCCAATCCACAGCACGCCAACAACGCCCGTGAACACCAGAAAAATCACGATCACGGTCATGATCGCCCGCGTGCCGATGCGGCGTTGCGCAGACAGATACGCAGCCTCGGTCACGCCTGCAAATGTGGCGCGCGATTGGATTTCATGGGTGAACGCTTGGACAGTTTGCACTGACAACAGCGCCTCGGACGCGTTGCCGGAACTTTCTGCGATTAAGTCTTGGTTTTCGCGGCTTAACACGCGCAGGCGGCGGCCCAGCACGATGATGGGCACAATCACCCCCGGCACGATCAGCAGGACAAGCCCCGTCAGCTTGGCCGATGTCAGCAATAGGGCCACGATGCCGCCCATAAAAATCAACAGGTTGCGCAGCGCGATAGAGACGGAGGAACCGATGACTGAAAGGATTAGCGTGGTGTCTGTGGTCAAACGGCTTAGGACTTCACCCGTCATGATGCGTTCGAAAAATGCCGGGCTCATTCCCATCACCTTGTCGAACAGCGATTTGCGGATATCGGCGACCACGCGTTCGCCCAACCGGGTCACAAAGTAATAGCGCGCGCCCGTGCCCAGCGCCAAAAGCATGGCGATAACCAAGGCGGCGGCGAAATATTGGTCCAGCAGCGCCGCATCGCCGGATGAAAACCCATCCACCACGCGGCGCACGGCAAGCGGCAGCGTTAGCGACACGACCGATGTGGCGACCAGTGCCACGACCGCGCTGATCACCAGCTTGCGGTAGGGGGCCATATAGGGCAAGAGGCCCCGCAGCGCGCCCATCTGTTTCGATTTTTCCCGCTCTTCCAGCAATGTCGTGCCGCGTGCCATATCTGTCTGCCTTTTCGCCAATCCAAATCCCTTTAGGCGCTGTGCCCCGCAGTCGCAAGCGTGGCGATTGTCGCGGCCCCTTTCGCTGTCGCTTGGTCTGTGCCAATTTCGGCGCAATGAAAGGTTTGCCCATGCCCATTTCAACAGTGGTTTTCGACGCATACGGCACGTTATTTGACGTGGCAGGTGCCGCGCGCGTGGCGGCGACCGAGCCGAGCCAAAGCGCCTTGGCAGCGCTGTGGCCGCGATTGGCCGAGGATTGGCGGCGCAAGCAGTTGGAATACACTTGGCTGCGCGCCGTAACGAGGGACCATGTAGATTTTGGCCGCGTCACCGCAGATGCCCTTGATTGGGCAATGGAGGCAGCGGGGCTGCAGGATGCGGCCCTGCGCGCGCGTTTGCTGGCGCTTTATGACGAACTTCCTGCCTATCCAGAGGTGCCGGGCGTTTTGGCGGCGTTGAAAGCGCGCGGGATGGCCACGGCGATATTATCCAATGGCAGCCCCGCAATGCTGGCGGCGGCGACACGTTCCGCCGGAATTGCAGGGGTGTTGGACGCCGTGCTGTCGGTGGAGGCGGTTGGCGTGTTCAAGCCCGCGCGCCGGGTTTACGGGCTGGTCGGCACGCAGTTTGGCGTGGCGCGGAACGCGGTTTTGTTCGTGTCATCCAACGGGTGGGATGTGTGTTCGGCGGCGGCGTTTGGGTTTCGCACGGTTTGGGTGAACCGCGCGGGCCTGCCGATGGACCGTCTAACCGCCACGCCGGACCATGTTTTGCCAGATCTGACTGAAATCCCCAACCTTGCAGGTGCCGCATGACCCAATTTTTCACCACATCTGACGGCACGCGCATTGCCTACCGCGATGAGGGCGCGGGGCTGCCCCTGTTGTGCTTGCCCGGATTGACCCGCACGATGGGTGATTTTGACTACATGATCCCGCATTTGCCGCCTTATCGCCTCATCCGCATGGACTACCGCGGGCGCGGGGAAAGCCAGTGGACCGGGGCCGCCACCTATACCGTGCCGATTGAAGGGCGCGATGCGATTGAATTGCTGGACCATTTGGGCGTGGCGCAGGCGGCTGTGATTGGCACATCGCGCGGTGGGTTGATCGCGATGGTGCTGGCGGCGATGGCAAAGGATCGGTTGCTGGGGATTTGTTTCAACGACATCGGGCCAGAGGTTCACAAACCGGGGCTGGCGCGCATTATGGATTACGTGGGCCGCAATCCGCGCGTGACCACCCATGCCGAGCTGGCCGCCGCCCTGCCCGCGCTGATGCTGGGGTTTGCCAATGTGCCCGAAAGCCGCTGGATGGAGGAGGCGAAGCTGCATTACACCGCAACCCCCGACGGTTTGCGCATCACCTATGACCCCACATTGCGCGACAGCTTTTTGGCTGCATTTGACGGGCCGCCCACCGATCTGTGGCCGTTGTTTGAGGCATGCGCGGACCTGCCCATCGCGCTGATCCGGGGTGCAAATTCCGATCTTTTGACGCAAAGCTGCGCGGACGAAATGCGCGCACGCCGCCCCGATATGGGGTTTTGCAACGTGCCCGACCGCGCCCATATCCCGTTTTTGGATGAGGCGGCGGCGGTCGCCGTGCTGCGCGATTGGTTGGGGGCGATCAAAATTCCAGCCACAGCGCCATCTTAACCCGCCCGTCCTTTGGTCCGATCACCCCGATGGACGGCTGCACAACCAGTTTGGCTGGCCCCAGCGACAGGGCAGCACCCCCTTCCAGCCGCAAGAATTGGTCATCATCGCGCCGCCAGTATTGCGCCTGCGCTGTGATCATCACCTGCTTGATAGGCTTCAATCCCAGCCCCGCATCCACCTTATAGGCCAACCCCGTGTTCACCCAATTGGTGCTGACAATCCGTTCCACCTGCACATCGACCGTGGCCCAACCATCGCCCAACCCGGTTTGAAACCCCTTGCCCCAAAACGCCCCCAAACGCACCGTCATTTCGGCCACGCCGTCATACAGCGGGTCCACGGTTGCCGCCGCTGCCTCGCGCAGATCGCCTGCAATTCCCAGCGACAAGATTGCACCCCCTTTGCCGCGCCACACCGGATAATGCGCGAATTGGCTGACATCGGGCAGGCGGCGGCCTTTTGGCATCGTCACCTCCCCCCCCATCGTCCAATCGTTGCGCGCGCCATATTCGGCGTACAGCTTTTGCTGCGTGGCATCTTGCGACAGGGCGATAAACACGCCGCCTTGTTCGCGCGGCCATGCGCCCGCCTGCGCCTGCACCGCACAGCACCAGATCATCAAGGCCCAGACAAAACGCATTACGTCCCTCCGCTTACCCTCCACCTTCGGCGGGATTTGGTTAACGGGCGGTAAACAAACCTGCTAAAGATTGACCTTTCGGGGGCAACAGGTCAGCTATGGTGCGCAAATGCCCCAGAAAAGTAGCCCCAATGCCCGATATGCCAGCCCCCCACACGCAAGCGCCCAACATTCAAACACTCGACATTCAAGCGCCTGACATTCAGGCACCCGACATCCAAGCGATTGAGGCCGCCGCCCGCCGCCTTGACGGCCACGCCCGCCGTACCCCGCTGTTAACCTCGCCTTTTTTGGATGAGATCGCGGGGCGGCGCGTCTTCGTAAAGGCGGAATGTTTGCAGCACACAGGGTCGTTCAAATATCGCGGGGCGTGGTCTGCGGTGTCGGCGCTGGAACCGGGTCTGCGCGCCCAAGGGGTTATCGCCTATTCATCGGGCAACCACGCGCAAGGTGTGGCCTTGGCCGCGCGCCAACACCGGGTGCCTGCGGTGATTATCATGCCCAATGATGCCCCAAAGATGAAGATCGACAACACCCGCGCTTTGGGCGCCGAAGTGGTGCTGTATGACCGCGCGGCGCAGGACCGTGACGCCATTGGCCTTGCCCTTTCCACCCAACGCGGGCTGACGCTGATCAAACCCTATGATGATGCGATGGTGATCGCGGGACAAGCCAGCACCGGCTTGGAAATTGCCGAACAGGCTGCCGCCGAAGGGATCACGGCGGCCGATGTATTGGTCTGTTGCGGCGGGGGTGGTTTGACATCGGGCATCGCGATTGCGCTGGCATCGCGCGCTACGGGCCTGCGCGCCCGGCCGGTCGAACCTGCGGAGTTTGATGATGTGACGCGCAGCTTGGCCACAGGCACGCGCCAGCACAATGCCCATGCAGCGGGGTCGCTGTGCGATGCTATTGTGACGCCCACCCCCGGCGCGCTGACCCTGCCTGTGATGGCGCGGCTGTGTGGCCCCGGCATTGTGGTGACCGATGATGAGGCGTTGCGCGCCGTGGCACTGGCGTGGTCACGCCTTAAAGTGGTGCTGGAACCCGGCGGCGCGGTGGCCTTGGCGGCGGCGCTGTTTCATGGCGATGAAATCGCCACGCCGGATGTGATCTGCGTCGCCTCGGGCGGGAATGTGGACCCTGATGTGTTCGCCCGCGCGCTGGCGATGCTGGACGGGTAAGGCCCGCAGATGCAGCCGCAATTTGCCAGCAATGGTGACCATAAAACCGCCTTTTGGGACAGCGCAGCGGGCGGTCCCGCCTTGGTGTTCGCGCATGGCTTGGGGTTTGATCACAGCATTTGGGCCGCCACTATTGCCCTGCTGCCACCCGGGCTGCGCGTGATCGGCTATGATTTGCGCGGTCATGGGCAGTCAGATACGCCGCCAGCCCCCTACACGATGGGCGCGCTGGTGCGGGATGCCGAAACCCTGTTGGACCATTTGGCCATCCGCGATGCGGTGTTCATCGGTCACGACCTTGGCGGCATGGTGGCCCAAGGGCTGGCGGTAAAACGGCTGGACCAAATCCGCGCATTGGTGCTGGCCAACACCGCCCCCAAACTGGGCACCAAGGACACATGGGCGCGCGACATTGCGACCATCCGCGCAACCGGCATTGAGGCGCGGCTGGACACCGATACAAAGCGCAACTTTTCCCCGGCCTTTCGCAAAACAGATGCGCTGGCGCCGTGGACAGCCGCGCTGCGCGCCCGCCGGTTGCAGGGATTTTTGGGCTGCGCACAAGCCATCGCAGGCAGTGATTTTTACACCCCCACAGCCAGCTTGCGCCTGCCCAGCCTGATTATCGCGGGCGGCCAAGATGCCATCACCCCCGCCGATATGGTCCAAGATCTGGCACATCTGATCCCCGGCGCGCGCATGGCCCTCATCCGCCCTGCAGGCCATTTGCCCATGGTGGAGGCCCCGCAAGTATTCGCCACAACGCTGCTCGATTTCCTGCGCGACATCGGGCACAGCTAACGCGCCCAAATCCCAACGCCCCTTGCACAAACCCAACCCCTCAGCAAAGCTGCAGGCCCACGAACCACCCCCTTTTTGGACTTTTGAAACACAGATGCAGAAACCACCCCGCGCCGCCTTAGGTGTCATCTTGATGACCGTCGCTTTGGATGCGATCGGCATTGGCCTGATCTTTCCGGTCATGCCCGATCTGATCGGGTCGGTCACGGGGGGCAGTTTGGCCACGGCGGCGCTGTGGGGGGGCGTGTTGGCCACCTCTTACGCGGTGATGCAATTCATCTTTGGCCCCGTCATCGGCTCGCTGTCCGACAGCTATGGCCGCCGCCCTGTTTTGCTCCTGTCACTGGTGGTCATGGTGTTTGCTTACCTTGCGATGGCGCTGGCCCCCACAATCTGGCTGCTGTTGGCCGCACGCCTGCTGGCAGGCATCGCAGGCGCGACGCAAGCCACCGCCACCGCTTTTATCGCCGATATTTCCGAACCGTCCGAACGTGGCCGCCGCTTTGGCCTGATCGGGGCGTGCTTTGGCGTGGGGTTTATCCTCGGGCCAATGATCGGCGGGTTGGTCGCAGGCATCGACACCCGCGCGCCGTTTTATGTGGCGGGGGCTTTGGCGCTTCTCAACCTCATCCTTGGGGTCATCATCCTGCCCGAAACGGTAACGAACGAAAACCGCCGCCCCTTTACCCTGTCGCGCGCCAACCCCTTGGGTGCCTTGCACGCACTGACTAAAACCCCCGGCCTCAAACGGCCCCTGGTGACCTTCCTCATCATCGCCATCGCCATGAACGTCTACCCCGCAATCTGGGCGTTTTACGGCAAGGCGCGCTTTGGCTGGGACGCCGCAATGATCGGCTATTCGCTGGGCGTTTACGGCATCAGCTTTGCTATTGGCCAGGCCTTCCTCGTCGGCCCCTTGATCAAACGTTACGGCGAACACCGCGCGGCCCTCGGCGGCCTCTTCGTCAACCTCGCCACCCTCACCGCACTCGGCCTTGTCACCTCCGGCCCGCTAGCGATCATGCTCACCCCCATCACAGCTTTGGGGGGTGTGGTCACCCCTGCCCTCCAAGCGCTGCTCTCTCGCCAAACCCCCGACAATGCCCAAGGCGAACTCCAAGGCGTGCTGGCGTCCGTCAACGCCGCCGCCATGATCACTGCCCCCCTCCTTATGACCGCCACCTTCGCCTATTTCACCGCCCCCGATGCCCCCATCTTCTCGCCCGGCGCGCCGTTTTTGCTGGCTGCAGCCCTTATGGTCGCAGCCATCGCGCTGCATTCACAAAAACCACTCGAAAAACCAATCAATGCCCCCTAACATCGTGTTGGTAAAAATACCTCACGGGGGGGCCGGGGGGCGTGAAGCCCCCCGGCGTCTGCAACACAACAGAAAGCCCAATCCTATGCGCCTTCAATCGCTTGAAATTTTCACCGTCGCCCCCCCCGCCCCCGGCTGGGGCGGCCGCTATTGGATTTTTACCAAACTCACCACGGCCTGCGGCATCACAGGCTACGGCGAATGTTACGCCTCCACCGTCGGGCCAAAAGCCATGGTCGCGGTGATCGAAGATGTGTTTGGCCGCCATATGGAGGGCGAAAACCCTGAAAATATTGAGCTGATGTTCCGCCGCGCCTATTCCTCGGGCTTCACCCAGCGCCCCGACCCCACGGTGATCGGCGCGTTTTCGGGCCTTGAAATGGCGTGTTGGGATATTCTGGGCAAGGCGCGAAACCGTCCCGTTTGGGCGCTGTTGGGCGGCAAAATGAATGCCCGCATCCGCTCCTACACTTACCTTTACCCCGAACAGGGCAATGAAAGCGCGGATTTTTGGATAAACCCAGATATGGCGGCGCAGGCCGCAGTGCACTTTGTCGATCAAGGCTTCACAGCCGTGAAATTCGACCCTGCAGGCCCCTATACCCTGCGCGGCGGTCATCATCCCGCCATGTCCGACATCACGCGGTCCGTCGCGTTTTGCAAGGCGATCCGCGAGGCGGTGGGCGACCGCGCCGATCTGTTGTTTGGCACCCACGGCCAGTTCACCACGTCCGGTGCCATTCGGCTCGGCCAAGCGTTGGAACCCTATTCGCCCTTGTGGTACGAAGAACCCATCCCACCAGACAACTTGCTAGAATTTGCCGAGGTGGCCAAACACGTCCGCATCCCGCTGGCCACCGGTGAACGTCTCACCACCAAGGCCGAATTTGGCGCGCTGTTGCGCATGGGCGGCGTGAAAATCCTGCAACCCGCGCTTGGTCGCGTGGGGGGCATATGGGAGGCCAAGAAAATTGCCGCCATGGCCGAAGTGTTCAACGCCGAAATGGCCCCGCATCTGTATGCAGGCCCGGTGGAATGGGCGGCAAACATCCACCTCGCCGCCTCCATCCCCAACCTGCTCATCGCGGAAACCATTGAAACCGGCGGTGCGTTCCACATGGCCTTAATCAAACATTCGATCATATGGGAAAACGGCTATATTATCCCGCCCGAAGCACCGGGTCTGGGCATCGAGTTTGACGAAGACCTCGCCCGCGCCCACCCCTATACCGGCGACCGCCTGCATCTGGAAATGCAAGAAGCGCCCTGTGATTACACCAATGGCAACCGGTTCGAAGGGGGCGCGCCATCCAGTCCCTAACACCTTTCCATCCCGCGCTGTCTGAGCTATCCTGAACCCCGTTCAGAAAGGCTCAGACATGCCCGATACGCCCAAAAAACCAACCAAGGCCGATCTGCGCCGCGATGATTTGCGCGCGCGGCTGGTCGATGTTGCCGAAGGCGTGATTGCCCAAAACGGCCTCGCAGCCGTTAAGGCCCGCGATCTGGCAAAATCTGCCGATTGCGCGGTAGGCGCGATTTACAATGTGTTTCCCGACCTGAACGGGCTGATCATGGCCGTGAATGGTCGCACCTTTCACGCTTTGGGTGGGTTTGTTTCGGCGTCTGTTGCCGCCAGCGCACCCGACAAACCGCAGGCCGAATTGATCACCATGTCGCTGGCCTATCTGCGCTTTGCCAATGACAACACCAACCTGTGGCGCGCGCTGTTTGATCTGGAAATGTCAACCGATATGGACGTGCCGCAATGGTATCTGGCCGAACTTGGCAAACTCTTTGCCCTGATCGGCGCGCCACTGGCCCGGCTTTTCCCCGAAATGCCGCGCCAAGATGTGGAAATGATGACCCGCACCTTGTTTTCATCGGTGCATGGCATCGTTCATCTGGGGCTGCAGCGCCGAATCTCTGGCGTGCCAATCGCACGGATGGAGGAAATGATCGCCATTCTTCTATCGAACGTTACGTCACATGCTAATTTTTCCGAACATCGTTCAAAATAATACTTGAACGCCGTTCATTTTTCGATATGCTCAATTCATGAACGCAGTTCAATTCGAACCCATGAAAAGAACGGCCAATGTTTGGAACACTGCGAACCCTGATCCTTGGTGCCAATGCCCGCGCCGAGGATACACTGCGCGACACCTATGCGATTGAACTGATTGACCAAAAAATCCGCGAGGCCGACGAAGGGTTGCGCGCGGCCAAAGGCACCCTTGCCAGCCTGATCCAGCGCCAGCGCGCCGAGGAGCGGATGCTGGCAACCTTGGATCAGCGCATCACCGACATGACCCGCCGCGCCACCGATGCGCTGGCCACAGGCCGCGATGATCTGGCCGTCCCTGCCGCCGATGCGCTGGCCCAAATGGAAAACGAACGGGTGTTGCGGTCTGAAACGGTGCTGCGTCTGGAAACCAAAACCGTGCGTCTGCGCCAATCGGTGGAGGCGGGGCATCACCGTATTATTGATCTAAAACAAGGGGCCACCACCGCCCGCGCCATTCGCCGCGAACAATCCCTGATCAAGAAACTGCCCAATGGCGATGCCTCCGCAATAGAGGAAGCCGAGGCGCTGATCGCCCGCGTCACCAATGCCGATGACCCGTTTGAACGATCAGACATCCTGCGCGGCATCAACCGAGAGCTAAGTCATGATGGCCTTGCCGACCGGATGGCAGATGCAGGCTTTGGCCCCGCCACCCGCATCACAGCCGCCGATGTTCTGGCGCGGCTGCAATCGAAAACTGTCTAATCCCCCCTTATTCCAAAAGGAATTTTTCCATGTCTGCACAAAACTCTGACACCTCGACCATCATGTTTTTCAACGCTGTTGGCGTGGCTGTCGCCTATGGCATGCTGGCCCTGTCAATCTGGCTGGCCCCGGTTGACCTTTCGACCAAAGGCTATTGGGGCCTTGGCATCTTGCTGTTGACGCTGTCGCTGGTGAATTTTGTCAAATACCGCTTTGACGCCAAAATCTCTGAGGACCGGTTGGCCCGGTTGGAAGATGCCCGCAATGAAAAGCTGATGGCGGATTATATCGGCGAGAAATAAGCGACCCTGAACGGTGGATTGGCCCGGTCCTTGCAAAAGGGTCGGGCTTTGCCATTGCGCGGGGTCAATGAAAATCCCGGCTGGGAAACAGCTTTTTCGCCTGTTCGCGGGGGTGGCGGGCGGAACTGGCAGACTTAGGGACACTCGGATTAGGGACACTTAGAACAGAAATGCTGGGTACAGATCGGCGCGTCTCATCCGCGCGCCCATCGTTGGAGGGGATGCTGGCGGGGCGGCCAAGGGTGCCCAGCAGTGGCGACACATCCTCCACCACCTCGGCAATCAGATGCGTGGTGGGGCCGTCATGCTGCACCCGGCCCGTCACGCGCACCAACCGCCCCGCGATCACCGCTTTGCGAAACGCGGCATAGACCTGTTTCCAGACGATCACATTGGCCGTGCCGGTTTCATCCTCCAGCGTCAGAAAAATTACCCCCGCCGCTGTGCCGGGGCGCTGGCGGGTGATCACCAGCCCCGTCACACTGACCCGCCCGCGTGCTTGCGCCAACCGGTCATTGGGCAAGCACGCGGGCTGGGATTCGGGCAGGGTTTCCGCCAAACGCGGGCGCAACACCTCCATCGGGTGGGCGCGCAGGGACAGGCGCAGGGACAAATAATCCTCCATCACCTCCTCGCCCAATGTCATTTGCGGCAGGGCCACCTGCGGCTCCGCCCCGCCCTCGCCATCCGTGCCAAACAGGGGCAAAGGTGCGGGGGCTTTCAGCGCCTTGGCCGCCCAAAGTGCCGCGCGCCGCGTCAGACCAAGGGCGGCAAAAGCATCGCCTTCGGCCAGCCGTTCCAGCGTGTCGGGATGCACGCCCGCACGCCGCCACAGGCTTTCCACATCGGGGTATCCGTTGGCGCGGGCCGCGACAATCCACGCCGCATCCTCACCCCGTAAGCCTTTGATTTGGCGAAACCCAAGGCGCAGGGCAAGGCCCCCATCGGGGCGGGGTTCCAGCGTGCAATCCCATTGCGAATGGTTCACCGAAATGGGCCGCACCTCCACGCCCCGGTCGCGCGCATCGCGCACCAATTGGGCAGGCGCGTAAAACCCCATGGGCTGGCTGTTCAAAAGCGCGCAGGTGAACACCGCCTGATGGTGGCATTTCAACCATGCCGAAATATAGACCAGCCGCGCGAAACTGGCCGCATGGCTTTCGGGGAACCCATAGCTGCCAAACCCTTCGATCTGCGCGAAACACCGCACGGCAAAATCGGCGTCATACCCGCGCGCCAGCATCCCCGACACAAAGCGATCCCGAAACCCGCCAATCGTGCCCATGCGTTTGAAGGTGGCAAGCGACCGGCGCAAGCGGTCAGCCTCCGCCGGGGTAAACCCTGCCGCGACAACGGCGATTTGCATCGCTTGTTCTTGGAACAGCGGCACGCCGTAGGTGCGGCCCAACACCTCCATCATCGCGGGGCCCAAATCCTCAATCGGTTCGCGGCCCATGCGGCGGTTGATGAACGGATGCACCATGCCACCCTGAATGGGGCCGGGGCGCACAATCGCCACCTCGCACACCAAATCATAAAACGTGCGCGGGCGCATCCGGGGTAAAAAGTTCAACTGCGCGCGGCTTTCCACCTGAAACACCCCAATGGCATCAGCGCGGCACAGCATGTCATAGACCGCCGGGTTTTCTGGCGGAATATTGGCCAGCGTCAGGTTTTGCCCCCGATGCTGCGCGATCAACGCGAACGCCTTGCGGATGCAGGTCAACATCCCCAGCGCCAAAATATCGACTTTCAGCAACCCCAGCGCGTCAATATCATCCTTGTCCCATTCAATAATGGTCCGGTCATCCATAGCCGCGTTTTCAATCGGGCACAGCGCGTCCAGCCGCCCATGGGTGATGACAAACCCACCGACATGCTGGGACAGATGTCGGGGAAAGCCGATGATCTCCGTGATCAGTTTCGCCGCCAGCATCATGCGCCCATCCGTGGGGTTCAGGCCCGCATCGCGCATCCGGTCGGCATCGGGGGCGGCCCCCGACCAGCCCCATATTTGCCCCGACAGCCGCGCCACCACATCTTGGGACAGGCCCATGACCTTGCCCACCTCACGGATGGCGGCGCGGGCGCGAAAATGGATGACCGTGGCCGTCAGCCCCGCGCGGTCACGCCCGTAGCGGTCGTAAATCCATTGGATCACCTCCTCGCGCCGTTCATGTTCAAAATCGACGTCAATATCGGGCGGCTCGCCGCGTTCCTTGCTGATGAAGCGTTCAAAAATTAAGGTGATGGTTTCGGGCGGCACCTCAGTGATCCCCAGCAAGTAACAGACCACCGAATTGGCGGCGGACCCGCGCCCTTGGCACAAAATCCCTTGGCCGCGCGCGAATTGCACAATGTCATGCACGGTCAGAAAATACGGCGCGTATTCCACCTCGCGGATCAGGGTCAGCTCCTTTTCCACGCGGTGCACAATTTTGGGTGGCGGCCCGGCGGGGTATCGCCAGCGCAGCCCCGCATGGGCCAACCGTTCCAGCCTGTCTTGCGCGGGTTCGCCGTTTACCGCCTCATCCGGGTATTGATAGCGCAGATCATCAAGGCGAAATGCGCAGGCATTGGCAATATCAATACTGCGGCGCAAGGCGGCGGGGTGGCGGTGAAACAAGCGCGCCATTTCCGCCCCCGATTTCAGGCGGCGTTCGCCATTCGCCAACCGCTGCGTGCCAATATCATCGATCGTGCAGCCAAGGCGCAGGCAGGTCAGTACATCGGCCAGCGGCCTGCGCGCGGCGCGGTGCATCAGCACATCGCCCACCGCGACCATCGGCAGATTAGTGGTTTGCGCCAGCATCGCCAATTGGTCCAGCCGGGTTTGGTCCCGCCCGTCATAACGCAGCGCCGCCCCCAAAAAGCACTGGCCCGGAAAGCTATGGCCCATCGCCACAAGGTCGGCGCGGGTGGCGGATGGTGTGGCATCCTCTAACATATCGGGTGACAGGGCGATCAGGTTCATGCCCGCGCCCCACTCCACCAGATCGGCGCGGGTCAAATAACACGCCCCCTTTGGCGCACGGCGTTTGCCCACACTCAACAGCCGCGTTAGGCGCGACCACGCGGGCAAATCGCTGGGCAGCGCCACCCATTCCACCACGCTGTCTGTCAGCACCAGCCGCGCACCCGCAATCAGCTTTGGCAGGGGGGCGTTGGGCTGTATTTGCATATCCCCCCCCGTTTGCGCGCCCATTTGACGGCTGGAATGGTCCATCACCTGCTGCGACCGAATGGGGGGTGCATCCTGCGCCGCTTGTGCCTGCAACCGCGACAGTTCTTTCAGCGCGGAATACGCCCGCACCACCCCCGCCACCGAATTGCGGTCAGTGATGGCGATGGCAGCAAGGCCCAACTCGGCGGCGCGGGTCACCAACTCCTCGGGGTGGGACGCGCCTTGCAAGAAGGTGAAATTGGAGGTGACGCAAAGTTCGGCATAAGGGTGGTCAGCATAGGGGGGTGTCACGCAAACTCCCCCTGCACATACCAGTTTTGGGCGCTTGCGCCGGGCCAGTTTTGCGCCCCCGCCTGCGCACCAGAAGCCTCAAATCCCCCGCCCGATTGCGGCGTCACAAACAGCCACAACCGCGGGCCTTCTTGGGTTTCAACCCGCCAATAATCGCGCAAACCGCTGCGCCAGGTCGGGTCATCAAACCACCATTCCGGGGTGATGCGTTCAGGCCCCATCGCGCGCAAGGTGGTGAACCGCATCCGCCGCCAGCGAAACTGGCGGGGCGGGTGGCCTGCGGCGGCGGCGACGGGTTCGGGGGCAAACAGGGTGATCGGACGATGGGGGCCCCTACGCACAGGGCTGGGTTCGGCCACGCTATACGCAGCGGGTGCAAGGATTTGGCTGCGTTCGGGGATAAGGCTGTCGGCGGGCAACAAGCGCAGCACGCGGTCAAACCCAATGCGGTTGCCCAGTGATGACAGCATATCGGCCAGCAAATCCCCCTGTACTTCCCCCTGCGCGTCCCCCTGCGCCGCCCCCAATTGCTCGGGTGCCAACGCCTCTACCACTGGGGCAGTCAGGCGCAGCGCGTCGATGCCAAACCCCGCCTCCACCTCGTCCACGCCCTTTACAAACAACGCCGCAATCCGCCCCGCATCGCGCATCGGGCGGGCCAGGCCGATTTCCACCACCACCACGCCCCGGTCCACGCGCCGCAATTCCAACCGCACACGGCGCGCGCCCATCCGGTGCGTGGCCAGCGTGACGCACAACCGGTCCAGCAACCGCGCCAGCCCCGCCATCACATCCGATTGCAAACCAATCGGGTCGGGCAACGTCATACGCACCCCAAAATGCGGCGCATCCGGCGTGGCGGCCACAGGTTCGGCATGTTGGCCCAACGCTTGGTCCAGCCGCATCACCAACCCTTGGCCAAAGCGCCTGGCCAGCGGCGCACGGGGCAGCGCGATAAGGTCCGCAATCCGCATCAAGCCCACCCGCGCCAACCCCGCCGCCGTGTCATGGTTCACCCGCAACGCGATGATCGGTAACCGCCCTATCCCCTCGGCCAGCCGCCCATCTGGGATGATGCCGCCGCCGTGGCGCGCCAACGCATGGGCCGCCCCGCGCGTGCCTGCAATCGCGCTGACCGCCGTGAACCCCGCCCGATCAAGCCGCGCGTGCAGGTCGCTGCGCAAATCCGCCTCACCGCCAAACAAATGCGGCACGCCCGAAACATCGGCGATCAACCCATCGGCCCCATCAGCCCCCACCATCGGGGCATAGCGCCCGGCCCAGCGCCGCAAACTGGCCAGCGCCGCGTGGTCGCGCGCCAAATCGGCAGGGCGCGTGGCAAGGTCGGTGCAAATCGCGCGCGCATCGGCCAACGCCATGCCCCGCGACAGCCCTTGCGCCATGCCCGCCGGATTGACGCAATGCAGATGGTCGCTATTGCCCGACCGCAGGGTCAGCGCAAACGGCCCTTCAACCGGGCGCTGTCGCAGGCTGGTGTCGCTGGCCAGCCGTGGAAACCATATCGAAAGCAGCCGCCGCGCCATGCCAGTTTACCGTCCAATCGCCAAAAGTTCCCTCTTTGTTCTTTGTAAGCTGCCAGCGATGCAGAGTCGAGTCTGGATGCGGGCTGGCTGCCGGTTCACACGTCCAACGGGTCTGCGTGGCATTGCTGCCCGCCCCGGTTTGCACCAACATCAACCCTGTGGTCCGCCCCGCCTCTGCCGCCAATTGAAACCGCCGCCCTGCCGTCAGCGACAAGTGCTGCGCGGGTTCGGCGATGACAAAGGCGATGGGGGCTGCGCGCAACGTCTCCTCCACGCACCAAAGCAGGTCGGTTTCGCCCACGGGCCGCAGCAGGTGCAGCCGTTCCGCCACGCCTTGCGGCAATCCGCGCAGCATCGGCATTTCCGGCGCATGGGCGGGCACAATCCAAACCAACGGGCCTTGGTGGCGCGCCGCCTGAAACCACGCAAAGGCCCGCCTGCCCCGCCCCTCGGCCTCATGCACCCGCTTTGCGCGCAGGGCGAATGGGTCGGGCAAATCAGCGCTGTTCCAGATCATTCCCACCCCCTTCTTGTTCATGCTTTGTGCTGATGAATATCCCACACCCCGCGCGCGCTTGCAACGCTGTGCCGCACATCCCAAATTGTGAAGGCACCAAACACGATCTCGCGCGTTGCTATCGCATATCACCGCCTTTTGCGCGACGATACGGCAACGCCAATCTGGGGGATTCGCAAACGCGACCCGAGTGGCGACCAGACCTTGAAAGGGTATGTTATGAACCGATTCCTAAGCTCTACGGCCGCCGTCTCTATTGCTTTGATGAACGTGCAGCCGTGGCCGTTAATGGCCCAAACCCTGACCGATACGGGCAGCGCGATCGCGGTGGATGGCACGGTTTTGTGCGAACCCACCGCCGATGCGCCCTGCGACCCTGCGAACCCAGACCTGACAGCCGCCGCCCAAGCGATTGAGGCCCAACTGGCCGCTGCTGCCGCACAAGCCGCCGCTGAGGCCGAAGCTGCCGCTACCGCGCAGGCCACCGCTGAGGCCGAGGCCGCCGCTGCTGCGCAGGCCACCGCTGAGGCAGAGGCCGCCGCTGCCGCGCAGGCCACCGCTGAGGCAGAGGCCGCCGCTGCCGCGCAGGCCATCGCTGAGGCAGAGGCCGCCGCTGAGGCAGAGGCCGCCACTGCCGCGCAAGCCACCGCTGAGGCAGAGGCCGCCGCTGCTGCGCAGGCTGCGGCTGATGCTGCGGTGGTTCCCGCAGAGGCTGCTCCCGAAGTGACCCCAGAGGCGGCACCGGAGGCGACCGCTGAAACGGTTCCTGAAGCGGCACCTGCCCCGGTTGAGGTGAGCGCTGAGGAAATCGC
Organism: Pseudorhodobacter antarcticus; assembly: GCF_900110135.1. Lineage (GTDB taxonomy): Bacteria > Pseudomonadota > Alphaproteobacteria > Rhodobacterales > Rhodobacteraceae > Pseudorhodobacter > Pseudorhodobacter antarcticus. The sequence goes on along the minus strand of NZ_FOCO01000005.1, from coordinate 56,939 downwards.
GGCCCAAGCGGCGGCGCAGGCGGAGGCTGATGCGGCCGCGCGCGCGCAAGCTGAGGCAGAGTTGAAAACCACGGCAGACGGCACCATCATTGACCCCGCAGCAAGCCTGAAAACGGCTAAAGAGGTGATCGACCCCGCAGCCCCCACCGTGGAGGCACCAGTTGTTTCGGAAACTGAAGTGCAAGCCTTGAGCGATTTGTTGGCGGTTGAGGCCCTGGTTGAGGCTGGGACTGGGACAGCGGCGGTCGAAACGGCCGCGCCCACGGCTGCGGCGGCTTTGGTGGATGCGGGCCCGGCCCCTGCGGGTGCAGCCCCGTCCGCCGCTGCCGTGTCCAGCACGACCGAGGTGGTGACTGAGGCCACGACCCGCAGTGCGACCCAGGAATTTACTGCAGCCCCGCAGGTCGTGGCACCGGGCAAAAAGAACCGTTTGTCTGACTTGGAAAAAGCGGGGCTTGTGGTCTTGGGCGGGCTGGCTGTGGGGGCGATCATTAGCAGTGCCAACCGGACCGCGAACGCGCCCCAACAGCAGGTGGTTTCCAACACCGGCGACCGGGTGGTGGTTTTGCAGCCCGATGGGAATTATCAGGTGTTCAAAGATGATGATGCGCTGCTGCGCCGCCCCGGCAATGAGGTGCGGACGGAGACGTTTTCGGACGGGTCCACCCGCACGATTGTTGACCGGGCCGATGGGTCGCAGATTGTGACGATCCGTAATGCGACGGGCCGGGTTTTGCGCCGCGTCCAGTATGATGGGCGGGGTGGGGAACGGTTGTTGATTGATGATCTGGTCCCGGAACGGCCCATCGTGGTGTCGGCCTTGCCGAAGCCACGGGGCCGCCCGGTGGTGATTTCGCCGCGCGATGGGGATGCGGCGATCAAGGCGGCGATTGCGGCGCGCCAAATTGAACAGCTGGGCCGGAACTTTAGTTTGCGGCAGGTGCGGGACATTCCGCAGGTGCGGCGACTGGCGGCGATGATTGATGTGGAGGCGGTGACATTTGCATCGGGATCATCCGCGCTGACGACCGTGCAGGTCGATGCGCTGGCCGATTTGGGGCTGGTGATGCAGGACCTTTTGGATGCCAATCCGGGCGAGGTTTTCTTGGTCGAAGGCCACACGGATGCGGTGGGATCGGGGGCGCTGAATTTGGCGCTGTCGGACCGCCGGGCGGAAACGGTGGCGCTGGCGCTGACCCAGTATTTTGATATTCCGCCCGAAAATATGGTGGTGCAAGGGTATGGCGAGACGGAACTTTTGATCGACACGCAGGCCAATGAGGCGCGCAATCGCCGGGTTGGGGTGCGGGTGATCACGCCCTTGTTGTAAGCGGGATTGCGGGGGTTTTTGCCCCCGCGATTTAGGTGTGATTTGGCCAGTGCATCGCGCGCGATGCGCTGGCCAAACTATTGATTTTATTTCACTTTGATTTTTTTGTTAACTGAATTTTAAGGGGATTGCGGTGCGGTTCGCATCCCGCATCGCGCCTATTTTAGCGTGCCGAAAGTTGCGCTTGGCGGGCCAGAATGTCGAGGCCTTGCATGTTTAGAAAATGCAGCACGTCGATGAAAATCCAGTTTTCCGCCAGCTTTTCCCCATCGCGGCGGTAGATGTCGATCACGCGCATATCGGCGCTGGTCAACCCATTTGCGGGCAGGCCCATGTAGCCGCCTGTGGGGGTAACGCTGAGGTTGGGCCAGCCAAAAAAACCGCCGTAATCGCCTTCGGCCAGTTTTGCGACATGACCGTTGAAGGTGCGATCTTTCAACTGGGTGCGGAAGGGGCGTTGGTGCTGTTCGATATAGCGGTCGATGGTGTAGGTGGCGCCAATACCGTCTGGACCCCACCACAGCATATCATCGTGCCAGCAGTGCGCGAGCTCCTCCCTTGGGGTGGCGTCACGCGGTTTGGCCACATCTTTGGCGGTGGAATTGGCGGCGATGTCACCGATCATGCGGTTGATGAGGGCGAGAGTTTGCGCGCCTACGGTTGGGTCGGTGGGGCCGTAGAGAAGGCCGTCATGGGTCATGGGGCCGGGCTGCACCAGATGCGCGCCGGTTTGATCGGGCAAGGGGCGCAGGCCCGCTTGGTGCATCAAATGAATAAGATCGCAATAAAACGCGGTTTCGACGATTTGGCCGTTTTCCACCCGGTTAAATTCGGAATAGCGCAGCATGGTGATTTTGCGGGTGGCGGGGATGCCGAGGAAAGGCGCGTCCAAGAGGCCCATCAGGTGGCCCATGGAAACGACCCAAGTAGAGGCCCCGCTGTCGATCTGGTTTTTGCCTGCGAAAAACACATCGTCGCGGCGTTGGACGCGTTTCATGGACGCAAGGAACGGCTGCCAGAATGTGGCCGCCACAGCATCGGCCCCCGTCTGTTTGTGGAATGGGTGAAAACCGCGCCACTGCCAATTCGGGCTGGTGCGTTCGGCCAGAATGGCGGCGACAGTTTCCGGGGTGGCGCGCGCCAAAGCGGCGTGATGGGCGCGAACGAGGTCTTTTTCAGTTTGGAAGGTCACGAGGATTAGCCTTTGACAGCGCCAGCGGTGAGGCCGGACACGATTTGACGTTGGAAAAACATGATCAGGATGAACAAGGGGGCGGTGGCCGACACCACGGCGGCGACCGCGAACATAACGTTGCCTTTGGTTTGCGTGGTGCCAAGGAAGCTTGCGATTTTGGGGACCATGGTTTGGTTTTCCTTGGACAAGATCATCGCCGTGACCGCAAAGTCATTATAGGCGAGGAGGAAGGAAAACAGGCCCGTGGTGATGACGCCCGGCCACATGACGGGGATGATGACGCGGCGGAACGCCTGGAAGCGGGTGCAGCCATCGACCATAGCGCTTTCATCCAGATCTTGGGGGATGTTTTTGAAAAACGAGGTGAGCATCCAGAGGGTGAAGGGTTGGTTGATCGCGACCAAAACGATGATGGCGGTGGGGAGATGCCCCCAGAGGTTCCATTCGAAAAACACCGGCAGGTAGCCGGAGACGAGCGTGATGGGGGGCATGGCGCGGAAGATGAGCGCGATGATGAGGAGCCAGAAGGTGTAGCGCTCAGTAGACCGCGAGAGGGCGTAGCCGCCGAGGGTGCCGAGGGTGAGGGAGATGGTGACGACAAACAGGCACACGAGGGTGGTGTTGAAGGTGGCGCGCCAAAATTCTTCTTGCACCCAAGCGCCGTGGTAGCCGTCACCTGTTAGGGCTGCGCCAGTTTCTGCGGTGGTCATCACGCCGAAAACGGCGTTGGCCCAATTGGCCTTGGAGAAAAAGTCGCCTTCGACCTTGAAGCTGCCCCACAGCGTCCACAGGAACGGGAAAGCGGCGATGACCATCCAGAACACCAGAAAGGTGATGGCGAAGACGCGCAGGGCGATGGGTTGGCGTTGACCGATCGTGGACATGAGGCGGGTCCTTTATTTGCGGGCGAAATCGCGCCAGGTGCGGACCAAAACCGGGGTCAGCAGCAGGGCGATGCACAGGATGGTCAGTACGGATGTGGCGGCGGCAGAGGAAAGCTGTTGGGTTTCGCCGCCAAGGTCGTTGTAAATCGCCCATGACAGGGACGTGGCGTGCGCTTGGGCGGAAAAGCTGACGATGGGTTCGAACACGCGGAAGTTATCCATGAGTTGGATGAGGGCGATGAAGGTGGTCAGCGGCAGAAGGTGGGGCAGCACGACATAGCGGATGCGTTCCCACCGGGATGCGCCGTCGACGACCGCCGCCTCTAGGGTTTCTTTGTTCACGGTTTGCAGGCCCGCGTAATAGACGATGAAGGCGAAGGGGGCCGAATGCCAGACGCCGTAGACCATGAGCATGGCCCACATCAAAGGTGTTGACGCCTTGACCGACAGATCCGGGTCGCCCGCCGCCCATTGCAGCAGCGTGCCGACAATGCCGCGCGCATCGACCATCCAAAATAGGATAAGCGAGCCGACGAGGGGGGTGACGATCATGGGCAGCAGCGTGAAGAAAATCAGCGGGCCGCGCAGGGATTTGGCGGCGGAGTTGACGGCGACCGCGATGGCAAAGCCGAAAATGAGCGTGAGGGGGGTGACGATGGCCGTGAAGGTGAGGGTGAAGAACATCGCCTTGTAAAACGGCAGGTTGATGAGGCGGCCGAGGAAATCGGGGAGGCTGGTGGCGGTGGTCCAGGCCTGTGCGACTTCATTGGTGGCCAGATGCCCGCGGTCGAAATAGGTGGTGAGGCCGGCCCAGCGGCCCAGCGGTTCGGCGGCGCGCAGGGCGGCGGTGGCATCGGTGTCGATTTTGGTGCTGTCGGTGCAGCCAAAGGGACCGCAGTTTTGCACGGTGATGATGACCTGTTCATGGGCGACATGCAGCGATTGGATGACGACCGAGACGATGGGAAAGGCGATGAAGAGGAGCATCGCGAGGACGGAGGGGAAGACAAACCAGAAGAATGTTTTGTGTTTCATGGGCTTGCCTTATGTCGGGGGTGGCGTGCGCGGGCAACCGGGGGGCTGCCCGCAGCGGGTTTGGGGTTTGCGCGGGCAAGGTGCCCGCGCGGGGTGCTTACTTCAAAAAGCCTTTTTCGCGGGCGGCGGTGGAATAGGCCGCTTCGGCATCGGCTAGTGCTTGTTCTGCGCTTTCCTTGCCTTGCAGGAAGTCGGCGAGGTTATCACCCAAAGCGGTGTGCAACAGGCCCATGTAGGGCAGCATTGGGTAGGGGGTGGTGCCTGCGGACACAGCGGCCAGCACACCTTCGGACACCGCATCGGGGGTGTAGCCCGCCAGCAGCCACACGGCTTGGTTCATGGTTTCCGGCGTCAGAATGTCCGGCGAGGAGGCGTAGGCCATTGCCTGAAAGGTGGCCGCAGCATCGGCGTCGCTGACGTTTTTGGCGACGGTCCAACCGTCCCACCACAGGGTTGTTGCGGGCGATGTGCCGCCGCCCACGGTCATTGGCCCTGCGACCTTGGTGTTTTCATAGACGACCGGCTCGGACCCCACATCATCCATCAGGTTTTGCATGCGGCTGCCCCACATGTTCATCAACGCGACATTGCCCGCTTCCCATTCCGCTTGGGTGGCGTTGCTGTCATGGGTCAGGAAATCGGGGTTCATGTATTCGGTCAGCGATTTCATCATGTTGAGGGCATCAACACCTTGGGCATTGTTGATCGCCACTTCGGCAGTGCCGGGGACAAAGAACGCGCCGCCGTAGCCCAGATACATGTTCACAAATTCCTGCGCGAGGTTCCAGCCCGCCGCATAGGAGCCGCCCACGGGGTTGGCCATGATGCCTTGGTCGCGGATCAGTTTGGCGGCGGCCAACAGCTCCTCATAGGTTTTTGGCGGTGCAACGCCGATTTGATCAAGGATATCCTTGCGGTAGGCCAGCGTTTGCGCGTTGGCCATGAAGGCCACGGCCATCACCTTGCCATCAATCACGATTTTCTGGCCGTCTGGGATGGCTGCGCCATACATCGCCATCAGATCATCCAAAGGACGAATGACATCTTCGTTGATCAGCGCCACGATGGAGGAGTTGGCGATGATTGCGCTGGAATATTCGGCAGGGTTGCCCTGCATGCCTGCCACGTTGATTTTCTGGTGGTCGGCGGTCAGGTTTGATTTCAGCTCGACACCCGTGGCGGCGCAATCGCCCATGCGTTTAGCAATGGATTGGATTGCGGGAAATTCGTTACCGACAACGCTGATGCGCCCTTCGGTGATGCCGCAGGCGGCCATGGCAGTGGTGCCGTTCAAAAGGGCGATCGCCGTGGCAAAGGCCGCTGTTTTCCAGATCTTCATATGTCGAAACCCTCCGTGTTGATGTCATTGCGCCCATTTTGGGCCGCCCGTTTGGGGCTGATATTGGGTGTTGCAAGACGAATCACACAGATGCTTGCATACGATTGCAATTAAGGCGTGGCCTGTCCCGTTTGGCAAGAAAAATTCTGCGCCGCAGATATTTCTTTTATATCAGCTTAAAAATGCTTGATTGCAATTTTGATTCGGGTCTACAACTTTTGCAAACGTATGCAATTTGGAGGCTGGTATGGCCGAGATTCAACTGCGCAATCTGTCCAAACGCTGGGGCAGTTTTGTGGGCGTGCAGGATTTTAACCTGACCATCCGCGACCGTGAATTTCTGGTGCTGCTGGGCCCATCGGGTTGCGGCAAAACCACGACGATGCGGATGATCGCGGGGCTGGAAGATGCATCGGGCGGCGATATTATTATCGACGGCAAGCGGGTGAACGATCTGGACCCCAAAGACCGCGATGTGGCGATGGTGTTTCAAAGTTACGCGCTGTACCCGAATATGAATGTGTATGAAAACATCCGCTTTCCGTTGAAAGTGCGCAAAGTGCCGGAGGGCGAGCATGACGCGCGGGTGCGGCGGGCCAGTGCGATGGTGGAATTGGATGATTTCTTGCACCGCAAACCCGGCGAATTGTCGGGCGGGCAGCGGCAGCGCGTGGCGCTGGCCCGCGCCGTGGTGCGCGAGCCGAACCTGTTTTTGATGGACGAGCCGCTGTCGAATTTGGACGCGAAACTGCGGGTATCAACGCGGGCGCAGATTAAAAACCTGTCGCACACCCTTAAAACCACCACGATTTATGTGACCCACGACCAGATTGAGGCGATGACGCTGGCCGACCGGGTGGTTGTGATGAACAAGGGCGTGGTGCAGCAAGTGGGCACGCCCACGGAAATTTACGATCGCCCGGCCAATACATTTGTGGCCAGTTTCATTGGCACGCCTGCGATGAATTTGTTGGATGGGGTGATGGCGGGCGGTACGTTTACCGGCAAAAACGTGGTGATTTCTGGCCTTGATGGGGCGGATGGTCCAGTCACGCTGGGCTTTCGCGCCGAGGATGCGAGCCTGTGCGCGGAAGGTGATGCGCAGCTGTCCGCGCCAATTTATGCGCTGGAATTGCTGGGCGATGCCACGATGTTTTCCATCAAGGCAGGACCTGCGTTGGTGTCTGTGAAAGCCGCCAAGGATTTTCGCGCGGAGATTGGCGATATGGTTTATGCCACCATTCCCGCCGCGATTTGCCATTTGTTTGATGCCAAAACGGGAGAGCGGATCGCCTGATCCAGCCCCCAAGAAGTGTAAGGAAATCAAGATGATCACCTATTTGAAGCATGGCAAGCCAGAGGCAGAGCGCGCGGAGGATGATGCGCGCGTGCGCGAGGTTGTGGAAACCACGCTGGCCGATATTGAAGCGCGCGGCGATGTGGCGGTGCGCGAATTGTCCACCAAGTTTGACAATTATACGCCTGCCGCTTTCCGGCTGACCGCGTCTGAGATTGAAGCGGCGATGCAAAAGGTATCGGCCCGCGATATGGACGATATTCGCTTTGCCCAAGTGCAAATTCGGCGGTTTGCGGAGGTGCAGCGGGCATCAATGACCGATGTGGAGGTGGAAACCCTGCCGGGCGTTGTGCTAGGGCATCGCAACATTCCGGTGCAATCGGTGGGGTGTTACGTGCCCGGCGGCAAATTTCCCATGGTCGCATCGGCGCACATGTCGGTTTTGACCGCATCGGTGGCGGGCGTGCCGCGGATTGTGGCATCCGCCCCCCCGGTGAACGGCGAACCGCACCCCGCGATTGTGGCCGCGATGCACATGGGCGGCGCGCATGAGATTTTGGTGCTGGGCGGGATGCAGGCCGTGGGCGCGATGGCGATTGGGACCGAAAGTATTGAGCCGGTGCATATGTTGGTGGGCCCCGGCAACGCGTTTGTGGCGGAGGCGAAGCGGCAATTGTACGGCCGCGTAGGCATTGATTTGTTTGCCGGCCCGACCGAGACGATGGTGATCGCGGATGAAACTGTCGATGCGGAGATGTGTGCAACCGATTTGCTGGGGCAAGCGGAGCATGGGTATAACTCGCCCGCTGTTTTGGTGACCAACAGCCGGAAACTGGCAGAGGCGACACTGGCCGAGATTGAGCGGTTGTTGTTGATTTTGCCGACGGCGGCGACCGCATCGGTATCCTGGCGCGATTATGGTGAGGTGATTGTTTGCGATACGTATGACGAGATGTTGGCGGTCGCCAATGACATCGCGTCCGAGCATGTGCAGGTGATGACCGACCGCGATGATTGGTTTTTGGAGCATATGCACAGCTATGGCGCGCTGTTTTTGGGGGCGCGGACCAACGTGGCGAATGGCGATAAGGTGATTGGGACGAACCACACGCTGCCGACCAAAAAGGCGGGGCGGTATACGGGGGGGCTGTGGGTTGGCAAGTTTTTGAAAACCCATAGTTATCAGCGCATTACCACGGATGCGGCGGCGGCGATGATTGGGGAATATGGCAGCCGTTTGTGTATGCTGGAGGGGTTTGTGGGCCATGCGGAGCAGTGCAATGTGCGCGTGCGGCGCTATGGCGGGCGCAATGTGCCATATGGGGCGGCGGCAGAATGATGTCGCCTGAAGATTTGAAAGCGTTGATTGCACCCTATTTGGCGGCGCTGGAGGGGGATTTGGACGGCGCGGTGGATGCGCTGTTTGCGCCGGATGCTGACGTGAAGCTGTGCCACCCTTTGGGCGGTGGCGTGGGCGGTGCTGCGCTGTTGGCGGCGTTTGGGCCGTTGCGCGCGGCGGTGCCGGACCTAGAACGCCGCGATGTGATTGTGCTGGCCGGAACCTCGCCCGAGGGGGCCGATTGGATTGGCACCTGCGGCAATTACATGGGCACGTTTTTGGCGCCGTGGCTGGGGATTAGGCCGACGGGCCATTTGGTGCATATGCGGTACCACGAGTTTTTCCGGGTGGTGGATGGCCGCGTGGTGGAAATGCAGGCGATCTGGGACATCCCCGAGGTGATGATGCAGGCCGGGGTGTGGCCGATGGTGCCGCAGCTGGGCGCGTATTTGTGTACGCCGGGGCCTATGACGCAAGATGGGTTGACTGCATCGGGGGATGGGTCTGCGACGATGCAGCATGTGCTCGATATGCTGACAGCGCTGTGCAAACACCCGAAAGAGCCAGCCGAGGCGATGGAGTTGGGGCGGTTTTGGCATCCGAAATTCAACTGGTACGGGCCTGCGGGTGTTGGCACGGCGCGGGGGATTTCGGGGTTTCGCCATTGGCACCAAATTCCGTTTTTGCAAGCGATGCCGGACCGGGGGTTGGACCCAGACGGCTTGATGTCGCATTGGGTGGCGCAGGGGAATTATGTTTGCGAAACCGGCTGGCCGAACATGCGGTTGACGATTACGCAAGATGGCTGGTTGGGGATACCGCCAGCGGGGCAGCAGATCACGCTGCGAAGCTTGGATTTTTGGCGGATGCAGGATGGGTTGATCCGCGAAAACTGGGTGTTGTTTGACGTGCTGGATATGTATGCGCAACTGGGCGTGGATGTGTTGGCGCGCATGGCGATGTTCAATAAGGCGCGGAATATGGGCGCGGTTGAGATCAGTTCGGGGGTGCCCGCATGACCTTGCCCCGCACCCCATCGTTTCGGCTGGACGGCAAGCGCGCGCTGGTGACGGGGGCATCATCGGGCATTGGCCAGGCTTGTGCGGTAGCGCTGGCGGAGGTGGGGGCGCATGTTGTCTGTGCGGCGCGCGGATTGGATAAGTTGCAAGCCACCGTCGACGCCATGACCGCGCAGGGATGGTCCGCTGAGGCGTTGGCGCTTGATATCGCTGACCTTGACGCGCTGACCCAAGCGATGAAAGGGCAATGCTTTGACGTTGTCGTAAACTCTGCCGGGTTGGCGCGCCACAGCCCTGCCTTGCAAACCCAGCCCGACGATTATGACGCCGTGATGAACCTGAACCTTCGGGCGGCCTACTTCCTGTCTGTCGGGGCGGCGCATGGGATGGTGGCACGGGGCAAAGGCGGGTCGATCATCCATATTGGCAGTCAGATGGGCCATGTTGGCGGGATTGATCGCGCGCTTTATTGCGCGTCCAAACATGGGCTGGAAGGCATGGTCAAGGCGATGGCCGTTGAATGGGGGCCGCATCAGATCCGGATAAACACGCTGTGCCCCACCTTCATTCGCACACCGCTGGCCGAGCAAACGCTGGCCATTCCGGAGCGTCGCAAATGGATTGAGGAAAAGATCAAGCTGGGGCGCGTGGGTGAGGTAGAGGATATTATGGGCGGCGTCGTGTACCTTGCAACCGATGCGTCCGCTTTGGTCACCGGGTCCAGCCTTTTGATTGACGGGGGTTGGACGGCGGATTGATGTTGGAGGCCAAGGTCACCAGTCAGGATGTGGCGCGGTTGGCGGGCGTCAGCCAATCGGCGGTCAGCCGGGTGTTTACGCCTGGCGCATCGGCCAGCAAGGCCACGATTGCCAAAGTGCGGGCTGCCGCCGAGCAATTGGGATACCGCCCCAACCCGCTGGCGCGCGCGATGATTACAGGCAAAAGCCGGATTATCGGCTTGGTTGTGGCCTATTTGGACAACCAGTTTTATCCGGCGGCGTTGGAACGGTTGTCGAACGCGTTGCAGGATAAGGGGTATCATATCCTCGTGTTTACCGCCGCCAATTCGCAGGACGGGATTGAACGGGTGATCAACGATCTGATGGATTATCAGGTGGATGGGATTATCACGGCATCGGTCGCCATGTCATCGGATTTGACGGCGCGTTGTGCGGGGGCGGGGATTCCGGTGGTGCTGTTCAACCGGGGGCAACCGGGGGCTGGGTTATCCTCCGTCACCTCCGCCAACGTCGAAGGTGGGCGCAAAGTGGCGCGGTTTTTGGTCGGCGCGGGGCATTCACAGATTGCGCATATCGCGGGGTGGCAAGGGGCGTTGACGGGCCGCGACCGCCAGCGCGGGTTTGTGGAAGGGTTGGCGGATTTGGGAGTTGAGGCTTGTGGGTTGATCGACGGCATGTATGACCGCGACACGGCAGCGGCGGCGGCCCGTGTGCTGTTGGACGGGGCCGCCCCCCCGACTGCGATCTTTGTGGGCAATGACCATATGGCGTTCGCGGTGATCGACCAAGCGCGCGCGATGGGGCGTGTGGTGGGGCGCGATGTGGCGATTGTGGGCTATGATGATGTGCCGCTGGCGGCCTGGGGGGCGTATGATTTGACCACCGTGCGCCAGCCGTTGAACCGGATGGTGGAGGCGACTGTGGAGACGCTGTTAGCGCAAATCGCCGACCCGGCGCGCGCATCGCAACAGATTGAAATTGACGGGCCGCTGGTGGTGCGCACGTCCGCGCGGGGGGAGATATGAAGGGGTTTGATGCGAAATGGCGCGATGTGCCACATTATATCAACGGGATTACCTACGACATTTGGGAGGGGCGCCAGATTGGGGCCTTGCGCCAGTTATACGCGCCGGGGTTGATTGTACGCTCGCCCGCATCGGTGGTGGTGGACAATTCGGGGGTGATTGCCGCGACACTTGCCACGCTGGCCGAATTTCCCGACCGCGAATTGCTGGGCGAGGATGTGATTTGGTGCGACGACCCGGAGGGGGCGACGGCGACATCGGATGCGTATTTGTCGTCGCATCGGTTGATGTGTACGGCGACCCATGCGCAAGCGGGGGCTTATGGTGCGCCCACGGGGGCCAAGCTGCGCTACCGGATTTTGGCGGATTGCGCGATTAGGGATGGCGCCGTGTATGACGAATGGCTGGTGCGCGACCAAGCGGCGATTGTGGGGCAGATGGGCCATGATCTGGTCGATTGGGTGCGCGCGCAGATTGGGCGTGAAGGCGGGGCGGCGGGGTGTGTGAAGCCGATGACGCCGGAGACGGACGTGCCGGGGCCGTATACGCGGCGCGGCAATTCGGACGCGTGGGGGGCGCGGTATTCGGGGGTGATTTCGCGGTTGATGGCGGGGGAATTGGACGTGGTGCCATCCGGCTATGCGCGGGCGGCGAATTTGCATTATGCGGGCGGGGTCGATGCCTTTGGCTGGCGCGGGGCGGATGCGTTTTGGATTGGGTTGCGGGCGGCGTTTCCGTTCGCCACGTTTAAGGTGGAGCATGTGGTGGGGCGTGCGGATGCACTGTGCCCGCCGCGCGCCGCCGTGCGCTGGTCGCTGCATGGTGCCCATTCGGGCTGGGGGCGGTTTGGCGTGCCATCGGGCGCGCAGGTGTATGTCATGGGCATATGCCACGCCGAATTTGACGCGGAGGGGGCCATTCGGCGCGAATTTGCGCTGATTGACGACACCGCAATATGGAAACAGATTTTATTACATACAGGAGCCCACGCATGAAGGGTTTTTCACAAGAATACAGCGACTTGCCAGATTACATCCTAAAAATCACCAAGGAGATTTGGGAGGATCGGGGGCTGTCCACGCTGCATAGATATTATGCGCCCGACCTGCCGATGCGGTTTCCATCGGGTGTTGTGACGGGCAACCGTGCGGTGATTGACGGCACATTGGCGACGCTGGCGGAGTTTCCAGACCGCCAATTGCTGGGCGAAGATGTGATTTGGTCGGGTGACGATGAGGTGGGTTTTTTATCGTCGCACCGCAACGTCAGCACCGGGACGCACACCGGGCACGGGATTTACGGCCCCCCCACCGGGCGCAAATTTGTGGCGCGCGCGATTGCGGACTGCGCGGCCAAGGACAACGTGATTTACGACGAATGGTTGATCCGCGATGCGGGCGGGATTGTGCGGCAGTTGGGGATGAAGCCGAAACGCTTTGCCCGCGACCAGATCAAGCGTGAGGGCGGGGCTGACCGTGCCGTGCGGCCGTTCCATCCGCGCGATGATGTGCAGGGCGGCTATGTGTCGCGCGGCAATGATAATGAATGGGGGGCGCGACTGGCCGATATTCTGACCCGGATTATGGAGAAGGATTTCACCGTGTTTCGCCATGAATACGACCGCGCCTGCCGGGTGGAGCATCCGGGGGCTGTTGGCGGCTGGTCGTTTGATTTTGTGGAGACGGAATGGATGCGGCTGCGGTCCTCCTTTCCCACCGCCACGTTTGACATTCACCATCAGATTGGGCGGTCCGATACCGCCCAACCCCACCGCGCCGCTGTGCGGTGGTCGCTGACGGGCAAACATTCCGGCTTTGGCGCCTTTGGGGCACCAACGGGCGCAGAGGTGCATATCATGGGCATCACCCACGCCGAATTTGGGCCGTTCGGCCTGCGCCGCGAATTCACCCTGTGGGATGAGGTCGCGATCTGGAAACAAATTCACCTGCATACGGGAGCTTGCGAATGACACCTACTGAGATGGAAAGCCGCATTGTACGTTACGGCGATTTGCGCCCCTGCAAGACCGCGTTTATTGACGCGCATACGCCGGGCAGCGACCAAAAGGAAAACTTTACCGTCATTGGCGGCGGCGTTTCCGAAAGCGCGGACCAGCATGTGCATATTGGCATCCCGCATGGGTTCAACATTGGGGCAGCCGGCCAGCCGCCGAAATGCCGCAACAGCCTGCACAGCCACCGCACGGCAGAGGTGTTTTTCGTACTGAAAGGCCGTTGGCGGTTTTTCTGGGGGCGCTGGGGGACCGCAGGCGAAGTGGTGCTGGAGGAAGGCGATATCATCAACATTCCCACCGGCATTTTTCGCGGATTTGAAAATATCGGCACCGATTACGGGATGATTATGGCCGTTTTGGGCGGCGATGATGCGGGCGGCGGCGTGATTTGGGCCCCGCAAGTGATTGAGGATGCGGCGGGGCATGGCTTGGTTCTGGGGCAAAATGGCAAGCTCTATGATACCAAAAAGGGGCAGGCCTTGCCCAGTGGTGTCGGGCCGATGCCGGTTTTGAATGATGCGGAATTGGCGGGGTATCCTGAGCCGACCACGGCCGATGTGGTGCCGCATTATGTGGCTCGGTATTACGATTTGTATGCGCTGGCGGACCGCACACCTGCGGTGGTGATTGGCGAGAATGGCAAACTGCGCGACAAGCCGGGGTTTGAGGTGTCGTTTGTCACACGCGGTTCGGCGTGGGATGATTTGCGCGCCTATCCCCGGCCATCGGTTTTGATGCCGATGCGCGGGCATTGGCGGGTGACCTGGGGCGAAGGTTCGGCCACTTTGGCGCCGGGTGACACGATGTCGGTGCCGGAAAATGTGGCCTATAGTCTGGCGCCGTCGATGACTGGCGAGGCGTCACTGTATCATGTGGTGGCAACCAAAGACCCGGCAGGGGCCACATGGAATTTGAAAGGGACAGCAGCATGAGCCAGATTTTGACAACCCATGTGGGGTCACTGCCGCGCAGCCAAGAGGTTGTGGATTTCATCTTTGCCCGCGAACGCAAACAGCCGTTTGTGCAGGCAGAATTTGACGTGGCAATGACGCGGGCGGTGGCGGAGACTGTGAAAAAGCAAGTGGCGGCGGGGGTTGGGATTGTTTCTGATGGGGAAACATCGAAGATCAGCTATGCCACCTATGTCAAGGACCGCTACACGGGTTTTGATGGCGACAGCCCGCGCAATGCGCCCGCGGATTTGAAGCTGTTTCCCACCTATTTGGCGCGGTTGGCCAATGATGGGGGCACGCCGAAATATGCGCGGCCCATGTGCGTGGGCGAGGTGACATCCAAAGGCCAAGGCGAATTGGAAAAGGATATTTCCAATTTGCAGGCGGCGATGACGGCGCATGGGGCCAGCCGTGGCTTTATGAACGCGGCCAGCCCTGGGGTGATTTCACTGTTCTTGCAAAACGACCATTACAAAACGCGCGAGGCGTATTTGGCCGCATTGGCCGATGCGATGAAGGCAGAATATGAAACCATTGTGGCGTCGGGCTTGGATTTGCAGCTCGATTGCCCCGACTTGGCGCTGTCGCGGCATATGCTGTTCAATGATCTGACTGATGCCGAATTTTTGAAAGTTGCGGCGGGCAACGTAGAGGCGTTGAACCACGCCTTATCAGGGATTCCGGCGGAAAAAGTGCGCGTGCATATTTGCTGGGGCAATTATGAAGGGCCGCATGTTTGCGACATTCCGATGGCGAAAATGTTTGACACGCTGATGGCGGTGGATGCGCAGTATTTGCTGTTTGAGACGTCGAACCCGCGCCACGGCCATGAATGGGCAGTGTTTCGCGACCGGGCGGCGGATATTCCCGATGGGAAAATTCTGGTGCCGGGCGTGGTGGATACGACGACGAATTTTGTCGAACACCCGGAATTGGTGGCGCAGCGGTTGGCGCGGTTTGTCGATATTGTGGGCGCGGACCGGGTGATTGCGGGGTCCGATTGCGGGTTTGGCACATTTGCGGGCTTTGGGTCGGTGGACCCCGATATCGCCTATGCCAAGCTGGGCGCGCTGGCCGAAGGGGCGGCGTTGGCGTCAAAATGACACCGCTGGTTTTGCTGCCCGGCATGATGTGCGATGCGCGGTTGTTTGCACCGCAAGTGGCGGCGTTGGCGGGCTATGCGCCGCGCGTGATTGTGTCCACACAGGATACAGTGGCAGGGATGGCGGCGGCGGTTTTGGCTGCTGCCCCGCCCCGGTTCGCGCTGGCGGGCCTGTCGATGGGCGGGATTGTGGCAATGGAAGTTGTGGCGCAAGCACCGGGCCGCGTGGACCGTTTGGCGTTGTTGGACACGAATCCCCGCAGCGAGTTGCCAGCGGTGGCCTTGCTGCGCGAGGGGCAGGTCGCGCGGGCGGTGGCGGGCGATTTGGAAGGGGTTTTGCGCGAAGATATGAAGCCAAATTATTTGGCCGATGGACCGCAGGCCCCTGCCCTGCTGGATTTGTGCATGGATATGGCGTTGGGGCTGGGCGTGGATGTGTTTGTGAACCAATCGCGGGCGCTGGCGGGGCGCAGCGACAGGCGCGCGGTTTTGGCCGATTACACGCGGCCTGCGCTGGTGTTGATGGGGGAGGAAGATCGTTTGTGCCCCCGCGCCCGACACGACGAAATGCACGCGTTGATGCCGCAATCGCGGTTGGAAATTATCGCTGGCGCGGGGCATTTGCCCACGCTGGAAAACCCGGAACACACAACGGCGGCGCTGGCCAGCTGGATGGAGGCATGATGGACAACGCATTGATAACCCTGTTGAAATCGGTGGACACCCCCACGGTTTGCAACGCGATTGAAGTGGCCCAAGGCAAGCGCGGGTTCAACGCCTTTACGCGCGGGACCATGTTGGCATCGGACCCCAAAGGGGTGATTGTCGGCTACGCCGTGACGGCGCAGATTGCGGCATTGGCCCCCCCGACCGAGGATGCGGCGGTGATACGCGCGCGGCGCATGGACTATTACAAAGCGATGGCGCAGGGCGGTGCGGGGGCGGTCGCGGTGGTGGAGGATTTGGATTATCCCCATTGCATCGGCGCCTATTGGGGCGAGGTGAACACGACCATTCACAAAGGCTTTGGCATGGCGGGCGCGCTGACCAATGGGGTGATGCGTGATCTGGGCGATTTGGCGGCGGATTTTCCGGTGGTGGCAGGCTCGATCGGGCCAAGCCACGGGTTTGTGCATGTGCGCTCGGTCAACCAGCCCATTCGGATTATGGGGATGGACGTGCGGCCCGGCGATTTTATCCATGCCGACCGTCATGGTGCTGCGGTGGTGCCGCCCGATGTGATTGGGCAATTGGCAGCGGCGATTGCCAAGATGCAGGCCACAGAAAAGCTGGTGCTGGACCCGGCGCGGGGGCCGGGGTTTGATTTTGCGGCGTTTGAGGCGGCGTGGCTGGCGTTTGAGGCGGCCCGCGTGTAACGTTTAGCCGCCTGTGCTGGTGCGTCCGGCGCTGGAATTGCCGAAACCACCGCGTGCGGCGGCGGTGCCGCGTGACATCGGGGCCTGACCTGCGGTGGTCGCGGGGCGGGTGAATTGCGAGGTGTTCAGTTTCGCAGCGCCCGCATTGTTGGAAAAATTGCTGGTGCCTGCGGCGTTGGTGAAACCGCCGCCGGGTTTTTGGTACAAAGGCTGGCTGGCGGCCATGCCTGCCCGATTGCTCATCATGCTGCCGATCAAATAGCCCATCATCAATGGCATGAAGATACCGCTGGACCCGCTTTGGGTTTGGGCCTCCTCAGTCCCGCAAGCGCCTTCGCCGTGCTGTTCTTCGCACACGGCCAAGCTGTCGTAGCGGGGGGCGGCTTCGACATGCAGGGCGGCGGCGGCGGCGAAGGACGCATCACATTCGGCCACCGTAATCGCCCCGCCGTTTTGCGCGGCATTGGTGCAGCTTTGCAAGTCGGGGAAAGCTTGGGCATCGACCTGTTCCTCTTGGCAGCCGGCAAGCGTGAACGCGGCGGCGCCGAGGATGGTGATGGCGATGGTGCGAGAGCGTTTGATCATGGCGTGGCCTTTTATCGGGGTCGTTTGGATAGATATAGCGCGGTTTAGCCGGAAATAAAATGCGGCTTAAAGCGCGACAGGTCTTGGGTGATGCGCGAGCGGTCTTCGCGGATGCCGATGCCTGCGCAAGTGTCGCCGATAATCCATGCGCCGATCACGGGGCGGAACCCGTCACATTCGGGCAAGGGCGCGTAGGCTTGGACGATGCGGGGGTGTTCGGCGTAGGTGGTGTTTTGCGATTGTTCCGCGATTTCGCCGTTTTTGAGGATGAAAACGGAGGCCCCTTCGCGCGACAGGATGGGTTTGGTCACATGGGCCGCGCGCAACTGATCGGCGGCGCGCGCGAATGAGGCGGCGACATGGGGGGCTGCGGGGCCAGTGCCTGCCAGCGCGTCTTTGATGTCGTCTTCAAAATACGCGGGCAAGAGGTTTGGGTGGCCTTCAAACATCTGCCAAAGGACGGGGAGGAGGCCTTTGTTCGAGAGCAGCGCCTTCCATGCGGGTTCCAGAAACAAGCAGTTGGAGCTGGCGATATTGGCGGCGAAATCATCGCGCAAAAGGTCTTCCCACGGGTAGAGTTTGAAAAGGACGCCGATGCGGCGGTCTTGGTCATCCAAGAAGCCGCCATCATCGCTGACGGCGAGTTTATCAAGGTCGCAGTAATGCGCGCCAAGCCCCGCTTCGCGTGCGGCCCAGCCCATCGCCTCGACGGTCGCGTAGTCTTCGGCGTTGCCTGCGACGGCGGTGAAATGCAAATCGCTGCCTTGTTCAAACACATCGCGAAAGCGCGCGACCAGCGATTCGTGGATGCCGTTGAACTGGTCGCTGTTGGGCGCGATGACGCCTGCGCCAATCTGATCTTCCAGCCATTGCCATTGGAAAGACGCGCTTTCGTACAGCGAGGTTGGCGTATCGGCGTTGTATTCCAACAGCTTGGCAGGACCATCGCCATCATAGGCCAGATCAAAGCGGCCATAGATTTCCGGGTCGCCCCGCCGCCAGCTTTGCGCGATCAGGTCGCGGTGGCGAGGGGGAATGGCCACACGGTCCATCAACGCATCGTCGGTCAGGATATGGGCCACCGCCTGTCGGCACATGGCGTGCAGGGCGGTGGCGGGGTCTTCGATATCATCCTCCACCTGTGCCAGCGTGAAGCTGTAGGCGGAGGTTTCATCCCAGTAAGGTTCGCCGTGCATATCGGCAAAAGTGAATCCCACCTCGGCCGCGTAATCGCGCCAATGGGGACGTTCGGGCAGCGCGATTTTCTTCATGTTCTAGCCCTTTTGGCGGGTCAACCGCATTTGGAGAAACCGCAATCGGCGCAGGTCATGCAGCCCTCAATCATGCGCATTTGATAGCCGCCGCAAGAGGAGCAGGATTTGCCTTTTGGCGCGCCGATGGAGACGATTTCGGCCTGCGGGTCGGATTTCAGGCCCATCCCCTCGCCCGCGATGAAGCCTGTGGCGATAAGGTGGCGTTCAATAACGCCGCCGATTGCGGCGAGGATGGAGGGGATGTAGCGCCCTTCGACCCATGCGCCGCCGCGCGGGTCAAACACGGCCTTCAACTCCTCCACCACAAAGCTTACATCACCGCCACGGCGGAACACGGCGGAGATCATGCGGGTCAGCGCCACGGTCCATGCGAAATGTTCCATGTTTTTGGAGTTGATAAACACCTCAAACGGGCGGCGGTGATCGCTGATGATAATATCGTTGATGGTGATATAGAGCGCGTGTTCGGAGCCGGGCCATTTGACCTTGTAGGTGGAGCCTTCCAGCGCTGCGGGACGGTCCAGCGGGTCGGTGAGATAGACAACTTCGGCGGATTGTTCTGCCTCGGGCACCGTTTCCGACGTTTCCTTGACCGACAAAACCGAGCCTGTGACCGCGTTGGGGCGGTAGGTGGTGCAGCCTTTGCAGCCTTGGTCCCATGCGGCCATATAGACCTGCTGGAAGTCATCAAAACTGATGTCTTCGGGGCAGTTGATGGTTTTGGAAATGCTGCTGTCGATCCATTTTTGCGCGGCGGCCTGCATGCGCACATGGTCCATGGGCGGCAAGGTTTGGGCGTTGACGAAATAATCGGGCAAGGGAGCGTCGCCGTGCAGATCGCGCCACATGCGGACGGCGTAATCGACGACTTCTTCCTCGGTCCTTGACCCGTCTTTTTGCAGGACTTTGCGGGTGTAGGCGTAGGCAAAAACGGGTTCAATCCCGCTGGAGACGTTCCCCGCATAAAGGCTGATGGTGCCGGTGGGCGCGATGGAGGTGAGAAGGGCGTTGCGGATGCCGTGGGTGCGAATGGCGTCGCGCACATCATCGTCCATCGCGAGCATAGTGCCGGACGCGAGGTATTTATCGGCGTCGAACAGGGGGAACGGGCCTTTTTCGCGGGCGAGATCGACGGAGGCGAGATAGGCGGCGCGGGCGATTTTCTTCATCCACGCTTCGGTTTGTGCGGCGGCGTCTTCACTGCCGTAACGCTGGCCGAGCATCAGCAAAGCATCGGCAAGCCCTGTGACGCCAAGGCCGATGCGGCGTTTGGCGTGCGCTTCATCGCGCTGTTGCGGCAACGGAAAACGGCTGGCGTCGACCACATTGTCCATCATGCGCACTGCGGTGGCGACCAGCGATTTCAGGGCTGCGGGGTCGAGTTTTGCGCTTGCGGTGAAGGGGTCCGTGACCAAGGTGGCGAGGTTGATGGAGCCGAGCAAGCAGGCACCGTAGGGGGGCAACGGCTGTTCGCCGCAAGGGTTGGTGGCGGCGATGGTTTCGCAATAGGACAGGTTGTTGGCGGCGTTGATGCGGTCGATGAAGATCACGCCCGGTTCGGCAAAATCAAAGGTGTTGCGCATGATTTTGTTCCACAAATCGCGCGCGTTCAGGGTTTTATAGACCTTGTTGTTGAACACCAAATCCCATGGGCCATCGGCCTTGACCGCCGCCATAAAGGGGTCGGTGACCAGCACCGAGAGGTTGAACATGCGCAGGCGGGCGGGGTCTTTTTTCGCCTCGATAAACGCCTCAACATCGGGGTGGTCGCAGCGCATGGTGGCCATCATGGCACCCCGGCGGCTGCCGGCGGACATGATGGTGCGGCACATGGAATCCCAGACATCCATGAAGGAGAGGGGGCCGGAGGCGTCGGCGGCCACGCCTTTGACCTCGGCCCCGCGCGGGCGGATCGTGCTGAAATCATAGCCGATGCCGCCGCCTTGCTGCATGGTCAGTGCAGCCTCTTTCAGCATGTCGAAAATGCCGCCCATATCGTCGGGAACCGTGCCCATGACGAAACAGTTGAACAAGGTGACGGAGCGTTCGGTGCCTGCGCCTGCGGTGATGCGCCCGGCGGGGAGGTATTTAAAATCCTCCAATGCTGCATAGAATTTGGGTTCCCATGCTGCGGGGTTTTTCTCGGTCGCGGCAAGGGCGCGGGCGATTCGGCGCCACGTATCTTCGACCGTGCCATCAATCGGGGTGCCGTCTTGCTGTTTAAGACGGTACTTCATGTCCCAAATTGCTTCGGCGATGGGGACGGAAAAACGGGACATGTGTCAGATCCTTTTGGGCAAGGTTTGGTGGGTCTTGAAGTGCGAGGATACCAGATAGGCCGGGGGGGACCAAACGTCAACGCGAGACTGGGATGGAGAAGGCCTTGCCGTTGGGGGATGAGACGTTAAGTAGGGTTTAAGATTTGAGGAGCATGATGGTGGGAACGGTGCATTTGTTGAAGCTGTGCGTGGGCGCGCAGGCGGTGGAGGATTTGGCGGCGTGGCAGGATGCGCGGCGCAAGACTTGGCCGGACAATTTGCCGCGCCATATTACGCGGATGTGGCCGAAACGGGAGGGCGAAATCCTGAACGGGGGCGCGCTTTTTTGGGTGTTCAAAGGTGTTATTTTGGCGCGGCAGTCGATCAAAGGGCTGGAGGAGGTGCGCGGCGAGGATGGGATTTTGCGCTGCGCCATTGTGCTGGACCCTGAGATTGTGCGCACCGAACCCGCACCCCGCCGGCCGTTTCAGGGCTGGCGGTATTTGACGGTTGAAGATGCGCCACGCGATTTGCCAAAATCGCGCGGGGTGGAGGAGGCGTTGCCGCCGGAGCTGGCGCGGGCGTTGGCGGATATTGGGTTGCGTTGATTTTCGCGCGGTCGCAGCGGGGTAGAACCCCGCTGCTGGGCCCAACATGAAGCTGCGTGCCAAAGGCGCGCGGGCGCAATGGCGGGAGGGGTTCGTTACAGGCTGGCGGTGACACCGAGTTGGGCGCAAAGCGTGTTCAGCGTTGCGCGGGTATCAGAGGTCCAATCAGCGGCGCGGGCGGCGAATAGAGTCGCTTGGGACGCGTGGATGAGGCCGTCTGACAGGATTTTCAGATGGTTCGCGCGCAGGGTTTCGCCCGATGATGTGATGTCGGCAATCGCCTCGGCGGTCAGGTTTTTCACGGTGCCTTCGGTCGCGCCTTGGCTGTCGACCAGCTGGTAATCAGCGACCCCTTGGGCGGTTAGGAATTCACGCACAAGGCGGTGGTATTTGGTGGCGATGCGCAAGCGGTGGCCATGGCGCGCGCGAAAGGCGGCGGCGGCGGCGTCAAGATCATCGACCGTGTCCACATCAATCCATGCGGTGGGCACGGCGATGATAAGGTCGGCGTGGCCAAAGCCCAAGGGGGCGATTTCCGCCACTTGGGCTTGCCAATCCGCCAGTTTGTCGCGCACGAGGTCGGACCCGGTGACGCCCAGATGGATGCGCCCGGCGGCAAGATCGCGGGGGATTTCGCCTGCGGACAAAAGCACCAGTTCAACGCCCGCGACACCGTCCACCGCCCCCGCATATTCGCGGTCGGACCCGGTGCGGGCCATGGTGACGCCGCGCGCGCCGAACCAGTCAAACGTCTTTTCCATCAGCCGCCCCTTGGACGGCACACCGATTTTCAGGGTCATGTGATGCCTCGCAATGCGGCGACAAGGCCGGGGCGGATGATGCCACCCACAGCGGGGATAGAGCGGCCTTGGCCCAAATGGGCGGTCAGCGCGTCATAGCGGCCGCCCAAAGCGATGGGGGGGGCGTTGGCCGCGCCATTGCCGGGGCCTTGGAAGCTGAACACGAAACCGTCGTAATATTCCATCGACGAGCGGCCATGGCTGGCCTGAAACGCCAAATCCGATGGGTTGATGCCGTGGCGTTCCAGCGCGTCAAGCCGGGTCGCGAAACGGTCCACGGCGGGTTCAATCGCGGGCAGCATGGGGGTGATGCCGCGCAGGTGCGACAGCGCGGCGCGGGCGGGCGCTTGCAGGGTGAGGAGGTCGTAAAGGAGCGCCGCCTCAGGCGCGTTCAGCGGTGGGGTTTGCGCGTCGTCCAGCAGGGTTTGGGCGCGCTGCGTGATTTCGGCCTGTGTGCGCAGGCCAGTGATCGGGCCGGTGGCGGCGATCAGGGCGGCGGTGTCGCCTGATTGCAGGCGGTTCAGCATATCGGTGCGGGCCTGCGTGGGGGCGGCGCGGTCCGAAAACCGGTCGAGGAGGTTGCGAAACCGCGCGGGCCGCCAGATGTGACGCAAGAGGGCCGCGCGGCGGTGCGGGCTGGTGGTAAGGCCGTTGACGGCGGCCATGAGGATGCCGATGTCGCCTGTTAAGGCGCGCGCGCCAAGGGGGGCGAGGAGGCTGTGGAACAGCGCAAACACCTCGGCATCGGCGGCCTGCGGTTCGGCGCGGTCAAAGAGTTCAAACCCCACTTGCAGGTATTCGCTGGCGCGGGGGCCAAGGTGGTCTTGTTTGCGGTACACCTCGCCCATGTAGCAGTATCGCGCGGGGTCGGCGCCGCCTTGCATATGGGCCTGCACCACGGGGACGGTGAAATCGGGGCGCAGCATCATTTCGCCGCGCAACGGGTCGGCGGTGACATAGGCGCGGGCGCGGATATCCTCGCCATAGAGGTCCAGCAGAGTGTCGGCGGGCAGCAGGGTGTCGGCCTCTACTGCTGTGGCCCCCGCCGCTTTGAAGGCGGCGAAGAGGCGGTCGGCTTCTTCGCGAATTTCGGCGCGGGTGGTCACAGGTAATCAGCCAACTTTAATGGTCCCTTTTGATGAAGAAGCATCAGTTTTACTGCATTCACCAGCCCTTCTACCTTAACTTCCTCTTGCGCGGGGCGGTCTTTCCATTCCTCCAGCGTGGCGTTTTCGGCGATTTTTGCGCCGAGGATAAGGTCTTTGAGGATGACCACGCCTTTTGCTGCCTCATCCCCGCCTTGGATGATCGCGATGGGGGAATTGCGTTTGTCGGCGTATTTCAATTGGTTACCAAAGTTTTTGGGGTTGCCGAGGTAGACCTCGGCACGGATGCCAGCGGCGCGCAGGTGGCCGACCATTTGCATGTAATCGGCCATGCGGTCGCGGTCCATCACGGTCACCACAACGGGGCCAGCGGGTGCTTGACCTGCTTGGCCTTTGGCGCGCAGGGCGGCCAAGAGGCGGTCAACGCCGATGGAGACGCCTGTGGCGGGGACGGATTGGCCTGTGAAGCGTTTGACCAGATCGTCGTAACGCCCCCCGCCCGCGACGGAGCCGAATTGGCGCTTGCGGCCTTTTTCGTCGAGGATTTCGAAAGTCAGTTCAGCCTCATAGACCGGGCCAGTGTAGTAGCCGAGGCCGCGGACCACGGAGGGGTCGATGACGATGCGGTCGGGGCCGTAGCCTTGGGCTTCGAGGAGAGAGGCGATATCAGAGAGTTCGTCAACGCCATCCATACCAACCTCAGAGGTCCCTACAAGATTTGCAAGGTGGCTCAACAGTAGTGCGTTGTATCTCATGCCTGCGTCAGTCGGGCCTTTGGCTGGGTTTTCACCGTACTGCGCTGTCAAGACTGCCTGCTCAAGCTGCAACGTATCGTTATTCAAAACAGGTAGAATGATGTCCTCTTGGGCTTGGGCGTTAACAATATCTTTTGCTTCAATAAATCCCAGAATAATGTTTACCTGCGCATCACTCAGCCCCGCGCCCTTCGTGAAATCGCCGCTGTCATCCTTGCGCCCAGCGCCCAAAAGCGCGCGCACGCCGTCCGGCCCCAAGCGGTCCAGTTTGTCGATGGCGCGCAGGACGATGCCGCGTTCGGCCTCTTTGTCGTCGCCTGCAAGGCCCGCAACCTCCATCACGCCGTTCAGCACTTTGCGGTTGTTCACTTTGATGATGTAGTCACTGCGCGCGATGCCGACTTCCTCCAGCGCATCGGCCAGCATGGCGCAGATTTCGGCATCGGCGGCCACACTTGGTGCGCCCACGGTGTCGGCGTCGCATTGATAGAATTGGCGAAACCGGCCCGGTCCCGGCTTTTCATTGCGCCAGACGGGGCCGAACGCATAGCGGCGGTAAGGGGTGGGCAGGTCGTTGCGGTTTTGGGCGGCAAAGCGCGCGAGGGGGGCGGTGAGGTCATATCGCAGCGCGAGCCAATCGCCATCCTCATCCTGCCAGCCAAACACGCCTTCGTTGGGGCGGTCCACATCGGGCAGGAATTTGCCCAACGCCTCCACCGTTTCCACAGCGCTGGTTTCCAGTGGGTCAAAGCCATAGCGTTCGTAGACGGCGGAAATTTTGGCCAGCATGTCGCGGCGTTCCACCACATCGGCGCCGGAATAGTCGCGAAAGCCTTTGGGCGTTTCGGCGCGCGGTTTGCGGGGTGCTTTGTCTTTGGCCATCGGGAAACCCTTTGCAGCTGATGCAGGGGCGGTGTAGCGGATGGGGAAAGGTGCTGCAAGGATGGGATTATGACGGACGATTTGCGGGCGATGGAGGAGCGGATGGCGCATTTGATGCGCGCGGTCGATGATTTGTCGGATGTGGTGGCGGCGCAAGCGGATGAGATTGACCGCCTGACCCGGCGCATGGCGCAAGTGATGGACCGGATTTCCGCGCCCGATGAAGGGGGCGCGGTGTTTACCGATCAGCGGCCGCCACACTGGTAGGGGCGGATTGGTAAAAGCGCTTGCAGTTTCAGGCGCTTGGTGGTCGGTTATGGGCAGAGGTGGTGCATGAAACCCATTCAAATTGGCAAGACGCGGATTGATCTGGTGCCACTGGCGGCGACGATGCTGCTGGGCACGGGCGGCGGGTTTGCGGGGCATTGGCTGGGGCTGCCGTTGGGGTATTTGCTCGGGTCGCTGGTCGTGGTGGCGGTGTGGGCGATCATGGGGTGGCGGGTGCTGCGCCAGCCCATCCATTTGCCGCAACCCCTGCGCATGGCGTTTATTCCGATCATTGGCGTGGGGATTGGGGGCGCGTTCACGCCTGAGATTTTTCGCGATGCCGCCGGGTGGTGGCCCAGCCTGTTGGCGCTGTTGCTGTTTGTGCCGATGGCCCAAGCGTTGGGGTATCTGATTTACCGCAAGGGAGGGCTGAACCCTGCGACCGCCTATTTTGGGTCAGTGCCCGGTGGGTTGATGGAAATGGTGGTGCTGGGTGAGGAAGCGGGGGCGGATGTGCCGATCTTGGTGCTGATCCAGTTTTTGCGGCTGATTTTAACGATTATTTTTGTGCCGGTGCTGTTTGCGGTTTTGACGGGTCATGCGGTGGGGTCTGGGGCCGGGGTGGCGTTGACCGGGGCGGAAAACCCGTTGGAATTGTGGGATATTGCGGCGCTGTCAGTGGCGGCGGTGGGCGGGTATTTTCTGGGCACCTATCTGCGCTTTCCCGCTGCGATTATGACGGGGCCGCTTGCGGCATCGGCGGTGTTGCATTTGACGGGGGTAACAGATGCGGTGCCGCCTGCCTGGACGATTGCGATGACGCAGGTGATTGTGGGCACGGGTTTGGGCGCGCGGTTTGCCGGGATTGCGGCACGGACGTTGCGGCGCGGCAGCCTGCTGGCGCTGCTTTCCACGGGGGCGTCACTGGTGCTGGCGTTTGTGTTTGCCGAAGGACTGCATTTGACGATTGGCCTGCCGTTGACCGCGCTGTTTTTGGCCTTTGCGCCCGGTGGCATTACGGAAATGAGCCTGATCGCGTTGAGCCTGCAAGTGAGCGTGGTGTTTGTGACGCTGCACCATGTGTTGCGGATTGTGGTGGCGATTACGCTGGCCAAATTGTTTGCGCGCAGGGTGCTGGGGCCCTAAGGCGGGACGCCGCAACGATTAAAGTTCTTCGACCATCACCACGCCGCCCATGGATTTCAGCGCCCCTTTGATTTGCGGCGAAACCGGGTATTCGCCGGGCAGTTCAAGGTCGATCTCTTGGCCCGTGGCGGGGTCCGGCACGCAAATGGTGACGGCGGCGCGGTTGCGGCCCCCATCCTTTAACACGCGGGCCAGCAGGGTGGCGACCGATGCCGCCGCCTCAACCCGGTCAATATGGATGCGAAAGGCGGAGGCGCCCGCCTCGGCGGCCACAGCATCAATGGGTTGGGCGGCGCGGGCGAGCAGTTTTAGGGTTTCGCCTTCCAGCGTCGCCTCCACCGTCAACACCACGTTCATGCCGGGTTCCAGCACATCGCGCGCGGCCTCCAGTGTGTCCGAAAACACGGTGACTTCATAAAGCCCGGTGGGGTCCGAGAGTTGGACAAAGGCGAAACGGTTTCCGCGCGCGGATTTGCGTTCTTGTTTGGAACTGACGGACCCGGCGATTTTGGCGACCATCGCGCCGCCTTCGGCACGGGCGGTGATTTCGGCGAGGGTGGAGACACCTTTGCGTTTCAACGGTGCCATGTAGTCATCCAGCGGGTGGCCGGAGAGGTAGAAGCCGATCGCCTTATGCTCCTCTGTCAACCGCTCCACCGGCAGCCAATCATCGCGGGAGCCGAGGCGGGGTTCTTGCACATCCTCGCCTGCGTCGCCAAACAGGCTGACTTGGTTGGAGGTTTTGGCCTCATGGATCGCGGCGGAATAGGACGAGAGGCCATCGAGCGCGTCGAACACGCGGGCGCGGTTGGGGTCCAAGCAATCGAACGCACCCGCGCGGGCCAGCATTTCCAACGGGCGTTTGCCGATGCGTTTCAGATCCACCCGGCGGGCAAAATCATAAAGCGTGGCATAGGGTTTTTCGCCTTGATCGGTGGTGCGGCCCGCGACGATCATTTTCATCGCCTCCACGCCCACGTTTTTCAACGCGCCCAGCGCATAGACCAGCGTGCCATCGCGAACAGTGAACGTGGCGAGGGAGGCGTTGATGCAAGGGGCGATGGTTTTGAGGCCGAGCTTGTCCACCTCGCGCTTATACACCGCCAGTTTGTCGGTCAGGTGCAAATCGCAATTCATCACGCCGGCCATAAATTCGACGGGGTAATTCGCCTTGAGGTAGCCGGTTTGATAGCTGACCACGGCATAGGCCGCCGCGTGGGATTTGTTGAAGCCGTAGTTGGCGAATTTTTCCAACAGATCGAACACTTCGCCCGCCTTTTTGGCGTCGACGTTGTGGGTTTTTTTGGCGCCTTCGATAAATTTCGGGCGTTCCTTGGCCATTTCTTCGGCGATTTTTTTACCCATCGCGCGGCGCAAAAGGTCAGCGCCGCCGAGGGAATAGCCGCCCATAACCTGAGCGATTTGCATAACCTGTTCTTGGTAAACGATAATCCCTTGAGTCTCGGCCAGCAGATGGTCGATGGTGGGATGGACGGACGTGATATCCTTCAGGCCGTTTTTCACCTCACAATAAGTGGGGATATTTTCCATCGGGCCGGGACGGTATAGGGCGACGAGGGCCACAATATCCTCAATACAGGTCGGTTTCATGCGGCGCAGCGCGTCCATCATGCCGCTGGATTCGACCTGAAACACGGCCACGGTTTTGGCGGCGGCATAGAGTTGATAGGTTTTTTCGTCGTCCAGCGGAATCATCGCGATGTCGATGTCGATGCCGCGCAGGCGCAAAAGGTCCAGCGCGGATTGGATGACGGTCAGGGTTTTCAGGCCCAAAAAGTCGAATTTGACAAGGCCCGCCGCCTCCACCCATTTCATGTTGAACTGGGTCGCGGGCATGTCGGATTTGGGGTCTTGGTACAGCGGCACCAATTCATCCAGCGGGCGGTCGCCGATCACGACACCTGCGGCGTGGGTTGATGCGTTGCGCAGCAGCCCCTCCACCTGTTGGCCGTAGTTCAGCAGGCGGGCGACGACCTCTTCCTTGGCGGCTTCGCGCAAGCGCGGTTCATCTGCCAGCGCCTTGGTGATGCTGACGGGTTTGACGCCTTCGACCGGGATCATTTTCGACAGGCGATCCACCTGCATATAGGACATTTGCAACACCCGGCCCACATCGCGAATCGCCGCCTTGGACAGAAGCGCACCAAAAGTGATGATCTGGCCCACACGGTCGCGGCCATATTTGGCCTGAACGTATTGAATGACCTCCTCACGCCGATCCATGCAAAAGTCGATGTCGAAATCGGGCATGGACACGCGTTCGGGGTTCAGGAAGCGTTCAAACAAGAGGGAATAGCGCAATGGGTCGAGATCCGTGATGGTCAGCGCATAGGCAACCAGCGAACCTGCGCCCGAACCCCGGCCCGGCCCCACGGGGATGCCTTGGTCCTTAGCCCATTTGATGAAATCGGCCACGATCAGGAAATAACCGGGGAATTGCATGTTGATGATGATGTCCAACTCGAAATCGAGGCGGGCCTGATATTCCTCCACCGGCACGGCATGGGGGATGACGGCAAGGCGCGCTTGCAGCCCTGCGTTGGCGGCGCGGCGCAGCTCGTTCACCTCATCATCGGCGAATTTGGGCAGGATGGGGGCGTGCTTGGCGACCTTGAAGGCGCAGCGGCGCGCGATTTCAACAGTGTTTTCCAACGTCTCGGGCAGGTCGGCGAACAGAGCTGCCATTTCGGATTCGGTTTTGAAATAATGCTGCGGGGTCAGGCGGCGGCGGGGTTGTTGTTGGTCGACATAGGCCCCTTCGGCGATGCAAATCAGGGCGTCATGCGCCTCATACATGGTGGTTTTGGGGAAATAGACATCGTTGGTGGCGACAAGCGGCAGGACCATATCATAGGCCATTTCGACAAAGCCGCGCTCCGTTGCGCGTTCCCCATCGGGCAGCGCGCCCCCTGCCCCCGGATGGCGTTGCAGTTCGACATAAAGCCGGGTGGGAAAGGCGGCGGCCAACCGCGCCAGCAACGCTTGTGCCTTTGGCATTTGCGCGGTTTGCAGCAGCTTGCCCAGCGGTCCTTCGGCCCCGCCCGTTAGGCAGATCAGGCCGCCTGCATGCGCCTCTAACTGCTCCAGCGTCACTTGTGGCAACTGCCCCCCGGTGCCGACATACAGACAGGTGTTCAGCTTCATCAGGTTCATATAGCCCGACTGGTCTTGCGCCAGCAGCACAATGGGGGCGGCGGCGCGCGCCTTTTCCCCCGGTTGCGCGGGGTCGTAATTCAGCGAGACTTGGCAGCCGATGATGGGCTGCACCCCTGCCCCCGCCGCATAGGTGGAAAATTCCAGCGCGCCAAACATGTTGTTGGTATCGGTCACGGCCACGGCGGGCATTTTGTGCTGGACGCACAGATCTATCAATGATTTCAACGGCACCGCACCTTCCAGCAAGGAATACTCGGTGTGGGTGCGCAGGTGAATGAATCGGGGTGCTAACATGGGTTGACCCTAGCGCAGGCAAAGGCCAAAGGGAAAGACCCACCAGTGCGCAAGGTGATGAAAGTTTCACAGACCGCGCCCAATTATCAATCAAAGCAAGGAAGTCCCTCAAATAACCTCTGAAAAAATACATTTGCTATTTTGTCGCAGGTTGGGCTTGATAGGTTACCAGATAAGGGCGCGTGGCCTGCTTTACGCCGCATCGGGCGGGCACGCAAAAGCAACAGATGCAACAGACCGCGGCGGAATAGTCTCATGCCTGATATTGCGTTTCACCTAAACGGGACGCCAGTGCGCGTGACGGGTGCTTCTCCCACGCATACTTTGTTGGATTGGCTGCGCGAGGACCGCGGGCTAACGGGCACCAAAGAAGGCTGTAACGAAGGCGATTGCGGGGCCTGTACGGTGATGGTGACGGACGGCAGCGGGCCGCGCGCGCTTAACGCCTGCATTTTGTTCCTGCCCCAACTGCAGGGCAAATCGGTCCGCACGGTAGAGGGGTTGGTGGCCCCCGACGGCGCGCCCCACCCGGTCCAAGACGCCATGGTGGCCCATCACGGGTCACAATGCGGGTTTTGCACGCCGGGGTTTGTGGTGACAATGGTGGCCGCCCATGCGCAGGGTCGCACCGATCATGACACCGTTTTGGCAGGAAATCTGTGCCGCTGCACCGGATACGCCCCCATCATCCGCGCGGCCGAGGCGGCAAAGGATGCCCCTGTGCCGCAATGGATCAAAGACGAAACCACCCAGTTTGCCCAAAACGCCACTTTCGCGTTGGCAAAAATACCTTCGGGGGGGGAAGGGTTTGCGCCTATCGCAAAGCCTGTTGGGGGGGCAGACAGCCCCCCCGCCGCCCTCTACCAGCCGCACACCACGAATGATTTGGCGACATGGTACGCCGCCCACCCGGACGCTACCTTGATCGCAGGGGCCACGGATGTGGGGTTGTGGGTGACCAAACAGTTGCGTGATCTGGCCCCTGTCGCATTTTTGGGCGGCATCGCGGATTTGAAAACCATCACAGCGCAGGGCGACCAATTGCGCGTGGGTGCGGGCGCGAACATCAATGAGGTGATGGCGGCGGTGGCGGGGCCCCTGCCCTCGTTTGCGGAAATGTTGCGGCGGTATGCCAGTGACCAAATCCGCAATGCGGCCACGATTGGGGGCAATATCGCCAACGGCTCGCCCATTGGCGATGCGCCGCCGGCGTTGATTGCGTTGGGGGCCACTTTGCATTTGCGCCAGGGTGATACGCGGCGCGACTTGCCGCTGGAGGATTTTTTCATCGAATACCGCAAGCAAGACCGCCTGCCCGGTGAATTTGTGGAGGCGGTGAGTTTCACGACGGATGCGCCGAACCTGCG
Source organism: Pseudorhodobacter antarcticus (assembly GCF_900110135.1). GTDB lineage: Bacteria > Pseudomonadota > Alphaproteobacteria > Rhodobacterales > Rhodobacteraceae > Pseudorhodobacter > Pseudorhodobacter antarcticus. The sequence continues at coordinate 25,772 of NZ_FOCO01000005.1, read as the reverse complement.
CTGTTACAAGCTGTCAAAGCGGTTTGACCAAGACATCTCGGCCGTGTGTGGCTGTTTCAATGTGACGGTTGCGGGCGGGGTTGTGACCGCTGCGCGCATCGCCTTTGGCGGCATGGCGGGGACGCCCAAACGCGCCAAAGGGGCAGAGGCGGCGCTGATGGGCCAGCCGTTTACTCTTGCGACCGCGATGGCCGCACGCGCCGCTATGGCGGATGATTTTGCGCCCCTGTCGGACATGCGGGCATCCGCCGCCTACCGCACGACCACGGCGGGAAACATGATGATCCGGTATTTCCACGATCTGTCGGGCACAGATGTGAACATTCTGGAGGTGACGCCATGAGCATGGGACGCGCAATGCCGCATGATACCGCCCCCCTGCATGTCACGGGTGCGGCGCGCTATGTCGATGACATTCCCTTGCCTGCGGGCGCGCTGCATTTGGCGTTTGGCCTGTCCACCATCGCGCATGGCGATATTTTAAGCGTGGATTTATCGGCAGTGCGCGCCGCCCCCGGTGTGATGATGGTGCTGTCGGCAGCGGATTTTGACGAGATGCCGGATTGTTCCCCATCCGCCCATGATGAGCCGTTGTTGGCCGTGGGCCGCGTGCATTATCTGGGCCAGCCGGTGTTTTTGGTGGTCGCCGACAGCCATTTGGCGGCGCGCAAGGCGGCGCGGCTGGGGCGCGTGGATTATGCCCCCCTGCCCGCCATTTTGACGGTGGATGACGCGCTGGCCGCCGGGTCGCGGTTTGAGGCGGGGCCTGTGGTCTGGGCCAAAGGCGATGCAAGTGCTGCGATTGCCGCCGCAGCCCATGTGATTGAAGGCGAGATGGAGGTGGGCGGGCAAGAGCATTTTTACCTTGAAGGCCAGATCGCCGCCGCTGTGCCGCAAGAGGGCGGGGATATGTTGATCCATTCGTCCACCCAGCACCCGACCGAAATTCAGCACAAAGTGGCGCATGCTTTGCACATTCCCATGCACGGTGTGCGGGTCGAAGTGCGCCGGATGGGCGGCGGGTTTGGCGGTAAGGAAAGCCAAGGCAATGCGTTGGCGATTGCCTGTGCGCTGGCTGCGCGCGCGACGGGCCGCGCCTGCAAAATGCGATACGACCGCGATGATGATATGATGATCACGGGCAAGCGGCATGATTTGCGCATCCGCTACCGCGCGGGGTTTGATGAGGCTGGGCGCGTGGCCGGGGTGGAATTTCAGCACTTGTTCCGCTGCGGCTGGGCGCTGGATTTGTCGATCCCCGTGGCCGACCGGGCGATGCTGCATTCCGACAACTGTTATCATCTGACGGACGTGCGGTTGGAAAGCTACCGTTTGCGCACCAACACGCAAAGTGCGACTGCGTTTCGCGGGTTTGGCGGGCCGCAAGGCATGGTCGGGATTGAGCGCGTGATGGACCATATTGCGCATCACCGCGGGATGGACCCCTTGGCGCTGCGGCGCTTGAATTTTTATGCGGGGATGGGGGAGACTGAGGAGGTTGCAAGCAGGGGGGGCCAGACCCTAAACGCGACAACCAGCGGGGGCCAGCCCCCGCACCCCCGAGGTATTTCCGCCAAGATGAATGAGGTGCAGACCACGCCGTATCATATGCCAGTGGAGGATTTCATTGGGCATGAGTTGGTGGCGGCGTTGGAATTATCGTCCGGCTACGGCGCGCGGCGATTGGCGATTGCGGCGTGGAACAAGGCGAGCCCGGTGATGAAGCGCGGGATTGCGCTGACGCCGGTGAAGTTTGGAATCTCGTTTACGTTGACGCATTTGAACCAAGCGGGGGCATTGGTGCATGTGTATCAGGACGGGTCGATCCATTTGAACCATGGCGGCACGGAAATGGGGCAAGGCTTGTTCCAAAAGGTTGCGCAGGTGGCGGCGGGTGTGTTTGGGGTGGATATGGCGGCAGTCAAGATCACTGCGACCGACACCGCCAAAGTGCCCAACACCAGTGCCACGGCGGCATCATCGGGGTCGGATTTGAACGGGATGGCGGCGCAGGCGGCGTGTTTGACCATTCGCGGTCGCATGGCAGAGTTTTTGGCGCAGCGGCATCAGGCGCAGCCAAGCGATGTCCGGTTTGCGGATGGGTTTGTGCGCGTGGGCGGCGCGCGCTACAGCTTTGCCGAGGCCGCTGCGTTGGTTTACGCCGCGCGCGTCTCGCTTTCGGCCACGGGGTTTTATGCCACGCCGCAGATCACTTGGGACCGGGCCAAGGGACGCGGGCGGCCATTTTTGTACTTTGCTTATGGTGCGGCGGTGACCGAGGTGGTGATTGACACGCTGACCGGGGAAAACCGGATTTTGCGCGCCGATTTGCTGCATGACACGGGGGCCAGCCTGAACCCTGCGCTGGATATTGGGCAGGTCGAAGGGGCCTATGTGCAAGGGGCGGGTTGGTTGACGATGGAGGAATTGGTTTGGGACGATAAGGGCGCGCTGCGCACCCATGCGCCCAGCACCTATAAAATTCCGGCCTGTTCGGACCGCCCGCCAGTGTTCAACGTGGCGTTGTGGGGGCAGGCTAACCGCGCGGGTACGATTGGCAAGTCGAAGGCCGTGGGCGAGCCGCCGTTTATGTTGGGCATTTCGGCGTTTCTGGCGCTGTCGGATGCGGTGGCGGCTTGCGGGGATGGCACGCGCTATGTGGCGTTGGACGCGCCCGCCACGCCGGAGCGGATTTTGGCCGCCGTGGAGCGGCAGCGCGATGTTTGATCTGGAAGGGGTGCGCGCGGCGGTGGCACAACGGGGCCGCGTGGCGCGGGTGGTGATTGCCGGGTTTGACGGATCATCGCCGCGCGAGGTGGGGGCGGCAATGTTGGTGTGGACCGATGGGCTGTCGGGGACCATTGGCGGCGGTGCGTTGGAATGGGCCGCGATTGCACGGGCGCGGGAGATGTTGACGGGGCCAGCGTTGCTGCGGTTGGACCGGGATGCGTTGGGGCCAGCGCTTGGGCAATGCTGCGGCGGCGTGGTGACGCTGTTGACCGAAGTGTTTGACGCGGCTGCTGTGGCAGGCGTGCCGGGCGATGTGTTTGCGCGCGCGGTTTTAGGGTCTGTGGCGGGGGAGGCGATGCCGCTGGCGGTGACGCGGGTGCTGGGGCGCACGCGGGGGCAAGGGATTTTGCCTGCGCCGGGTTTGGTGCAAGGCTGGATGGTGGAGCCGATTTTGCGGCCCCAGCGTGAGATTTGGGTGTGGGGGGCGGGCCATGTGGGGCGCGCGATTGTGGGCGTGTTGGCACCTTTGCCAGAGGTTGCGATCACTTGGGTGGATGTGGGCGCGGACCGGTTTCCGGGGGATATTCCGGCGGGCGTAACGGTGGTGCCTGCGGCGGACCCTGTGCTGTTGGTGCCGCATGCGCCGATGGGGGCCGAGCATTTGATTTTGACCTATTCGCACGCGCTGGATTTGGCATTGTGCCATGCCATGCTGACCCGCGGGTTTGCGCGCTGTGGCTTGATCGGGTCGCGCACGAAATGGGCGCGGTTTCGGGCAAGGCTGGCCACACTGGGGCATATACCTGCGGGTATTGCGCGGATTGAGTGCCCGATTGGCGACCCTGCCCTTGGCAAGCACCCGCAAATGATTGCCATCGGGGTTGCGGCCCGGATGATTGCCGCCCACACCCTTGCCCAACGCCACACCCTTGCACAACGAAAGGACGCCGTATGACCAATGAGCTGTTGCGGATTGAGGGGCTGACCAAAGCCTATCCGGGGGTGGTTGCCAATTCGGACGTGTCCTTTGCGATTTCACCCGGCGAAATTCATGCGCTGTTGGGGGAAAATGGCGCGGGAAAATCGACGCTGGTCAAGATGATTTACGGCTTGGTGAAGCCTGACAGCGGCACGATGGTGCTGCGCGGCCAGCCTTATACCCCTGCGCGACCGAGTGCGGCGCGGGCGGCGGGTGTGGCGATGGTGTTCCAGCATTTCAGCCTGTTTGAAGCGTTGAATGTGGCGGAAAACGTGGCGCTGGGGATGGAAAACCCGCCGCCGATGCGCGAACTGGCGGAACGGATTAGGGCGGTGTCGACGGAATACGGCCTGCCGCTGGACCCCGCGCGGCGGGTTGGGGATTTGTCGGCGGGCGAGCGGCAGCGGGTGGAGATTGTGCGCTGTTTGCTGCAAGACCCCAAGCTGTTGATTATGGACGAGCCGACAAGCGTTTTGACACCGCAAGAGGTGGATATTTTGTTCCAGACCTTGCGCCAACTGTCCGCCGAGGGCACGGCGATTTTGTACATCAGCCACAAGCTGGAGGAAATTCGCGCCCTTTGTGATGGGGCGACGATTTTGCGGCGGGGCAAGGTGGTGGCGACCTGCACACCGCGCGATGTGTCCGCGCGCGACATGGCGGAGTTGATGGTGGGGGCGGTGTTGAACCCGCCTGCGCGGGCGGCGCGGCGCGATTGGGGCGATGCGAGCCCGGCGCTGGAAGTGGCGGGGCTTTCGGCGCCATCCCCGATTGCCTTTGGCACATCGTTGAAAAACATCAGCTTTTCAGTGCAGCGCGGCGAGGTGTTGGGGATTGCAGGCGTTGCGGGCAATGGGCAGGATGAGTTGCTGCTGGCATTGTCGGGGGAGTTGGCGACCGACCCCGGCATGATCAAGGCAAAAGGTGCGCCTGTGGGCGATCTGGGGCCAAATGCGCGGCGCGCGCTGGGGTTTGTCGCGGCACCCGAGGACCGTTTGGGCCATGCAGCGGCCCCCGATATGTCGCTGGTGGAAAATGCGCTGCTGTCGGGCGTGGTGCGCAAAGGGTTGACCAAGCGCGGGTTTATCGACTGGGGCGCGACCAAGAATTGGGCCGCCGAGATTGTGGCGCAATATGATGTGCGCACGCCGGGCACTTGGGTGGCAGCGCGGGCACTTTCGGGCGGGAATTTGCAAAAGTTCCTGATGGGGCGGGAGTTGAGCCAAGCGCCTGAGGTGGTGATTATCAACCAACCCACATGGGGAGTGGATGCGGCGGCGGCGGCGTTCATTCGGCAAGAGATTTTGAACCGCGCACAAGACGGCGCTGCGGTGGTGGTGATTTCCCAAGATTTGGATGATTTGCTGGAAGTGTCGGACCGGTTTGCCGCGCTGAACGAGGGGCGGTTGACGCCGACACGGCCCACCGAAGGGCTGACGGTGGACGAAATTGGCCTGATGATGGGCGGCGCGCATGGCATGGAGGTGGCGCATCATGGGTAGGTTTTTGGGTGGCCGGGGCCGGATAGGTATTTGTGCCAAGATGAATTTGGGGCGTGGGTTTGGGGTGATGTATGTTTGTACTTGAAAAACGGCCCTCCCCTTCGCGATTTTGGACCTGGGCCACGCCAGTTTTGGCGGTTTTATTCACGATGATTGCGGGCGGCGCGTTGTTTGCGCTGTTGGGCAAGGACCCGGTGGTGGCAATACGCACCATATTCTGGGACCCGATTTTTGGCGAATTTGCGTTTTATTTGCGCGGACAGTTGTTGGTCAAGGCCGGGCCGTTGATCTTGATCGCGGTCGGATTGTCCTTGGGGTTTCGGGCCGGGATTTGGAACATCGGGGCCGAGGGCCAGTATATCATGGGCGCGGTGTTTGGTGCGGCTGTGGGGTTGGCGATGTTTCCCACCGACAGCCGCTGGATTTTTCCGGTGATGATTGTGGCGGGCGCGTTTGGTGGTTGGGTTTGGGCCATGATCCCCGCGATTTTGAAAACGCGGTTCAACACCAACGAGATTTTGGTGTCCTTGATGCTGGTCTATGTGGCGCAAACGATTTTGTCCAAGGCCGCGACCGGGTTTTTGCGCAACCCTGAGGGGATGGGGTTTCCGGGCAGTCGCAATTTTTCCGGCTTTCCGGCGGCGCGCAATGCGGAATTGATCGCGGGGTCGGGCCTGCATTGGGGCGGGGTGGCGGCGTTTATCGCGGTAATCGGGGCCTATGTTTTGTTGCAGCGCCACATCCTTGGGTTTCAGATCAAGCTGGCGGGGCAAGCCCCAAGGGCGGCCCGGTTTGCGGGGGTAGCACCGACAAAGTTGGTGGTGTTGTGCATGGGCCTGTCGGGCGCGTTGGCGGGCCTTGCGGGGATGTTTGAAGTGACGGGGCCCGCGGGGCAGATCAGCATTGATTTTGCATCTGGGTACGGGTTTACCGCGATTATCGTGGCGTTTCTGGGCCGTTTGAACCCGGTGGGGATTTTGCTGGCGGGGTTGGTGATGGCGCTGACCTATGTGGGCGGCGAGATGGCATCGACCAACCTTGGCCTGCCATCGGCGGCGATCCAAGCGTTTCAAGGGATGCTGCTGTTTTTCCTGCTGGCCGTTGATTTGCTGTCAAACTACCGGATTCGTTTCTTGAAAGGGAGGGCCGCGTGATGGACCTGAGCAGTATCAACCCCGCCGTTTTGGTCGCCTCCCTTATGGTTGCATCGGTGCCGATTATGTTGGCGGCGATTGGCGAATTGGTGGTGGAAAAGGCCGGTGTTTTGAACCTTGGGGTGGAGGGGATGATGATTATCGGCGCTGTCTGTGGGTTTATAACGGCGGTGGCCACGGGCAGCCCATTTTTGGGGTTTATCGGGGGTGCGTTGGGGGCGGCGGGATTGAGCTTGATTTTCGCACTGTTGACGCAAGTGTTTCAGGCCAACCAAGTGGCCACGGGCCTTGCGCTGACGCTGTTTGGGTTGGGGCTGTCCAGCCTTTTGGGCCAAGGGTATGTCGGCATTAAGCCGCCTGCCACGGGCATGGTGCCCTTTGGCCCCTTGGCGGATATTCCGGTGGTGGGGCGCGTGTTGTTTCAGCATGACCCGATGGTGTACCTGTCCATCCTGATCATCGCCGCCGTGTGGGCTGTGTTGAAATACAGCCGCATGGGCCTAATTTTGCGCGCTGTGGGCGAAAGCCATGACGCGGCGCATGCGCTGGGGTACAAGGTCACGCGCATCCGGATTATGGCGATTTTGTTTGGCGGGGCGATGGCGGGGTTGGGCGGTGCCTACCTAAGCCTGGTGCGTGTGCCGCAATGGACGGACGGCATTACCGCGGGCGCGGGTTGGATTGCGCTGGCGATTGTGGTCTTTGCCAGCTGGCGGCCGTGGCGCGTGCTGATTGGTGCTTATCTTTTTGGCGGAATTTCGGTGTTGCAGTTGAATTTGCAGGTTGCCAACGTCCCAATCCCGCCTGAATACTTGTCGATGTCGCCCTATCTGATAACCATCATCGTGTTGGTCATCATGTCATCGGGCAAAGGGCGCGCGTCGTTGAATGCGCCTGCTGCTTTGGGCCAAAACTTTCACGCCGCGCGGTAAACGTGGGGCCAAAACCAACCGGGTCAAAATTGGCCCGACCAACAAGGAGAGACTTATGAATCGCAGAACTTTGATGGCATCGGCGGCGCTTGGCCTGACCATGGCCTTTGGCGGCGGCGCGCATGCGGCGGGTATGGACAAGGTGAAGGCCTGTTTCGTTTATGTCGGCCCCGTGGGCGATGGTGGCTGGACCTATCAGCATGACAAAGGCCGTTTGGACATGATCGCGGAATTTGGCGACCGGGTGGACGCCAGCACGTTCCAAGAAAACGTGCCAGAGGGTGCGGACGCCGCGCGGGTGTTGACGCAAATGGCGCTGGGTGGCTGTAACATCATTTTCACCACATCGTTTGGGTTTATGGAGGCGACCAATGCGGTTGCGGCCAAATTCCCCAATGTGATGTTTGAACATGCAACGGGTTACAAGCGCGACCACGCCAATGTGTCCACCTATAACGCGCGGTTCTATGAAGGGCGCGCGGTGCAGGGCACCATGGCGGGCATGATGACGAAGTCGAACAAAATCGGCTATATTGCGTCGTTCCCGATCCCCGAAGTTGTGATGGGCATCAACGCCTATTATCTGGCGGCGAAAAAGGTGAACCCGGCGGTGGAACTGTCGATTGTCTGGGCCTTTACATGGTTTGACCCGGCAAAAGAAGCGGACGCGGCCAAAGCGATGATCGAACAAGGCGTGGACGTGATTGCGGCGCACACCGATTCGACCGCACCCCTGGCCGAGGCTGCGAAAACCCCCGGCGTGGTTGGGTTTGGCCAAGCTTCCGATATGGCCGCCTATGCACCAAGCCCGCGCGTGTCGTCAATCATCGACAACTGGGCGCCTTACTACATCAAGCGCGTGGGCCAGATGTTGGACGGCACCTATGCCCAGACCGACACTTGGGCTGGTATCAAAGACGGCGAAGTTGAAATTGGTGCGATCACCGAAGCGGTGCCTGCCGAAGTGAAAGCCGCAGCAGAGGCCGTGCGCGATGGTATTTCCGCTGGCACGCTGCACCCGTTCACCGGGCCGATCAACAAGCAAGACGGGTCTGTCTGGCTGGCCGATGGGGCGACTGCACCGGATGGCGATTTGTTGGGCATGAACTTTTACGTCGAAGGGATTGTGGGCGATATTCCGCAGTAATCTTTTGCAGTAACTCTTTGATGTGACCTTTGGCGGGGGGCAGGATTTTGCCCCCCGTTTTTTTAACTTTTACGCGCTGCCGTGGCGTGACAGGGTGCCCTGATGGACCATGATTTTATCATTATCGGCGGCGGGATTGCGGGCGTATCGCTGGCGGCACGGCTGGCCCCGTTCGGATCTGTACTGCTGCTGGAGGGTGAAGGCGCGTTGGCGCATCACGCGTCGGGGCGGTCGGCCGCCCTTTATGAACCGCATTACGGGTTGGCCCCGGTGGTGGCGTTGTCGCTGGCATCAGGGGCCTATTTTCATGCCCAACCGGCGGTTTTGTCGCCACGCGGCATGATGATGGTGGCCAAAGCGGACGCGCGCGCGCTGTTTGAGGCGGATGCGGCGGGCATGAACCTGACGGTGGTATCGCTGGATGACGCGCGGGCGATGGTGCCGATTTTGAACGCGGATGTGGTGGCGCATGTGGCCGTGGCGGACCATGCGTGGGATATTGATACCGATTTGCTGTTGCAAGGGTTTGCGAAAACCGCGCGCAGCCATGGTGCGCAGATTTTGACGGCGGCCCCGGTGACTGCGGTTGTGCGGTTGGCTACGGGCTGGCGTGTGACCAGTGCGCAGGGTGAATTTTCGGCGCGGGTTGTGATCAACGCGGCGGGGCCGTGGGCGGATACTGTGGCGAGCATGGCGGGGGTGGCGCCTTTGGGGTTCACGCCGCTGCGCCGGTCGATGGCGCGGATACCTGCGCCCGGCGGGCATGATGTGTCGCGCTGGCCGATGATTTTTGGTGCGGGCGAGACGTGGTACGCCAAGCCGGACGCTGGCGCGCTGATCGTGTCGCCTGCCGAGGAGGAGCATTGCGCGCCCCATGATGCCTTTGCCGATGACATGGTGCTGGCCGAAGGGTTGGCCCGGTATGAGGAAATGGTGACCGAGCCCGTGACCCGGATGCTGGCGAATTGGGCGGGGCTGCGGACATTTTCGCCCGACCGGGTGCCTGTGATTGGGTTTGATGTTGCCCAGCCGGGGTTTTTCTGGCTGGCGGGGCAAGGCGGATACGGGTTTCAATCCGCGCCCGCCGCGTCAAAAATGGCGGCGGATTTGGTTTTGGGGCAGGCTACGGGATTGGATGCGGGGCTGGTTGCGGCCCTGTCGCCTGCCCGCTTTGGGGTGTGATGCGCATGGGTTGGGGAAAGATTTTGGCGGTGGGGCTGGCCTTGGCGCTGACGGGCTGTGGGGGGCGTGAGGCGCCGCGCGCCACAGGCGATGTGGTGGTGAACGCGCCCCGGTTTGGCGATACGGACCCCCACCCTTGGGACGGGCGCGACCCCAGCAAATACGCGGTGCATGGGATTGATGCATCGCGATGGCAGGGGGACATTGATTGGCGAGCGGCGCAGGCCAATGGCGTGTCTTTCGCGTTTTTCAAAGCGACCGAGGGCGGCGATATCGTTGACCCCGCGTTTGAGGCGTATTGGGACGGCGCGGGCCGGGCGGGGGTGCCGCGCGCGGCCTATCATTTTTTCTATTTCTGCCGCCCCGCGATTGAACAGGCGCGCTGGTTCATCAAAAACGTGCCGCGCAGCAAAGGGGCGCTGCCGCCAGTTTTGGATATGGAATGGAACGCCCATTCCCCCACCTGTACCCGCCGCCCCGATGCCGCCCATGTGCGCGCGGAGGCAAAGATTTTTATGGATGCGTTGGAGCGCCATTATGGGCAGCGGCCCGTGATTTACACGACCGTGGATTTTTTCGCCGACAATCAGATGGGCCGAATTGGGAATGTGGATTTCTGGCTGCGGTCGGTGGCGGGGCATCCATCAACGGTGTATCCCGGGCAAAATTGGACGTTTTGGCAATATAGCGGGACCGGATTGGTGCCGGGGATCACGGGCAAAGTTGATTTGAATGTATTTGCCGGGTCGCGGGCAGAGTGGCGCGATTGGGTGGCGCGGCGGGCGCGATAACCACATGCGGTTCGCGCGCGATGCTGCGGATAACGCATTGTAATTTATGGATAAGTGAAAATTCTTTAACCTTTTGGCAAGGTTTGGGTTGCGGGTTTGAGGCGCAGTTTGCGCAGGCGTCAGGGCGTGGAGGCGTGAGGGCGAAATTTAGGGGCGCAGGCTGTTCAATCCACCCGGGGTGGATTAGAAACGGGGCGCGTGACCACCACCGATTTTCGCGTGCTTTTATAGGTTTACCAGATGACGCCCCCCCCCGAACCGCCCAGCAAACCGCCCGCCAAAAAAACGGACGCGCAACGCAAGGCGATTGCGCTGCGCAATGAGGCGGCGCGGGTTGGACGGCACCCCCATTTGGTTTTGACGCTGCGGCGCACCGGGGGCACATCGCTGATGACCTTTTTGGCGCGCATTTCGCCGTTTCCCACGGTGGAACATGAACCGTTCAACAAAAACCGGATGTGGGGCCCCTTGGCCGAGACGTTCAAAGGCCAGTATGATAGCGCCGCATTTATGGAGGCGCTGGACAAGCCCCTGACACGGCGGCCCAACATCAAACATTGCCTTGATGTGGTGCCGCTGGGGCTGAGCAAGGCGCTGATTTCGGCGTGCCATGCGCGGGGATACCAGATTTTTGTGCTGACGCGGCGCAATGAAATGGGGCGGCTGCGGTCGCTTTATATTGCGCAAACAACGGGGGTTTGGGGGCAAGAGCAGGCGGAAATTCTGTATCCGGCGATTGTGGCGGGCACGGCGCAGGTGCGCGCGATAGAGCCGCAAACCATCGCAGCCCAAGCGAAACTCGATGCGGGATTGATGGCCGACACACGGGCCACGCTGGCGGCGCGCGGCGTAGATTTCGGGGATTTGGTGTTTGAGGATATTTATTCCAGCGCGGCGGGCCTGCGCGACCATGCCTGCGCGATTGCGGCCAAACTGGGGGTAACGGTGGCCCCGGATGACGCCCGATTGGCGGCGTTGCACACGGGCAAAGGCCTGTCTGCGAGCGCGGTTTTGCCGTTTATCGACGGCATCGCCGAGGTGGAGGCGATTTTGGCAGGGTTGTCACAGCCACAAAACACTAAAAGGACATGAGAGCTGCGCCACCTGCCGAGGCGGGGCGCAGCACAAAAGCCAAAGAGCAAACCTGCTTTGGGTTACTTGCTTGGCGGGTTTTTGTGGAAAATGATGCGCCCCGATGCATCGCTGGAGGCGCAAGATGTTTGCGTGATTTCAACCTTGCTATGCCCCATCAAAGGGCCGATGCCATCTTTGCGGGCGGCTTGCATATCTTTGCACGCGGGAAGTTCAATGCGCTGATAGCCTTTGTTCAGCATGCACGCTTCATAGTTGCGCTGGCGGGCGGATGCGTTGGCATCTTGGGCCTGATAGACCCCTGTCAGCAAGGCGACAGCCACCTCTGCGCCCGGGCTTCTGTTGACGGTGACCTGCTGGCTTGCGGTTGTTTCACACATGGCGCGGTCCTTTTCGAAATCCGAATACCGCATATTGTTTTTCACAAACGTTTCCTGTGGAACGCAGCCCGCCACTGCGACAGCCCCACAAAGCACCAAAGCGCCGAATTTTGTCATTCCCCTGCCTTTTCTTAAAAAATCATATATTTCAATACCATCACACGCGTGGATGGTCTGCCACGCACCACACTGGCCGACGCGCGATGATAGAGTCAATCAGATGAATAAATAATAAAGGGGGGCCTGCCGCGCGGTGCCTATCAGTGCAAGCCCCCCAAACCCCATTGGCGCGGTATTTGGGTATGGTTTTAGGGGCCGAAGCGTGCCCCGCCCTGTTTTGGGCGGGGCAGTTTGGTTAGCCGTCTAGGCGGATGCGGGCGTTTGTGGGGTCAAAGGGGCTGTCCTCGACCACCACGGCGTCCCATTCTTGCAACAGCATTTTGACCTTTAGTTTGGTGCCAACTTCAGCCAAGTGCGGCGAGACATAGCCCATGCCGATTTGTTTGTTGAACGCCACGGACCAACCGCCCGAGGTGAGGCGGCCGACCTTTTTACCGTCCACAAAAATCGCCTCTTTGCCCCATGGGTCGGCGTCTTGCGGGCCGTCGATAAGGACGGTGACGCATTTGGAGCGGATGCCGGTGTCGATCATCGCTTGCTTGCCTTGAAAGGCTTTGGACAGATCAATAAAGCGGTCCAGCCCCGCCTCCATCGGCGTGGCGTCGCGGCCCAGTTCATTGCCAAAGGCGCGGTAGGATTTTTCTTGGCGCAGCCAGTTTTGGGCGCGGGCACCAACCAGTTTCATGCCGTGTTTTGCGCCAGCGGTGAGAAGGAGGTCCCACAAGTAGCGGTTGAATTCGATGGGGTGGTGCAGTTCCCAGCCCAACTCGCCCGTATAGGCCACGCGGATGGCGTTGACCGGGCACATACCGAGTTCGATTTTGCGCGCGGTGAGCCATGGGAAGCGTTTGTTGGACAGCACCGTTGCAGGGTCGGCATCCTTGATGATTTCCGCAAGGATTTTGCGGGCGTTGGGGCCTGCCAGCGCGAAAACGCCCCATTGGGTGGTGACGTCGTTGATCTCGACATGCGCGCCGCCAGCGGCGATGAAGTCTTCGGCAGATTTGCGCATATAATCAGCGTCATAGGCGGTCCATGCACCGGCGGAAACGAGGTAGTAGTCGTTTTCGCCGTTGCGCACGATGGTGTATTCGGTGCGCGTGGTGCCTGTGGGGGTAAGGGCGTAGGTGAGGTTGATGCGCCCGATTGAGGGCAGTTTGTTGCAGGTGAACCAATCAAGGAAGGCCGTGGCCCCAGCACCCCGCACGGTGTGTTTGGTGAAGGCGGCGGCGTCGATCAGGCCTGCGGTTTCGCGCAGTGCTGTCGCCTCATCCACCGCGTATTGCCACCAATCGCCGCGGCGGAAAGACCGGGAGTTGTGGTCAAAATCGGCGGGGGCGTTTAGGGGGCCGTAGTAGTTGGGGCGTTCCCAGCCGTTGACCTGGCCCATTTGTGCGCCAAGGGCGATTTGTTTGTCGTAAACGGGGGTGGTGCGCAAAGGGCGGCAGGCCTCGCGTTCCTCATCCGGGTGGTGGAGGATGAAAACGTGGTCGTAACATTCTTCATTCTTGCGGGCGGCATATTCGGTGGTCATCCAATTGCCGTAGCGGCGGGGGTCGAGGGACGCCATGTCGATTTCAGCCTCGCCTTGGGTCATCAGTTGCGCGAGGTAATAGCCGGTGCCACCAGCGGCGGTGATGCCGAACGAGAACCCTTCGGCAATCCACATATTGCGCAGGCCGGGAACCGGGCCGACCAGCGGGTTGCCATCGGGGGTGTAGCAGATGGGGCCGTTGAAATCGTCTTTCAAACCCACGGTTTCGGAGGAGGGGAGGCGGTGGAGCATCGCCATATATTCTTCTTCAATCCGTTCCAAGTTCAGGGGGAACAGATCGGCGCGGAAGCTGTCGGGGACGGCGTATTCGAACCTTGCGGGGGCGCCTTTTTCATAGGGGCCGAGGATCCAGCCGCCGCGTTCTTCGCGCACATACCACTTGGCATCGGCGTCGCGCAGGACGGGGTGTTCGGGGTTGGTTTTGCGGTATTCGACCAGCATGGGGTCGGGTTCAGTCACGATGAACTGGTGTTCCACAGGAATGGCGGGGATTTTGATGCCCAGCAGTTTGGCGGTGCGTTGGGCGTGGTTGCCCGTGGCGGTGACAACATGTTCGGCGTGGATTTCAAAGGTTTCATCGGAGGGGATGAGGTTGCCACCTTTGTCGATCATGCGGGTGCAAGAGATAATCCATTCAGAGCCGGTCCAGCGGTAGCCATCGACTTGGATTTTACGCTCAATCGTCGCACCGTGTTGGCGGGCCCCTTTGGCCATGGCTTGGGTCACATCGGCGGGGTTGATGTAGCCGTCTTGGGGGTGGAATAGCGCGCCAACCAGATCATCGGTGCGCAGCAGGGGCCAGCGGTCTTTCATCTGCGCGGGCGTCATAAATTCGTGGTAGACATCGGCACTGTCGGCCACGGCGGAATAGAGTTTGTATTCATCCATCCGCGCCTCATGCTGGGCCATGCGCAGGTTGCCGACGACCGCAAAGCCTGCGTTCAGGCCGGTTTCAGCCTCCAACGATTTGTAGAAATCGACGGAGTGTTTGTGGATATGGGTGGTGGCATAGGACATGTTGAACAAAGGCAACAGGCCCGCCGCGTGCCAGGTGGAGCCGGAGGTAAGTTCGTCGCGTTCCACCAGCATGGTGTCCCAGCCCGCCTTTGCCAGATGATAGGCGATGCCGTTGCCGACCGCGCCCCCGCCGACGACCAAAGCCTTTACATGCGTTTTCATCTGGCGACTCCCTTGCGCGATTTTGCCCATATGTGCCTGAATATGGGGGCGGCGTGCAATATGGCCCGACACTTGGCAGATAAAAACGACATTCGGGGCGGGGCGCAGGGCGTGCGGCGGGTAAGTAATCGTTTGCGGCCAATAGTTTTAGGTATTTGGGCCAAGCCGAATGGGTAGGTTTAGCGCGATTTGAACGGCGCGATGAGGACGGAGAGGGTGAAAGCGAGGGCGGCGACTGCGATGATGCTGGGGCCTGCGGGGGTGTCGAAATGCAGCGAGGTTTGCAGGCCCGCAAGCACCGACAGCCCGCCGATGAGGATGGCGAAAAGGGCCATGGATTCGGGGCTGCGTGACAGGCTGCGCGCGGCGGCGGCGGGGATGATGAGCATCGCCGAGATGAGAAGGGCACCGACGATTTTCAGCGCCACGGCGACGACAATGGCGAGGGCGATTGTGAGGACCAAGCGTTCGCGGTTGGGGTTGAGGCCGGAGGCGTGGGCGAGATCTTCGGACAATGTCGAGGTGAGGAGGGCCTGCCAGCGCCACATCAGAAGGGCGAGGATGACCCCTGCCCCGCCCCAAACGAAGGCAAGATCGTGTTTGGACACGGCGAGGATGTCACCGAAGAGGAGGCCCGACAGATCCACCCGCACGCCGGGCAGAAAGCTGATGGCGACGAGGCCAAAAGCGAGGGCGGAGTGGGCCAGCACGCCCAGCGTGGTATCGACCGCCCAGCCGCGTGCGGCCAGCGTGGAGACGGTGAGCGCCATGGCGAGTGCGACCAGCATGGTCCCTAAACCGATGGGCAGCGACAGGGCGAGGGCAAGCGCCACGCCGAGGATGGCCGCGTGGCTGGTGGCATCGCCGAAATAGGCCATGCGCCGCCAAACCACAAACGCGCCCAGTGGCCCGGTGGCCAGCGCCACGCCAAGCCCCGCGAGGGTGGCGCGGGTGAGGAAATCATCAAACATGTGCGGCCTTTTTGGCGGAGGCGGGGGTATGGTCGTGGTCGCAGTTTGGGCCGTGTTCATGGGGCGTATCTGGCCCGTGGGAATGGTCATGGTCGTGGCGGTACAGCGCCAGCGCGCCTTGGGTGCCAGCGCCGAACAGGGCGCGGTATTCGGGGGCTTCGCGGACCACGTCCGGCGCCCCTTCGCAGCAGATATGGCCGTTTAGGCAGATCACGCGGTCCGATGCGGCCATGACCACATGCAGATCATGGCTGACCAGCAGCACGGCGGCCCCGGTGTCGCGGCGCACCTCGGCTATCAATGTGTAAAACGCAGCCTCGCCCGGTTGATCGAGGCCTTGGGTCGGTTCATCGAGGATGAGGAGGTCGGGTTGGTTCAGGAGCGCGCGGGCCAGCAGCACGCGTTGCAATTGGCCGCCCGACAGGTCCGCGAGTTGGCGCGGCCCGGCATCGGCGACACCGCAGCGGGTCAGGGCATCCATCGCTTGCGCATCGGTGCAGCGTTTGGGCAGCGACAAAAAGCGGCGCGCGGTCATTGGCATGGGGCGGTCGATGTGCAGGCGTTGCGGGACGTAGCCGATGGACAGGGATTTGGCGCGGGTGACGGTGCCTTTGGCGGGCGAGATGAGGCCCAGCAAAGCGCGCAGCAGCGTGGATTTGCCGGAGCCGTTGGGGCCGACGATGGTGACGATTTCGCCCGGTTCCAGCGCGAGCGTAATGCCGGACAGGATGTCCGTGCCGCCCAAGCGGACGGAGAGGTTTTGCGCGGCAAGCAGGGTCATGCGGCGTCCTTGCAATTGGGGCAGCGGCCGACTGCCTCAATACTACTACGCTCCACAGTGAAGCCGACTGCGTGGGCGGTGGCGTTGAGGGCGGTGCGCACGGGCGTTGCCGCGGTTTCGGCAAGTGCGTGGCAGATGCGGCAGATGAGGAATACGGGCGCGTGGTCGGTGTCTGGGTGCATGCAGGCGGCAAACGCGTTGAGGCGGGTGATTTTATGGGCAAACCCTTGATCGACCAGAAATTCCAGCGCGCGGTAGGCCACGGGGGGTTGTTTGCCAAAGCCCGCATCCGCCAACCGTTCCAGTACATCGTAAGCGCCCAGCGCGCGGTGTTCCGAGAGCAAAATGCGCAGGGTTTCGCGGCGCACCGGGGTGAGGCGTTGGTTGCGCGCGGCGAGGATTGTTTCGGCCTGCGCAAGGCCCGTGGTGGCGCAATGGCTGTGGTCGTGGTTGTCAAAAGCGTTTGGCATGATGGCTTTCCGTGTTGACATGTTATATCATAACGTATTCTAACAGCGACAACATCACAAGATAGGAGTTTCCCCGATGCGCCACATTTTATTGCCGTTTGGTTTGATGGTCTGCGGTCATGCCGCCTTGGCCGACACACCGCTGGTTGTGACCGACATATCCCCTGTTCACGCGCTTGTCACCACCGTGATGGGGGACCAAGGCGTGCCGGAGCTGTTGTTGCCTGCGGGCGGCGATCCGCATGATTTCCAGCTGCGCCCCAGCCAAGCACGGGCGCTGGCCGATGCGGGGTTGGTGGTGTGGGTCGGTGCGGAGTTGACGCCGTGGTTGGCGCGCGGGCTGGACGGGGTTGGGGCCAAGGGCGCGCGGTTGGCGTTGCTGGAGGCAGACGGCACGGTGACGCGGGCGTTTGGGGATACGGCGGAGGAGCATGCAGAGGAGGGCCATTCGGGGCATGACCCTGCCAAAAAGGAGGAACATGCAGACCACGACCACGCCAAAAAGGAAGAACATGCGGACCACGACCATTCGGGGGTGGACCCGCATGCGTGGCTGGACCCTGAAAATGGGCGGGTTTGGTTGGGGTTGATTGCCGATGCCTTGGCCGATTTGGACCCGGAAGGCGCGGCGGTATACCGCGCCAATGCGGTGGCGGGGCAGATGCAGATTGATGTGGCCGAAGTGCAAGTGCGCGCGATTTTGGCGCCTGTGAAGGACCGCCCCTTTGCGGTGTTGCATGATGCCTATGGGTATTTTTCCGATCATTTTGGCCTGACGGTTGTGGGTGCGGTGCGGATGGGTGATGCGGCGCAACCGGGGGCGGCACATTTGCGTGATTTGCAAGCGCAGTTGCAGGCCACGGGTGCGGTGTGCATTTTCCCCGAAGCCGGGCATGACAAGGCGGCGGTGGCGCAGTTGGCCGAGGCCGCAGGGGTGCGTATGGGGCCAGCGCTGGCCCCCGAAGGGGCTGCGGGCGGCGGGGATTATGCCGCTTTGTTGGTCAGTATGGCGACAGATATCGCCGGATGCTTGGCCGATCGTTAAGCGATTAGCGTGATATGCGGCGGGCCGGGGGTGATGTGGCCGATGATCTGGGCAGGTTCGCCCGCTGCGATCAGTGCGGTGAGGATTGTATCGGCCAGCGCGGCGGGCACGGTGGCCAGCAGGCCGCCTGCGGTTTGCGGATCATAGAGCAGCGGCATGTCGGGCGCGGTGATGCGGCCCGCGCAGGCCGCGCGGTTCGCGGGCGCGATGGTGGAGGCGATGCCTTGGGCGGCAAGTGACAGCGCGCCCGGCAGAGTTGGGATTTGGGTGAGGGTGGCGGCGGCGTTTGCGCCGTCGAGCATTTCCAGCAGATGCCCGGCAAGGCCAAACCCCGTCAAATCCGTCATGGCGGTGGCATGGGGGGCCAAGATGCGGGCGGCGGTTTGCAAGGGATGTTGCATGGAGGCGTAGGTGGCCACGACCGCCTCGCCCAGCATCAGGTCCGATTGCAGGGTTGCGGTCGCCATTTCTGCAGCCAGAACCGTGCCCGTGCCGATGGGTTTGGTAAGGATTATGGCGTCCCCCAGTTGCGCGGTGGTTTTCTGGATGGGGCGGTCTGCGCGGCCTGTGATGGAAAAACCGATGGTCAGTTCCGCGCCGATGCTGGTGTGACCGCCCAAAATATCGGCCCCGGCGGCGGTGAACACTTGGGCCGCAGCCTGCAAGATTTCGGCCAGCATATCGGCGTGCAGCGTATCGGACATAGGTGGCAAGGTGATTTGGCACAGCGCAGATTGCGGCGCAGCCCCCATCGCCCAGATATCGCCCAGCGCGTGAATGGCCGTGATGCGTGCCATGAGGGCCGCATCATGGGTAAAAGCGCGCAAGTGATCGGTGGTGAGGACTTGGACACCCTGCGCAAGCGCGATCACGCCCGCATCATCGCCGGGGCCGGACAGCACATCGGGGCGGGTTGGGGCGGGCAGCGCACGCAAAGCTGCGCGCAAGGTGCTGCCGCCGACCTTGGCCCCGCAGCCGCCGCACAGGGGCTTTGCGGCCAGTGCCTGTGCCAGACCTGCCACGGGGTTGGGGGGCAAAGGTGGGGTCTGCATCGCTGGATAGGTCGCGAATTTGGCCATAAAGGTGCGGTCGATGCGGTCTTTCCAGCGCCACAGCACTGCCCCCTCAAGGCGCAGGCCCAGTTTGTCGGCCACCGCGCGCTGTTGCCCCATGGAGATAAGTTTGAGGTAATCGCGCTGCGGATGGTAGGGGCGCAGCGCAGCGCCCGACAGGCTGGCGCGCAGGTTGTACAACAAGATGGGCGCTTGGCGCACCGCGAAAACGCCCGCCTTGGGGCGCGGGGCGTGGGCCAAATGGGCGCAGTCACCGACCGCAAAGATATGTGGGTCGGACGATTGCAAGGTGGGGCTGACGGTGATGAAACCGTGGTGCAGATCAAGGTCCGTATTTGCCAGCCAAGTTTGGGGCTGCGCGCCTGCCACCGACAAGGTGAAATCGGATGGCAAAGTGTGACCGCCTGATATGGTCACGGATATGGCGGTGATTTGGGCGGGTTCGGCGTTCAGCACCACGGTGACATTGTGGCGCGCAAGGCCCGCAAGCAGGGCGTGGCGCGCGCCCTGCCCCAGCAGCGGCAAGGCGGTATCGCCACGTTCCAACACCGTGATATTCGGCGTGCGGCCCGATTGGCGCAAACGGTGCGCCGAGGCCATGGCAAGTTCAGCCCCGCCCACGCCCGCGCCGATGATCACGATATTGGGCGATTGCGGCGCGTGGGCCAGGAAATCATCCCAGCCCTGCGCATAGCCGCCAAGGGGTTTGGCGGCCAGCGCGTGATCTGTGAACCCGGCCACATTTGGCAAGGTCGATGCGATGCCAATATCAACCGACGCCACATCATAGCGCAGGTGGCGGCCATTTTCCAATTCCACCGTTTTGGCGCTGCGATCCATGGCAATCGCGCGGCCCATGATGATGCGCGCGCCTGCGAAACGGGCAAGGCGCACAAGGTCGATCATCATCTCGGCCCGGGTGTAATGGCCTGCGATATGGCCCGGCAACATCCCCGTATAGGGGGCGACCGGGCCGGGGTTCACCACCGTGATGCGCGCGCCGGCCTGCGGGGCCATGCCCCATGCGCGCAGCAAAAGCGCGTGGGCATGGCCGCCGCCGATCAGCAGGATGTCGCGTTGGGCGGGCCATTGGGGGTGCATGATCGAGGCCTTTGCTGGGGTTTGTGGTGCGACCTTAACCGCCAAGGGCCGGAAAGGCGAGATGTGCGCGCGGGCGCTGTTGCCACAGTTGCGCGCGGCGCGGCACCCCCCTATGGTTGCGCAGCACCACCGACCAAAGGCCGCGCCATGACCCGTCAGGCCAACCGCCTGTCCCAGACCCAGACTTTGCAATTGAACACGGGGCTTGCCGCGTCGCTGAAGGTGTTGCGGTTTGATGCCAGTGGTTTGACCCGCTATCTGGAGGAACAGGCGGCGACCAACCCTTATGTTGTGTTGACCCAAATCCCGGCCGAGGCGGTGGCGTGGTTGCCGCGCTGGACGGCGGCGTTTGCCGCGCAAGGCATGGGGGGGGCGGATAGCCCGGATGTGGGCGCGATGTTGCAAGCGCCCGCCTTGGGGTTGATTGCCCATGTCAGCCGCCAGATTGATGCGATGTTGCGCGACGAAGGCGACCGCGACATTGCGTTTGGCTTGATGCAGGCGTTGGAGCCGTCGGGCTGGTTGGGCCGCCCCCTGCCCCGGCTGGCCGCCGAGTTGGGCTGTGATGTGGCGCGCGCGCAGGCGGTTTTGGCGCAGCTGCAAGGGATGGAGCCTGCGGGCCTGTTTGCGCGGTCGCTGGCGGAATGTTTGGAATTGCAAGCGCGCGACATGGGGGTGCATGACATGGTTATGGCCGCGATCTTGGCCCATCTGGACCTGTTGGCGGCGGGAGACCATGCGCGGTTGGCCAAGCTGTGCGGGGTGGACGCGGATGAGATTGCGGCGCGGTTGCGGGTGATCAAAGGGTTTGACCCAAAGCCGGGCACGCAATTTGGCCAAGTGTCGGCCCCGGTGCGCGAACCCGATTTGACGGTGGTGCGCGGGCCGATGGGCTGGGAGGTAAGCCTGAACCGATCGGCGCTGCCCGATGTGGCGGTGGGGCGCGGGAATGATGCCCGCGCGCAGGGTGACAACGCGCGGGGTGCCGCACGCGAGTTGGTGCGGATGGTCGCCAGCCGCAACCAAACCTTGCTGCGGATTGGCCAAGCGATTTTGACCCGGCAAGAGGCGGTTTTGGCCCAAGGGATGGAAGCGTTGGTGCCGATGGGTTTGACCGATATTGCCGAAGCGTTGGACCTGCATCCCAGCACGATCAGCCGCGCGGTGGCGGGGGTTAGTGTGGACACGCCGCGCGCAACGATCTGGTTGCGGGCCTTGTTCACCGCCGATGTGGGCGGGGCTGCGGGGGGGGCCATTCGGGCGCGGTTGGCACGGTTGGTGCGCGATGAGGATGCGCGCGCCCCGCTGAGCGATTTGGCGCTGGCCGCGCTGTTATCGGCGCAAGGCGCAGTGGTGGCGCGGCGCACGGTGGCCAAGTACCGCCAGATGATGGATATTTTGCCCGCGCATCGCCGCAAGCGGCGGGTTTAGCAGCCGCAGGCGACCGGTATCGCGGCTGTAAGCGGCGGGTATCGGTGATTTTGGTCGGTTGGGGCTGGGCAAAGCGGGCAAAACCGACCTAGATCTTGAACGCGGGTAACGGCAGAGTGGTTGAGGGCAGGCATGGCGATTTTTCTGGGCGTGGATACGGGCGGCACTTATACGGATGCGGCGGTGTTGGACAATGACGCCAACCAAGTGTTGGGCAAAGCGAAATCGCTGACCACGCGGCGCGATTTGGCGTTGGGGATTGGCCGCGCGGTGGATGCGGCGCTGAATGCCGCCGGGGTCGCGCCTGCCGATGTTGCGATGGTGTCGCTGTCGACCACGCTGGCGACCAATGCGCTGGTGGAAGGGCAAGGCGGGCGCGTGGCGCTGGTGTTCATCGGGTTTGATGACGGCGATCTGGACCGTGGCGGGCTGCGTGAGGCGCTGGGCAGCGACCCGGTGATTGTGCTGGCGGGCGGGCACACCCATGCGGGCGGCGAAGCGGTGCCTTTGGACATCCCGGGGTTGGAGGCGGCGCTGGCGCTGCATCAGGTGGTGGCTTACGGCGTGGCGGCGAAATTTGCGACGCGCAATCCGGGGCATGAGGTGGCAGCGCGGGAGGTTATTCGGCGGGTGACGGGGCGGCCCGTGACCTGTTCGCATGAATTGTCGGCCAATTTGAACGGGCCTAAACGCGCGTTGACGGCGGTGTTGAACGCGCGGCTGGTGGGGATGATTGACCGATTGGTGACAGCCTGCGAGGCGCATATTGCCAAGCGCGGCATCAACGCGCCGTTGATGGTGGTGCGCGGCGATGGGGCGCTGATTTCCGCCGCGATGGTGCGCGACCGCCCCATTGAGACGATTTTATCGGGGCCCGCCGCGTCCATTGTGGGGGCGCGGTGGTTGACGGGGGCAACAGATGCGCTGGTGTCTGACATTGGCGGCACGACCACGGATGTGGCGATGCTGCGGGATGGATTACCAGAAATTGACCCGTTAGGCGCGCGCGTGGGCGGATTTCGCACGATGGTAGAGGCGGTGGCGATGCGCACCACAGGCCTTGGTGGCGACAGCGAGGCGCATTTGATCACCACGGGGCTGAACGGGGGATTTACCCTTGGGCCGCGCCGATTGGTGCCTGTGGCGTTGCTGGCAGTGGACCACGGAGCGATGGTGCATGCCGCCTTGGACCGCGCCCTGTCGAATGATGCGGTGGGCGAATTTGACGGGCGGTTTGTCATTCCGATGGGGTTTGAGGCGGCGGGGCTGACCGCGCGCGAGGCGGCGTTGCTGGCGCGTATCACGCACCCCATGCCGCTGGCCGATGCCATGACATCGCGGCTGGAGGTGGCGGCGATGGACCGCCTTGTGTCACGCGGATTGGTGATGATTTCGGGGGTGACGCCATCGGATGCCAGCCATGTTTTGGGCGGGCTGTCCGATTGGGATGCGACTGCGGCGCGTAAGGCGGTGACCCTGCTGGGGCGGCGGCGCAATGGGCGGGGCGAGCGTGTGTCGGGTGATGCGGGCGCATTGGCACAAGCGATTGTCGACCAATTGACCGAACAAACCGCGACCTGCCTGCTGGAAGCGGCCTTTGGCGAGGATGCGCGGTTTGCGGGGCAAGACAGCGCGGTTTTGGCGGGACATACCTTGCTGCGCGCTGGATTGGACCAGCATCGCGGCATTGTGGAGGTATCGGCCCGGCTGGGCGTGCCTGTGATCGGACTGGGGGCATCTGCGCCCTATTATTACGGGGCGGTCGGGCGGCGGTTGGGCGCGCAGATGATTTTGCCCGAACACGCCGGGGTTGCCAATGCGATTGGCGCGGTAGTGGGGCAAGTCAGCCAGCGGGCGACCGGGGTCGTCTCATCAGCGGGCGAAGGGCAGTTCACGGCGCATCTGGCCTATGGCCCCGTGCGGTTCACGACCAAGGCAGACGCGATGGAGGCCATGCAGGCCGCGTTGATTGCCGATGCCACATCGCGCGCGCAGCAGGCGGGGGCGGATGAGGTGTTGGTGACCACCACCCAAGACGTGCGCGAAGCGGTGGTGGAAGGGCGCGCGATGTTTATCGAGGCGACGCTGATTGCAACCGCATCGGGCCGCCCGCGTGTGGCCCATGCGGCAAAGGTGCAGACGGTGGGCGAAATGTCGATCAGCGGGACGGTGTATGGCGCGGTGTGAGGGCGCGGGTTTTGGGGGTGGGTTTGGGGTGCGTTTGGGCCGTGGGTTTTGGGGCGCGATTGCAGGCGGGCTGCTTTTCCCCCTTGACGCCCCGGCCGGCCGCCCTTAACCAGCGCGCTAAGTGGCAAGGTAGCTCAGTTGGTTAGAGCACACGACTCATAATCGTGGGGTCGGGGGTTCGAGTCCCCCCCTCGCCACCACTCCTGCATCCAAAAAAGTCCTAACACGTTCGAAAAGTCCTGTGTTATAAGAGATTTATTGTTGGCGGTTGTCCAGCAGTGTCTGGCCAAATCCGCTGAAGTCCGCCCCAGTTAGGGGTATGATTCGGGGGTACGGCAGGTTCCAGAGAGAGGGTGTACCCCCAGATGCCATTGACAGATGCCAAGGTCAGAAGTCTCAAGTCCCGAGATAAGGATTACAAGGTTGGCGATTTCGATGGGTTGTTTGTCCTGGTAAAGGCGTCGGGGTCGCTGTCCTGGCGCTTTAAGTATCGGTTTCTGGGTAAGGAAAAGCTGATGGTCTTTGGGGACTATCCAGCCGTTAGTTTGGCCCGGGCGCGGACGCTTCGGGACGATGCGCGCGTACAGCTTTCAGCAGGAAACGACCCGAACGCGTTGAAACAGGCGGCGAAGCGGGCCCAGCTTGCACAGGCCTCGGAAACATTTGGTGCCTTGGCGGATTCATTCCTTAGAAAGGCGCGAGCAGAGAATTTGGCAGCCTCCACGCTGTCAAAGACTGTATGGCTTCTAGACATGGCGAAGGCTGATCTTGGCAAGATGCCGATCTGCGAGATCACAGCACCGATCATCATGGTTACTCTGCGCAAACTGGAGGCGCGGGGCACCTATGAGACTGCTAAACGCCTGCGCTCAAAGATCGGGGCGGTCTTTCGGTTTGCCGTCGCGAGCGGTGCAGCAGACACGGACCCGACCTATGCATTGAAGGATGCATTGATTAGCCCCAAGTCAAAGCCTCGTGCCGCCATCATTAATGCGCATCGTCTCGGTCAGCTGCTCCGAACAATTGATGGCTACAACGGGCAAGCCACAACACGCCATGCACTCCAGCTTCTGGTGATCGTGGCGCAACGGCCGGGCGAGCTTCGGCAGGCAAGGTGGGCAGAGTTCGACCTAGTCAAAGCCATTTGGACCATTCCCGCCGAGCGCATGAAGATGCGTCGTCCCCATGTTCTGCCGTTGCCGCCGCAGGCAATTAACATCCTTAAGAATCAGCATTTCCTGACCGGCAATGGGGATTTCGTTTTTCCAGCCCTCACGACTTCCAAGCGCTGTCTGAGCGAGAATACCTTGAACATGGCCTTGCGGCGGATGGATTTCGGTGCCGACGAAATGACATCCCATGGGTTTCGAGCAACGTTTTCGACATTGGCGAATGAATCCGGTCTTTGGAATCCGGACGCGATAGAGCGGCATATTGCCCACGTCGACAAGAATGCGATCAGGGGTATCTACTCACGTGGCGAGTACTGGGAGGAGCGTGTTCGTATGGCTAGGTGGTGGGCTGACAATCTAAATAAGATTAAATCGGAAATGGATTGATCGTGCACCGCCAAGCACTGATCCACGGAAAGTAGGAGCCAGAGATGCAGACCGTGCCGCGTGAACTTCGGATCCAACAGATCATTGTCCATGCTTTCGAAGACCTAAATGGGTGGACGCGTCCAAATGTTCTGGAAGCCTCAATCGGTCCGGGCTACCCGGAGGTTTTCGTGAGCTTCGAGAGGACCCTGCGCAGGTTGCGAGAGGATATTCGGAGAACCCTCCAGAACCTTGATGATGCCGAGCTTGATTGTGGCTTTCCTCCGTCCACCACCCCAAGCATAAACCCGCTATTCGACCGCAAGGGCCTTTTCGCAGCGATCGCGAGGCGACTTCACCTTGCCAAACGGGACACGGAACGTGTCAACGACTTTGAGGCAGTGGCTTTTGGACTTTAAGCTTGGTTTCCCT
>NZ_FOCO01000011.1 GCF_900110135.1 Pseudorhodobacter antarcticus | reverse complement strand
GCATTGGCCAAAAAATCCCGTTCCACCACAAGTTGGCCAATCTTGGAATGCAGCTTGTCGAGTTCAGCCGCACTTACCTGCTCCGGGGCGGCACCTCGGCGCGCAAAAGCTGTCGCCATGTTCTCTATCGCCGCGCGCTTCCAAGTGCCGAGTTGTGTCGGATGAACATCGTACTTCTTCGACAGCTCCGCCAGCGTCAGCTCCTCACGGATCGCTTCAAGCGCAACCTTGGCCTTGAAATCAGGCGAATGGTTCTTTCGTTTCTTCATTCTGGATCACTTCTCTCATCATGCGATCCACCTTAACAACTGGTCCGAAATTCCGCGACCAACTCTGTCGACAAAGGCCTCAATAAACCGAACGACGTTGTCAGGCCCAACATAATCATCCACGCAGGCAGGCAACAAAAGCGTCTGGGCGCGGGAACTTCCTTGGATGTGTTTCATGCACGAGGATACCATTTCTGCACCCCGCAAGGAATCCCTGATGAGGTGGAAAAGGAAGTAATCAGGGCCATTTCCAGGGGCGATGGGTTTTCACACAGTCTGGGTCGTTTACGCAAACTGATCAGCAGCCCAACAAATCAAAAAACCTGCTGATATGGCGATTTTAAGAGTTACAAAAAATTTCTAGCCCTTTTATCAGGGTGATTAGTTCAATATTAGCGATTGCGGGAGCAGTACTATTATTGATTCCTGCAACGCAAGGGTTTCTATCTGTCTTGGAGGGTTTTCATCCTATCAGTGATGTCTAAACAAATAACATCGCCCCCAAACCACTCTTCATCAAACCCCACCCCTCACCCCAACCACGCCCTGAACACCCCCACAACCTCCTCATAAACCGCCCGCTTGAACGGCACGATCGACGCGATCATCTCGTCCGCGCCAATCCAGCGCCATTCGGAAAACTCCGGGTGGTCTGACGCGATGTTAATCTGCGCATCCGTCCCCAAATACCGGTACAAAAACCACTTTTGCCGCTGCCCCCGGTATTTGCCGCCCCAAACCTTGCCCAACAGGTCCGGCGGCAAATCATAGGTCACCCAGCCATCGGTTTTGCCCAACCGTTCCACCAAATCCGCCGTGACCCCGGTTTCCTCCCACAACTCGCGCAGGACGGCCGCACCGGGCTTTTCACCGTCATCAATCCCGCCTTGCGGCATTTGCCAGGCGGGCACGGTCGCATCCAACCGCTGCGCCGCAAAAATCAGCCCCTCCGCATTGATCAACATCACCCCCACACAGGGGCGGTACGGCAAGGTGGCGGCGTCAATCATGGCAATATCCCAATAAAAAAGGGGGGCAAAATCGCCCCCCTTGTCAACTTTTCAGGCGCGCTGCGTCAAGGCTTCACAGCCATCGCATTCAGCCCCTTCAAAATATCCACGGCATAGGCGAGTTGGTAGTCCTCCTCGCGCAGCTTGGCGGTTTCTTCCTCACGCGCGCGGTCCGCTTCCAACAGCAAACGTTCATCGTCGGACATGGAGTCGTTGTCCAACGCGCCCCGCAGCGATGCCTCAGTGCGCGCAGCCACGGCCGACAACGGCTCCTCCGTCTCCTCAACCGGTTTGCGCGGCGGCTGTGCCACGATGATGTCGGGTGCCACGCCCAGCGCTTGGATGGACCGGCCCGATGGCGTGTAATACCGCGCGGTTGTCAGGCGCATTGCCCCTTCGCCGCGCAGCGGGATAATGGTTTGCACCGACCCTTTGCCAAAGCTTTTGGTCCCCACCACAATCGCGCGGCGGTGATCTTGCAACGCGCCCGCCACGATTTCCGATGCCGATGCCGACCCGCCATTGATCAACACAACCACAGGCTTGCCCCCGGTCAAATCGCCGGGTGTGGCGTTCACACGTTCACTGTCGCTGGCCTCACGCCCCCGCGTTGACACGATTTCCCCAGTTTCCAAAAACGCATCCGACACTTGAATCGCTTGGTTCAACAAACCACCGGGGTTGTTGCGCAAATCCAGCACCACACCCGAAACCTTGTCCCACCCGCCAAGCTCGTCCGAGGTTTTCTTCAACCCCTCCTCCAACCCAGGATAGGTTTGATCGTTGAACGTGGTCATCCGCACCACAATCGTTGTGCCCACGGCCCGCGTGCGCACCGCTGTCAGCTTGATCGTGTCACGAATGATCGACACATCAAACGGTTCCGCAGACCCGGCGCGCACCACGGTGATGATAATCTCGGACCCAACTGGCCCGCGCATCATTTCCACCGCCGCATCCAGCGTCAGGCCCAAAACCGACTCGCCGTTCACATGCGTGATGAAATCGCCAGACTCGATGCCCGCCGCCGCCGCTGGCGTGTCATCCATCGGCGACACCACCTTCACATAGCCTTCTTCTTGCGTCACCTCGATGCCAAGGCCGCCAAATTCGCCCCGCGTTTGCACGCGCATATCGTCAAAATCCTTGGGCGCAAGGTAACTGGAATGGGGGTCAAGCGAGGTCAACATCCCATTGATCGCCGCTTCAATCAGCTTGTTGGTGTCCACGTCCTCCACATATTGGCCGCGGATCCGCTCAAATATATCGCCAAACAGGTCCAACTGCTCATAAACGCTCGTGTTTTTCTTCGGCTCTTGCGCCAACAAGGGGCCCGCGATCTGTGTGGTCAGCAAAATACCTGCAACCGTGCCGCCCAAAGCAGCCATAGCGAATTTCTTCATTGCCCGTATCAATCCTTTGTTGCGGCGAACCATGGGGCCGGATCAACCGGCTCGGTGCCTTTTCTAATTTCAATATAAAGCGTTTCTGTCTCGCGTATACCACCCACATCGGTTGCAAGTGCCAAAAACTCCGCACTGTTTTGTGAACCGCCGCCCCCCATCAACCCCAAAGGCGCACCAATCCCCACCACTTCGCCCACTTCGCCATAAACCGTATCAAGGCCCGCCAGCACCAACAGATAGCCCCCGCCGGGTTCAAGGATAATCACATTTCCGTAGTCCAGCAGCGGCCCGCGATATCTTATCGTCCCCGCCCATGGGGCCGTCACCAACGCCCGCGCGCGGGTCGACAGCGTCATCCCCGGCCGCCGCGTCCCGCTTGGGTCCGCCTCACCCGCGCGGCGCAACAAACTGCCCAGCGTCGGCAGGTCCAACGTGCCCATCGCGCTCTCAAAACTGCGCAACGTCGCCCCGCCATCGGTGCCCAACGTCAGCCCATCGGCAAACGCCCCCAGCGTGTCCGCACTTTCCAACAGCCCGCGCAACACCTCCGGGTCCTCGGTAAACCGCCGCGGCAGGGTCGTGCGCTCTGATATCGCCTGCGACAACGTGCTGCGCGCCGATTGAGCCGCCCCCAGCCCGCGTTCCAGCACCGCCCCCCCCGCCACTTGCAACCCGCGCAAATCGCGCAATTCGGTCAATTCGGCCTGCAACCGCGCCACCTCGGCCTGCAACGCGGGCGTCACCTCCGACAATATCATCCCAGACCGCACTGTCCCCAACGGCCCCGAGGGGTGCAACAGCAACAACGGCTCCGGCGTGGCCACCATCTGGCTCAACACGCCCAACAACTGGCTCACACGGGCGCGCTCCGCATCAAACTGCAAAATCAGCGATGCCTCGCGCACTTTCGCCTGCCGCAACCCATCGCGCAACGCCCCCAAACCCTGCTCATAGGCTTGGATGGTCTGCGTCAGCGCCGAAACCCGGTCCCGCGCGCTTTGCGCCTTTTCCATCGCGGCCACCGCCACGCCAAGCGCATCCGCCGCCTGCATCGCTTGCTCCGCCACCGTTTGCGCCCGCAAAGGGGCCGCACAAACCAGCAAGGCAAAAAGGACGGCCGCGCGCATCATTGGATCAGGCTTTTCCCCGTCATCTCAACCGGTTGCGGCAAGCCCATCAACTGCAACAGGGTCGGCGCCAAATCCGCCAACCGCCCTGCACGCAAGGTCGCCCCCGCAGGCCCACCAAACAAAATCACCGGCACCAAATTCGTCGTATGCGCCGTATGCGGCCCGCCTGTTACCGGGTCTACCATCACCTCGCAATTGCCATGGTCGGCGGTCACAATCATCGCGCCGCCCACCTTTTCCAACGCCGCCAGCGCCAAGCCCAACCCATTGTCCACCGCCTCGCACGCTTTCATCGCCGCGCCCAAATCGCCGGTATGCCCCACCATATCGGGGTTGGCAAAATTCACCACGATCAAGTCATAGCCGCGCTCAATCGCGCCCACCAACTCCGCCGCCACCTCCGGCTCCGACATTTCGGGCTGCAAATCATAGGTGGCCACTTTGGGCGATTTCGGCATGGCGCGGTCCTCGCCCACGTTCACCGCCTCCGAGCCACCGTTCAGGAAAAACGTCACATGCGGGTATTTCTCGGTTTCCGCCAACCGAAATTGCGTGCGCCCCGCTGCGGCCACCCACGCCCCCAACGTGTTCTCCAAAACGGGCTTGGGGTACGCGCTGGTCATATAGACATTATGCTGCACCGAATAATCCACCATCCCCAACATCGCCGCCCAGCGCGGCCGCGCCGATGCATCAAACCCGTCAAACGCCGGGTCGCCCAGCGCCGCCAAAATCTCGCGCGCCCGGTCCGCGCGGAAACTCAAGCAATAAAACCCATCGCCGTCCCGCGCGCCGCCGTACCCGTCAATCACCGTGGCCCCAATAAACTCATCCGTCTCACCGCGCGCATAAGCCGCCGCAACCGCCGCCTGCGCATCCGCCGCGCGCTCACCTTGACCCGCAACCATCGCATCAAACGCCAGTTGCACCCGCTCCCACCGCGTGTCGCGGTCCATCGCGAAATACCGCCCAATCACCGTGGCAATCGCCACACCGGGGCCAATCCCCGCCAACAACCGCGCCATATGCTCAGGCGCGGAACTTGGGGCCACATCGCGCCCATCGGTGATCGCATGAATAACCACGGGCACACCCGCCGCGGCCACGCAATTGGCCGCCGCAATCACATGCGCCACATGCCCATGCACGCCCCCATCCGAGATAACGCCCATCAAATGCGCCGTCCCGCCACTGGCCTTCAACGCCGCAATAAACGCCAACAGCTCCGGGTTCTGCCCAAAACTCCCATCCTCAATCGCCAAATCAATCGCGCCAAGGTCCATCGCCACCACGCGCCCCGCGCCAATATTGGTGTGCCCCACTTCGGAATTGCCCATCTGCCCGCGCGGCAAACCCACATCTGGCCCGTGCGTGATCAGCGTTGCATGCGGACACGTCGCCATCAAACGATCAAAATTCGGGGTATCGGCCAAAACAGGCGCATTGGCCGTGCGATCATCGCTCAACCCCCAACCATCCAAAATGCACAACACAACGGGTTTGGGGGTGGTCATGACAAGGCCCTTTCACAAACGCTTGCCCCGTTTTACGCCGCGCGCGCGCTCAGGGCAACCACGCGCCACCCTTGCCAATTCATCTTGGCTTAAATACCTAAAACCGCCTACAAACCAAACTATTCGCGGTGATACGGACTGCCCGCCAAGATCGACGCCGCCCGGTACAACTGCTCGGCCACCATCACCCGCACCAACATATGCGGCCACACCATCGCCCCAAACGACAGCGCAAAATCCGCCCCCGCGCGAAACCCCGGTGCCAACCCATCCGCGCCGCCAATGCAAAACGCCACATCTTGGCGGCCACCATCACGCCACCGCGCCAATTGCTCGGCAAATTCCGGGCTGGTCATACTGCGCCCACGCTCATCCATCACCACACACAGCGCACCCGTTGGCACCGAGCGCGCCAGAAGCGCGGCTTCGGCCTCCATCCCGCCGCCCTTGCGGTCCTCGACTTCTACAGACGCAAAAGGGCCAAGCCCCAAGGCCCGGCCCGTCCGGTTGAATCGCGTCACATAATCGTCAATCAACGCGCGCTCGGGTCCGGCACGCAGCCGCCCCACAGCGCACAGATGCACCCGCATCAGTCCTCCTCGCGCACGCCTATGCCCATGTGACCGCCGGGCTGCCACATCTTTTCAAGGTCATAAAACTCGCGCACTTCGGGGCGGAAAACGTGAACAATCACATCGCCCGTATCAATCAGCACCCAATCGCCGGTCTCTTTGCCTTCCATCCGGCACACCATGCCAAACTCTTGCTTCAACCGATCGGCCAGCTTCTCGGAAATCGACGCGACCTGCCGCGACGACCGCCCCTCACAGATGACCATATAATCGGCCATATCCGACCGACCGCGCAGATCAATCATCACCACGTTCTCGGCCTTGTCATCGTCAACCGATGCCAGCACCCGCGCCAGCAAAATCTCAGAATCCAAGTGGTTTTCAGCATTGGCAGGGGCCGTCATACGCGCCGCCCGTGGCCCAACCGGCAGTCCGGTTGCAGGATCAGAATGAGACAGGACATTGTCCTCCAGAATATCGCGCGCCAGCCCATTGTCATGTCACATCCCCCCCGGCGCACGGGAATGGCGGCACAGTAACACTGTGCGGCGCAAACCACAATCACAGCCCACGCCCACGCGCAACCCTTGACGCAGCCCATTACCGCAAAATAGCGCTTTCGACCGGTCCGCCATCCCCCAAAACCCGCACTTCACGCTGCGGAAACGGAATGGACACCCCATGCGCCTTGAACGCATCCCACAGCGCTAAATACACATTGCCCCGAATATTGGTCAGGCCCCCCGTCGGGTCCGATATCCAAAACCGCAGAATGTAATCCACCGAACTGTCGCCAAACCCCACGATATGACACACAGGCGCGCGGTCTTTCAAAACCCGCGTCACCCCCAGCGCCGCCTCAATCGCCAACTTGCGCACGGCGTGCGGATCGTCGCTGTAAGCCGTGCCAAAGAACAGATCCAACCGCACAAATTCATCCGAATGGGACCAGTTCACCACCTGCCCCGTGATTAAATCCTCATTCGGTATCAGGTATTCCTTGCCGTCCCGCGTCACCACCGAAACGTAGCGCGCCCCAAGGCTTTCAATCCAGCCAAACGTCTCACCCAGTGAAATCACATCGCCGGGTTTTATCGACTTATCCAGCAAAATGATAATGCCGGATACAAGGTTCGACACCACCTTTTGCAACCCAAACCCAAGGCCCACCCCAATGGCCCCCGACAACACGGCAAGCCCCGTCAAATCAAACCCAACCGCCTTAAGCCCGATAAAAATCGCCCCGCCAAACAGCACAAGATTGATCGCCTTGCTGGCCAGCACTTGCATCGACGGGCTAATATCGGGGTTTTTGTTGATGCGGTTGGTCGCCCCCCGCGTCACCAACCGCGCGCCCGCCACCAACATTCCGGTCACGATCATCGCCTTGATCACCGTCAGCGCCGACAGCCGGAAATCCCCAAACGTAATCGCCAAACTGTCCAGAAACGACACAATCGCAGCATCAAACCCAAGGATGACGGCGACAACCCAAATCCCCGCGCCCCAACTGACCACCCGCGACAAAAACTTGTTCCCAATCAACTTCGCCGCGAAATTCACCAACAGCAGCAACAACCCAATCGTGCCCGCCACCTCAAACAACTGAATCCGCGATGGCCAAGTGACATAGCCAAGCCCCCAAAACGCCAGCCAACTGAACCCCGTGAACATCATCAACGTCAGGTTATGGTCAATCGTCACCACAAGGCGCAGCTGCCATTTTTGCATGCCCTCGCGCGCCCGCGCCCAGCCTGTCAACCGCCGCGACACCATCCCGCGCAGCAGCTTGACCAGCACAAAAATCGCGACAATCCCCGCCACCTGATAAAACCGCCACGGCACCAAAAGCGATCTCACAAACACATCGGCTTGGGCAAAAAGCCCGGATGTGGCGTCCAAAATCTCTGGGGTCAGCGGGTTGATGGGGTCCATGCGCGGCCTTTCACGGGTAAACTTGGCTTTGCAGCATACCCACCCCGCCCCCCAATGCAAATCACATTGCCCAACAGCCCGCAAACGCGTATATCAACCCCATGATACGTTTTTTCGACATGGATGATCGTGCGCGCCTGCCTTGGCGGTTCTTCGGCCAACGCCGATCTGTGCTTGCGCGCGCTTGATCGCTCCCCGTCCCGGCGGCCCTATTCGAACACCCATTCCCTTTCCCTAAGATAAGAGATCGCGCCATGACCGCTCGTACCCTTTACGACAAAATCTGGGATGACCATGTCGTCCACCAAGCTGATGACGGCACTTGCCTGCTCTATATCGACCGCCATTTGGTCCACGAGGTCACCTCCCCCCAAGCGTTTGAAGGCTTGCGGATGACGGGCCGCAAAGTGCGCGCACCCGAAAAAACCATCGCTGTGCCGGACCATAACGTGCCCACCACGCTGGACCGCGCCAACGCCGCCACCATGACCGAAGACAGCCGTATTCAGGTGGAGGCGCTTGATAAAAACGCCCGCGATTTCGGCCTGCACTATTACCCCGTGTCCGACGTGCGCCAAGGCATCGTGCATATCGTCGGCCCCGAACAGGGCTGGACCCTGCCGGGCATGACCGTGGTGTGCGGCGACAGCCACACCGCCACCCACGGCGCATTCGGCTCGCTCGCCCACGGCATCGGCACGTCCGAGGTTGAACACGTCCTTGCCACCCAAACCCTCATCCAGCGCAAAGCCAAGAATTTCAAAGTTGAAATCACAGGCAGCCTGCGCCCCGGCGTCACCGCCAAAGACATCACAATGTCGGTTATCGGCCAAACCGGCACCGCTGGCGGCACCGGATACGTCATCGAATACTGTGGCCAAGCCATCCGCGAACTGTCCATGGAAGGGCGTATGACCGTCTGCAACATGGCTATTGAAGGCGGCGCACGCGCAGGCCTGATCGCGCCGGATGAAAAAACCTTCGCCTATTGCATGGGCCGCCCCCACGCCCCCAAAGGGGCCGCATGGGAAGCCGCCCTGACCTATTGGAAAACGCTTTTCACCGACGAAGGCGCGCATTTCGACAAGGTTATCACCATCAAAGGCGAAGACATCGCGCCCGTGGTCACATGGGGCACCTCGCCTGAGGATGTTTTGCCCATCGACGGCGTCGTCCCCTCCCCCTCCGACTTCAAAGGCGGCAAGGTCGAGGCCGCCCAGCGCAGCTTGGACTATATGGGCCTAACACCCGGCATGAAGCTGACCGACATCAAAATCGACACGGTGTTCATCGGCTCTTGCACCAATGGCCGGATAGAGGATTTGCGCGCCGCAGCCGCCATCCTCAAAGGCCAAAAAATCAAGGCGGGGATGCGCGCGATGGTCGTCCCCGGCTCCGGCCTCGTGCGCGCGCAGGCGGAGGAGGAGGGGCTGGCCCAAATCTTCCTCGACGCAGGTTTTGAATGGCGTCTTGCAGGGTGTTCCATGTGCCTCGCCATGAACCCCGATCAACTCGCGCCGGGCGAACGCTGCGCCGCCACCTCGAACCGCAATTTTGAAGGTCGCCAAGGCCGCGGTGGCCGCACGCATCTGCTGTCGCCCGCCATGGCCGCCGCAGCCGCGATCACGGGGCACCTCACCGACATCCGCGAATTCGCGCCCGAACACGTTTAAGGAACCGAAATCATGGAAAAATTCACCAAACTCACCGGGGTCGCGGCCCCCATGCCCTTGGTCAATATCGACACCGATATGATCATCCCAAAGCAGTTTTTGAAAACCATCAAACGCTCCGGCCTTGGTGCGAACCTGTTTGACGAAATGCGCTTTACCCTCGACGGGCAGGAAATCCCTGACTTCGTCCTCAACCAGCCCGCCTACCGCCGCGCGGAAATCATCGTGGCGGGCGACAACTTTGGCTGCGGCTCCTCACGCGAACACGCCCCTTGGGCGCTTCTGGATTTCGGCATCCGCGCCGTGATCGCCACCAGCTTTGCCGACATCTTTTACAACAACTGCTTCAAGAACGGCATCCTGCCGATCGTGCTGCCCGAAGATGTCGTCGCCATCATGATGGAGGACGCCCAGCGCGGCGAAAATGCCCGCATCACGGTGGATCTGACCGACCAAACCGTCACCACCTCTGACGGTCAATCGTTTCCATTCGAGGTCGACGCCTTCAAAAAGCATTGCATGATGAACGGCTTGGACGATATCGGCCTAACAATGGAAAAAGCCGCCAACATCGACACCTATGAGGCAAAGGCAGCAACCGCGCGCCCTTGGGTCTAATTCCACCCCACACACAACATCTAGGGTCGCCCCCCCGGCGGCCCTTTTTTTAACCTTAATTTGATGCAATCAAGCGACACATTTTCCGCTAATCCGCCACAAATCTTTAGTTTCTTCACAGCAACAGTTGCGATGGTAACCGAAAGAAGGCACAATTTGGGCAAGATTAAGGCAGTCCGCCACAATGTGCGGGAAATGATGGGGATAAAGGCACGGCGTCGTATCGTGCCTACCCTGAATGAGGATAGAGCAGCAGTGCTTTCACAATTCGCAGGGGCGCTGATGCGCGCCTTCATGGTTATGGTGCTTGTCGCCACGCCTTCGGTTTTGTTGCCGGGCGTGACCGCCGATGGCCAACAAATGGTCGCCCTTGTGGCGCTGTTTTTGGGCATCCTCACCTTTGTGGAATACAACGCCACCTATCCCGGCATGATCGAATTCCGCGACGCCCCCCCCTTCAACCGCACCCGCTTTCTCATGCTCCTCAGCATGGTGTTTTTCCTGTCCATCATGGCGCGCGGCGGTGCCGACCCCTCCACCCTTGCAAGGTTGTTTGAGGCGTTGGGCATCCTGATCGGTCAATCGCTGGATTTCCCCTATTCCCCCGTCCGCCTCGTCACCCTAACGCTGGCCGATACCAGCACACCCGCGCATGTGATCGCCGTGCGCTCCGCCGCAGGCGTTGCCTATTTCATCTCCCTCATCACGCTGGCCATTTTTGCACTGCTGCTGCGCATCGACAATTGGCCCACCAAAAACGGCGCGTTCAATGTGTGGACCAACCTGCCCACGTTTGACCCCACGGTGGGCGGCGATGTGGTGGCGCGGCTGGAACGCGATGCCCGCTTTAACCTCGCCCTTGGGTTCTTGCTGCCGTTCCTCATCCCTGCGGTGGTCAAACTCGGCGGCATGGGCATGGGCTCGCTCGATCTTTACTACGCGCCCACCCGCGTTTGGGTCATGGCGTTGTGGGCCTTCCTCCCCGCCTCCCTTTTTATGCGCGGCATCGCCATGACCCGCATCGCGCGCATAATCCGGGAAAAGCGTGAACGCAACGCCGCCGCGATTCCCTGCGATATCGCGGCGTGAAACGGGCGCTGGCCTTTGGCGTGCTGCTTGCGCTGGCCCCGCCCGCCACCGCCCAACCCACGACCCTGCGCATCGCCACCTATTACCCCGACCTTACGCGCAAGGGGCCGGGCCTGCTGCTGCGCGATATACTTGCAGGCAAAGACCCCCAAATCGCCGCCGTGATCAAAACCATCGCGGCCCTGAACGCCGATGTTCTGGTGCTAACGGATATTGATTTCGACCACGGGCGCGTCGCCCTCACCGCCCTCGCCGACCGGCTTGCAGACGCGGGCAGCCCCTACCCTCACCACTTTACCAGCCGCCCGAACACCGGCATGGCCACGGGGCTTGATATGAACGGCGATGGCCGCTTGGGCGGGCCGGGGGATGCCCAAGGGTTTGGTTTTTTCGCGGGCAAATCCGGCCTCGCCGTCCTGTCCCGCCTGCCCATCATTGAACCCCAATTCCGCGATTTCAGCGATTTCCTTTGGGCCGATCTGCCAAACAACACCCTTGGCGACAGCATGGCAAACCCCGCCCGCGCCGCCCAACGCCTGTCCACCACCGCCCATTGGGATCTGCCCGTGACCCTGCCCAATGGCACGCCGCTGCACCTCCTCATCTACCGCGCCACGCCCCCCGTGTTCGATGGGGTCGAGGATCGCAATGGCCGCCGCAACCATGATGAAACCGCGTTTTGGACCCAACTCCTCAACGGCACCCTCCCCTATGCGCCGCCCCCCGCGCCCTTCATCATCCTCGGCGATGCCAACCTCGACCCCGTCGATGGCGATGGCAACCGCACAGCCATCAACACCCTGCTGGGTGACCCCCGCATCCAGGACCCCGCACAAACGGGCATCCCCGGCCGCCCCGACACGCGCGGCGATGCCACCCGCGACACCGCCCTTTATGATTTTGGCGGCCTGCGCGTCGATTACGTCCTGCCCTCTGCGGACCTGACCATCACAAACGCGGGCGTCGATTGGCCCCTCAGCGGTGATCTCGCGGCAGCCCACGCCGCCGCCTCGCGCCACCGCCCCGTCTGGGTCGATATCGCCCTACCTTAAACTGCGGCCGCTCTTGAACCAGCCCCCAACCTTGACCACGCCCCCCCAAAACGCTACGCCACTCCCAACTCAACCTTGATGTGCAGGAGCGTTCCTTTGGCCAATCCCTCCCTTCTAATTCTCGCCGGTGACGGTATCGGCCCCGAAGTCATGACCGAGGTGAAAAAGATCATCACTTGGTTCGGCACCAAACGCGGCGTGCATTTCGACGTGACTGAAGATCTTGTGGGCGGCTGCGCTTACGACAAACACGGCACCCCCCTGCACGACGATACAATGGCCCGCGCCATGCAGGTGGACGCGGTTCTCTTGGGCGCTGTCGGCGGCCCCGCGTATGACAACCTTGATTTTTCGGTGAAACCCGAACGCGGCCTGCTGCGCTTGCGCAAGGAAATGGATTTGTTCTCCAACCTGCGCCCCGCCCAATGCTTTGACGCGCTGGCCGATTTTTCCAGCTTGAAAAAAGACATCATCTCGGGCCTCGACATTATGATCGTGCGCGAACTGACCTCTGGGGTCTATTTCGGCGAACCGCGCGGCATTTTCCCCGATAACGAAGGCGGGCGTGTGGGCGTCAACACCCAGCGCTACACCACCAACGAAATTCGCCGCGTGGCGCGGTCCGCGTTTGAACTCGCCAAACGTCGCGGCAACAAAGTCTGCTCGATGGAAAAGGCCAACGTAATGGAATCCGGCATCCTCTGGCGCGAAGAGGTGCAATGGGTCCACGATCACGAATACCCCGAGGTGGAGCTGTCGCATATGTACGCCGACAATGGCGCGATGCAGCTGGTGCGCTGGCCCAAACAGTTTGATGTGATCGTAACCGACAACCTGTTCGGTGACATTCTGTCCGATTGCGCGGCCATGCTCACAGGCTCGCTCGGCATGCTGCCCTCCGCCAGCCTTGGTGCTGTCCAAGCCAACGGTCGCCCAAAGGCGCTTTATGAACCGGTCCACGGCTCCGCCCCCGACATCGCGGGTCAGGGCAAGGCAAACCCCATCGCCTGCATCCTCAGCTTTGCGATGGCGCTGCGCTATTCGTTCGATATGGGCGATGATGCGGCCCGCGTGGAAAAAGCGGTGGAAACCGTGCTGGCCAACGGGGCGCGCACCGCCGATTTGATGGACAAAGACGGCGGCACGCCCATCAGCACCACCCAAATGGGCGATGCGATTTTGGCCGCACTCGACGCGTCCCTCTAACCAAAAAACGCGCCCCCTGAACTCAACCGGGGGGCGCGAACCGCGCGGTTCGCAGGTTAAAATTTGGTTAACAAAAAAACGGTAATGCTGAAGTATCAACGTGTTACGCGATGCATCGCACGCGATTTCACGCGATGCGCGCGCGCCGCCCCAGCCAAACCACCGCAGCCACCGCCACCGCAAACCCCAGCATCACAGGGGTCACCACCTCACCCAAAATCAGCGCTGAAATGCCCAGCGTGACAAACGTTTGCAACAGTTGGACCTGCCCCACCCGCGCAATCCCCCCCATCGCCAGCCCCGCATTCCAAAAGAAAAACCCCGCAAACATCGACCCAAAAGCAAGGTATCCCAGCGCCCAATAAGCTTTCACAGGCGGCGCATGAACCCCGCCCCCCTCCCACGCCCACGCAGCACCAAGGCCCGTCAATGGCAGGCACAAAACCAGCGCCCAAGCAATCACCTCCCACCCTGGCATCCGCCGCGCCAGCTTGCCCGACACCACATATCCAAAGGCCGAAACCACGGCGGCACACAGCAGCCAAACATGCCCAATTCCGGGCGCAAACCCACCGCCCCGCAGCGTGAACCCCAACACCAGCGCCGCCCCCAACACCCCCCAGGCCCAAAACGCCACCCCCGGCTTTTCGCCCCCAATCAACGCCGCAAAAACGGCCGTCAACAGCGGCAAAACCCCCAAAACAATGCCCCCATGCGATGCCGGAACCGTCTGCATCGCCACATTCGCAAATCCGGGAAACCCAAACACCAACGTGGCCCCAATCACTGCAAAACTGCCCAAATCGGCGCGCGGAAATCGTTTACCCGCCGCCACCAAAACGGTGGCTGATGCCAACCCCGCCAAAAAAGCGCGGCAAAACGTGATAAAAGCCGGGTCAAACCCCGTCAGCGCAATTCGGGTGGCAGGCAAGGTCGCGCCAAATATCACCACCCCGATAAACCCCAACATCAACCCCAGAATGGGCCGCTGCGCCGTGATCTGTGGGGTGGGTCTGCTCCGCATCCCGCCTGCATAACGCGGGGGCCACGCCCTGCCAATCAGCAAAAAAGCCGCCTCTATGACCGCCGCCGCAAATATACGCTTGATTTGCGGGAAATTCCGCCACGGACCTTGCTTACCAGCCCGAACAAAGGCAAAACCAAAGCACCCTAGCGCAGATCGAGACACAAATGCCCGTTGTAAAATCCAACCTGCGTGGCGCGCTGATGGCGCTGGTATCCTTCGCGATTTATTCGACCCATGATGTGTTCGTGAAATTTCTGGGCGCAGATTATTCGCCCGTGCAAATCATCTTCTTTTCGGTGCTGCTGGGGTTTCCACTGGTCGCCCTGATGCTGATCGGGGACCGCAACGACGGCAATCTGCGCCCCAAACACCCGTGGTGGACCGCCCTGCGCACCGTGTCGGCGATGATCACGGGCCTGTCCGCGTTCTACGCATTTTCTGTGCTGCCCTTGGCGCAAACCTATGCAATTTTGTTCGCAGCCCCCTTGCTCATCACGCTGCTGGCCATCCCAATTTTGGGCGAAAAGGTGGGCGTCCGGCGCGGCTTGGCGATCGTGGTGGGGCTGTGCGGGGTCATGATCGTGCTGCGGCCCACGGGCACATCGCTGGGTTTGGGCCATATTGCCGCGCTCGCGGCCGCCGTCTGTTCATCGCTGGCATCGGTTGTGGTCCGTAAAATCGGGCAAGATGAACGCTCTGTCGTGTTGATGCTATACCCAATGGTGGCGAACTTTGTGGTGCTGGGCCTTGCCCTACCCTTCGTTTACAAACCCATGCCGATTGAACATTTGGGCATGATCGGCATCATCGCCACCTTTGGGTTCGTGGCCAGCTTGTTCATCATCGACGCCTATAAATCGGCCGAGGCGGTGATCGTCGCCCCGATGCAATACAGCCAAATGATTTGGGCCGCGATTTTTGGCTACTTCATCTTTAATGAAGCGCCAGATGAATGGACGCTGATTGGGGCGAGCGTGATCATGGCCAGCGGGGTTTACATCGTGCTGCGCGAAAGCCGGGGGAAAACGTCGAAAAACAGCCCGGTGCTGGAAAGCCGGTCCCGGCCCGAAACCGGGGTTCTTCCGCGCATCAGCCTGTTGTTAACCCGCGACCGGGGCTAGGATTAGCGCGGCCAGCCTGACGCGGCTGGGCCCTTACACCTTCAGCCCGACCCCGTTTTGAAGCTTTTGCACTCTTAGGGGTGAATTTCGGGCTGTGCCCGGTGATTCCTTTGCAATCTCCGTAACATATGGGCAGCGGGGGCCGCAGATGCCCCGTTCGGGCCGCGCCGCTGCGGCCATTTTGGGGCCAAAAACCACCCTTTTTGGGCCTTGTAAAAATGCACAGTGATGGTGCGATGGCACCGCTGGGTGCGCTTTTACGCGTCCCGTCACGCGCATTTGACTCACTGAAATAGGAACCCCCGCTTTTGCGCCTTGTTTTGCAGGGGTCTGTGGACGCTGGCCAAAAAATGCAGAGGTTTCAAAACGCTACAGCATTTTTGCGTGATCAGCCGCGAGGGAAGCGTGATTTTCTATTCGCGCTGTTTGGGGCCATGTTCAATTTATCCGGTCAGACAGTCTGATCGAATTGAAACCTTAAACACCTTCTTTGGAGATCATCATGAAAAATATCGTAGCAGCGTCCACCATCTTCGTTCTTTTGGCAGGGGCCGCATCGGCAGCCAGCAATGTTCGCAATGAACGCCCAGACTTTGCAATGCCCAAAGTGTCTGTGGAACAGGCTGAGCAAGTCAAAGCCGACACACTTTACACCCCCAAAGAATTGCAGCGCGCTGGTCGTGACGCCAATGATTTGGTGACCGTGACCGTGTTCCCATCAACGGGCAAAGTTGACGGGCCAAGCCTTGGCGGCTGATCCGCGTTGACGGTGACGGATTTGGGGCGTTCGCAGGTTGCGGGCGCCCAATTTTTTTGCCCCTGCCAATGGGGCGGGTTTGATATGGCAGAATTAATTTAACGATTGCGCCACGCGTGCAGGATATAGGTCGCCGTCATCAGGTCCAGATGCGCGCCACCACCGTTTTTGGCGATGGTGATGTCGTCGGGGGTGCGGCGGTCATAGCTGCCTTTGGCAAGGTCGTAAAAATCGGCGATGATATGGCTTTCGGTGATGGCACCGCTGGCGATCGGCATCATAATCTCGCCTATGTGATGCAGCGTTGTGGCGCGGGCATCGACAAACAGACGCGCGCGGGCGATGGCCGTATCATCCACCTCACGCATATCGGGGCGAAAAGCACCAATCAGATCAAGGTGTTGGCCGGGCTGCAACCAATCGCCCATAATCAGCGGCGTCTTTGACATGGTGGCGGTGCAGATGATGTCGGCCGCTTTGACGGCGGTTTCCAGATCGGTGGCGGCGGTGATGTTATGCGCTTGCGCAAACGCTGCGGTGGACACTGGATTTCGGCTCCAGACCGTAAACTCCGGTTTGGTGAACGTGCTGGAATAGGCTTCAATCATTGACGCAGCAACCGTGCCTGCCCCAACAAGCAAAATTTTGCGGCTGTCGGGCCGGGCAAGTTTTTTCGCGGCCAGCAGGCTGTCGCCCGCCGTTTTCCATTTGGTGACAAGGTGGAAATCCACCAACGCCTCCAGCATCCCGGTTTGGTCGGCATACAGCGTGACAGAACCGTTGATGGTGGCCGCATTATGCGCGCCGTTGCCCGGAAAAATCGTGGCGCATTTCACCAACTGGCCCAAACCATCAATCCATGCGGCGCGGTTTAGCAGCGTGTCGGGACCGCGGTACAGAAAACTGTCGCCCACTTCGGCGCGCGGCAGGCGGTGCCCGGCCTCCAACGCGTCCGTTAGGGCGTGCCAATTCAGGGCGGACTCGGCGGCGAATGGGACGATTTCAAGGGTCATGGCGTGGCCTCCTCTTCGGTCAATAATCCGGCTGTGATCAGCCGCCTAGCCCATGCTTTGGGCCCGGTGAAATGATGGGTTTGCCAACCGCGCATTGCGGCGGCGGCGATGTTTTCTGCACGATCATCGGTGAACAAAAGCGATGCGGGGGGCAGGCCGCAATCCTCCTCTACCATCACGTAAATTTCGGGCGCGGGTTTGGTAACCTGCATCCGCCCCGAGACATAAAGCCGATCAAATTCGTTCAAAAATTCATATTGGGTTTGGGCATAGGCAAAGGCATCGTCGCCGAAATTGGTCAGCGCAAATACGGGCGTGCCCTTGGCGCGCAGGCGGCGCAGCAAGGTGATGGACTGTTCAATGCGCGGCGCGGCCAGTTTGATCCAGCGATCATACCACCAGCGGATTTCGCGCGCCCATTCTGGATGCTGTGCGGCCGTGTCATACACCGTATCGCGAAACAAACCGCCCGCGTCGATGCGTTCATTCATCGCGTGCAGATCGACAGCGGCGAACAAGGTGCGGCGGCGATCCGCACCGATTTGGCTGTCGTAATACCGTTCGGGCTGCCATTCGATCAGGACATTGCCGATATCATAAATAACCGCTTTGGGTTTCATCATGCCTCCGTATCGCCACCAAGAGCCGAAGATCGCAAGTTGCCAGGAACAGAGGCCAAAGGCGGCACATCCGGTTTTACGCGGGTTTCGCGCCAGACCACATAAAGCCCCGCGCCGCAAATCAACGCGATACCTACCCATGCGACCGCATCGGGCCATTCGCCGAAAATTACCATGCCAAACAGAATGGCCAGCGGCATAGAGATATATTCAAACGGCGCGACCAGCCCCGCCTCACACGAGCGGTACGCGTGGGTGATCAGCAGCGCACCGATCGCCGACGCGCAGCCCGTCAGCACCAAAATGGGCCAATCGGCCATCGCAGGCCAGTGCCACGCGCGTGTCAAAAAGGCGAGCGACGGGTCCGCCCCATCGTAAAACGCGCCGTGCCCAAGAATAAGGCCGCTGATAATGCAGACCCCGATAAAGGTCATTTGCACATACAGCGTCAGGGTTATGGCGCTTTCCGTGGCCCCCATCCGCCGCGTCAGCATGTGCAGCATGGCATAGCACAGCGCGGCAAACAGCGGCAGCAGCATGGCGGGGTGGAAAATTCCCATGCCAGGGCGCAGCATCACGATAACGCCCAGCAATCCAACACCGACAGCGGCCCAACGGCGCGGCCCCACTTTTTCGCCCAGCATCGGCACCGAAAGTGCGGTGATCAACAAAGGGGCAATGAAAAACAGCGCCACAGCATCGGCGATGGGCATGGCCGCCAGCCCAAGGAAAAAGCACAGGTTGGAGGTGACGACGAAACCGCCCCGCACCAAATGCAACCCCAGCCGTTTGGTGCGAAACGCGCGCAGCCCGGCGGCAGACGACAGCACGATGCCCATGATCACTGCCAACCCGATCAGCGAGCGGATCAGGACGATTTGGTGCAGCGCATAGCCGCCGCTTAGGAATTTGATTGCGCTGTCATTGATCGAGAAAAACGCAGACGCCCCCATCGCGCTGGCGATGCCCAGCAGCAGGATGCGGCGGTCGGGGGTGTGTGTCATCATGGCAAAGCTTCACCCTTGGCCTGCGCGCCTGTCTGTTCCCCTTGCGACATCCACGCCCCCTTTATCATTGACGCTTTGCCGCCTGAACCAGCCGTTCCAGCGCGTCCAAAAATCGCGAACGGTCGGTTTTG
This sequence comes from Pseudorhodobacter antarcticus, assembly GCF_900110135.1. GTDB lineage: Bacteria > Pseudomonadota > Alphaproteobacteria > Rhodobacterales > Rhodobacteraceae > Pseudorhodobacter > Pseudorhodobacter antarcticus. The sequence goes on along the minus strand of NZ_FOCO01000011.1, from coordinate 82,323 downwards.
GAAAACGGCTTGCCGCCACCTTGGCGAAACGGGTCAGCGCTGCGCAAATCCTGCATCAAATCGCGGGTGGCCAGCGTTTGGCCGATGTTGCGGGTGTGCAGTTCCTCGCCATTGTGTTTCAGGACCAGCGCGCCGTTTTCGACGCAGCGCGCCGCCAGCGGGATGTCGCCTGTCACCACGATATCACCTTTGGTGCAGCTATCCGCGATCCATTTGTCCGCCTCATCCGGGCCATCGGCCACAAAAACACTGTCCACCAGCGGATTGGCTGACGGGCGGATGCCACCGTTGGACACCAGCACCATGCGAATGGCGTGGCGGGTGGCGACCTTTTCCGCCTCGGCCTTCACCGGACAGGCATCGGCGTCGATGTAAATCACGGTCATGGGCGGTCACGCATAAAGGGCATCGGCGTGAAAGCTGATGTGATCTTCCATAAAGGTAGAGACGAAGAAATAGCTGTGATCATAGCCTTTTTGCATGCGGAAGGTAATGTTTTGGCGCGCACTTGCGGCAGCTTCGGCCAACGCCTCGGGGCGCAGCAGGTCAAGGAACTGGTCAGACCCGCCTTGGTCGATCAAGATGGGGCCATCAAACCCGCGTTTTTTCATCAACAGGCTGGCGTCATGCGCGGCCCATTTGGCCGTGTCCGCGCCCAGATAGGCCGTGAATTGCTTGCGGCCCCAATCGCTGGCCGTGGGATTGGCGATGGGCGCAAAGGCGGAGACGGAGCGGAAACGACCGGGGATGGACATGGCGATGGTCAACGCGCCGTGGCCGCCCATCGAATGGCCTGTGATGGCTTGGCGGGATTCGTCCAAGGGGTAGGCGCTGAACAAAAGGCGGGGCAATTCGTCGGTGATATAGTCCCACATTTGAAAATTCGCGGCCCATGGGGTTTCCGTGGCGTTGACGTAAAACCCCGCCCCCTGCCCCAGATCAAAGGCATCATCATTGGAAACGCCCGGCCCCCGCGGGCTGGTGTCGGGGAAAATCAGCGCGATGCCTTGTTCGGCGGCCCAGGCCTGCGCGCCCGCTTTGACCATCGCGTTTTCATGGGTGCAGGTTAGGCCCGACAGATACCACAGGACGGGGACGGGGTCATGCTCTGCCTCTTCGGGCAGAAACATCCCAAAGGTCATGTCGCAGCCGCACACCTCGGAGGCGTGGCTGTAGACGCCTTGGACGCCGCCGAATGCGCGGTTTTCGGAAATGGTTTTCATATGTCCCCCTAGCCCATCACGAGGGCCATAACGATCGTGACGGTCACGATGCTGATCGTGGTTGAAATTAAGATCGAGGCGGACACCCGTTGCGGGGCCACCCCGAAATGCTGCGCCAGAATGTAGACATTGCCCGCCACTGGCAAGGCGGCGGCGGCGATCATCACGCTTGCGGGGCCGGGATCGACCTTGAACAGCACGATGGCGGCAAAGGCGACGGCGGCGGGGTGCAGGACGAGTTTGCAAAAGGAAAGCCAGCCCGCGACGGCGACCCGTTCGGCGGATTTGGTGGCAAGCGACGCGCCGATTGCAAACAGCGCGCCGGGGGTGGCGGCACCGCCCAAAAGGGCCATAAAATCATTGATGGGTGCGGGCACCGGATAGCCCGTGGCGGACCATGTGAGGCCAAGCGCCATAGAGACAATCATCGGGTTTTTCAGCAGGCCAAGGGCAAGGGCGCGCAAAACACCCCAGTTCATCCGGCCTTGGCGCACGCCTGTGATGATCAGGGTGATGATGGTGGAAAACACGATCAGATCAATCGCGAGGACCATTAGAACAGGACCAGCTGCCTGCGGACCCATGAGGACGACCAGCATGGGGACGCCCAGAAATCCGGTGTTGCCGATCACGGCGCATTGGGCCTCAATCGCCGCCTCCTCCACCGGGATGCCGCGCCAAAAGGCCACGCCCATCGCAAGGACATAGACGACGCCGCAGCCCCAGAGGTAGGCGGCGACGAAACGGCTGTCCCAAATTTCAGCCAGCGAGAGGTTGGAGGCGAAGCGGAACAGCATGGCCGACAGGGCGAAATAAAACACGAATTTGGTGAGGTATCCCGTCGCCTCGGCCGTGAAAAACTTGGTGCGGCCCGCGAGATAGCCCAAGCCGATGAGGGCAAAGAAAGGCAAGGTTTTGAGGAGGATGGGCAGCATCAAAGAAACCTTCGCGCGGGGCTATCCCTTTGGTTTCACGGGGCGGGTGGGGATGCAAGATGGGGGCGTGGGTTTTTTGGTGGGGTGTGGCAGGGGTTGGGGGTGCGATGCGGGGGGTGCATCGCGCGCGATGCAGGCGTTAGGGTATTGATTTTGTTTGGTTGTGTTACTTTTGTTAGGGGAAAATTAAGATTTGGATTGCGGGTTGGGGGGATGGGGTGCAGAGTCGGGGTGAACCCCGACCTACGAATTTGGGGCAGGTGAGGCGCGCGACAAAGACCGAGACATTGGTGGGGGTGGCGCGCTAACCTTTGTTACCTGGATTTTGGGTGATTCCGGGTTTTTTTGGGGATAGCGGTTTGGAACTATTATTGCTTGGCCTGTTCTTAGGTGGCGCTGTCTTTGCTGTGTGGTGGATGTTTACGGGCAACGACGAGCCCAAAAATCGCGGCGACAAACCAAAACCCAGTCAGCGCACGCGCGCTGCGTATGCTCCGTTTGATGCAGCCCGCGCAAAGCCTGCGCCGGACTTTACCACGCTGCGCGGGTCGGCGTATGTCGTGGACGGCGATACGGTTGTGATCGACAAAGTTCAGATCAGATTGTTTGGCATTGATGCGCCGGAAATGAACCATCCCTACGGCAAAAACGCAAAATGGGCGCTGGTCAATTTGTGCAAAGGCCAAATCATTCGAGCGGTGGCTGTGGCGCAAGACGCCCACGGGCGCACGGTGGCGCGCTGCTATTTGGCGGACGGGCGCGACCTGTCGGCCGAAATGGTCACGCAAGGGTTCGCGATAGATTGGCCAAAGTATTCCGGTGGCCATTATGGCCCGATGGAAACACCCGATGCGCGGCGCAAGATGTGGTTGGCGGATGCGCGCCAAAAGGGGCGGATGGATGTTTGGGAGAAGTTTGACGCGCAGCAAAAGGCGCGGGCGGCGGGGAATTAGGCGTTTGAGGCGGCAAAGGTTGGGGTTTGCCGCCTGTTTGGGCGTTGGCGCGGGTTACGCTTGTTCGGCCGCTGCCCGCGATTTGCGGACTTTTTCGGTCGCGGATTTCAACTGGCCACACGCCGCCATGATATCTTCGCCGCGCGGTTTGCGGATGGGGGAGGCGTAGCCTGCCTCGTGGATGATATCCGCGAACGCGTGGATGCGGTTGTTTGAGGAGCGTTTGTAGGGCGCGCCGGGCCATTCGTTGAAGGGAATAAGGTTAACCTTGGCGGGGATGCCGCGCAGCAGGTCGACCAGACGGTAGGCATCCTCTTTGCTGTCGTTCACCCCGTCGAGCATCACATATTCGAACGTGATGCGTTCGGAATTGGTGAGGCCGGGATAGGCGCGCAGAGCATCGAGAAGGGTCGCGATGTTCCATTTTTTGTTGATGGGAACCAGTTGGTCGCGCACCTCATCTGTGGTGGCGTGGAAGCTGACGGCCAGCAGGCAGCCGATTTCCTGCGCGGTGCGGGCGATTTCGGGCACCACGCCGGAGGTGGAGAGCGTGATGCGGCGGCGGCCCAGCGCGATGCCTTCGCCATCCATCACGATTTGCATCGCGTCGCGGACGTTTTCGAAATTATACAAAGGCTCGCCCATGCCCATCAGCACCACGTTCGACACAAGGCGCGCGGCGGGGTCGGCGTTCGACGCGCCTTTGACGGGCCATTCGTTCAGATCATCACGGGCCAGCATAACCTGGCCGACGATTTCACCGGGCGTTAGGTTGCGGACCAGTTTTTGCGTGCCGGTGTGGCAGAACGAACAGGTGAGGGTGCAGCCGACTTGGCTGCTGATGCACAGGGTGCCGCGATCGGTTTCGGGGATATAGACCACCTCCACCTCATGCCCGCCCTGAATACGCACAAGGTATTTGCGGGTGCCATCGGTGGAGGTTTGTTTGGTGACGACTTCAGGCAAGGTGAGTTCGAATTTTTCCGTAAGGATTGCGCGAAAATCCTTGGAGAGATTGGTCATCTCGTTAAAATCGCGCAGGCCAAAGAAATAGACCCATTGCCACAGCTGGCCCACACGCATTTTGGCCTGTTTTTCGGGGCAGCCTGCCGCGATCACTGCGGCACGCAACTGGTCACGGGTGAGGCCGATGATGTTGGTTTTATCGCCCTGCGGCAACTTGCGGGGGATGGTGTGGACATCTTGGGTGATGGGGGCGGTCATTTGGGGCATCCTGAAGGGTAAACCCGTCTGTACAGGGGTTTTGAGCAAATGAAAACGCCCCCGGCGGGTGCGCGCGGGGGCGTTAACGGTGCGGTGGGCGCTTATTTGCAGCGCTGCTCTGCCTCGGCCATCGCGGCGGTGAAGCCGAGAAGCGAGAAGGTGTCTTTGGTTTGCGTGCCACGGCCCGAACGTGCGGTGACGATGGCGGAGCCGCCGGCCTTCATCGCGGCGAGGATGCCTGCGTCATCGGACGGGCTTGTTGGCCACGCCCATTCGCCGTCCGAGATCATGTCAAAGGATTTGCCGTCGATGTTGACGTTGACGGGGGAACCGGAGGCGAAAGGATAGCCGCCTGTGAACGAAACCTCACCCTTGGCACCGGTGCCGGGGCGGAAGGTGACGAACATGAGGATGTCACCGCGACGGGCGGAGACGACTTGGCCATCTTTGCTGTTCACGGTTTCCTTGGGTTTGGAGACGCCCCAACATTCTTTGGGCTGTTGCCAGACGCAAACGCTCCAATCCGTTTTGGCGGAAACACATTCGGTTTCGGATTGCGCGAAGGCAGCGGATGCGCCCAACCCAATGAAAAGACCGCCGAGCGCCCCGATGATGCGTGATGTCATGTTTTCCACAGCCTCCAGCCGTTTGATGCCTCTGTCCCGGACCGCCCAGCCCGTTTCACGAGCTTTTCCTGTGGCACGGGTCGTTTCAACTCGATATTTCATGCATAACGCAAAAAGGGCAGGTCGTAAAAGCCCTATGCGCAGGAAATCGCGCATGTTTGATGTGGAAATTGGAAAAGGGACGGGGAAAATGGGGAAATCGGCAGCGATTGCGGAATTGTGGCGCGGCGGGCAGTTGGAAAGCACGCATTTTGGGCATGCGGTGATTTGTGGCGCGGATGGGTCGATCGAGGCGGCGTGGGGCGATCCGGGCACGGTGATTTTCCCGCGGTCGAGTTGCAAGATGATGCAGGCATTGCCGTTGATGGAAAGCGGGGCGGGGCGGGATTTGACGCCAAAGCAGTTGGGCTTGGTCTGTGCCAGCCACAATGGGGCGGCCATTCACCGCGAGGCGGTGGCGGCGTGGTTGGGCGATATGGGCCTGACTGAAGCGGATTTGCGGTGCGGCGTGCAAGAGCCTGCGGACCGGGCGGAGCGGGATTTGTTGATTAAAACCGATGCGAGCCCCTGCCAGTGGCACAACAATTGTTCGGGCAAACATTCCGGATTTTTGATGCTGAACAAGCATTTGGGCGGGCATGCGGAGTATATTGAGGCGGACCATCCCGTGCAAATGGCCGTGAAGGCGGCGCATGAGGAGGTGACGGGCGAGGTGAGTGCGGGGTTTGGCGTGGATGGGTGTTCGGCGCCGAATTATTCGACCAGCTTGCAAGGTTTGGGGCGGGCGATGGCGTATTTTGCCTGTGCGGAGGAAGGCGGCGATGCGCGGGCCAATGCAGCCTACCGTTTGTCGCGCGGGATGATGGCGCATCCGGAGATGGTGGCGGGTGAAGGGCGGGCCTGTACCGCGTTGATGCGCGCGATGGGGGGCCGGGTTGCGATTAAGACGGGGGCGGAGGCGGTGTTTGTGGCGATTATCCCTGAGTTGAAAAAGGGGATTGCGTTGAAAGTGATGGACGGCGGCACGCGCGGGGCGGAGTTGGCGATTACCGCGTTGTTGGTGCGGCTGGGGGTGTTGGATGCGGCCCACCCGGTGGTGGGGCAATACTTGAACACGGTGGAGCGCAGCCGCCGGGGGATAGAATGTGGAAGTTTGCGGGTGGCCGCGGGATTTGGAGTTTGACATGAAGAAACGCCGCCAGCCCCTTACCCGGTGCTGGCGGCGGTCTTTTGGGCGCAGCGAAGTGATCCGATTTTACGGTCTGGGTGGGGGCATTAAGTCCGTATCATCGAGCTACTCTTAATCGCTGCTGATCTTGGTGTGACGGGGATTCATGGCGGGATCGGGGCAAGTGTGGGGCATTGTTGCGATGTTTTGGATTTTAAGAGTTTTTGGGGGTTTAGGTTGGACAAGCCGGGGGCGCTGCCTGTGGGGATAGGTCGACCGGGGGCGCTGCCCCCGGGACCCCCGAGGTATTTTTACCAAGATGAATGGGCGTTTTAGATAAACTTTAGGTGTTTGCGTTTGGGGTCGCGGTGGGATGGGGTGGGCTAGGATTTTTCGTTGAAGAAATCGGAGATTTTTTGCGCAAGGGGTTCGGAAATGCCGCCGACGGCCATGAGGTCGGGGATGGCGGCGCGGCTGACCGCCTTGGCAGAGCCGAAATGGGCCAAGAGGGCGCGTTTGCGGGCGGCGCCAACGCCGGGGATGTCATCCAGCGGCGTGGCGCTGACGGCTTTGGCGCGTTTGGCGCGGTGCGCGCCGATGGCCCAGCGGTGCGCCTCATCCCGCAGGCGCTGTACGAAGTAGAGGACGGGGTCGTTCATTCTGAGAGCGAAGGGGCGTTGGCCGGTGCGGTAAAACTCCTCTTTGCCCGCGTCGCGGTCCACGCCTTTGGCGACACCGATCATCGCGATGTCATCCACGCCCATTTCGGACATGATGGAGGCCACCGCAGAGACTTGCCCTGCCCCGCCGTCGATCAGCAGAAGGTCGGGCCATGCGTCGGAGGTGCGATCGGGGTCCTCTTTTATCAGGCGTTCAAAGCGGCGGGTCAGCACCTCTTTCATCATGCCGAAGTCATCGGAATTGGCACCTGCGGCCGATTTGATGTTGAATTTGCGGTATTGTGATTTCAGGAACCCATCGGCCCCGGCCACGATCATGCCGCCCACGGCATTGGTGCCGCTGATGTGGGAGTTGTCGTAAACTTCAATCCGCTGAGGGGGGCTGTCGAGATCAAACGCCTCGGCCAGAGCATCGAGCAGGCGGTTTTGCGTGGCGGATTCGGACATTTTGCGCGCAAGGCTTTCGCGGGCGTTGCGGGCGGCGTTTTCCACGAGTTCCGCCTTTTCGCCGCGTTGGGGCAGCGTGATTTCGACGCGGCGGCCTGCGCGGTCTGACAGCACTTGGGTCACCAAATCCTCATTTTCGACGGCGTGCGAGAGGAGGAGGAGGCGCGGGGGTTCTTTGTCATCGTAAAACTGGGTGACGAAAGCCTCCATAATCTCCGCCGCGTCGGCATCGTTTGGGATGCGGGGATAGAAGTCGCGGTTGCCCCAAGATTGGTTGGCGCGGATGAAAAACACCTGCACGCAGGCGTGGCCGCCTTCGACATGCAGGGCGATCACATCCGCCTCGGCCACGGTTTTGGGGTTGATGTGTTGGGCGGATTGGACTTGGGTCAGCGCCTTGATGCGGTCGCGCAGGGCGGCGGCGCGTTCAAATTCCATATCATCAGAGGCGCGGGCCATTTCAGACGCGAGGTTGGCCTGCACATCGGTGGTTTTGCCCTCCAGAAACCGTTTGGAATCGGCCACAAGGCGAGCGTAATCGGGGGCACTGATTTTATCGACGCAAGGGGCGGCGCAGCGTTTGATTTGATATTGTAGGCACGGCCGGGTGCGGCCCGCGAACATCGCATCGGTGCAGTTGCGCAAGAGGAACACGCGTTGCAGCTGGTTTAGGGTACGGTTGACGGCCCCCGCGCTGGCGAAGGGGCCAAAGTAATGGCCTTTTTCACTGCGTTTGCCGCGGTGTTTTCTAATCATCGGGAAAGCGTGATCGGTGGGGATGAGGATGTTGGGAAAAGATTTATCGTCGCGCAACAGCACGTTGTAGCGCGGTTTGAGCTGTTTGATGAGGTTTTGTTCCAGCAAAAGCGCCTCGGTCTCCGTGCGCGTGGTGAGGAACATCATGGTCGCGGTTTCGGATATCATGCGGGCGATGCGGCCCGAATGACCCGAGGGGCGGGCGTAGTTGGACACACGGTTGCGCAGGTTGCGCGCCTTCCCGACATACAGCACCTCGGACGCGGTATTGAGCATGCGGTAGACGCCGGGCGAGCCGTCGATGGTTTTGAGATACGCTTGGATAACCGCGTGGCCGGTTGGGGTGTTGGGATCATCCGTGGTCACGTTAAAACACCCCTGCGCCGATATATCGATTCTTTGCCTGCCTGCAACGATCCTATGGCCGGGGCAAGGGCAAACCTATCCCCCGTTTCTGTGGATAACTCTGTTAGGAATATTGCGCCAGTGTGGAATTTCCCTTGTATTTGGCCCCCTTCGCTTGAGTGCCTAAAAAATAGGCGCTTTGTTAGGGTATTGATTTGATTGGGTATTATTTTAATCATGGGGCAAAGGGCTGATTTGTAAGGAGAAAAAGTAACGGGTTGGTAACGGGTGTGGCACCAGTGTACAACTTTTCGCTGCAGATGCGAAAAAGGTCATTCAACCCCAAGGATATCAGGGGTTTGCCATGCCAAATGTTGACCGCCATCGACGCAAAGAAGCTGGCCTGTGACGGCGGGGGCATCAAGGAAATAGCCCAAGGCGGCGGTGATATCGCTGGGGTTTGCGCCGCGTTGCAGGACGGTGTTTTGGCGTTGGATGGCAAAGTGTTGCGGGGTTTGGCGCGCGCCCTGCAGGGTGGGGCCGGGGCCAATGGCGTTGACGCGGATTTGCGGCGCGAGGGCCTGGGCGGTGGTTTGGGTCAGCGCCCAGAGGCCCATTTTGGCAAGAGTGTAGGTCATGAATTCGGGGGTGAGTTTGCGCACGCGCTGGTCGATCATGTTGACGATCAGCGAGGGGGCGAGGGGTTCGCCGTTTGCGTCGGTTTGGGTGGGGAGCGCTTGGGCGGCGAAACCTTGGGTCAGTAGGAACGGCGCGCGCAGGTTGGAGCCGATGTGGCGGTCCCAACTGGCGCGCGTGGCGGTGTGGACCGTGTCGTGTTCAAAGATCGAGGCGTTGTTGATGAGGACGGTGAGGGGGCCGCCCAAAGCATGGGATGCGCGGGCGATCAGGGTTTCGGTTTGGGCATCATCAAGCAGGTCAGCTTGGACCGCGACACCGCGCTGGCCCATCGCGGTGATTTCAGCCGCGACCTGTTCGGCATCGGGGGCAGAGGTGGCGTAATGCACGGCGACATCATGCCCGCGTGTGGCGAGGTACAGCGCCATTGCGCGGCCCAAGCGGCGGCCAGCGCCTGTGACGAGCGCGCGGGCCATTTCAGACCACCAGCGAGACGGTGTAGGCGACATAGATCGCCACAAACGCCACGCCAACGGTGCGGGTGATGTTGAACCGCATCAGGATGAACGGGATCAACAGGAGCGAGGCGGCGGCCATGACCCACAGATCGGATGTCAGCATTGAGGGGTCAACCGGGATGGGGCCGACAAAGCCCGCGACGCCGATGATGCCCAGCAGGTTGAACACGTTGGAACCGATGACGTTGCCCATTGCCACATCGGCCTGTCTTTTGAACGCGGCGATGACGGAGGTGGCGAGTTCGGGCAGCGAGGTGCCGACAGCAACCAGCGTGAGGCCGATCACGGTTTCGGAAATGCCGTAGAGGCGGGCGATGTCGGACGCGCCTTCGACCAAGAAACCCGCGCCGATGGGCAGGCCAATGAGGCCAACGACCAGAAAGGCGATAATTTTCCACCACGGCGCGGAGGGGTCTGCGCCCTCCAGATCTTCTTCGTCGGTGGCGGTGTTGCGGTGCTGGCGGGCGGAGTGGATGTTATCGGCGATCATCAGGGCGAGGCCGACCAGCAGAATGCTTGCGTGCCACCATGTGATGGGACCAAGGAAGCAGAGGCCAATGAATAAAGCGGTGGCAGCGAGCATGGTGATGAAGCCGCGCGAAACACCCAAAGTGGAGGAATGGATGGTGCAGATAATCGCGGGGATGCCGAGGACCAAAAGCACGTTGGCGATGTTGGAGCCGACGACATTGCCCAACGCGATGCCGGGGGCATCGTTCATGATCGCTTGGACCGAGACGAGGAGTTCGGGGGCGGAGGTGCCGAACGCAACCACGGTGAGGCCGACGATCAGGGGCGGGATGCCGAGGCGCAAGCTGAGGTTGACCGAGCCGCGCACCAGCGCATCGCCTGCCAGAACCAGCAGGACAAGGCCCACCACGACATAGACAACATCCATCAGCATTTAGAACTTCATCCTTTGGGGTTTGTTTTTATGTCGCCGTCACAGCCGACGGTGCCGCAGCCTGTGGTGCCAATAATATGGCGGCCGCAGGAGGTGCAGGTGACTGTTTTTTGCGCGGTTTTTTGGCGGGGTTTGCGCAGGCCTTTGGGGGCGAGCGCGCCGAGCCAGCCGAGTTTGCCGAACATCGCGAGGACGATGATGACGATCAGGAATATGGTGACGGCTTTGACCACGCCCTATAACCCGAAACGCGCGCGGGTGGCGTGATCTTCGGCGGCGGTGAGGGCGCCTGCCGCGAGGTTTTGGCCAAGGTTTTGGCCAAAGTTTTGGGCGGCGGATTGCAGACCAAAGCGCGACAGGAAGGATTTGCGTTGGCCCATTGGGCGCAGGGCGACCTTGTCACCGTACAGCGATTTCAGTTTCGGGACCAAATGGGCCACACCATCTGCAAGACCCACATCAACCGCGCCCTGCCCCACCCAAACATCAGCGTTAAACAGATCGGTGGTGGTGGACAGCCGCGCGCCGCGCCGGGATTTGACATGGGCGATGAAGGCGGCGTGGATGGGTTCTTGGATTGCGAGCAGCCGGTCCACATCACCCGGTTTTTCGGGCAAAAACGGATCGGCCAGCGATTTGGAGGTGCCGGAGGTGTGGACGCGGCGTTCGACACCGTATTTTTCCATCAGTTTTGGAAAGCCGAAGCTGGCGAAAATGACGCCGATGGAGCCGAGAAGCGAGCTGTTATCGACCCAGATGTTATCGGCGGCACAAGCGAGCCAATAGCCGCCCGAGGCTGCCACGTCCTCGACAAACGCATGGACGGGGATGCCTTTTTCATCGGCCAAACGGCGGATGCGCGCGGCGATAAGGCTGGATTGCACCGGAGAGCCACCCGGCGAATTTATGATCAGCGCCACGGCGGCAGGTTTGCCGCGAAAGGCGCGTTCGATCGTGGGGGCGAGGGCCGCATCGGACAGGGCGGGGGAAAACCGGCTGCCGCCGCCGATGCTGCCTGCAAGGCGGATCACGGGGACGACGGGCGGTTTGTTCAGAAAGGGAATGAATTTGCGCATGGGAGGGATGTAAGGGGTGCTTGCGGGCGCGGCAAGGCGGGGAGCCCATTTGAGGTCAAATATTTGTGAAGGGCGGCGGTGCGCCACATCCGCGCGCGGGCTTGGCGGGGCGGGGCGGGGCGGGCGGAGAGGTATTTGGACCAAGCCGAATTGGGGGCGGTTTTAGGCGGTGACGAGGGTGAGGACGTGGTTTTGGCTGTGGGTGTGGTGGCCTGTGAGTTGGGTGTTTTTGGGAAAGCCCGGCACGTCGAGGGTGAAGCGGGCGGTGAAGGTTTGCGGACCGAGGGTGATTTCCATCGCCATATAATCGAGCAGGGTTTGGGAGCGGGGGTATTGCGCTTTGTAAGTCGCTTCTTTGGCCGAAAAGATGAGTTTGGCCTGTAGGGCGGCGTTGGGGCCGAGGGCGGAACGTTCGGAGGGTGACAGGATGATTGGCCAGAGGTCGGGGTCCAGCGGCGTTGCGGGTTCTAGGTCGATGCCGATAAGGGTGGGTGCGCGGGTGAGGGCTGCCAAGCAGGCGGTGGCGCTGTGCGTGATGGAGCCGTTTAGGCCCGGCGGCCAGATTGGCGCGCGGTCATCGCCGTGGGGGATGGCGGTGGGGGCGATGTTGAGGGCGGCCATGGCCATGCGGGCGGCAGCGCGGCCCGCGGCGAATTCCAAAGCGCGTTTGGGGGTGGCGGAGATGGATTCTCCCGGCCACAGCGGTGCGTTTTGGGTGGGGTAGGTGGCGGCCCAAGCGATGGTTGGGCCGCCTGTGGCAAGCGCGCGCGCGGCGGTGAGGAGTGCCGCGAGATTGGTCACGCGCCTGCCGATTGGCCTGCGCGCATGGCACGGCGGCGCGCCATCGCATCGGTGCGGGTGTCGGCGCGGTCGTTTGCGGGTGGGGGTGTTGGGGGGGCTGCGGTTGATGCGGTGCCGTTGGTTTTTTCGATATGGGCCGCGAGGGCATCCAGCACCGGGAAGCGGAAGATGTCGGTAATGGAGAGTTTGGCAGCACCAAGTTCAGCGCGGATTTCGCGGTGTGCTTGGACGGCCAGCAAGGAGTGGCCGCCGATGGCGAAAAAGTTATCCTTTGCGCCGATGTTGGGCACGCCGAGGACGCGGGACCAGACGGCGGCGAGGGCTTGGGCGACGCCGATGGGGGCGACATAGGTTTGGGGTTGCGGGGCGGTTGCCGTGGAGGGGGCGGGCAGCGCGTTGCGGTCCACCTTGCGGTTTGGCGTGAGGGGGAAGGTTTCCAGCGGCACGAAATGTTGCGGCATCATATGCGCGGGCAAGGCCGATTGCAGAGCGGTGCGCAGGGTTTGTTCCTTGGCTGTGCCGCGCAGATAGGCCACGAGGCGCAGATCGCCGGGGGTGTCCTCTCGTGCCATGACGACCGCTTGGGCCACGCCGGGTTGGGATTCCAGCACGGTTTCAATTTCACCCAGTTCAATCCGGTAACCGCGCAATTTGACCTGATGATCGGCGCGGCCAAGGAAATCGAGGTGGCCATCATTGCGCCAGCGCACCAGATCGCCCGTGCGGTACATGCGGCCTGCGTGGAAGGGGTTGGGCAGGAAGCGTTCGGCGGTGAGGTCGTCGCGCTGCCAATAGCCGCGCGTCACGCCATCGCCGCCAATCCACAGCTCGCCCGCGACACCCAAGGGCACGGGGGATTGATGGTCGTCCAGCACATAGGTTTGCGTGTTGGCGATGGGGGTGCCGATGTTGACGACGCCCTGCCCCGGCGTGGCCGTGGTTGTGGTGGACCAGATGGTGGTTTCGGTGGGGCCGTACATGTTTTCGATGCGCGCCGTGGTGGCGGTTTGCAGGTCGGCGACCAAAGCGGATGGCAGCGCCTCACCGCCCAGCATCAGGGTTTTGAGGGTAGAAAGGGCGGCGCGGCTGTCATCGTTCATCGCGATCATGCGGGCCATCGACGGGGTGCATTGCAGATGGGTGACGTTGTGGCGGATGAGTTGGGCGGCGATGGAGTAATCATGCGCATCGGGGCCTGATTGGTTGGAACGGCGCAGCACCTCGGCCAAGGGATAAAGCCCTTCCATCACGGTTTGGGTGTTGATGCCGTAGTCGATGAGGCAAGCCACCTCGGTCACGCCGATCTTTTTCAGGGGTTCGACGCGGGCGAGGCAATCATCGACGGTGCCGAACAGGCCGGAATCCTCAAAATAGCGTTTGAAGGCGAAGTCGAGGATCGCCTCATTCTCTTCATCAGACAGGGATTGCAAATCAATTTGCATGGGGTTTTCGACGCCAGCGGGCTTTTTGAACGCGGGAAAGGCCCATGCGTATTGTTTGATCAGGCCAGCCGCAGAGCGCAGGTAATCCTTCATCGGTTCGCGGGCGGTTTCGCGCGACAGTTCGCGGTCGCGGGCGATGTAGGTGTGCAGCATCAAAGTGACGCTGTGGTTGGCCGGGTCGTGGCCCGCGCCGCGCAGAGCGCTGCAATAGAGTTTGATTTTGTCGCCGACTTCATCGACCGATTGGCCGAGGAGGTGGGTGAGGACGTTTGCGCCAATCTCGCCCGCCTCAATCCACGTTTGGGGGTTGCCTGCGGTGGTGACCCAGATGGGAAGTTCGGAAGACACCGGGCGCGGCTGGGTGATGACAGCGTGCGTGCCGGTTGTGGTGGGAAATTCAACCGCCTCACCCCGCCACAAACGGCGGACTTGGTCGATGGATTTGAACATGGCGTCGCGGTTATTGGGCGGTGTGTTTTCGGGGCGCAGCACGAAATCATCGGGGTGCCAACCGCTGGCCATCGCAAGGCCCGCGCGGCCGTTGGTGAGGTTGTCGATCACGGCCCAATCCTCGGCTATGCGCGCCGGGTGGTGCAAGGGGGCCACGCAAGAGCCTGCGCGCACGCCGATGTTTTTGGTGACAGCGGCCACGGCGGCCCCGGTCACGGAGGGGTTTGGATAAGGGCCACCGAAGGCGTGGAAATGGCGTTCGGGCGTCCAAACTGCGCAAAACCCGTGGGTGTCGGCAAATTTCGCACCTTCCAGCAGCATTTCGTATTTTTTGGGGCCAGCGCCATCGTCATTGCCCCAGTAGTATAGGGAAAATTCCATGCCTTTTGAGGAGGATATGGTGCCGGATGATACGAGTGCGCGGTTTTCATCCGACGACAGCACGAGTTTAAAACCGCGCGCGAGGGTCCAGAACAGTTCCAGCACGGAGATGTCGAAGGATAAAGAGGTGACGGCGAGCCAGACCGAGCCTGCGGCGTGGTCGATGCGCTGATCCATTCCGGTGAAGAAGTTGGCGACGTTGCCGTGTTCGACCATCACGCCTTTTGGCCTGCCGGTGGAGCCGGAGGTGTAGATCATATAGGCCAGATCGTCGGCGGTGGCGCCAGCATCGGGGTTATGATCGGGGGCGGTTGCAATGCGCGGATCGGTGTCGATGCACAGGGTTTGCGGGCCTGTGGGGATTTGATCTGCCAGCGCGGTTTGCGTGACGATGACCGGGGCGGCGCTGTCGGTGATGAACAGCGCGATACGGTCGGCGGGATAGGCGGGGTCCATGGGGACATAGGCGCCGCCCGCCTTGAGGATGGCGAGCGCCCCGATAAGAAGGTCGAGCGATCGGGTGGCGCACAGGCCCGTGAGGGTGCCGGGTTTGACGCCCATTTGCGCCAGCACATGCGCGGCGCGGTTGGCGCGGGCGTTGAGTTGGGCGTAGGTGAGCGTTGCCCCTTCGAACACCACGGCGGGGGCGTTGGGGGTTTTGGCGGCTTGGATTTCGAATGCGCGGTGCACGGTTAAGGTGCGATCGTAATCGGTTTTGGTGGCGTTGAACTGGTGGATGATTTGGTCGCGTTCCGCATCGGGCAGGATGGGGAGGGCGGTGCAGAGTGTGTCTGGACCAGCGGTTTGCAAGGCAGTAGCGAAAGTTTGCAAGCGGGCGAGGAAGGCTGCGGCATCGGTTGGGGTGATGCGGGAAGCGTCGAAATGTAGGCGGTCGGGGGTTAGGGTGATTGCGCTGCCGTGCAGGAGCGCGGTGGTGGAAATGGCGATCAGCGGAGTTTTGAGGCCGCTGAGGGCCGGGTCGCGGCGCGGCAGGTCGACGGCGAAACCGGGGGTTGGGGTGGGGTTAAAGCTGGATTGGGCATCAGCGATGGAGCCGCCCGCGTTGAGGTGAATTGGCGACCAGCCGGACAGGTAGGGCGAGGTTTGGTTGCTTTTTACCGCGAGGTCGATTGCGGTGAGGCCAAGCGCGCGGGCGGCCCCGAGGGCTGCGGCGAAAGGCGGGATTTGATGTGGGAGGGATTGCCAATCAGGCGTGGCGGCGGGTTGCAGGCCGGGCAGATCGACGGGGGTGAGGGCGGCAAGGGAGCGGCGCATTTTGCCTTCTTGTGGCGCGGCGGCGGCGATTGCGGCGGTGATTTCAGCGGCTTGCGCGCCGGGGCTGGGCAGGTGCGTGGCGGTGAGGGTGCCGGGGCAAACCGGGGTTCCCGATAGGTCGGTGAGTGCGGTGAGGGTGATGGCCCCGGCGGCGCAGGCGATGGTGAGACCTGCGGGGGTGGCGGCGAGGACGGTGCCGGGGGCGGCGGTGTGTTCGGCGGTGGTTGCGGCTGCGATTTCTGCGGTGATTTCTGCGGTGATTTCTGCGGCGGCGACCAGCAGGATTTGGCCTGCAACCTCAATTTTCGGGCAGGCCAAGGGGTTGGCGTAGGTGCCATGATCCAGCGCGCGGATGAGGGCCGAGATTTGGGTCGCGGTTTGTGTGAAATCGAGGCGGGCGGCGGCATTTGGGCGGTCGGCGCGGCGGTATTCGGAGCGTTGCGTCAGATCTTGGGGGGTGCCGGGGGCGTTGGATTCCAGCGCGGTCAGCACGGCGGGAAAGCTGTCGATGGCGGCGGCGAAGCATTTGGTGTTGAGCGTGAGTGCTGTGTCATTTTCGGCGATATCAAACAGGCGCTGTTCCAGAATGGCCCCTTCATCAACCCCCGCCAGCATGCGGTGCCATGTGATGCCGTGCGTGGCCTCACCGTTCAGAATGGCCCAAACCGGGGCATTCAGGCCTGCGTAGCGGGGCAGCGGGCCGTCGTGAAAGTTCACCGCTTGGGTGGCGCGGGACAGGATCGCATCCGGGATAACGTTGAGGTTGGCGATGGAGAGAAGCCAATCGGTGCACAAATCGCCAAGGCGGGTGTTCAGGTCGGCCCCCTGCCCTTCGACACGCAGGCCCTTTGACTGGCCCCATGCGCGCACATCCGGGTTGCGGGTGACGAGGGCGGCGATGGTGTGGCCGCGCGCCAGCAGCGCACCCGCGCATTGGATGGTCAGGGATTCGTTGCCGATGATCAGGGCGGTGGCCATTGTATTCTCCTTACCGCTTGCGCGGGGTGGTTTTATATTGCGGGCCGCGTGTGAACCAGCGCCACGCATGGGCGATAAGATCGCGCAAAAAGCGCGGGGGGTCGCCCCGGTCTTTGGTCTGGATCAACAGCCGGATGCGCCACAGGATAGAGCCGAATATAAGCGAGATTGTGGCGAGGGCGGCGTAAAAGCGACCGTGGGTTTTGGTGAAATAACGCAGGCGGCTGTCGAACCAATAGGCGGGCATGCGCGCCCATGTTTTCATGCCCGTCGATACGGAACCGATGTGGGTGACGTGGCTGTGGCGAACGTAATCGGTGGGATAGCCTGCGCTGGCGGCGCGGTGGCACAGCTCGGTTTCTTCAAAATAGAGGAAGAAGGTTTCGTCGAAAATGCCGATGGTGTCGAGGACATCTTGGCGCATCATCAAGCTGGCGCCTGCCAGCCAATCCACGCGCGTTGTGGTTTGTGGGATGGGTTGGGCGACGATGTATTTTGACAGGAGGCGGCTGACGGGGCCGAAGCGGATGGAGGATTCAAATTCCGCAAGCGCGGAGGGGAAGCGAAAGGCGGTGCGGTGGGGTTCGCCATCGTCGCCGTGGATATAGCTGCCTGCGAAGCCTGTGATCGGGTTGGTGTTAAGGTGGTCGTAAAGCGCGCGGATTGCGCCTGCATCGGGGAAAGCATCGGAGTTGAGCATGTAGACGTAATCGGGGCGCTGGTTGTTTGGCAGGCCCGCGCGGATGCCGACGTTGTTGCCCGCACCAAAGCCGCCGTTGTGGCCCGATTGCAGGACGCGGACAGGAATTTCGCCGATGTCCCAGCCGTTGGCTGTGAGGGCGGCGGAGAGGATTTCAAACGAACCATCGCCGCTGTCATTATCGACGATGGTAATTGCGCCGGGGATGCCCGCCATTTCACGCAGCGCCGATTGCACCGATTGCAGGGTCATATCGGCGGTGCGCCAGTTGAGGATGACGGTGAGCAGGGTTTTCATGTGGGGACTTACTCTGCCGCTTGGGCCAGAACGGGGTGGGTTTCGGCGTCTACGAGGCTGGCGCGCAGGGCACCTGCCAGCACGCGGACGTTGGGTTCTAGGACCATAGAGTCGTGATCGCCGGGCACCTCGATCACCTGCAACGCAGGCGCGAAGCGGGTGAGGTCATTATCGGGGAATACATATTCCTTGGAGGTGCTGACCCATGCGCCACCGCTGACCTGCCAGCGCAAATTCAGCGGCGGGCGGAACAGGGTGGTTGGCCCCTTGCGCAGTGGCAGGGGGTAAAGCGGCAGGGCGGCGCGGAAAGCCGCCTCAATCGCGGTGTTGTGAAACGCCCCCTCAACGGTGGGGGCGGGGGCGTTGTTTTTCGTGCGCTCCCATTCCCAGCGGGCGCGGGCCCAATCCAGCAGATACGCGGGGCCCTGTTTGCGCAACTCGTGCAGTTTGATGCGGGCCTTGTCGCTGCGGGTCAGGCCGGGGCGTAGGGGCAAGGGCGTGTCCAGCAGGGCCAACAGCGACACCTGTTCGCCGGCCTTTTCCAACTGGCGCGCCATTTCCCAAGCGGTCAGGCCGCCCCCCGAAAAGCCGCCCAAAAGGTAGGGGCCGTGCGGTTGGATTTGGCGCAGTTCGGCGATGTAATCGGTGGCGGCCTGTGGGATGGTGTCGTGCGGGGGCTGGTCCCCGTAAAGACCGCGCGCTTGCAGGCCATAAAAGGGGCGGTCGCCGCCGATCAGTTGCGCAAGGTGGCGCAGGTTTAACACGTTGCCAAACATGCCCGCCACAAGGAAAAACGGGGTTTTCGGGCCGCCATCGCGTTCGTGCATCGCAACCAGATGGGTGAAGCGGCGTTTGGGTGTGTCGCGCGTTGTGGCGGTGTCTTGGGGGCCGATGCGGTCCTCGATCAGTGCCGCGCAGGCGGCGATTGTCGGGGCCTCAAACAGCACCGAGATGGGGAAATCCACGCGGTAGGTTTTGCGCACCATCGCAAACAGGCGCACAGCGATGAGGGAGTGGCCGCCGAGGGCGAAAAAGTCATCCATCACGCCGACTTGACCGACGCCGAGGAGGTCTTGCCAAAAGCCAGTCAGGGTGCGTTCGACATCGTTGCGGGGTTCAATATAATCGCTGTCGAGATCGGGGCGCGCAAAGGATTGGCCTTTGGTCGGGGCCGATTGCGTGGCGTTGGCCTGTTTGACCAAGGCGGGCAGATCGAGCGAGGAGACGATGATTTGGGGCGTGTTCAGCGCCAGCGCGCGGGTGAACGCGTCTGCACCCATGCTGGGCGGGATGCCTTGGGACAGGGTGTGAGCAAGGCGTTCTTCGGCTGCCGACAGTTGTTTTGGGCCGCTGTCATCAAACGTCAGATCACGCGCATCGGGGGCGGTGAAATTGAGCGCACCGTCAAGGCGGCGGATGGTGAAGCCTTCGATTTCAACGATCACGCGGCCTGTGGGGTCGGTGAGCGTGATGTCGAAAACCGCCGTTGCATCGGTGGCGCGGTTTGGCGCGGCGCTGCGCACCCAAGAGGTGATTTGATCGGGCAAAGTGGCATAGGATTTGAGGCGACCGTAGGACATGGGCACCCACAGATGGTCTGGGGTGTAGCCGTCGATCAGGCCCATGGCCCAACCGGTGGCGAGATCCATCAGGGCGGGGTGCAAGTGCCAAGGGCCGGGTTCGTTTTGAAACGCGGGGGGCAGGGCGAGGGATGCGATGCCTTCGCGCGCGCCATATGCGCGGCTGTTCAGGACACGCCAGCGGGGGCCGAAAGTGAGGTGGGTTTCTTGGGGAGAGGTGAGGCCTTGGCCTGTTTCGGGGGTGCCGCAGCGGGATTGGATGGCCGCGAGGTCGATTTGTGGCGCGGTGTCGGTGAGGGGGAGCAGGCGCGCTTGGGCGTTGAGTTGCCAGCCGGTGCGGCCTTTGGAGGTGATCGCCGAGCGCAGATCAAAGGCGAACCCTTCGTCGGTTTGGGTCAGGGTGGCGCGAATATCGGGGACATCCAGCGGGCGGAAGAAATAGAGATCGCGCAGTTCAAACTTGGTGAGGCCCACGTGGGCCATCGCTTGGGCTGCGATTTCCAGATACCCGGTGCCGGGGATCAGGGCGTGGCCGGATTTGGTGCGGTGGCCGTCCCGCACCCAACGGTCGCTGCCCAAATGCGCGGTGAATTGGCGGTTGCCTGCAGCATCAAACCCAGCCGCATCCAGCAGGGTGGCGGTGATGGGTTCGGGGGCCTCGGGCGTGGCGGTGCGGTTGGCCAACGCCTCGGCGGCCATGCCGACATCGGACCAGATGCCCCAATTGAGGGCGGTGACGGTGGTATTGCCGCCTTTGCGCGACTGGGCATAGGCGTTGAGATAGGCGTTGGCGGCGACATAATCGACCTGCCCCGCAGGCCCCGTGACGGTGGAGGAGGAGGCGAAAAGGACGAGCCGTTCGATGGACCCATCGGGGAAAATATCGGCCAACACCTTGGTGCCGTGGAGTTTTGCGGCAAACACCCCTTCGACACCTGCGGGGGTTTTGGACAGCAGCGGGCTGTCATCAATCACGCCTGCAGCGTGGATGACGGTGTGGATTTTTCCGAAGGTTTCGGTGATTTCAGCGGTGACATTGCGCATTTCCTGCGCGTTGGTCACATCGGCGGTATAGACCGCGATTTGGCCCAAGGTTTGCAAATGTTGCAGCGCAAGGATACGGCGCGCGGTAGCATCGGTTGGGCTGTGGGTGGCGAGGTAGGCGGGCCAGTCCACCTGTGCGGGCAAGGGGCGGCGCGCGATAAGGGCAATTTTTGCGCCGTGTTCGGTCATCAGATGCTCGGCCAGCGTAAGGCCGATGCCGCCGAAACCGCCCGTGAGCAAGACAGGCGCGCCGTTTGGCATATCGAGTTCGGCGCTTGGCAGGTCGATGGGTTTTAGGCCCAGTTCCAGCCGCTTGGTGCCGCGCAAAACAGCTATGGTGTTGGCGGGATTGGCCAAAAGTTCGTCGATGATTTGCGGGATGAGGGCGGTTAGGTCGGGTTTGCCGCGCCGCGCGGTTGGCAGCACAAGGTCGCAGGTGGCTATGGTGATGCCGGGGATTTCGCGCGGGATGACCAAGGCGGGACCAGCGATCAGGGCCTTTTCGGGATAAGGCAGCCCTTCGGTGCGGGCTGACGCGGCACCTGTGGTGAAGATGGTGATATGGGGTGGCGCGCTGAGGGTTTCAGCGGCGAGGGCTTGGCCGAGAAACATCAGGGAATAGAACCCATGTTCGACGTTGCGCTGGAAAAAGCTGGAGCCGGGGCGGAAGGTTTCTGCGCCCGTGACGCCCCAGAAATGGGCGATGCGGGTGGGGGTTTGGCCTGCGGCAATCAGATCACGCAGCAGGGCGTCATACCCTTCGCGGCCGCGTTCGGGGGCGAGGCGGTAGCCGCCTTTGCCATCGGGGCCATACGCATCGCCGGGGCGGACGGGGATGACGGTTTGACCCGCGGCGATAAGCGGGGCAAAGGCAGCATCGGCCAGCCCGGTGGCATCGGCGAACACGAGCCACGTTTGCGGCGCGAGGTTGGGCAGGTCGGTTTCAATATCCACATCGGTGTCAACGCTGCGGGGGCGCCAATGCGGTTGCCAGCCCCATTTCGTGGCATCTTCAATCCGCATCGGCAGATCGGGGGCGGTGATGGCCGCCTGCCCCGGTTCAATGAAATATTGTTTGCGTTGAAAGGCATAGGTGGGCAGCGGCACGCGGTGGCGGGGGACATCGCCCCAGATCGGGGACCAATCCACATCGACGCCGCAAGCCCACAGGCGGCCGATGGTGGCGATGTGCCATTGATCATCGGGGATTATCTGTTCGGGGTGGCGCAGGGCGGGGATGACTTGGGCGGCAGGCGCGCCATTGACCTGTGCCAGCGACGACATGGCGCGGCCCGGACCCATTTCCATATAAACGCGGTTCGGGGATTTCAGCGTGTCCATGCAGGCGGCGAAATTGACGGTGTTGCGCAGGTGGGCGACCCAATAATCGGGGTTCGTGGCCTGTGCATCGGTCAGTTTGACCCCTGTGGTGTTGGAGATGATGGGCAGGGTTGGGGCGTTGAGTTGAAGCCCGCGCAGGTAGTCGCCAAAGCGGCCCAGAATGGGGTCCAGCATTTTGGAATGGGCGGCAATATCAATTGCGATGCGCTGGGTTTCAATGTCGCGCGCAGACAGGGTTTGCGCGAGGGAGTTGAGGGCGTGGTCGGGGCCGGAAACGACACAAAGGCCGGGGGCGTTGACGGATGCCATATCAAGATCATCGGTGAGGAGTGGGCGGATTTCCGTGGCATCCAAGGGGATGGAAAGCATGCCGCCGGGGGCGATGGTGTCGAACAAGGTGCCGCGCAGATGGACGAGGCCAATGCAATCTTCAAAGCTTAACACGCCCGCGAGGCAAGCGGCGGTGTTTTCGCCCATCGAATGACCGACGAGGGCGGAGGGCTGCACGCCCCAGGATTGATAGAGTTTGGCCAGCGCATATTCGGTGATCATAATCAGTGGCAATTGCACCGAGGGGCGTTTTAGGGCGTCATTGGCGGCCTGTTCGGCGCCTTTTTCGGGCAACCACAGCGCGCGGATGTCGTAATCAAGTTTGGGTTGCAGAATGGCGAGGCCGCGGTCCATCCAATCGGCAAATTCCGGCTCGGTTAGGTAGAGGTCGCGCGCCATGCCCGCAAATTGCGCGCCGCCACCGGGGAACATGAAAACGACATCGGGGGCGGAAATCGGTTCGTGCGACCAGATGCGGCGGGGGTCCGACCCGTCGAGCAGATCGGCGGCGTGGTGATGGTTTTCGGCGACGATCACCCGGCGTTTTTCAAACGCGCGGCGGCCGTGTTTTAGGGTCCATGCCACATCGGCGAGGGGTTGATCGGGGTTGGCGCGCAGGTGGGCGGCGAGGGTTTTGGCTTGGGCATCAAGGGCCGCTTTGGATTTGGCGGAGATGACCAGCAGTTGGAACGGCCAATCGCTGTCGCCGGATGGGGCGCGAGGTGGGGATTCTTGCAAAACCACATGGGCGTTGGTGCCGCCGACACCGAGCGAGTTGACGCCTGCGCGGCGCGGCCCTTTGCGGCGGGGCCAATCGGTGAGGCGGTCATTGACGCGGAAGGGTGAGTTTTCGAAATCAATCGCGGGGTTTGGCGATTTGAAGTTGAGGCTGGGGGGCATTTGGCCGTGATGCAGGGCAAGGCTGGCCTTGATCAAGCTGGCGACACCTGCGGCGGTATCGAGGTGGCCAATGTTGGTTTTGACGGAGCCGATGCGGCAGAAATTGAGGTCAGAGGTGGTTTCGGCGAAGGCCTCGGTCAGGGCGGCAACTTCGATGGGGTCACCGAGGAAAGTTCCGGTGCCGTGACATTCGACGTAGTCGATGGTGTCGGCGGTGACGCCTGCGACCGCTTGCGCCTCAGCTATCGCGCGGGCTTGGCCATCGACCGAAGGGGCGAGGTAGCCTGCTTTGGCGGAACCGTCATTGTTGACGGCGGACCCTTTGATGATCGCCCAGATATGGTCACCATCGCGCACGGCATCGGCGGCGCGGCGCAGCACGACCACGCCCGCGCCAGAGCCGAAGACGGTGCCTTGGGCCGCCGCATCAAACGCGTGGCAATGACCATCGGGCGACAGGATTTCGCCATCGTTGAAGATGTAGCCGCGCCCTTGGGGCAGTTCAATCGTGACCCCGCCTGCAAGGGCCATGTCACATTCGCCTGTCAGCAACGCTTGGGCCGCGTAGTGGACCGCGACCAGCGAGGTGGAGCAGGCGGTTTGGATGTTGATCGACGGCCCTTTGAGATCGAAGATATGGCTGACGCGGGTGGACAGAAAATCCTTGTCGTTGCCAGTGTGACGCAGCAAAAACATACCGGTGTTTTCGACCAGATCGGGGTTGGAACACAGGTTGAAATAGAAATAGCTGCCCATGCCGCAGCCGCCGTACACGCCGATGCTGCCGGGGAAGTTTTCGGGCGGATGGCCTGCGTGTTCCAACGCCTCCCATGCCACCTCTAGGAATTGGCGGTGTTGGGGGTCGAGGATTGCAGCCTCTTTCGGGGAAAATCCGAAAAATTCGGCGTCGAAATGATCAAAATTGTCCAAGGGCGCGCAGGCGGGAACGTAGTTGCGATGGCGCAGGCGGGCGGGGGTTTCGCCATTGGCCAGCAGTTCAGCGGGCGTGAGGTGGCGGATGCTTTCCACCCCTGCGGCAAGATTGGACCAGTATTGCGCAACAGTGGTAGCACCCGGAAGGTGTGCGGCCATGCCAACGATGGCAATATCATTGTCGCCAAGGTCCATCTGGTTTGCCAAATCTGCCATGCGGGTGCCTGTGGCCCTTTCACTTTTTCATGTCTTGCGGGGCCTGCAACTGCAACACCGTCTAATTCCCTAGAACAACAGGGTAAAAATAGCCCAAAGCGGTATGATTTGATACCCGTTCTGACGCCGCAGCGCGATCAGTGCGGCGGGGGCGACAATGCCACACGGTTGCCACAGTCTTGCCGTTTTAGGCCGTGAAAGCGGGGGGGCGGGGCGGCGCGTGCCTTAATTGGCATCGGCGGCTGCGGCGATTGGAATTAAATTGGAAACAATTATTCTGGGCGATGGGTGGGTCCCGGCGGCGCGTTCACCGAATCATTGTTAATAAATCCTAAAGAACCGTGCGGGGGCCGCCGCCCCGGTTAAGACCCGCCTGCCATGCCGCGCGGGCGGCAGTTTTGCGGCTGGTTGCCAAATCTTCGGCATAGCCCATCAGCGCGCCTGCCATGAGCCAGGAAAAGGGGATAAGCGTGGCGTTGGGCAGCAGATCGACCAGATTGACGGCATAAATCAGCGCGATGGCGCAGGCGTAGGGCGAAAAGGCGGTGGAGCGTTGCAGCAGCGCCTCGCGCCCCAAAAAGATCAAGGGCATGATAAGCAGGCCAAATTCGGCGATATAACCGAGCCAGCCATAGGTGCCCAACACGATAATCCATTGACCGTCTGGGATGGTCAGGATGCGCCCATCAATCGGGTCCATGATCAGGTTGCGGCCATAGCCGCCCCAACCAAACAGGGGTTTGTAGGCGGCGCGGGCCAGCAGCTCCTCCTCGTTCATCACGCGGAAGTTTAGGGATTGGTGGCGTTCGGGGCTGAAGGCATAGGCGTAATCAAGGATCGCATCCATTGGCACCAATTGCGCGCCGCGCAGCAATGGATAGCTGAGGACGATAACACCCAAAAGGGCTGCAAGGGCGATTTGCCAGCGCCGCCCCAGCAGCAAAATAACCGGGATAAGCATGAGGGCGTAAACCATCGGGCCAACGCTGCGGCACAGCACCAAAACCACGCAGAGATACATGAAGATCATCAGTTGTTTTGGCCGTTCGGCGGCAGTGCCTAGGCGCAAATGAACCAAGGCGGCCATCGCGGCCATAAGGGCGAAAAACGCGACCCACAGGCCGTGCGGCATGAACACCATGGGCCGAAACCCGTTGCCCCGCATGCTTTGCAAAAAGTCATGTTGGAAAAACCCGTAAATCCAGACGTTGAGTTGCGGGGACAGGCGCGATTCCAGCACCATTGGCACGGAATAGACCAAGCCTGCGGCGACCAAAGCGGCGATAATAGCGCGCATTGCCACCTCGGACCGCAGAAGGGTGCGGGCCAGAAAGAACGGGATGAGGGCGATGAATTGGTAAGTGACGGTTGCAGCGCTGTCATAAAGTCGCAGGGCGGGCACATCGCCAGACAGGATTGGGATAGGGTCAGGGTTGGTCATGGCGGTGGCAAACGGGCTGATGACATACAGCACGATCAGGGTGCGGCCGATCAAGCTGCGGGGCAGAAAGCTGACTTTTTCATTCAAAACCCAGATGGTCAGGGCCAGTGCACACAGGTTGGCGATGGTGAATTTATCCATGTCCGGCACGGCAGGCAGGTTGAAATTCGCCAAAGGCGGCAGCAGCATATACGCGCCAAGGATGGACCAGATCAGGGCTTGTTCGCGCGGCAGACGCCGAAACAGGGCGGTCGCGATGACCGGCCACATCAAAAGCATCAGATAGGCGATTGGGTTGGGCATGGGGGTGGTGCGTGTCCTTGTGGTTTGGGGGTTATAGCATGGGGGGACGGGCCAAACTATCCTTTCGCCGATGGATGCTGGGGGGGGTGCGTATTTCCCCGCCCGCACCGGACGCGGCGGCGGAATATGTGGCGCAAAACGGGGGATTTGGCGGATATTTGCCCAAATAACCCTAGCGTTTGGAAACAGAGTGTTGCGGGGGCTGTATGATTTGGGGGGGCTGCACCCCATCGCGCGGGCGCGGGTTCCGTGTTAAAAGTGGCACAAACCGCGCGGGATTGCCTGAATGAATTTTGTATTTTCCAACACCACGATTGCGATCACCCACAAGGATGCAGCCAGCATTATGGCCGAAGTGTCCGCGCGACTGACCGCTGGGGAGGGGTTTGCGCTGGCCACGATCAACTTGGACCATGTGGTAAAGCTGGGGCGTGACCCGGCGTTTTTGGCGGATTATGCGGCGCAAGATATTGTGGTGGCGGATGGCAACCCGATTGTGTGGCTGTCGCGGATGGCGGGCAAGGCAGTGTCGCTGACGCCGGGGTCGGATTTGGTGTTGCCGATGGTGCGCGCGGCGGCGGCGGCGGGCCGCCCGGTGGTGTTGCTGGGCAGCACGGATGATGCCTTGGCCGGGGCGGCGACAGCGTTGCGGGGGCTGGTGCCGGGCGTGGTGATTGGGGCGACGATTGCCCCCGATTTTGGGTTTGACCCAAAGGGGACTGTGGCCGAGGCGATGCTGGCACAGGTGGCAGCGCTGGGCCCGTGCCTGTGTTTGATCGCGCTGGGCGCGCCAAAGCAGGAGGCGCTGGCGGCCTTTGGTCGCCGATTGGCCCCGCAAGCCGGGTTTGCCAGCATCGGGGCGGGGGTGGATTTTCTGTCGGGGCATCAAGTGCGCGCGCCTGCGTGGGTGCGGCGGATTGCGATGGAATGGTTTTGGCGGATGGCCAAAAACCCGCGCCGGTTTGGCCCGCGCTATATCGGCTGTGCGGCGATTTTGCCGGGGCAGATGGTGGCGGCGATCAAGCAGCGCTGACTATTTATATTCGATAAGACCGGTTTGTTTGCGCCGCAAGCGTTGGGTGTAAAAGCCGATGGCGCCCTGCGCCTCGGGCAGTTTGCCCAACACGCTGAAAAAGGCGGGGGCAAGGCCGATGCGGGGGGTCAGGCGCAGGATTTGCAAGGGCCATGCCAGCAAAACCGCCAGCCCTGCAGGATGCAGCGCGCTAAGGATGAGGGCAGCAAGTGGCACGCCCGCCCCCCAGATCAAAGCACGGCGGGTCTGTGTGACCCAGTGGCGTTCGGGGCCGCGCCCGTGCAGCGCCGCCCCTTCGGCATAGGCGTGACCCGCGCGGCGGCTGCGTTGCCACCATTGGTCGATGCGGGTGATTGCGGCGTCATGCAGGGTCATTTCCGCATCAATCCGCCAAATTTGCACGCCCGTGCGGGCAAGGCGCAGGCACAGTTCCGGCTCCTCTCCGGCAATCAGATATGGGGTATAGCCGCCGACGCTGCGCAGATCGGCCACGCGCATCAGAGCATCGCCGCCGCAAGCGCGGGTTTGGCCGATGGGCGTGTCCCATTCGGCATCGCATAGGGCGTTATAGATAGAGGCATTGGGGTGGCGTTCGCGCCTGCGGCCACAGATCACGGCGGCGGCGGGGTGGGCATCCGCAAAATCCAACGCGGTTTGGACCCATGCGGGCTGCACCGTGCAATCCCCATCGACAAATTGTACGAAAGGGGCCGTGACCAGCGCCAGCCCTGCGTTGCGCGCGCGCGCTGCGGTGAACGGCTGCGCCATATCCAGTGCCACCACTTGCGCGCCCATGCCCCGCGCCATATCCGCGCTGCCATCGGTGGAGCCTGAGTCCACATAGATCACGCGCCCGACTTGCGGTTGCAGGGACGCAATGCAGGCCTGCAGCCGCACGCCTTCGTTGCGGCCAATGACCACAGCATCGACGCGATTTTTTGGGGCGGGATGGGGGGGATTGCTGGCCACGGGTTGCCTTTGTTGGGTCAGAATGGGGTGCAGCATACGCGGGGCACTGTGGCTTTGCCAAGGCTGGTTTGGGACGTGGGATGGGCGGACAGGCGGCGTGCAAAGTCTTTCAATTTTTTGGATTATCTGTTAGCTAGATCCAACTGGGCGGGGGCCCGGACGAATCTGTTTGGCATGCGCCCATCGGCGCGTAACCAAAGGGTGAAGGCCGTATTCTTGCCTGCTGTCTTGCGGGTTCATATATGTGTAACCGCCCACCCTTCGTTGTGAAGCTGGGGGCAGCAGGAGCCTGAATTCAGATGGCCAACCACGATATTTCGTTGTCGCAAGCCCTTTGGCCGGCAGATCTAGAGCAGGCGCCGATGGACGATGAGAATTTTCGCAAAATGGCAGAAGACGTAAAACGACCCCGCGCGCCGGGAATTTCGGTGTTTCGCAATGCGCCCATCCATGCGCTGCCCGCAACCGTAGAGCCACGAGAGGTGGAGCCGGAGCCGATAATGTTGGCCCCGCACAAACCCGAACGGGTGTGGGAATCACTGAACCCCGTGACGCTGAATGAGGCGGTGCTGAATGGAAATGGTCTGTTTACGCAACCGCAACAATTCAGCGGGACGCAGTATTTTGACATTTTGCGCACCCGTTTGTTGCACGCGATGCAAGAACATGGGTGGAAGCGGATTGCGATCACATCGCCCACGCATGGCTGCGGCAAAACCTTTGTCGCGGTGAACCTTGCGTTGAGTTTGGCGCGGCGGCCGTCCAGCCGCACGGTGCTGCTAGATTTGGAATTGCGCCAACCGGGGGTGGCCAAGCTGTTGGGCCTAGGCGATGTTGGCCATATTCGCGAATTTTTGAACGGCGAACAGCCGCTGGAAAGCCATTTTCGCCGGGTTGGGCGCACGCTGGCGCTGGGGCTGAACGACCGCGCGATGCTGGATGCCGCCGAGGTGTTGCACGAGCCCAGCACCGCCGAGGCGTTGGCCGCGATGACCGATGCGTTGAACCCCGAATTGGTGGTGATTGATGCGCCGCCCGTTTTGATGTCGGATGATGTGCTGGCATTGTTGCCGCAGCTGGATGCGGTTTTGTTGATCGTCGATGGCACCAAAACCACCGCCGCCGAAGTGCGCGCCTGCGAGCGTTTGTTTGATGGGCAATGCCCATTGATGGGGGTGGTGTTGAACCGCGCGCAAGACCGTGGGCTGGGCCGTTACCGCTATGGCAACACTTAAGGGGCGGGCGCATGGGACAGATTCAAAGCATTGAGGACCTGATCAACATGTTGATCCGTCGCCGCCTGTTGATTGGTGCGGTGGCAGTGTTTGGCATGGTGATAACCGTGTTGTTCGTGATGTCAAAAGCAGACGTGTTTGAAAGCACCGCGTTGATTCAGGTGCAATCGCCCACGGTGTCCAGCGCGGACGGCACGGAGGCCCCGCGCGAAAGTTCGGCGCAGCGGTTACAGGCGATCCAACAACGGCTGACCACGCGCGAAAACATGCTGGCGGTGATTGCGCGGCATGATCTGTATGCGGGTTTGCCGCTAACCGACGACCAAAAGGTGCATTTGCTGCGCATATCCTTGCGGTTTGAAACGGTGGCCAGTGCGGCCGCCGCAGGGTTTGGACAAGCGGCCGAGGTTTCGGCGATTTTGATCAGTGCGCAATCGGACACCCGCGCCAAAGCGGCCCGCGTGACCAATGATTTTGCGCAAGGGATTTTGGATGCGGGGGCTGCGGGGCAGATAAACCGCGCGCGCGAGGCGTTGGATTTTTACCGCGAGGAGGCCAACAGCCTGAGGGCCGCGATTGATGCGCGCGAGGCAGAGATTGCCGCGTACCAAGCCCGCAATGTGGGCGCCCTGCCCGCGCAACGCGAATCGTTGCGGTCTGAATTGACCGGGCTGGAAACGGAATTGCGCAGTTTGGACCAAGCCTTGGTCGCGGCGCGCAACGAACGGGCTGCGATTGAACGCAAAGCGACGTTGCGCGCAACCGATCGGCGGGATTTGGACAGTTTGAGCGCGGAAATTGAAACCTTGGGGGCGCAAAGTGCAGCGCTGGAGGCGCGGCGGGCCGAGATCACAAGCGTGGTGACCGAAGGCCAAGATGTGGACCGGGTTTTGTCAGATTATCAGCGCGGTTTGACGCAATTGCAGACGCAGTTTGAGGCCGCAAGCCGCCGCAGCGCCGAGGCAGAAACGGCGGCGCGGCTGCAAGATCGCCAGCAAGGCGAAACCTTTTCCATATTGGAGCGCGGGATTGAGGCCGATTATCCGATCAGCGGGGGGCGGCGCAAACTGGCGATTGTAGGGGCGTTTGGCAGCTTGATGCTGGGGGTGGGCCTTGCGTTTTTGCTGGACCAAATGCGCCCGGTATTGCGCACGCGCAGCCATTTGGAACGCGAATTGGATTTGCGCCCGATCGTGGCGATTCCGGAAATGCGGGCATCGGGGCGGCCCCTGCGCCAATGGTTCAGCAAGGACATACATACGCTGTCCGACCTTGCCCGCCATGTGCCAGAAATGCGCGCAAGGGCCGCACAAAGCATTGGGGCCGGTGGCGCGCCAAGCCGCGTGCAATTGATTGGCGGCGGTGTGGCGGTGATTTTGCTGGTGGCGGTTGCGGCGGCGATGACCTGACGCGCGGGTTGGGGCACGGGCGTAATGACCTGCTGCCGGATTTTGATATGAAAAAGGCCCGCGCCGGGGGATCGGTGCGGGCCTTTTTATGTGGCTTAGGGCGGTGTCAGTAGCCGGTGCATTTCATCACAACACCCACCGTGCGCGACAGCACCCGCATGTCTGTCATCAGCGACAGTTCAGCGTCATAGAAGGCGTCGTAATCAGCCCGCGCTTCAAACGTGGTGTTGTTGCGGCCGCTGGTTTGCCAAAACCCGGTGATGCCGGGGCGCAGGCCGTAATACGCGGCGCCGGGATATAGGGCTTGCTGGTTCAGCATGATGGGGCGCGGGCCGACCAAGCTCATCTCGCCGACCAGCACGTTCCACAGCTGCGGCAATTCATCCAGCGAGGATTTGCGCAGGAATTGGCCAAAGGGCGTGATGCGCGGATCGCGCTTTAACTTTTGGGTTTGGTCCCATTCAATGCGCGCTTGCGGGTTGGCGGCCAGATATTCGGCCATACGATCATCGGCATCGCTGACCATGCTGCGCAGCTTCCACATGCAAAAATGCCGCCCGTGCAGACCGACGCGCTTTTGGGTGTAAAAGGCGCTGCCGCCATCGCGGCGCACGGCAAAGGCCAGACCCGCAATCAAAGGCAGGATGATGGGCGCGGCGATCATGACCACTGCAACGTCAAAGGTACGCTTGAACATTTGGCGATAAAGGCCCCGCGCCTTTGGGCGCAGGTGCAAATCCACGCCCAGATCAAGGGGGCGGGATGGATGCTCAATCGCGCCGGTGCCCCCGGCGATCAGATCGGAATAGCTGATTGTCATTGTTACGCCCCCAAACACAATTGGGAAAAAGTTAAACTGGGTTTGGCAACGTCAAAGGTGGCCTTGGCAAATGTTGCCAACGCATCACTCCCACGCATGCAATCAGAATCAGAAAAAATGCAGATCATCACGAACACTCGGCAGTTACGCCCCCATCTTTATTTTATCTTATTCACAATGAGGATGGAAAGGATGACGTTGCGCATCGGCCATATTTTCGTCAAATTTACTAACATATTTTGCCTTATTTTCCAAAAGCGGCAAAATGAGGCGCAGAAAAATCGCCCTGCAGTTGAGTCGTTCCAAAAACACTGGGGATTTGATCCTGCGCTGATTCGGTTTTGTCGTATCGCGCGGGGGCGCTGCGAAATGTTGACTATTTTTATGGGGCAATAATGTGCCGCCCATGCCGCAGAGTATTGTTTCTATTTGGGAAATAGTCCGAAATGGTTAACGGGACTGTGTCGCAAATACCACCGCTGGCTGCGGTTCTTTTTGCGACATGCGGGCCATCGCAAAAACGATAAATCCGACTGCGCCCAGTGAACCTGCAACGGGGTAAAGCAAAACGGCGGCCCAAATTGGCAAACCAAATGTCAAAGATCCAATGGTCGCAAAAAGACCTGCAATGATGCCCGAAACCAAGATGCCGATAACCATTTCAACGTTCCTTTGTCTTTTTCCGGCTTTGCCAGAGTTGCGGGGCTGTTGGGCTGGGTTCGAAAGGTCTGTGGTATTTGTCTTTCGTCGGTTCCAGTCCCGCAGCTGTCTGCGCCTATGCTTGAAGTTGACCCGAGATTGTGGCGAGAGTCAGGCAAAAAACGTGCATCCTTTGGGCTTGCAATATTTTCCGCCGATTCGACCGCTGCGCGAAAGCGGATTTTTGCCAACTGCCTTGGGCGCGGCGGCTGTTGTGGGGGCGCGTTAACGAAATATTCATGTGGGTTTGCAAGGGTGTGGAACAGGGATAGATCAAAGGGGCAAATCCAAAAGGTGCCGTAGTGAAGATTGCTTGTCTGGTGAACACCTATCCCCGCGCGTCGCACACGTTCATTCGGCGCGAGGTGCAAGCGCTGGAACGGTGCGGTTTTGATATTCACCGTTTTGCCATGCGGTCCGAACGCGGCAGCCTGATGGACCCCGCCGATCTGGCCGAGGATGCCCGCACCGAGCATGTGCTGCGCACAGGGATTGCGCGGTTGGTGCCATCGGCGCTGGGATGGATGTTGCGCCGACCTGTGCAAACGGCGCGGGGCGTGGCGCTGGCGCTGCGCTGTGGGGCGGTGGGCGCGGGCGGCACACCGGGCACGGGCGGGCGGTTGCGGCATATGGTGTATTTGCTGGAGGCGGCGCATGTGGCGGCGCGCTGTGCGGATTTGGGCATCACGCATATCCACGCGCATTTTGGCACCAATTCGGCGGCGGTGGCGATGCTGGTGCGGGTGTTGGGGGGGCCGCGTTACAGTTTCACCGTGCATGGCCCGGAGGAATTTGATGCGCCCTTGGCGCTGTGTTTGGGTGACAAAATCCGCCATGCGGCGTTTGCCGTGGCGATCAGCAGTTTTGGGCGCAGCCAGTTGTACCGATGGGCACGGCCGAGCGATTGGGCCAAGTTGCATGTGGTGCATTGCGGGATTGAGCCTGCGAAATTTACGGCCCCCACCCCCCCGCCCGCGGGCGGGCCGCGTTTGGTGGCAATTGGGCGGCTGGCAGAGCAAAAGGGCTTTTCGCTGTTGATAAAGGCGATGTCGCTGGCGGCGCCTACCCATCCCGGTCTGCACCTTACCTTGGTGGGTGATGGCCCGATGCGCGGACAGATTGAAGCGTTGATCGCGGCGAACCACCTTGGGGACCGCGTGACATTGGCGGGCTGGCAGGATGAGGCGGGGGTGGCGGCGGCGCTGTCACAAGCGCAGGCGTTAATATTGCCGTCCTTTGCCGAAGGGTTGCCGATGGTGGTGATGGAGGCGATGGCGGCGGGCCGCCCGGTGATTGCCACAGCAATTGCGGGCGTGCCGGAGTTGGTGGTGGCAGGCGATACGGGCTGGATTGTGCCCGCAGGCAGCGCGGTGTTTTTGGCCGAGGCGATGGCGGCGTTGGCGCGCACATCGCAAGCGGATTTGGCTGCGATGGGACAAGCGGCGCGCGACCGGGTGTTTGAGCGCCATGATGTGGATGTGGAAGCGACGAAACTTGCAGGGTTGCTGCGGGGGTTGGCCTAAGGGGCTTGGGCTGGGGTTGGGGGGCGGGGTCAGCGCCCGCGCGTCCAATCCGTGCCGCCGCGCCGCAGTTTGACCGCCAGTGAGACTGCGGCGTAGGTGGCAAACCCCAACGGGTCGCGCAGCGCACGGCGGATCACGCCAGTCAGGCCCAGCGGCGTTTTACCTTCGCGCGCCATGATGTCGGGGAAAAGGGCGGATATTTGCGCCACGCCAGCATCTTGTCTGCGGCGCACGCGGACCAGTGCTGCGAACCCTTCGATCATCGGCCAGTGATAGGGGGCGGGGACGCTTACGCGTTCGCCCGGTGCAAATTGCAAGCGGGCGAACGTGTCATCCGAAATGATGTCGGGGAAATCACCCCAGCGCGCGCGGCCCGCTGCGTTGACCGCAAACAGGCCGTAACCGGGGGCGATGCTGCGGGCAAATGGCAAGGTTTGCCAAAAGCGGGCATAGGCGCGGGTGATCGCAGACTGCGCGCGGGGAATGGTGGCGCGGCCAGAGGCGTAAAGTGCTGTGGGCTGATCCAGCGCATGGGCGAGTTGCGCCATGAGGCCGGGTGAGACGATGACATCGGCATCAAGGTAAGCGCGCATGTCGCCATGCGCCGCGCGGTCGCCTGCGTTCAGCGCACCGATTTTGCCACCTTGGGCGCGGTCGATCACCCGCAGATGCCAGCCTGCCGTTTGGGCCTGTGGGCCAAAGGCCTGTGCGCGCGCGGCCGTATCATCGGTGCAGCCGTTGGCGACCACAATCACCTCGGCCCCGCCGGGCACGGGATGGGAGGCGAAAAGGGCGGTCAGGCAAGGGCCGATATAGCCCGCCTCATTGCTGGCGGGCAGGATGACGCTTAGCAAGATTTGCAGCCATGCGCCAAGGATTGCCAGCGGGGGTTATCATCGCCCAAGTGCCTGAGGCCGCCCCAGCTGCCCCATTTGTTCGGGCTGTAAATATCGACAAAGGCGTTGAAGGGTTCGGGGGTCAGGGCTGCCCACCCTTCGATCAGGCGATCATAGAGGACGCCCATTTGCGGGGAATAGTTCAAGTGGTGGAAAAACGCGGTCACATCATCATCGTTCAGCAGGCTGGCGGTGGCGACGACATGGGTGCCGCCTTCGTACATCACCAAATCAAGGCCGCGCGCGGCGGCGATGCCTGCGTGATAGGGCAGAACGGAGGTAAGCAGCGACACCAGCGTGTCGGCGGTTTGCCCGGTGACAAAGCCGTTTTCCAGTTCGGTCGCGGCGCGGTCGGTGGCCATATCAAAGCGGTGCTGCGCGATGTAGGCATCGCGGGCGGGGCCGGTTAACGATTGCTGGTCGGCCTGCGACACCGCCATTTGGCGGCTGTCGCGCAGCCAGCCTTGCAGGACCGCCGCCTTATCATCGCTGCCAAGGCCAGCGGCGAAATAGCCGGTGACGGCGTAAGCATCAAAGCTGTCGACCGGCGGTTTGCGGCCTTCGGCCACGGCCAAGGGCGCGTCGAAGATTTGTTCCTCTAGCCCTTGCCAGCCGGTTTGGGTGGCGATCACGCGGACCAGGCGGTCGGCGTCTGCGGGGCCGAACACTTCGGCCCAGATGTCAGCCACTTCGGCGGCGCGCAGGGCGTAAAACTGCACCCAGCAATCGCTGGCATCCCAGCGGGCGCGGCACTGTTCATCGGCCCAGGTGGCTTGGGTGAATTGCCAATTCCACATCTCGTTTGAATATTCGACTTGGGCGCGCAGCCCTGCGGCCAAGCGATCACGGACCACCTCGGCATAAGCGCGCACCAGCGCATCGTCGGCCAAATGCGGAAGGGTGAACCATGCATCGGCGCGCAGATCATTGGCGAGGGCGACCATCACCTCGACCGGGACGCCTTTGATTGCCCAGCTGAAATCAGCAGGTTTGGGGCGGTCTTGCAGGCGGGCAAGGGTGGAATTATTGGTGTCCATCCAATCCATAAAGCGCAGGCCCTTGGTGCCGCGAATACGGGCCAGCCAGTCGGGGTTGAACATCGCGCCCGCATCATGGGCGGCCAAGCGATCGTCGCGCACCACGGATATTTCGCGGATGGGGTTGGCGGCGTCCACCGCCGTAATGGTCAGGGAGACAGAGCCGGAACCGGGGGTATAGTCGAACACGATCAACCCCGGCCCGCCATCAACGATCTGCGCGCGGCCTTCCAGTTTCATCGCGCCCGCGCCCGCGTAACGCAGCACATAGCGGCCCGCGACCATGCCTGCATCTGCGGGCAGATCGGTTAGGAACAAGGTGGTGATCCCTGTCGCCTCCAGCGGTAAGGATGTGGGCCAACCGTTCGGGTCAAGGTATCCGCCATCGCGCAGGGTCTCATATTCGATGCCACCCCATTGGCCGGGCAATTGCCCGACCCAAGGGCGGGCGGTTTTCATCACATCAAGGAAAGGTTGCTGTACGGACCAATCGACCACGCCCGACAGGCCCAATGCCAGCTTTGGGTTGGTGATTGCGCGCGGCAGGTCGGCCGTGGAAGGCGGTGTGATTGCGGGCGCGGCGGCGATTGCGGGTTCGGGTTGTGCAATCGCAGCCGGGGTGGCGGCGGCGGCGGGGGCGGGGGTTTGCACGGGTGCTGCGGGTGCTGCGGCGGCCAGCGCCTCAATCCTTGGGGTATCATCGGCGCGGTAGGTGGTGACGGCATCCCAAGCGATGCGTTGGAACACGGCGGCTTGGGCATCGGAAATCACCCCTGCCCGGCTAAGCCATTGGCGGGTGAGTTTTGGCGGCAGGCCTGCGGGGTCTTTGCCTGTGATCACCGACAAATGCACCAGTGCCAGAAAGTACAAGGTTT
Source organism: Pseudorhodobacter antarcticus (assembly GCF_900110135.1). Lineage (GTDB taxonomy): Bacteria > Pseudomonadota > Alphaproteobacteria > Rhodobacterales > Rhodobacteraceae > Pseudorhodobacter > Pseudorhodobacter antarcticus. The sequence goes on along the minus strand of NZ_FOCO01000011.1, from coordinate 45,924 downwards.
GGTGGCTGGGGTGAATATCATCATCATAAAGCGCTTGCAGCGTGGTTATGCCCGGCACCTGCCCCGCCGCAATCGCATCGGCCAAGCGGCCCATCGCCTGACCTGCCGGGATAAGGCGGACCAAAGGCGCACCGTCGGGGCGGGCGGCGTTGGCGGTGGCTGTCATCCCTTCCCACAAGGGCAAATCGGCGGTCAGGCGTTCGCGCCACGGCACACCTGCGCCAGCGTCCCCTTCGATCACCACGCCCGGGCTGCTTTTGATGCTGGGCCATGTCTCGTAAATGTAGACTTGGGTATCGGGGCGACTTTCCCATGCCAGCCCTGCAAATTTCGCGACATAGCCCGCGCTGTCATTCCATTCGATTTGGTTTGCCACAGGCACCGCCTCGGTCAGCACCAAAACCTTGGTGTCGCCTTGGGGCAAGATCACCCGCGCGTCGCCTTGTTCGCCGTCTGCGCTGTTGTCCCATGCAAAGCGCAAGGGCGCGCCGTTGATCACCTGTGCGGCCACCGACATTTCCTGCCCTTGCAGCCGCGCGCCGCCCTCAACCATTGCGGGCAAGGACGGGCCGACAAGGCTGTGGCCCACGAACAAAATATCGGCAAGCAGGGTCAAATAGGACATCGGGCGGGCCTTTCGTTACATAACACACGCGGCGGGGCGGGTTTAGCCAGCCACCCCGGTCAAAGAATAGCGCGTGACGACCTGCCAGACCAGTGTTTGCAACGGTGCAATCGCTGCATCTGGGATGGGTGTTGCAGGCGTCCCATCGGCGCGCAACAAGGCCCCCGGTAACCCAAGCGGGCTGCGATGATACAGCGTGGCGAAATGGGTTAGGGCAATGATATAGGCCCCCAGATCATTCAGGTGGATGGGGTCCACGGCCCCTGCGGCATCGCGGGAAAACAAATCCTCACGACGGGTCAGGCCGGGCACCTCGCCCGCCTCGATCGCGCGGGTGACGGCGGCAAGGGTTTGGCCGCCGGGGATGAGGTGGATGGTGCCGACATCGGGTGCAACCATGGCCACGCGCAGCAATTGGTCTTGCCAAGCGCGGGTGAAATCGGCGTCGATGCGGTTTAACCAGCCTTCGGCATCGTCCAAACGGTGCCATGTTTCGTAGAGGTACAGACGCGCGTTTGGATTGCCGGCGCGGGCGGTGCGCGCCCAATGGGCCAGCGCATTGGCGCTGTCGTGATAGCGAATGGCATCGCGAATTTCCACCATTTCGGTCAGCACCACCGCGTCATACGCGCCCGATGCAAGGGCTGTATCTGCGGGGCGGTGGTTTGGGTGCGCGTTTTCCTGTTCCATGCCCGGCACATCACCTTTGCGGTGTTGATCAAGGCTGGCCCCCCACCCCAGTTGGCTGGCGTGGCTGTGCGCGGTAAACCCTGCGGCAGCGGCGAGTTGGTTCAGCATCACGGGCATATCGCGACCCACAAGGCTGTGACCAAGGTGATAGACCGACAGCACTGCATCGGGCGGGGTTAGGGGCGTGGTGTACAGGGCGTTAAACGCCGCCGCCGCCATCGCTTTTGGGGACGCTGTGCGCCATAGGGCAAGACCTGCACCGCCCGCCAAAACCCCTGCCAATCCAGCCCATAATACCGCGCGTCTGTTCATCTGATCGCCTTTCGCATCGCTTTTCATCTGTTGTGCAGATGTAGATCTGGTATCTGTGGCCCCAGAAACCAAGCCGGGGGGCGGAAATGATCGGTTTCCATATGCTGCGCAATCGCAAAGGCCATGCCCGGTATTACCGTGTGGATGTGGCGTATAACCTATTTGGCGAATATTCCGTGCTGCGCGAATGGGGGGTTCGGGGGGTGCCGGGTGCATCGGGTCGCAGGCAGGTGACGTGGTTTGCGAATTTGCGTGATGCGTGTTTGGCGGCAGAGGCGTTGCAAACGAGCGCGGCGCGGCGCGGATACAGCCGGTTTCAGGGGGAAGTATGACACATATTTGGGTCCGGGCCGAACAGCGCCCGAATGAAGAACGCGTGGGCGTGACGCCTGCGGGGGTGGCCGCCCTGATGGCCGCAGGGTTTGCCGTGACGGTAGAGGAAAGTGCGGTGCGCGCCATACCCATCGCGGGCTACCGCGCCACGGGGTGTGCGATTGCGCCTGCAAACTCTTGGCCCGATGCGCCGCGCGATGCGATCATTTTTGGGTTAAAGGAGTTGCCCGAGGATGGCACCCCCCTGCCCCACCGCCATATCCTGTTTGGCCATGCGTATAAGGGGCAACCATCGGGGCAGGCGTTGCTGGCACGGTTCAAGGCCGGGGGGGGGACCCTGTATGATATTGAGTATTTGGTGGATGACGCCGGCCGCCGCGTGGCCGCGTTCGGCTATTGGGCGGGGTATGCGGGGGCGGCGGTCGCGCTGAAATGCTGGGCGGCGCAAGCGCGGGGCGGGGTTGCGGGGCCAGTTGCCACTTATGCGGGTCGCGCTGCATTGTTGGCGGATTTGGCGCAGGATATGGCGGGTTTGGATGCGCCGCGCGCGCTGGTGATTGGGGCATTGGGGCGGGTTGGCACGGGTGCTGCGGATTTATGCGCGGCGATGGGAATGGCCGTTACCAAATGGGACATGGCGGAAACGGCGCAGGGCGGACCGTTCCCGCAAGTGTTGGCGCATGAAATTTTCCTGAATTGCATCCTTGCGCAGCCCGGTTGCCCGGTGTTTGTGCCACAGTCCGCGCTGACCGCCCCCCGCGCACTGCGGGTGATTGGCGATATTGCTTGCGACCCGACATCGGATTTTTCACCGATCAAAGTGTATGATTCCGCAACCGATTGGGCGGCCCCTGCGCTGCGCGTGGCGGATGATCCGGTGCTGGATGTCACGGCAATTGACAACTTGCCCAGCCTACTGCCCGTGGAAAGCAGTGAGGATTTTGCCGGGTTGTTGCTGCCGTCGCTGCTGGCGCTGGATGATTTGGACGCAGGCGTTTGGGGCCGGGCAAAGGCGCTGTTTGACCAACACACCCACCCTTAACCCGTTATTTTGGCGCAAATACCCGGTAATAGGCCCAATCTGGCAGGAATTGCGACAGGCGGAACAGCCACGAAAACACGGTGGGGAAGTTGGCCTTGAACCGGTCGGTTTGCATCAATTCAAACATATGGCGCGCGGCCTCCTCCGGCTCCATCAAAAACGGCATGGTGAAATCGTTTTTGTCGGTCAAGCGGGTGCGGATAAAGCCGGGGTTGGCCAGTTGCACGGTGATGCCGGACCCACGCAGATCGGCGTACAGGGTTTCGGCCATTGCCATAACACCCGCCTTGGCCGGGCCGTAACCATTGGCCCCCGGCAATCCGCGAAAGCCAGATAGGGAGCCCGTCAGCACCACATGGCCGGACCCGCGTGCGACCATGCCGGGCAGCGCCGCACCGATCACCCGCGCGCAGCCGGTAAAGTTGACATTACACATGGTTTCAATCTGTTCAGCGTCCCAGGCCTGCGCTTTCATGGGCCAGTACACGCCTGCCAAAAACACCACGCCATCGACATCGCCCACCTGTACCGCTGCGCGCGCCACGGATGCGCTGTCGGCCACGTCCACCACCACGGCGCGGGCGCGGCCCGGCATTTGCGCCACCGCATTGGCCAAACTCGCCTCTGACCGGGCGGACAAAATTACCTCGGCCCCCGCAGCGCTGATTTGGCGGGCAAGGGCCAAACCCAACCCCTCACTCGCGCCAACCAACCAGTATTTTTTACCCTGCCAATTGCGCATCATGCCGCTGCCCCCCCGGTTTTGGGTCGCATGGTTGCGACCAGTTCGGCAACCTTGATGCCCCATTTGAAAAACTGACTGCGGTTCATGATGGTGCCGTTTTCCATCAGATACATCCAATCGGTGACTTGCAGCACATGCCCCCCCGCCGAGGGCGCAAGCTGGATGTTGTAGCGCAAAACCACGCTGGAGCCTGAAACCTGCCCCGACCCTTCGCCCGGCACATCGGCGGCCAGCGCGCGAATATCGCCGCCATTGCCCAGATGCAGCGTCCAGCAGCGGGCCTGTTCCAAACCACTGTCATAGCGGAAATCTTCGCGCAAGGTGCCAACGGCGCCATCCCAAGTGCCGTGCATATCAGCCACAAACCGCGATGCCACGCGCCCGGTGGGGCCATAAATCACCCCTTCGCATTGGATAGGGCCGCTGAGGTGTTGGCGCGGGTCAAAGGCGGGGCCATGGGCGCTGTAATCGGCTGGCGATTGCGCAGCAAAGCCAATCCAGCGCCGCGCGATAAGGGCCAAAAGCACGGTCAGGGCCATGCCTGCAAGCAGGGTGAGGATGGTCATGATCTACCTTTCAGATGAGGTGAGGGGAGCGGGGCCGTTGCGGGAAGCTGCGTGCGGGCCAAAAGGGCAATGGCAAGCAGTTTCAGCACGCAAGGCAAGCCCGCATAAAGCAGCGTTAGGGTGTAAAGCGCTTGGTCGCTGTTATCCGGCCCCGCGCGAAAGCCGCCCAATTCCAACAGCGGAAACAAGGTCAGCGCGGCAAAAGCCAGCGTGAGTTTTGAGGCGAAAGACCATAGGCCAAAGCCCATCGCCTCCCCCCCGCCGCGCTGGGACAGGGTGCGGGCGAAAATGGCAGGCAACAGGACCATGTCGGCGGCCAGCGCTGCCCCCGACGCGGCAGAGATGAGGGCGAAGGCAAGCACATCACCCGTGCCAAGGCGCAAGGCAAAAAGAAAGGCGAGAATGGCAAGAACCATGCCCGCCAGCAGGGTTTGTTTCTGGCCATATGTTGCGGCAAGGCGGCCCCACAGCGGGGCGGTTATGGCGGCGGCCAGAAAGAACAGCAGCAGCAGCGGGCCTGCAAGGTCGGGCGCGCCAATCCGGCTTTCGACAAAAAACAGGAATAGGGTGGAGGTGACGGCGACCGGGGCTGCATTGACCAGCGCGAGCAGCAACAGGCGGCGGACCTGCGGTTCGGCCAACAGCGCAAACGGGGACGGGGTTGGCATGGCGGGGCCGGACGCGGTCCATTGCCCGCGCATGGCCAGCGTGCCCGCCACGCATAAAACTGCAAAGCCGATCGCAAACCCGGTGAAGGGGTGGCCCATCATCAGGCCAAAAATACTGGGGGCAACCGCGGCGGCAGAGATACCAAGCAGCGCGCCAGATTCGCGCCAGCCCGCCAGTTGCAAATGCCCTCCAGGCAGAGTTTGCGCCCGCGCGACCCCTTGGGCGTAAAAGCAGATGGTCAGGAAGGAAAAGGCGGAAAAGAGCGCGGCAAGCATCAGCGCGAACCACCAGATCGGCGGCAAAAGCGGGGGCATGGCGAACAGGCCCAGCATGGCCGCGCCCATCACCGCCACGGCCACGCCGACCATCAGGCCCCGGTACTGGCGGCCCTTTTCGGCCAGCCAGCCCAGCGCGGGGTCTTGGACTACATCCACCAGCCGCAACGCGCCCAAGACAACACCCAATGTGATTAGGGACACGCCATATTCATCGACATAAAACTTGGGCGCATGAATATAGATCGGCAGGCCGGCCGAGGCGATGAGGGCCGCAAACAGCGACCAAGGCCACAGACGGGCGCGCGGGGTCATTGCGACACGTCCTGTTCGGGCGGTTCTGGGCGCGAGAAATAAGGCGCACGTTTGATCCACAGCTTTAACGCTTGCCAGTGAATAAGGGTTAGAACGCGGCGCGAGCCGAACGGGCGGCGCAGGCAGGCGGCAAGAATGGCGCGGTTGGTTAGGGGGGTGCGCGGGCCTGTTAGCGTGGCGATGAGGCCCCCGTTGCCGTTGGTGTAATCAATCCAAATCCCGATGCGATCGGCCCGGATGTCAAAGCGAAATTCATACCCCCCCGACACAGGTTGAAACGGCGAGACGTGAAAGATTTTCTGGGCTTTGATGTGATCTTCGCGGGTGATCGGTTCCAAATCGGGGCGGTGGCACAGATAGGAATGGCGGTCGCCAAATGTATTGCTGACCTCTGCCACCACAACGCGCAGATGGCCTGCTGCGTCATGGCACAGCCAAAAGGACACGGGGTTGAACACATGACCCAGCACGCGTGGCTGGGTCAAAAGCTGTACTTGATCGCCCCCAGGCAAGCCATGTTCGGCCAAAACCGCGCGCAGCCATGCAACCCCTGTGCCCGCCTTTGGCGTGCCGCCGTGGTCGCGGTCCCAGACCGATGTCAGATTGGCGCTGTTGCGGGAAAACAGGCCGGGCGTGGTGGCCGCGTCTGCATCAAAAAGCACATAATCAACGCCATAGCGAAACGCGTTTTCAACCGCGCCGCGCCTGCCGTGAAAGGTTTGGCCTTTGATGTAATCAACCCGGTTCATGCAGGTTGCACCTGCCGGGCGCGCAGGGCGTTCACTACATCGACCGCGCTGGCAAAGCCGTCCTCGTGGAACCCGTTGCGCATCCACGCGCCGCAAAACCATGTGGCCTTGGTGCCGTTGGTCGCGCGAATGGCCTTTTGCGCGGCCAAGGCGCCAAGATCGTAAACCGGGTGGCGAAAGGTGATTTGGTCATGAATCAATTCCTGCCGGATGGGTTTGTTGGCGTTCAGGGTGACAAACAGCAGGTCATCCATTGGGATGGGTTGTAGCGAGTTCATCCAATAGGTCAGATCAATCCGGTCCGGGCGCGGCCCCGCCCCTTCGACATAGACCCAAGATGCCCAAGCGGCGCGGCGTTTGGGCATCATCGCGGCATCGGAATGCAGGACGACATCATTGGGCTGATAGCGGATGGCGCCCAGATTTGCCGATTCCTCCGGGGTGGGGTCGGTCAGCAGGCGCAGGGTGTCATCAGAATGGGTGGCAAAGATCACCTCATCAAAGGTTTCCCATTCGCCGCTAACGGCCCGCACCATCGCCGCATCGGTGCTGCGCTGCACGGCGGCCACGGGCGCGCCAAGGCGCAGATCGACGCCCGCACCCACAAGTGCCGTTTGGACGCGGCGGACATATTCGATGGAACCGCCTTGGACCGTGTACCACTGGTGCTGGCCCGTCACGCCCAACAACGCGTGGTTTTTGAAAAAATCGATCATCGCACGGGCGGGGAAATCGAGGATGCCCGTGGTCGGCGTGGACCAGATCGCCCCCGACAACGGCAAAAGATAGTAGTCGCGGAACCAATCGCCCGCGCGCAGCTTCACCAGCAGATCACGAATGGTCAGCGACCCATCGCCCGCCAGCGTTTCGGCCTGCGCGTTAAACCGCATGATGTCACGCAACATGCCCCAGTATTTCGGATTCGCGATATTGCGTTTCTGGGCGACCAGCCCCGCCCAATCGCGAAACCCGTATTCAAACCGCCCGCCCCCGATGGAGGCGCCAAAGCTCATATCGCTTTTGGCCGTGGGCACGCCGAGTTCATCAAACAGGGCCACCAAATTGGGGTAATTCACATGGTTGAACACGATAAACCCGGTATCGACGGGTTGATCGCCGCGTTTGCCTGCGATCATGGTGCGCGCGTGGCCGCCCAGACGTGGCTCTGCCTCAAACACTGTGACGTGGTGATCGCGGCACAGCATGTGGGCGGCGGCCATGCCAGAAATGCCGCCACCGATCACAGCGATGCGGCGGGTGGCGGGGCCTTTGGTTTCAAACGGCATAAAACGGCTTCTCCTGCGGGGCGTGACCAGCGGGACGGTGACGCCGCTGGGGTAAATTGGGTACGGGGGCTATCTGGCCTTGGATCACTTTGCACAGCCCCCGTGCTGTTGCGGCCTTATTGCCGCGATCTGGGTGAAAAATCCACCTTTCCCCCAATAAATTCACAAATTCTATGATCCAAAGCAAAAACCAACGCGTAATTGGAATATGTTAGATTTTACGCCCCATCAAAAAGCGGATGCACAGCCCCCCGGACAGTTCTATGCTGTGGGGGGTGCACCACTATGCGTGCGCCAGAAAGGGCTGTCGGTGCCATCGGATACGGTTGAAGATGATTGGGGTGTGCTGATCCTGAAAGTGCGCGACAATCAGGATAAAGCGGCCTTTGCGGCGCTGTTTCGGCATTTTGCCCCGCGCATCAAGGGGTTCTTGATGAAATCGGGGGCCAGCGCGTCCTTGGCCGAAGAATGCGCACAAGACGTGATGGCGACCTTGTGGCAAAAAGCGCATCTGTTTGACCCGACCCGCGCATCTGCTGCAACTTGGATTTTCACGATTGCCCGCAACCGCCGTATTGATGCCTTGCGCAAATCACGCCGCCCCGAGCCGGAGGATTTGCCTTGGGGCCCCGAAGCAGAGCCCGACCAGCAAGACGCGCTGGAATTAAGCCAAGACACCGAACGATTGGGCGCGGCGCTGGCGCTGTTGCCCGAAAAGCAACGCCAGTTGATTGAGCGCGCCTATTTTGGCGATCTGACCCATAGTGAGATCGCCGCAGAAACCGGTTTGCCGCTGGGCACCATCAAATCCCGTATTCGGCTGGCGTTGGAACGCCTCCGCCACAAGATGAGCTGAAAGAGAACGTTATGACCATACGCCACCACATATCAGACCAACTTTTGATGGGTTATTCCGCCGGGCAATTGCCCGAAGCGTTCAACTTGGTCGTCGCTGTGCATCTGTCGATGTGTGATGATTGCAAATCGCGGTTGGGCGCGTTTGATGCGGTTGGCGGCGCGTTGATGGACGATTGCGACGTGGCGATGGCGGGCGACAGCCTGGCCGCCACGATGGACCGTTTGACCCGCACCACCCCGGCCGTGCCGCGCCGCGCCAGCAGCGTTTTGCCCAGCCCGCTGATGGATTATATTGGTGGTGATCTGGATGCGGTGAAATGGCGATCCATCGGGATGGGCGTGCGCCAAGCCATTTTGCCGACCGAAAAAGGGGCCACAGCGCGGTTGTTGTACATCCCCGCAGGCCAAAAAGTGCCGGATCACGGGCATCGCGGCACCGAATTGACGCTGGTGTTGCAAGGCGCGTTTCGCGATGAAACCGACAGGTTCGGCCCCGGCGATCTGGAAATCGCTGATGAGGATTTGAACCACCAGCCCATCGCCGAAGCCGGAGCCGATTGCATTTGTTTGGCCGCTACGGATGCGCCCTTGCGGTTCAACGGGGTTTTGCAGCGTTTGGCGCAGCCGTTTTTCCGGATTTAAGCCCCGCGCGCATCGCTGGGCCAACAGGGCATCGCAATCAGAAATCGATTGCGATGCCTTTCTTCTCCCAATCGCCGTAACGCACGGCCTCTGGCCCATCGCGCCCGCCCAATTCCTTGGGCATCGCGGCGGTTTTTGCATCTGCCTGCGCGCGGCGGGCCGCAGCCTCGGCCAAGGCGCGCTGTGCGGCGGGGGCCAAATTGGCAGGGGGTAGACTGGATGTGTCGTCGGTCATGATCCGGGGTTCCTTGTTTCGCCTTTGCGGGTGATATAGGCCCAAGGGCAAGGGCAGACAACCGAAGGGTGACACTATGGCAGTCGATGGAACAACAGCGCGCAATGCGGCGGTGACCCTGTTGGGGGCTGTGCTGGACGAAGGCGCGCAATTGAGCCAAGCGCTGGACGCGCCCGACAGCCCCATTGCGCCTTTGTCCCCATCAGACCGGGCGCGCGCGCAGCGGTTGGTTTTGACCACCTTGCGCCATATCGAACAGGCGGACCGGGTGCTGGCGCCCTATCTGCGCAAATCGCCGCCCGATTTTGTGCGCAATGCGCTGCGGCTGGCCGTGGTGGAAATGGCGGTGGACGGGGGTGCGGCGCATGGCGTGGTGAATGCAATGGTTGATATTGTGCGTCACGGCAACCGCACCGGGCATATGACCGGGCTGGTCAACGCCGTGCTGCGCAAAGTTGCGGCCACGCCAGACCCCTTTGTCAAACTGCCGCCGCAGCGCATGCCGCAATGGCTGCGCCAACCTTTGGTCCATCGCTGGGGCCGCGATGTTGTAGCCGCGATTGAGGCGGTGCAGGCGCAAGCCCCACCGCTGGACCTGACGCCGAAAACCAGCGTTGAAATTGAGGGGGCGGTGGCCCTGCCCACGGGCAGCCTGCGGATTGGGCAGTCTGTGCAAGTGTCCGCACTGCCGGGGTTTGCGACGGGCGATTGGTGGGTGCAAGATGCGGGCGCTGCAATGGCCGCGCGCCTGCTGGATGCGCAAAAAGGCGAGGTGGTGCTGGATTTATGCGCCGCACCGGGAGGCAAAACCCTGCAATTGGCGGCCACCGGGGCAAAGGTGACGGCAGTGGATATCTCCTCTCCGCGCCTTGCGCGCTTGCACGAAAACTTGGCGCGCACCGGGCTGACAGCGTCAATCATCGCCACGGATGCGCTGCATTGGGAACCGGGATATCTGTTTGACGCGGTGCTGCTGGATGCGCCCTGTTCGGCCACGGGCACGTTGCGCCGCCACCCCGATTTGCCGTTTTCCAAGGATGGCAGCGATGTGCCGCAACTGGTCGCGCTGCAAGCAGCACTGATCGACCGCGCGCTGGGGTTCTTGAAACCCGGTGGGCGGTTGGTGTTTTGCACATGTTCGCTGTTGGCAGAGGAAGGCGAGGACCAACTGACAGCCACCCTTGCCCGCCACCCGGCCCTGACGGTGGAACCACCAACCCTGCAAGGTATTGATCCTGCGTGGATAACACCCGATGGCGGTTTGCGCTTGCGCCCCGATTATTGGGCAGACATCGGCGGGATAGATGGGTTTTTCATGGCACGCTTGCGCACACCCGCCGCCTGACCCTTTGTTTTGCGGTGACAGCGCCCGCAGGGGGCGTTAAGGTTGTGGGAATATGACCCGCAATTGGGCCTGACGATCGAGTGGCAACCTGCATGAGGCACCTTGGCTTACCCGGATAAAGACGGGTTCGCGGCGCGTTTGACGCGTTGGCAGAACCGGTTGGCCGCTTGGCGGGCGCAGCGCAGTCATGCCGCAACGGGATTTGTGACCACCCCAGAACCGCGCAGCATTGGCCTGTTTGCACGGGGCAAACAGTTGACAGCTGGCAACTTTTTGCTGGCAGGGCATCTGATAGAGGCGTCCGGCAAATCCTTGTGGGATGCGCCCATCGACGCACCCGAATTTTGGGCGGAAGCGCATGGGTTTGGGTGGCTGGATGATCTGGCCGCTGTGGGCGACCCCATTGCACGCGCGCGCGCCCAAGATTGGACCTGGGATTGGATTGCGGCGTTTGCCACTGGGCGTGGGCCGGGTTGGACGCCAGATTTGACGGGTCGGCGGCTGATCCGTTGGATCAACCATGCGATATTTTTGATGAATGGCCGCGATTCGGTGCAAACCCGGCAATATTTTGCGGCGATGTCGACGCAAACCATGTTTTTGTCGCGCCGCTGGCGGGCGTCAGCCCCCGGTTTGCGCCGATTTGAGGCGTTGACGGGGTTGATCTATGCTGGTCTTGCCTTGACCGGGATGGAACGGGTGGTGGCCCCCGCGGTGGCCGCATTGGCCCGCGAATGTGAGGCAGAAGTGGACGCAGATGGCGGCCTGCCCAGCCGCAACCCCGAAGAATTGCTAGAGGTTTTTACCCTGCTAACCTGGGCCGCGCAAGCGCTGGGTGAGGCGGGGCAAGTGGTGCCCCAAGCGCACCGCGCCGCGATTGAACGCATTGCCCCCACCCTGCGCAGCTTGCGCCATGCCGATGGGGCGTTGGCGCGATTTCATGGCGGCGGGCGCGGAATGGACGGGCGGTTGGACCATGCGCTGGCCGCATCGGGCGTGCGCGCGGCCCCCGGCAGCGGCCCTGCGATGGGGTTTTTGCGGCTGGGCGGCGGGCGCACCACGGTGATTGTTGATGCCACCGACCCACCCGCCGGACCTGCGGGCGCATCGGCACATGCATCGACATTGGCGTTTGAAATGACGTCGGGGCGCAGACCCGTGATTGTGAACTGCGGATCGGGCGCGCCGTTTGGCCCCGAATGGCACCGCGCGGGCCGTGCCACCCCCAGCCATTCAACCCTGACGGTGGAAGGGTATTCCTCCAGCCGGTTGACCCAAAGCGCCCCCGAGGTGATGGCAGACCGCGCCCATGTCACCCAAACGCGCCCCACCGAAACCGCCGATGGCCACGCGCTGCGGCTGGCGCATAATGGTTGGATTGCAACGCATGGGTTGACCCATTCCCGGCTGCTGATCTTGTCGCATGACGGGCGGCATTTGGGCGGCCAAGATGAATTGCGCGCCGTATCGGCCGAAGATCGCGCCCGCCTGACCGCCGTCATGGCCCGCAAAGGGGCTGCGCAAATCCGGTTCGCCATTCGGTTTCACCTGCATCCCGATGTCGATGCCGCGATTGATATGGGCGGCAATGCCGTGTCGCTGGCCCTGAAAAGCGGCGAGATTTGGATTTTCCGCCATTCCGGCGCACAAGGGTTGTCGGTGGAACCCTCGGTTTATCTGGAAAAAGGGCGGATCAACCCGCGCGCGAGCAAACAAATCGTACTTTCCGGCCATGTGGACAGTTTGGACGCTGTGATTGGCTGGACCTTGGCCAAAGCACAGGATACTCCGCTGGCCATCCGCGATGTGGAACGTGACGACGTTTCATCTTGACCTGAACGCTGCCAAAAGGACTTGCCCATGCCCGCCGATCGCTTGCCCGCCGATATTGTCCATGTAAAACGCGCTTTGCTGTCGGTGTCTGACAAAACTGGGTTGATCGACCTTGCCCGCACGCTGGCGGCGATGGGGGTGGAGCTGTTGTCGACGGGGGGGTCTGCGGGGACATTGCGCCAAGCGGGGCTGACAGTTGTTGATGTGGCCGATGTCACGGGGTTTCCCGAAATGATGGACGGGCGGGTGAAAACCCTGCATCCGAATGTGCATGGTGGGTTGCTGGCGTTGCGCGATGATGCGGGTCATGTCGCGGCGATGCAGGCGCATGGGATTGCGCCAATCGACCTGTTGGTGGTGAACCTGTATCCGTTTGAAGCGACCGTGGCAAAAGGTGCCGATTATGACACCTGCATCGAGAACATCGACATTGGCGGGCCCGCGATGATCCGCGCGGCGTCCAAAAACCACCGTTTTGTCAATGTGGTGACCGACCCCGAGGATTATGCGGCGCTGTTGGCGGAGTTGGGGACGCATGATGGCGCAACCAGCTATGGGTTTCGGCAGGGATTGGCGCAAACGGCCTATGCACGCACGGCGGCTTATGATGCCGCGGTGTCAAATTGGATGGCGGGCGCGCTGAATGTGGTCGCCCCGCGCCGCCGCGCCTTTGCGGGCACTTTGGCGCAAACATTGCGATACGGCGAAAACCCGCATCAACGCGCGGCGTTTTACACCGATGGCAGCGCGCGGCCCGGTGTGGCCACCGCCAAGCAATGGCAGGGCAAGGAGCTGTCGTATAACAACATCAACGACACGGATGCCGCGTTTGAACTGGTCGCCGAATTTGCGGGCAAAGGGCCTGCAGTGGCGATTATCAAACACGCCAACCCCTGCGGTGTGGCGCTGGGTGCGACATTGGCCGAGGCGTATGGGCGTGCGTTTGATTGCGACCGCACATCGGCGTTCGGCGGGATTATCGCGTTGAACCAAACGCTTGACGGGCCAACGGCAGAGCGGATTGTCGAGATTTTTACCGAAGTGGTGATTGCGCCCGATGCCGATGACGCCGCGCGCGCGGTGTTTGCGGGCAAGAAAAACCTGCGGCTGCTGACCACGGGCACCTTACCGGATGCAGCCACGTTGGGGTTGGCATTTCGCCAAGTCGCGGGCGGGTTTTTGGTGCAAGACCGCGATGCGGCCAATGTGACGCTGGATGATTTGCGTGTGGTGACCAAACGCGCACCAACGGATGCCGAAATGCGCGATTTGTTGATGGCGTGGACGGTGGCGAAACATGTCAAATCCAACGCGATTATCTATGTCAAAGATGGCGCGACAGTGGGTGTGGGCGCAGGGCAAATGAGCCGCGTGGACAGCACCCGGATTGCGGCGCGCAAAGCGGATGATATGGCGCAAGCGATGGGGCTGGCGCAGCCGCTGACCATCGGGTCTGTGGTGGCGTCGGACGCGTTTTTCCCCTTTGCCGATGGGCTGATCACAGCGGCCGAGGCTGGGGCAACCGCGATCATCCAGCCCGGCGGGTCGATGCGCGATGATGAGGTGATTGCAGCGGCGGATGCGGCGGGCCTTGCGATGGTGTTCACCAATCAACGCCATTTCCGGCACTGATATGCGGATATTTTGGGCCGCTTTGGTGATTTTCGTGGCAGATCAGGTCAGCAAACTGGCGATCGTGTTTGGCCTGAACTTGCGCGAAATTGGGGATATGGATGTTTTTCCACCCTATTTGACGTTTCGCATGGCGTGGAACAAAGGCGTGAATTTTGGCCTGTTCGCGCATGATGCCGAAATTATGCGTTGGGTGCTGATCGCGGTGTCGCTGGTGATCACCGCTTGGGTATGGCGCTGGATTTCCAGCAGCAAACAGCCGAACATGGCACAGATTTCGGCGGGGATTTTGATTGGCGGTGCGTTGGGCAATGTGGTGGACCGGGTCGCTTATGGTGCGGTCGCCGACTTTTTGAACATGTCGTGTTGCGGGTTTGAAAACCCTTATGCGTTCAATGTGGCGGATATTGCGATCTTTGCCGGGGCGGCGGGCCTTGTTCTGTTTGCAAGCGATGCGAAAAGTAAAACGCGAAAGACCCCGTGACGCGCCGATTACTTTCGGATAAACAAAACGCAGTGATGTGAAGGAGGCGGAGATGCTTGCAGGAAAAGGAGCTTTGGCGGTTGCCGCGTTGGCGATGCTTGTGCTGACCGCCTGCGGCGGGGGTGAACCGCGCTTGATGAACGTGCAATCGTCGGGCAACGGGCCGGATGAATTCGCGATTCTGCCGCCCAAAGCATTGGAAATGCCCAAAGATTTGCAAACCCTGCCAGAGCCAACTCTGGGTGGCAGCAACCTGACAGACCCAACACCTGAGGCGGACGCCGTCGCAGCCCTTGGCGGTCGTTTGACCACAGGTGCAGGTATTCCTGCGGGGGATGGCGCGCTGGTAAACCATGCTGCGCGCTATGGCCGCAGCGCGTCGATCCGGCCCGACCTTGCCGCCGAAGATTTGGCGTTTCGCAGCGACAACAACGGCCGCATCTTGGAACGGTTGTTCAACGTGAACGTCTATTTCAAGGCATATCGCCGCCAATCCTTGAACCAGCAGGCCGAATTGCAGCGCTGGCGCAGCCGTGGCGCGCGGACCGTATCGGCCCCCCCCGCCCAAAATGGCGAGTAACGCGCAGCGCTTGATTGGTCACGTCATCGTCAAGATGGCTTGACCCCATGCGCGCGATGTCTAGGTGTAGGGCTGCACCGTTAAAAAAGGACTGCCGATGCCGCGCAACCTGTTCCTAACCCTTGGTTTTGGGGTGTTTTCGGCCTTTGTGTCTGGGCCTGTTCTGGCTGACACAGTCACCACATTCACCTTGGACAATGGGTTGCAAGCGGTGGTGATCGAAGATCATCGCGCCCCTGTGGCTACCCATATGCTGTGGTATAAAATCGGGTCCGCGGATGAACCGCGCGGCAAATCGGGCATTGCGCATTTCCTCGAACATTTGATGTTCAAAGGCACCGAAACCGTTGCCCCGGGTGAATTTTCTGCCGTGGTCGAGGCGCAGGGTGGCAATGACAACGCCTTTACCTTTTACGATTATACCGCTTATTTTCAACGGGTTGCTGCGGACCGCCTTGATCTGATGATGACAATGGAGGCGGACCGAATGCGCGGTTTGATCCTGTCCGAGGACAATGTGATCACCGAACGCGCCGTGATTGTCGAAGAACGCGCGCAGCGCACCGACAGCGACCCCGGCGCGCTGTTTGGCGAACAAACCCGCGCGGCGCAATATCTGAACCACCCTTACGGCACCCCCGTGATCGGCTGGAAACATGAGGCGGAGGCCCTGACCCGCGAGGATGCGCTGGCGTTTTACCGCCAGTTTTACGCCCCAAACAACGCGATTTTGATTGTCGCGGGCGATGTGGACCCCGCCGAGGTCAAGGCAATGGCCGAAAAACACTATGGCCCCGTGCCCGCCACGCCAGATCTGGCCCCCCGTCAACGCGTGATTGAACCGCCGCAATTGGCAGAACGCCGGTTGTCGATGGTCGATGCGCGCGTGGCCCAACCTTATGTCATCCGCACCTATCTGGCCCCCGAACGCGACGCGGGCGCACAGGAAAAGGCCGCCGCGCTGACTGTTTTGGCCGAATTGCTGGGCGGCAGCGGCACCACATCGGTTCTGGCGCGCGCTTTGCAGTTTGGCGATGCACCAAAGGCGGTTTACACCAGTGCGTTTTACGACGGAATGTCGCTCGATGTGTCCAGCTTTGGGTTTGTGGCGGTGCCGACACCCGACACCAGCTTGACCGAGGTGGAGGCGGCGGTGGACGGCGTGATCGCGCAATTCATGACCGATGGGGTGGATATGCAAGCGTTTGACCGCATCAAGCGCCAATTGCGAGCTGATGAAATCTATGCCCGCGACAATGTCGAAGGTTTGGCTCGGCTGTATGGCACGGCCCTTACAAGCGGGTTGACGGTGGAGGATGTGCAAGCTTGGCCGCAGATCTTGCAGGATGTCACGCCAGAGCAAGTGATGGCTGCCGCGCGCGATGTGTTTGATCGCAAAAATGCGGTGACAGGCTGGCTGCAACGCGTGGACGCCACAACGGCGGAGAGAGGGCAATGATGATGCGCTTTGTTTTTGCAGCGATTTTGGCGCTAAGCATGCCGATGGGCGCGCACGCCGCCTTGCCCATCCAATCCGTCACATCGCCGGGCGGTATCACGGCGTGGCTGGTGGAGGATCACGCGATCCCCTTTACCGCGCTGGAAATTCACCTGCGCGGCGGCACATCGTTGGACCCCGCCGACCAACGCGGGGTGATAAACCTAATGACCGCGCTGATTGAGGAAGGGGCCGGCGATCTGGATGCGCAAGGGTTTGCCAACGCCCGCGACGATCTGGCAGCGTCTTTCCGCTTTCAGGCAGGGACCGATAGCATCAATATCTCTGCCCGGTTTTTGACCGAAAACCAAGCACAGGCGGTGGATTTGCTGCATTTGGCACTGACCCAGCCCCAGTTTGATGCCGAAGCTGTGGAACGCGTGCGGGGCCAGGTTTTGGCCAACATTCGGTCATCGACCAAAGACCCCGAAACGATTGCATCGGACCGGTTTGACCGCTTGGCCTTTGGCACGCACCCTTACGGCAGTTCGGGCGACGGGACAGAGCAAAGCGTGGCAGGCTTGAGCCGCGATGATATTTTGGCGGCGTTCAAATCGGCGATCAACCGGGGCGACATCTATGTGGCGGCCACGGGCGATATTACGGCGGCCGATTTGGGTATTTTGCTGGACAGATTGCTGGGCGATTTGCCAACAACGGGCGCGCCTTTGCCCAAACGCGCCGATCTTGCGCTGAAACCCGGCGTCACGGTGGTTGAATTCCCCGGCCCGCAATCGGTGATTTATTTTGGCCATGACGGAATCAAACGCGATGATCCTGACTTTTTTCCAGCCTTTATATTGAACGAAATCTTGGGCGGGGGTCGGTTTTCGGCGCGGTTGATGACCGAAGTGCGGGATAAACGCGGGCTGACCTATGGCATCGGCACCTTTCTGTCGCCGATGGACCATGCCGAATTGATGTTGGGCCAGTTTTCCAGCGCCAACACCACGGCGGCCGAAGCGATTGAAATTGTGCGCAGCGAATGGCAGCGCGCCGCCACCAATGGGGTCACGGCAGAAGAGTTGGCAAAAACCAAGACCTATCTGACCGGCTCCTATCCCTTGCGGTTCAACGGAAATGCGCGGATTGCGCGGATTTTGGTGGGGATGCAGGCCGATGGGCTGACCATTGATTACGCCGACACCCGCAATGCCCAGATTGAGGCGGTGACGCTGGACGATATGGCGCGTGTGGCCAAGCGGTTGCTGCGCCCCGATGCGCTGCAGTTTGTGATCGTGGGCGCACCCGAGGGGCTGACATCCACCCCGTAAAAGCGGTGGATAACCCCGGCGATATGGTGGCACGATTGCCGGGATCATGCTAATGCTGGTGGTATGAACACCACTGGCCCCCATATAAGCGCGCCCGCGCGCCCGATCATCCGCCAATTGGATGAAGCCGCCATCAACCGCATCGCGGCGGGTGAGGTGGTGGAACGTCCCGCATCGGCGGTAAAGGAACTGGTGGAAAACGCGCTGGATGCAGGCGCGCGGCGCATCAGCGTTGATTACGCAGACGGCGGCAAAACCTTGATCCGCGTCACCGATGATGGCTGCGGGATGACCGCGCAGGATTTGCCGCTGGCCCTGTCGCGCCATGCCACGTCAAAAATCGACGGCAGCGATTTGCTGAACATCCATTCCTTTGGGTTTCGTGGTGAGGCACTGCCTTCACTGGGCGCGGTTGGGCGTTTGACCATCACATCGCGCACGGCGGACAGTGACGCGATGATGATCGCCGTTTCGGGCGGACGGACGGAGGCGCTGCGCCCGGCGGCGTTGACCGTTGGTACCGTGGTGGAGCTGCGCGATCTGTTTTACGCGACGCCTGCGCGGTTGAAATTCATGCGATCCGACCGCGCCGAGGCGATGGCGATTGCCGAAGTGATCAAACGCTTGACGTTGGCAGAACCGGAGGTGGGGTTCACCCTGCGCGATGTGTCGGGTGGTGAAGCGCGGGTGATGTTTCGTGCCGACCCCGTGTCGGGCGATTTTTTTGATGCGCTGCGGGGACGTGTTTCCACCGTGTTGGGCCGCGATTTTGCCGATAACGCTTTGGCGATTGACGCCCCGCGCGACGGGTTGCGGCTGGTCGGATATGCCGCCTTGCCCACCTATTCGCGCGGATCATCGGCCGCGCAATACCTGTTTGTGAATGGTCGCCCGGTGCAGGACCGCCAGCTGTTTGGCGCGTTGCGGGCAGCATACATGGACGTGCTTGGCCGCGATCGGCATCCGGCGGCAGTTTTGAACGTGGAATGTGACCCGCAATGGGTGGATGTTAACGTACACCCCGCGAAATCTGAAGTGCGGTTTCGCGACCCGGCACTGGTGCGCGCGCTGATCGTGTCGTCCTTGCGCCACGCGCTGGCCGAGGCGGGGCACCGTGCATCATCCACAGTGGGCGCAGAAACGCTGGGTGCATTTCAAGCGGAAGCCGGTGGGCCTGCGCGCGTTTATCAAATGGACCGCCCATCGGCGGGCGCGATTTCGCGCGGCTTCGCGTTGCAAGCGCCTATGGGATTTGCCGAGGCCCCTTCTGCCCGATTTGACGCGCCTTTGCCAACGGCAGATGTGTCGCGCCCTTTGGGGGCTGCCCGCGCACAGGTGCATGAAAATTACATCATCGCGCAAACTGCAGATGGTATGGTGATTGTGGACCAGCACGCGGCGCATGAACGGCTGGTGTATGAACGGCTAAAAGCGCAGCGTGACGGGGCTGGCATTGCGGCCCAAGCGCTGTTGATCCCTGATATTATTGAATTTTCCGCCAATGACTGCGCCCGCCTTTTGGATGCCGCAAGCGACCTTGCCGCCCTTGGTTTGGTGATTGAGGCGTTTGGCGGCAGTGCCATTGCCGTGCGCGAAACGCCGGCGATTTTGGGCCGCGTGGATGCCGCCGCCCTGCTGCGCGATATTTTGGATGACCTTGCAGATTTGGGCAGTTCGGACCGATTGCAAGCGCGCATGGACGCGGTTTTGTCGCGCATGGCCTGCCACGGGTCTGTCCGTTCTGGCCGCCAAATGCGCCCCGAAGAGATGAACGCCCTGCTGCGAGAGATGGAGGCGACGCCACTGTCGGGCCAATGCAACCACGGACGCCCGACCTATGTGGAGCTGAAACTGGCAGATATTGAAAAGCTGTTTGGCCGCAGATGATTGAAATCGCTGGGCAAACCTATGTTTGGAATGATCCGCTGGTCCTGATTGTTGCGGGTGTGGCGCTGGTGGTGCTGGGATTTTTCCTGCTTATTCTGCGGGCGGCCGGGCAGTCGGCGCGCGCGGCGGAACCGTTGATGCGCGAAATGGGGTGGCTGGGCCAGCGCGTGCAGCATTTATCCGAAGGGCAGGAACGGCTGGCAGGCGGGTTGCACCATGTGTCCGAAACCCAAACTCATTCGCAAACCGCGATGCTGCAACTGATGGAACAGCGGTTGATGGAGGTGCAGCGCGGCATGACTGAAAGCCTGCATGGCACATCAACCCGCACCGCGCGCAGCCTTGGGGCGTTGCATGAACGGCTGGAAACCATCGACAAGGCGCAGGCAAATATTGAAAAACTGTCGGGCAACGTGTTGGGCTTGCAGGATATTTTGTCGAACAAACAAACCCGCGGCGCGTTTGGCGAAATCCAGCTGAATGATATTGTCCACAAGGCGCTGCCGCCCGATGCCTATACGATGCAGGCCACCTTATCCAACGGGCGCAGGGCGGATTGCCTGATCCACCTGCCCAATCCGCCCGGCCCGATCGTAATCGACAGCAAATTCCCGCTGGAGGCGTATGAGGCGCTGCGCCGCGCCAAAACCCCGCTGGACATGGCCGAGGCGGCGCGCCAAATGCGAGTTTCGGTGCGCGCCCATATTAAAGCCATATCCGAGAAATATATTCTGGAGGGGGAAACAGCCGATGGCGCGCTGATGTTTCTACCATCCGAGGCGGTATATGCGGAATTGCACGCCAATTTCCCGGAACTGGTGCGCGACGGGTTTGACGCAAAGGTGTGGATCGTGTCGCCAACCACCTGCATGGCCACGCTGAACACCATGCGCGCCGTGCTGAAAGATGCACGGATGCGTGAACAGGCGGGAGCAATCCGCGCGACCTTGCGCCTGTTGCACCGCGATGTGGAGCTGGTGGTGGAACGGGTGGAGCGGTTGAACACCCATTTCAACCAAGCGCGCGCCGATTTGGACGGCATCGGCACCGCCGCCGAACGCGCTGGCAAACGCGCGGCGCGGTTGGATAATTTTGATTTTGAAGATCTGTCGCCCGATCTGCCCCCCAGCCCGGATTTGATCGCCGGGCGGGCTGCACAATGACTCGCCACCTTTCGCGGGCCGATTATGTTGACATGCCTTGGGCCAATGGGCGCGGGACAACTGTAGAAATGCTGCGCCATGATGCGGGTGGGCGGATGCTGTGGCGGTTTTCTATGGCCACGGTGGCCGAGGCGGGGCCATTTTCGCAATTCCCTGATATTGAACGAAATTTAACGGTGATTTCGGGGCCGGGCTTTGACCTTGCTGGGGGCGCACACCTGCGCGCAAACCTGTTGCAGCCTGTGGCCTTTGCGGGCGACATCGCTTTGCGCGCCCAGAATGTGGCCGGTGTTTCGGTGGACTTCAACGTGATGACCCACCGCAGCTTGCCGTTGCCGCATGTGCAATTGATCGAAAACACACCGATTGCAGCGCGCCCGGGTGCCACTTTGTGCCTGTTCGCCTTGGACGACCTGCGGTTTGGCGACACCCTAATGGCGTGCCATGACCTGCTGTGGGATGCGCCAAATGGCATCCCCTTGGGCACGCGCGCTTTGGCAATTCACCTGTTCACGAACCCGACGTAACCGCCGTTAATGCTTGGCACCCCAGCTTACGGAGGCGTGTTTGCGCGTGAAGCTTTCCAACATCAGGCCAATCACGAACAGCACCAATGTGACCTTTATCGGGTACATATAATTGCTGTAATGCGGGTGATAATTCAGAAAAATAAAACCGCGCCCTTGGTCAATCGTGTGAAACAGCGGGTTCCAATCGAACATCGACAGTTTGTGGGTGGGCATGGTGTTGGCGACAAACATCTTACCGCTCGCGATCATATTGGCGCGCTGATACAGCTGCGAAATGATACCCACCGCGTCGGGGGCCCAAGGTTTCATCGCCAAAACGATGGTGCCAATCGCGGCCCCACTGCTCCACGACAAAATAAGCATCCCCAATGCGCCGGGCAGATCATGGATGCTGATGGGCACAAAAGCGGCGTGATAGATGTACAAAACCACCGTGGCCGACAAAACCTGCGTATAAAGTGCCGCCAATGCCGCCGAGGTGATCGCCACAAACGTGTTCATTGGCGCGTGTTTCATCATTGCAGATGTGGGTCCATCACAGCCCGCAACAGCACCCAAGGATTTGACATGCGTCATGAACATGAAAATGCCCGACATCACATACAGCAAAAAGTCGCCCCGGATTGCAGAACCGCGCATGCCAAGCAGGCTGAACATTAGAAAAAACACCGCGACCAGCATCACGGTTTGCACAATGTTCAACAACAACCCAATCACCGGATTACCATGATTTTTGCGCACATTTCGCACGGACGCATGGAACACCAGTTCCAGCATCCCAAAAGCGGTGCGGGTCGGGGTTCGCCGGGGGGCGCTTTGGAACATCGTTACCCTACCTTTGCTCTCGGGCTGCCGCCTTGATACACGGGAAATATTGCCGATCTGTTAAGTTCTTATGATAAAGGAATGTCAACTTAGAGGCAATGATGCCGAAAGCCCGCTGATCGGAGAGAATTATGGACTATGCCCCCCTTGTGTCGCTGATGCGCAAACTGGTCTTGGACGCTGGCGACAAGATTATGGAGGTTTATGCCGCCCCCGATTTTGACGTGCGCGCAAAATCGGACGCAAGCCCGGTTACCGAAGCCGATGAGGCCGCAGATGCGATCATTTCCGCCGGATTGCGCGCCGCCTATCCAAACGTGACCTTGATCACCGAGGAGCAGGCGGACAGTCACAGCCTGCAAGCCAGCACATTCCTGATCGTGGATCCTTTGGATGGCACCAAGGAATTTGTGCAACGGCGCGGCGATTTTACGGTGAATATTGCCTATGTTGAAAACGGCGTGCCTGTGCGTGGCGTGGTTTATGCGCCCGCAAAGGGGCGGTTGTTTTACACCCGCGCGGATGGCCAAGCAATTGAAGAGACTGGTGATTTCCTTAAAGATCAAGCTGGCCCCTGCCATGAAATCAAAGTGTCGCAGCCCGATAACGCCGCCCTAATGGTGGTCGCGTCGAAATCGCACCGCGATGCGGCAACGGATGCCTATATCGGCAAATATGCGGTGCGCGACATGACATCGGCTGGCAGCAGTTTGAAGTTTTGCTTGGTCGCTACGGGCGAGGCGGATTTGTACCCCCGGTTGGGTCGCACGATGGAATGGGACACGGCGGCGGGCGATGCGGTGTTGCGCGGGGCGGGGGGGCATGTGGTGCATTTTGAAACCCACGAACCTTTGGCTTACGGCAAACCCGGCTGGGCCAATCCGTTTTTCATCGCTTACGCCCCCGGCGTTGCCCTGAAGACATGACCCCCCCCCCCGCCAGTTTAATTATCGTCAGCCGCCACCGTACGGCGGCATTGATGCGGGCGCTGGCGGGGGTGGTACAGCTGGATCACCCCGCGTTTGAGGTGATTGTGGTCGCGGACCCCGTCGCGGTTGCGGCGGTTCAAGCCCTTGGTTATCCTATCAAAACCGTCATTTATGATGAGGCGAATATATCCGCCGCGCGCAACCTTGGCTTGGCGCTGGCCGCAGCCCTTGTGGTGGCGTTTTTGGACGATGATGCTGTGCCCGAACCAACATGGCTGCAGCGATTGGTCGCGCCTTTTGCCGATCCGCGCGTCACGGCGGCGGGTGGGTTTGTGCTGGGGCGGTCGGGGCTGGCATGGCAATGGCGCGCGGCGTGGGTTGATGCAGATGGGTTTGACCATCCGTTTGCGGCGGGGCCGTCCCCCAGCTTGCACCCCGGCACCCCCCGCCGCGCAATAAAGACACAAGGCACCAACTGCGCCTTTCGCCGCGAAGATTTGCTGGCAATTGGCGGGTTTGACGCAGGGTATAGGTTTTATCTGGATGAGGCGGACGTGAACCTGCGCCTTGCCGCGCACGGCGCAGGGCGCGGGGACCTGACTGCGGTGGTGCCGGATGCGGTGGTCCATCACGGGTTTGCGGCATCGGCGCGCCGGCGGGCGGACCGCGTGCCCCGTGATTTGGTTGAAATTGGCCGCAGCCTTGCCCGCTTTGCTGCAAATCATGGCGCAGATGCAACTGCACTGCCGCGCCATATCGCGCAGCAACGCGCGCGCTTGATCCGCCACATGGTCGGCGGCGCCATTGAACCTGCAGATGTCCACCGCATTTTGGCAAGCTTGCACGCAGGGCTGGCCGCGGACCAAACGCAGCCCTCTGCCCCCACGCCCATCCTTGCCACCCCGCCCCCTTTTTCCCCGTTACCAAAGACCGGGCCGCGCAGCGGTTGCGTGCTGTTTGGCACCGCAGCCCAGCGCCACGATCTGGCCGCAGCCGCACAGCGCGCCCGGGCCGAAGGGAAAATTGTCACCGTCATCATGTTGTCGCGCGGCGTGCGTGCCCACCAGCATCAGTTCACCGATGGCGGCTATTGGCAGCAAAACGGGGGGCGTTTTGGTCGGGCGTTTCGCTGTGCAGCGCGATTTGTGTGGCTGCCCGCGCCGGAACGGCTAAAGCGTGAATTGGCCCGCTTGTCTAAATACCGGCCCGTGTAGGCAATCAAACCTTCCAACACTGTTTGCTATGGCTGATCTGTCATCGGCACGGCATTGCCAATTGTTTCCGATTCGCCAGTATATTGCCAAAATTTCACCCCAATTAGATGTAATAGCTGTAACCGAGGTGTAAGGTCGCATGAACGAGTGTCTCCTTCGATTAAACTATAGTTAGGTGTGCCAAGATGAAGATCAAAAAAATCACAAAGGCTGTTTTTCCGGTTGCAGGCATGGGAACGCGTTTTCTTCCTGCGACGAAATCCATTCCAAAAGAAATCATGACCTTGGTGGATCGCCCCTTGATCCAATATGCAATTGATGAAGCGCGGGCGGCGGGCATCAAGGAATTTATCTTTGTCACCTCACGCGGAAAATCAGCGTTGGAGGATTATTTTGACATCGCACCAGAGCTGGAATCGACCCTGCGCAAAGCGGGCAAAAAAGAGCTTTTGGAGGTGTTGAAAGACACCAACATGGACAGCGGCGCCATCGCCTATGTCCGCCAAAACCGCCCGATGGGTCTGGGCCATGCCGTTTGGTGTGCCCGCCGCTTGATCGGCAACGAACCTTTTGCCGTCTTGCTGCCCGATGACGTGATCGCAGCCGAAAAACCCTGTTTGCAGCAAATGGTAGAGGCATATGCCGAAACTGGCGGCAACATGGTCGCCACGATGGAGGTCGCCCCCGAAAAGGCCAGCGCTTACGGCGTCTTGGACGTGGCCGAGGATATGGGGTCGATCGTGCGCGCCAAAGGTATGGTGGAAAAGCCAAAGGCCGAAGATGCGCCATCAAACCTTGCGGTGATCGGGCGTTATATCTTGTCACCCCAAGTATTGACCAACCTGAACCAGATGAAGCAGGGCGCAGGTGGCGAAATCCAGTTGACCGATGCTATCGCGCAGGAAATTGGCGGCAAAGAGGCGGTTTACGGCTATCGCTTTCGTGGTAAGCGCTATGATTGCGGGTCTAAAGCGGGGTTTTTGCAGGCCACCGTGGCCTTTGCACTGGCCCGGCCCGACCTGCAGTCGGAATTCAGCGACTACCTGCACGACGTGATCGCGCAGCAAAAGGCGGCGCAGTAAACCATGCTTGCCCCCACCCGGCTGCCCCCTGCGGCCCGGTTGCTTGACCTGACCCGGCTGTTGTCGCGGCTGGGCAAAGGGCAACCGACCGGGGTAGACCGGGTGGAGGCTGCCTATTTGGCGCATCTGTTGGCGCATCCCTGCCCCTGCTTTGCGCTGTTGCGCAGCAAGATGGGGTTTTTGCTGTTGGGCCGTCCCGGCATGCAGGCGTTTTCTGGCCTAATGTCGGGGCAAATCCCCCTGCCGCCTGCCGATATGCTGTCGCGCCTTACCCGGCGCCGCGACCCCATTTTGGCGCGCGCGGAAACTGCCCTGCGCCGTCTTGCCATCGCGCGTGCCCTGCCGCACCGCTTGGGGCACATGATGCGGGCCCATCTGCCGCGCGGGGTGTCATATCTGAACACAGGCCACGCCAACCTGTCCCACAAAACCCTTGCCACGATCAAATCCAGCGGCGCGCAAGTGTCCGTGCTGCTTCATGATACCATCCCGCTGGACCATCCTGAATATACCCGCGCAAGCACAATCGCGGGGTTTGACGCAAAGCTGGCTGCAACGGCGGCCCATGCCGATCTGGTGATCCATTCTGCCGCCGTGACCCGCCACCAAACCGAAACCCATCTGGCCCGCCACGGTCGCATCCCGCCGGGGGTTGTCGCATCTTTGGGCCTAACCGCGCTGCACCCCACCACCCTGCCGCCCCGCGCCAAACCCTATTTCGTGACCCTTGGCACCATCGAGCCGCGCAAAAACCACGGCTTTTTGCTGGATCTGTGGGACCAAATGCACCGCACCATGCCCGGCGCCGATATCCCCGATTTGCTGATACTGGGCCGTCGTGGCTGGGAAAACGCGGCGGTGTTTGCGCGACTCGACGCCCTGCACCGCCATGACCAAACCGTGTTTGAACTGCCAAACCTGCCCGATGATCACGTCGCAGGCCTGCTGCAAAACGCCAGCGCGCTGCTGTTTCCCAGCCATGTCGAAGGGTTCGGACTGCCCCCGTTGGAGGCCGCAAGCCTTGGTGTAGCGGTTATTCTGCCACCTTTGCCAATTTATCGTGAAACATTGGGCGATTACCCCGTTTACGCAAGCCTAGAGGACAGTTATTCTTGGTTGGAAACAATCATCCGGCTAACGGATGGAAAGAGTGCGCAAGACAGGCAAGAAAAGAGGGCGTTGCGGTTGCCGCAATGGGCGGATCATTTCAACACAGTGTTAAACCTTGCCTGATAGTGGTTAGCCAGTGGACAGTGCTGCGCCAAAAGGTGGGACGGCTTTATGGAAAGTAACGTGTGAGCATATTTTCACGATATCGGCTTCGGCTTGCGCGCAAACGCTGGCTGTTTCGCGCCTTCCGCAAGCGGATGGAGCTGAAAGCCGTTGCCAATCGCACAAGGGCGATCAAAAAGGCCGATATCCTGTTGTTTTCCACGCTGCGCAACGAACGCGTGCGCCTGCCTTTCTTTTTGAAATATTATCGCGACCTGGGCATCAACCATTTCTTGATCGTGGACAATGGCAGCGATGACGGCTCGCTTGAATATCTCCAAGATCAAAAAGATGTCTCGGTTTGGCACAGTAAACACAGCTACAAGCGGTCCCGCTTTGGGGTTGATTGGCTGAACTGGCTGCAAATGCGCTATGGCCATGACCATTGGACGCTGGTTGTCGACCCGGATGAGTTTTTCATCTATCCGTTTGCCGATACGCGCCCATTGCGTGCGCTGACCGATTGGCTGGATGCGTCATCCATCAAATCGTTTTCGGCGATGCTGTTGGATATGTACCCCAAAGGCCCGATTGGCGCGCAACCCTACCGCGAAGGGCAGGACCCTTTTGAAATTGCCCAGTGGTTTGACAGCGGCAATTACAGCATCACGCGCAACCCCAAATATGGCAACCTGTGGATACAAGGTGGCCCCCGCGCCCGCATGTTTTTCCCCGATAAACCGGAACGCGCGCCTGCGCTGAACAAAACGCCTTTGGTCAAATGGAGCCGCCGCTACGCCTATGCCTCCTCCACGCATATGCTGCTGCCGCGCGGCCTTAACCTTGTCTATGACGAATGGGGCGGGGAAAAGGCCAGCGGCTGCCTGCTGCATGCCAAATTCCTTGATACCTTCGCCGCCAAGGCGGAGGAGGAGATGAGTCGCGGCCAGCATTACGCCAACAGCCATGAATACAAAGCCTACAAAGCCGCGATGAACGACAGCCCCGATATGTGGTGCAAATGGTCTGAAAAATACATCAACTGGCGCCAACTGGAAATTTTGGGCCTGATGTCCAAAGGTAACTGGGCATGAGCGTTGGCATCGTGATGCTGTGTCACACAGCACTGGACCGTGCAGCACAGGTGGCGCGCCATTGGGTGGAACGCGATTGCCCCGTGGTCATTCATGTCGACCAGCGCGTTTGCAAAGCCGATTTTGACATGCTGCAAAAAGCGCTGGCTGACCTGCCCGATGTGCGGTTTTCCGGTCGGTTTGCCTGCGAATGGGGCACTTGGGGCATCGTGGCCGCAACCCAAGGGGCCGCCAGTATTTTGTTGCGGGATTTTCCCGGCGTGCGCCATGTCTATCTTGCATCCGGGTCCTGCTTGCCGCTGCGCCCCGTCCGTGAACTCATCGCTTATCTTGAGGAACGTCCCCGCACGGATTTCATCGAATCTGTCACCACCGCCGATGTCGGCTGGACCGTTGGCGGTTTGGATGTCGAACGCTTTACCCTGCGGTTTCCCTTTTCGTGGCGCAAACAACGCCGTTTGTTTGATGGTTATGTCCGGCTGCAACGCCTGATTCGCTTCAAACGCCGCGTGCCCCCCGGCGTTGTGCCACATTTGGGCAGCCAATGGTGGTGTCTGACCCGTCAAACCCTCTCCGCCATTCTCGAGGATCCGGAGCGGGCCGAGATTGACCGCTATTTCCGCCGGGTGTGGATCCCGGACGAATCCTATTTCCAAACCCTGGTGCGCCGCTATTCCGCCAATGTGGAAAGTCGGTCCCTGACCCTGTCCAAATTCGATTTTCAGGGCAAACCGCATATTTTCTATGATGATCACCTGCAGCTTTTGCGGCGGTCCGATTGCTTTGTTGCCCGCAAAATCTGGCCCAATGCGAAAAAATTGTACCGTGTTTTCATGACCAAAGAGGGGGAAGGCCAAGCCGCCGCCGAACCCCACCCCGGCAAAATTGACCGCTTGTTTTCCAAAGCGGTGGAGCGGCGCACCAAAGGCCGGTCCGGCCTTTACATGCAAAGCCGCTTCCCGAATGAAGATTGGGAAAATGGCAAAAGTGCATCACCCTATTCCGTGTTCGAAGGGTTTGCGGAACTGTTTGAAAATTTTGAACCGTGGCTGGGCAAAATGACCGGCACGCGGGTGCATGGCCATTTATTTTCGTTAGAACGAGTGGAATATTCCGGCGGTGAAACCATTTATAACGGGGCTATGTCCAATTCGGCGGCGTTGCGCGACTATAACCCCAAAAGTTTTCTGGCCAATTTGCTGTGGAACACGCGCGGTGAACGCCAATGTTTCCAATTTGGCCCCGCCGATAACCAAGAAATAAACTGGCAATTGGGCAGCGACCCGAACGCCACGATCTCTGTGATTTCAGGTGCTTGGGCCGTGCCTTTGTTCCGGTCCAACCTCAATTTCTCTGAAATCCGGCAAGAGGCGGCGCGCCTGCAACGGCTGGAACAGGAACATTTATTGGTGCTGCGCAGCCCGTGGACAAAGGCGCGCTGCCGGATTTGGAACCTTGCCGAATTTGTCGAAAACCCGATGGAGCCTTTGCAAACCATCGTCGATGAAATCAGCCCCCGCGCCCTGCGCCGCTTGACCGAGGCACCGCGCATGGCCGACCTGAAGGGTTTTGGTCAATTCTTGCAAAACCTGCGCAATCAAGGCATGCAACCGATGCTGATGGGCGATTTTCCGGTGGATGATAACCTACAACAAAACGCCGCCCGCAAAGGCCGGCCCTATTTGGTAAAATAGCTGTGGATCGAAAATTTGACAGTTTCGTGCTGTTCGCTGAAATGCGCACAGGCAGCAATTTTCTTGAGGCGAACCTGAACGCCCTGCCCGGCATTGCCTGCCACGGAGAGCTGTTTAACCCGCATTTCATCGGTAAACTGAACCGGGATGCGTTGTTTGGCATCACCCTTGCCGCGCGTGAGGCGGACCCAAAGACCATGCTAACCGCAATGCACGCCCAATCCACCGATCTGTCGGGTTTTCGCTATTTCCACGATCACGACCCCCGCGTTTTGCCACTCGTTTTGGCCGATCCCCGCTGCGCCAAGATCATTTTGACCCGCAATCCGGTCGAAAGCTATGTCAGCTGGAAAATCGCGCAGGCCACCGGGCAGTGGAAACTGACCCAAGCAAAGCGTCTAAAGACCGCCAAAGCGGTGTTCAATGCGGATGAATTCACCGCACATCTGGCGCAGTTGCAGGATTTTCAACTTGCCTTGATGCACGGATTGCAAACCAGCGGGCAAACAGCGTTCTATATCGACTATGAGGATATTAACGACACGGATGTGCTGAACGGTCTGGCGCGGTTTTTGCAAGTGCAGGGTGCTTTGGAGGCGCCGGATGACACGCTGAAAAAGCAAAACCCCGAAGATATTTCGGAAAAAGTTGAAAACTATGATGAAATGCTGGCCGCTTTGGCGCGGCTGGACCGTTTCAACCTTGCGCGCACTCCCAATTTTGAACCCCGCCGCGCGCCCGCAATTCCGTCTTTTATGGCTGCAGGGGCCGCGCTTTACATGCCGCTGCGCGGCGGTCCCGAAGGGGCCGTGACCGCGTGGTTGCAGGGCCTTGGCCCGATGATTGGTGATTTTGGGCAAAAATCGCTGCGCCAATGGCTGCGCAAACATCCCCAACACCGCAGTTTTACCGTGCTGCGCCACCCCGTTGCGCGCGCCCATACCGCGTTTTGCACCCATATCCTGACCGGGGCCCTGCCGCATATCCGCGAGGCGTTGATCAAAAGCTATAAGGTCGCGCTGCCAAAGCCGGGCATTACCCTCCCTATTGAGGAGCATCGCCAAATCTTTATCGAATTTTTGCGGTTCCTGAAACTCAACCTCGCGGGCCAGACTGGCCTGCGCATTGACCCGCATTTTGCCAGCCAAACCGCCGTTATCCAAGGATTTGCACAGTTCCAAGGCCCAGACCTTGTGCTGCGCGAGGACAGTCTTGCCATGGGCCTTGGCTTTTTGGCATCTGAAATTGGCGCGGATTGCCCGCCTCTAACCCTCCACCAAGATCCAACCTTGGACCTGCTCGCCCAAATCTACACGTCTGCGGTGGAGGCGGCTGCGCGCGACGCCTATAGCCGCGACTACATGGGGTATGGTTTCAAAGATTGGGTTTAGCGTTTAGGTCTAAAAATCCAGATCGGCATAATGCGACGGCGGCGGGAAACCCGGCACTTGGTCCATCAGCAAGGGCCGAAACGACGGGCGCGATTTGATTTTCGCGTACCAATCTTTGACATTCGCCGACCGGTTCCAATCCACGTCCGAGATATAATCCAAACAGCTTAAATGCGCGGCGGCCGTAAAATCTGCCAGCGTCATCACATCCCCCGCCAGCCAGCGCCGTTGGTCCAGCAACCATGCCATGTAATCAAGGTGGTATTTGATCCGCTGCGCCCCAAATTTCACGGCCTTACTGTCGGGATACCCCAGCTTCATCACCTTTTTATTCACCCGCTCGTACAGCAGATTCGAGGTGACTTCTTTGTGAAATTTATCATCAAACCAAGCACATAAGCGACGCACCTCAAATCGTCCATCGGCATCACGCGGCATCAAGGTGGGTGTCGGGATCGAATCTTCCAGATACTCGCAAATCGCTTGGCTTTCGGTCATCAACTTGCTGTCCATTTTCAGGATTGGCACTTTACCCGCCGGGTTGCGGCGCAAAAAATCGGCGGAAGGTTCCCAATACCGCTCCTCCACCAACTCCACCTCCAGCTTTTTCTCTGCCAAGGTCAGCCGCACCTTTCGGCAAAACGGCGACAAGGGGAAATGGTAAAGACGGTTCATCGCGGGGCAACCTTCAACAGGGCAATTGGGCTTCTTATCTGCCAATGGGCGGAAAATTCAATCCCACATCGGCTTTAACCTTCAAAACAAGCCGATCTTCCATCCCGGCGAATGGTTTCGGCCCCATCCAATATCGCCGCCGATCGTTTGCGCAAATTTGGTGATGGGTTTGCGGCATTGCGCCCCTTTGGATCGGGCAAAACCGCCGCCAACCGTGCCGCATGCACCGCCGTCAACGCGCTAGGTGCAACGCCAAAATAATGGGCGGCGGCGGCTTTGACTCCAAACACGCCTTCATCAAACTCCGCCACATTCAGATAAACTTCTAAAATCCGCCGTTTGGACCAAACCGTTTCCATCACGGGCGTGATCACCGCTTCGGCAGCTTTGCGAACGTAATTGCGCCCGTGCCACAAAAACACGTTTTTGACGACTTGCTGGCTTAACGTCGATGCGCCACGGTTGCTGCCTTCGTCAATGGCGGCGCGAATGGCCCCCATATCAAACCCCCAATGCAGGCAAAAATTGGCATCCTCGGCCGCCACAACCGACCGCGCCACCACCGGGGCAATATCGTCCCAATCCACCCAGTCTTGCTGCACACCCCCCAAACGCTGGCCTTCTTGCCACATATAGACCGTGGTTGGCGGATTTAGCACGGCAAACAGCAGCACAAATGCAAGCATCACACCGCCCAAGGCAAGGGCACCGCGAAACGCCCAACGCAGGGCCCAACGCCACGGCGTGCGGATCTTTTTGGGTTTGCTGCTACGTTTTGCCATGCCCCGTTAAGCCATGAAGCCCCGCTGCAATCAAGCGGTGATCGGGCAAGCGGTGATCGGGCAAAATGGCCCGGCGAAACATGCCGCCGGGCCAGCGTTGATCACTCTGCAGGGACCGCCTCACGCTCATCGCTCAAGGGATGCGGGATGTGAACCAGCATTTCCTTTGGGCAGGCTTGCAGGAAATTCACCCGCTCGTTCGCCCAATCATTCAGGATCGCTTGCGCCTTCTGGCTGCCGGTTTCCGCCGCATGGCGTTCAATTAACCCGCGCAATTGCGCCTCCCAATGCGGATGGGTGACCGCACAGGTGACAAGGCTTTCAAGGTTCATAAACTCTTCGGCCACACCTTCGGGATCATACAAATACGCCATCCCCCCGGTCATCCCCGCCCCGAAATTCGCGCCAATGGACCCCAGGATGACAGCCACACCCCCCGTCATATATTCGCACCCATTGGTGCCGCAGCCTTCAATCACCACGGACGCGCCCGAATTGCGCACTGCAAATCGTTCGCCCGCGCGGCCACAAGCCAGCAGCAAACCCGCTGTCGCACCATAAAGAACCGTGTTGCCGATGATGGTGTTTTGCGACGCATCCAGCGGGCTGGACATCGGCGGACGCACAACGATCATCCCGCCCGACAGGCCTTTGCCAACATAATCATTGGCATCGCCCGACACTTCCAGCTTGATCCCGCGCACCGCAAACGCACCCAGCGATTGCCCACAAGACCCTGACAGTTTCACTGTCAAATGGTCCTCTTGCAGCGTGTTGCGCATGCCAAAGCGTTTCACGATATGGCTGGATGCGCGCGTGCCGATGGTGCGATGCGTGTTGCGCACGGCATAAGACAACTGCATCTTTTCGCCTTCTTCAAAAAAGCGCGCGCCGTCTTTGACAATTTCGGCGTCCAGCGTGTCCGGCACCGCATTGCGCGGGCGCGACCGATCATAGGTGATGCGGTTCGCACCATCGACGGTGATCAACAGCGGGTTCAAATCCAGATCATCCAGATGCGCCGACCCACGCGAAACCTGGCTCAGCAAATCCGCCCGTCCGATGATTTCATCCATCGACCGCGCACCGATGCTGGCCAAAATCTCGCGCACCTCTTGGGCATAGAAGGTGATCAGGTTGACGACCTTATCCGCGTTGCCCGTGAACTTTTTGCGCAAATTCTCATTCTGGGTACAGACGCCCACCGGGCAAGTGTTACTTTGGCATTGGCGCACCATGATGCAGCCCATCGCGATCAGGGCGGCGGTGCCGATGCCATATTCCTCGGCCCCCAACATTGCGGCCATGACCACATCACGCCCCGTGCGCAAACCGCCGTCGGTGCGCAAGGTCACACGTTCGCGCAGGTTGTTCATAGAAAGGACCTGATGCGCTTCGGTCAGGCCCATTTCCCACGGCAGGCCTGCGTATTTGATCGACGTGGCAGGGCTGGCCCCGGTGCCGCCATTATGGCCCGAAATCAAGATCACATCGGCCTTGGCCTTGGCCACGCCCGCCGCAATCGTGCCCACACCCGAACTCGACACCAATTTCACGGTGACTTTGGCGCGGGGGTTGATCTGTTTCAGGTCATAAATCAGCTGCGCCAAATCCTCGATCGAATAAATGTCGTGATGCGGCGGCGGGGAAATCAACGTCACCCCCGGCGTGGAATGGCGCAAGCGCGCGATCAGCGCCGTTACTTTCATGCCAGGCAACTGCCCGCCTTCACCCGGCTTGGCGCCTTGGGCGACTTTAATCTCCAGCTCCTCGCACGCGTTCAGGTATTCGGCGGTGACGCCAAAGCGTCCCGATGCGACCTGCTTGATCTTGGCGGATGGGTTATCGCCATTCGCCTCGGGCAGGAAATGTGCCGGATCTTCGCCGCCCTCGCCGCTGTCAGATTTCGCGCCGATGCGGTTCATCGCAATGTTCAATGTCTTATGCGCCTCGGGCGACAGCGCCCCCAGCGACATGCCGGGCGTCACGAACCGTTTGCGGATGGAGGTGATGCTTTCCACCTCCTCAATCGGCACGGGTTTGCCAAGGGTTTTGATGTCCAGCAAATCGCGCAAATGGATGGGCGGATTGGCCCGCATCGCCGCCGAAAACTGTTTCCAAATGTCATAGCTGGCGCGGTCGCAGGCCGTTTGCAGCATGTGCATGGTTTGCGCTTCCCAAGCATGTTTTTCACCGGACCGCCGCGCTTTGTAGATGCCACCAATCGGCAGCACATCCGCGCCACCTTGCCAGCCGCGCGCGTGAACCTCCTCCAACTTGTGCTGGATGCCAGACACGCCAATCCCCGAAATGCGGCTTTGCATACCGGGGAAATATTCGGCCACCATCGCGCGCGACAGGCCGACCGCCTCAAAGTTCAGGCCGCCGCGATAGGACGACAGCACCGAAATCCCCATTTTCGACATGATTTTCAACAGGCCCGCGTCAATCGCCGCGCGGTACCGCCGCATCGCGTCGGTCAAACTACCATCAATCAGGCCACGATCAATGCGGTCCGCAATGCTGTCTTGCGCCAAATAGGCGTTCACGGTGGTCGCGCCACAGCCGATCAGCACCGCGAAATAATGCGGGTCGATACATTCCGCCGACCGCACATTGACCGAACAAAACGTCCGAAGGCCTTTGCGCGTCAACCACGAATGGACAGCACTGGTCGCCAAAATCATCGGCATCCCAATACGGTCCGGCCCTTGGTGTTCATCCGTCAAAACCAAATGGCCCGCGCCCGACCGCACGGCATCCTCGGCCTCGGCGCGAATACGCTCCAAACACTGGCGCAAACGGTCCGGGTGGGCATCAGGCGGGAATGCGCAATCAATCACCGACACGCTCGACCCGAAATGCTGCATCATCGCGTCAAATTCGGCGTTGGCAATAAAGGGGCTTTCCAGCAGCAAAATCTCGGTCTGGCTGCTGTCCTCATCCAACACGTTTTTCAAATTCCCAAACCGGGTCTTCAAGCTCATCACCCGGCTTTCGCGCAGGCTGTCGATGGGCGGGTTGGTGACTTGGCTAAAGTTTTGGCGGAAAAAATGCGACAGCGGACGGTAAATGCTGGACAGCACGGCGGCGGGCGTATCATCACCCATCGACGCAATCATTTCTTTGCCATCCTCGGCCATCGGGGCCAAAACCTGCTCCAACTCCTCCAGCGAATACCCAGCGGCGATCTGGCGCTTGCGCAGTTCGGTGCCCGTGAAACACGCATGTTCCGGCAGGTTGGCCAGAAAATCGTTCAACTCGACCACTTTTTCAATCCAGTCGCCGAACGGCTGTGCTGCGGCCAGTTTATCCTTCAGCGGGCCATCGCGGTACAGCTTGCCCTCAACCATATCGACCGCGATCATTTGCCCCGGCCCAAGCGCGCCTTTTTCGCGAATGGTGGTTTCATCCACCGGCACCATCCCCGCCTCGGACCCCGCGATCAGCAACCCGTCACCCGTCACGACATAGCGCATCGGACGCAAACCGTTGCGGTCAAGGCCCCCGCACACCCAGCGCCCATCGGTCATCGCAAGGGCTGCGGGACCGTCCCACGGCTCCATCACGGCATTGCAATAGGCGTACATATCCGCCCATGCTTTTGGCATATCGGTCGTGGTTTTGCTCCACGCTTCGGGCACCAGCATTGTCTTGGTAAAGGGCGCATTGCGGCCCGACCGCACCATCACCTCAAACACCGCATCAAGCGCGCCACTGTCGGATGCGCCTGCCGGGATGATTGGTTTGATGTCCTCGGCCATTTCGCCAAAGTTGTTAGATGCCATGCGAATTTCATGGCTGCGCATCCAATTCACGTTGCCTTTCAAGGTGTTAATCTCACCGTTATGGGCCAACATGCGGAACGGCTGGGCCAACCACCACTGCGGGAATGTGTTGGTGGAATAGCGTTGGTGGTAAATCGCAAAGGCGGATTCGAACCGCGGGTCCATCAAATCGGGGTAAAACACCGCAACCTGTTCGGCCAGCATCATGCCTTTGTAAATGATCGACCGGCAGGACAGGCTGCACAGGTACAAGCCCGCGATTTGCGCCGCGTTCGCCGCTTTTTCAATCCGGCGGCGGATGATGTACAGATCGCGCTCAAACTGGTCGTGGTCAATATCCTTGTCACAGCGGATCAGGATCTGCTCAATTTCTGGCCGGGTCGCATTGGCTTTTTCACCCAGTACGGCCGTTTCCACCGGGCAATGCCGCCAGCCGTAAATGTAATGCCCCATCCGCAAAACTTCGGTTTCAACGATGGTCCGGCAGCGTTCCTGCGCCCCAAAATCGGTGCGCGGCAAGAACACTTGGCCCACCGCGATCAGCTTGTTGATATCGGGTTCATGCCCGGTGCGGCGCACTTGGTCATAGAAAAACTTGACCGGGATTTGCACATGGATCCCCGCACCATCACCGGTTTTGCCGTCCGCATCCACCGCGCCCCGGTGCCAAACGGCCTTTAGCGCGGCAATACCGTTTTCCACCACTTTGCGGCTGGGTTTGCCCGAAATCGCAACCACAAGGCCTACGCCGCAGGATGCGTGTTCATCCTCGGCCTTGTACAGGCTGTGCTGGTCCATATAGGCGCGCTTTGCTTCCTCGGCGGCAACCCAAGCGGCGTCATAAACAGGGGTATTTGTCATGGGGTCAACTCCGTCGATAAGGGTGCAAGAAGGGGTCACAAGGGGGTCAGTCATCGTCGCCTGCCTCCATTACGTCCAGCATTTGGGCGTAAACTTCGTTCGGCGTCATCGTCCACGGAAAGGCGTGGCCTTGGTCATAGGCACTGCGCCATGTGTGATAATTGTCCTCAAACGTGGCTTCATCGACGTAAAACGCATCGGCGTCCAGAAATTCAGACGTCATCACCACGCCTTGCCAAAACGGAGCCATTTCTATCAGCGCACTACCCTCGCCCTGCCCGCGTATCATCAGGCTCAGCACAGGTTCGGCCGCCACACCACCAATATCATCGGCGGAATCGACACGGCCCAGCCAGATCACCACAGGCTCGAACCCGTCTTGCTCGCAAGTGTAAAACTCACCTATTTCCAGTTCAAAATCCACCCGCAGCCCCTTTGGAATAGTTGCTTAGGATTGCGTCACATTCGAACACGGGCTGCATGGCGGCGAACCCCGGCTCACCCGGAAACATAAATTCCACGGGGCTGCCGTCCATCGGCACATACCCCTCGCCGCCGTCCCATTCGGTCGGGCCCGCAAAAAACAACCGCCATTCCGGGTGGATGTATTCCGTACCCCGCGCGCGCCGCAACGGCGTGCCAGCCGTATCGGTTTCGCCATATTCAAATTCAGTTTGCGACAGGGTCACGCCATCAATCACCACCGATTGCCCGGTCAAACGGTCAAACCCGCGCACCCGGCTGTTTTCGCCGTTATCCCGGCTTAGGTTAAAGGCAAACGTGTCGATGCCACCCAACAGATCGGTGAATGATGCTTGATCCTCGGGGGCCGCGTCCAGCGTTTGGCGCACCGTCGGGTTCAATTCGATGCTTTCCACCCACTGCCCCTCACGGTCAACCCGGCTTAGGAAAAACATCCCCTCTTGGTCGAAATCGGCGCGCCACTGGTCACCCGGCGTATCCTGCGTGCAGGTGTAATAGGTTGATACGCGGCATGCCCGCGATTGCACCGTTAAAAACGCCGTGCAACCTTGTGGCGGCACAAACGACCCCGCCTGTGCGGCCTGCGGGGCGGCAACACCCCCCAAAGCAAAGCCCAAAACGGCAGCACAAAACGGCAGAGCTTTCATCACGTCAAACCCACCGCGCAGCATCACTCGGCTGCCACAGACGCGGTCTGCGCGATATAGGCCAGCATCGCATCCGCCGCCTCACGCCCATCCCGGATTGCCCAAACAACCAAACTGGCCCCGCGCACGATGTCGCCCACGGCATAAACCCCCGGCATATTGGTCGCATGGGTTTTGTAATCGGCCTTGATGGTGCCCCAACGGGTCACACCCAATTCGGGCTGGTCCCACAGGCCCGGCAAATCCTCTGGCTCAAATCCCAATGCGGTGATCACCAAATCTGCAGGCTCAATGTAATCCGCGCCCTCAATTACCTCCGGCATTTGGCGCCCCGATACATCGGGCGCACCCAAGCGCATCTTTTGCACCATCACACCGTCAATGGTATCGCCGCCGGTGAACCCTTTGGGCGCAGAAAGCCACACAAATTCAACGCCTTCTTCCTCGGCATTTTGGGTTTCACGCTGGCTGCCGGGCATGTTGGCGCGGTCGCGGCGGTACAGGCATTTGACCGATACAGCCCCTTCGCGAATGGCCGTGCGCACGCAGTCCATCGCGGTATCCCCGCCGCCAATCACGACAACCCGCTTGCCAACCGCGCTTAAGGTGCCGTTGTCATAATCGGGCACATCATCGCCAAAGCTTTTGCGATTGCTCGCGGTCAAAAACGCCAGCGCGGGCACCACTTCCTTGGCGCCCCCGCCCGGCACTTGAATGTCGCGCGCTTTGTACACGCCCGTCGCGATTAACACCGCATCATGCTGGCCCCGGATCGCATCAAACGTCAAATCCTTGCCCACGGTGCAGTTCAACACAAACTGCACGCCTGCGTTTTCCAACTGCTCCACCCGCTGCATAACAACCGGTTTTTCCAGCTTAAAACCGGGGATGCCATAGGTCATCAACCCGCCCGCCCGGTCATAGCTGTCATAGACAGTGACCTGCACGCCCGCACGCCGCAGCACATCGGCGGCAGACAAACCACCCGGCCCCGCGCCAATAATCCCCACGCTTTCGGTGCGTTCACGGCCCGGCTTGATCGGCTTTACCCAGCCATTTTCCCAGGCCAAATCGGTCAGATATTTTTCAACCGACCCGATGGTGACAGTGCCGTGCCCTGAATTTTCAATAACGCAATTGCCCTCACACAGCCGGTCTTGCGGGCAAATACGGCCGCAAATTTCTGGGAATGTGTTGGTGGCTTGCGACAACTCATACGCTTCTTGCAAACGCCCCTCGGCGGTCAGGCGCAGCCAGTCGGGGATGTTGTTGTGCAACGGGCAATGGCTTTGGCAATAGGGCACGCCGCATTGGCTGCACCGCGCCGCCTGCTCGGCCGCTTTATCCGCTGCATAATCGCGGTAAATTTCGTGGAAATCTTGGGCGCGCAGGTTTGGCGGCCGCTTTTCGGGCATCTCCCGCGCGACAGTGACGAAGCGAAGCATGCGTTCCGTGGCCATAAAGCTCTCCCCCGCGGGTTGTGATTGTAGGGAAGTGATACTTTACGCCGCATCAATATAAAAGTCAGCAATGCTTACCTAAATGATGGTATTTTTACAGAACGATCGCCGCCGCAATAATTTCTTGGCGATAATAGGTCAGCACTCGTAACCTAACCCCTCAATACCCCAGCGACAGCGCCATCAATGCCAAGCTGCCCACAATGATTCGCCACCAACCAAACACCGCATACCCATGGCGGCTGACGTATCCCAGCAGCCAGCGCACCACCACAACCGCCGCAAAAAACGCCGCGATGAACCCGATGATAATCTCATTCACCGCGCCCGCATCCAGCACATCGCGGTTTTTATACAGATCATAGGCAAACGCCCCGCCCATCGTCGGCATCGACAAAAAGAACGAAAATTCTGCGGCTGTGCGTTTGTTCGCCCCCAGCATCAACGCACCCACAATCGTCGCCCCCGACCGCGACACACCCGGAATCATCGCCAAACATTGGATAAACCCAATTTTCAACGCCACCCCCAGCGGCAGCTTCATCGCATCATCATACCGCGGCGCAGGGGCAAGCCGGTCCACGAACACCAACACAATTCCGCCCAAAATCAGCATAATCGCAATCAAACGCGGGCTTTCAAACAGCACCGTCTTGATGAAATCATGTGCCAACACGCCAATGAAAACCGCAGGCAAAAACGCAATCAGCACCGACAATATCGTGCGCCGCGCGACAGGGTCATGCGGGGCCGCCGCAAAAACGCCCCACAGCTTTGCCGCATAAACCGACAGCACCGCCAAAACCGCGCCCAGCTGGATCACCACCTCAAACGTCTTGCCGCTGCTTTCAAACCCAATGAAATGCCCCGCCAGCAATATATGCCCGGTAGAGGAGACAGGGATAAATTCCGTTAGCCCCTCCAGCACCCCCAAAAACAGCGCGGCCAGCGTGGTATCAGCCATAATCTGCCCCCTTCACGGATCAGGGTTTGCGCAGGTTTTTGGCACTGTCTTTGATCGCCGCATATTGCCCAGACGCGCGATACCGCCACAAATATTCGGGCAACATCGCATCCATCGTCACCGGGGCAATCCCCAAATCCGCAAAGGTCCGCGCGCCATCTGCCACCACATTGTCCACGCGCAAGCTTTTCACTTGGTCGCGGGTCAGCATCTTATTTTCAATCAACCCGCCCGTCACAAAGGACAACAGATCAAACCCCGACGCCATCAACGTCGCCGCAAAATAAGGGATGTTCAGCACCAAACGGCGGCGCTGAATGACCAACAGCATCTTTTGCATCAAATCGCGGAAACTCGCCGCCTCTGGCCCGCCCAATTCATAAACCCCGGGTGCCGCAGCCCCCGTGGCCCCCAAAACCGCCGCTGCCGCCACATCATCCACATACACCGGCTGAAACCGTGTTGCTGCGCCAACCACTGGCAAAACGGGCCCCATCCGGCTCATCGCGGCAAAGCGGTTGAAAAACCCATCCTCGGTGCCAAAAACCACCGAAGGGCGCAAGATGACGGCCTGCGGAAATGCTGCCAAAACCGCCGCTTCCCCCGCCGCCTTGCTGCGCGAATACTGGCTGTTCGATGTCGCATCCGCCCCGATAGCGGAGATTTGGACCAAATGCGCCACGCCTTCCGCCGCCGCAAGGCGCGCAATCCGCCCCGCCCCTTCGGTCTGCACTGCATCAAAATTATTCTTGCCGCGCGCATCAAACGTGCCAACGCAGTTGATCACCGCATCCGCCCCCTGCAACGCGCGCTGCACGGACGCTTCATCGCGGATGTTGCACAAAATCGGCTCCACCTGCCCGACGACACCGTAAGTTTTCACAAACAGCGCTTCATTCGGGCGGCGCACGGCCACCCGCACCCGCCATCCGGCCTGTGCCATCCGCCGCGCGATATACCGCCCGACAAACCCCGAACCGCCATAGATTGTGACCAGTTTGCTCATCCGTCGTGCCCCCGTCTGCAATGCTTTTTGCTTGGGGTTCTGCTTATCCCCCCCCGTGCTTTCAAACAAGCAGCAAAAGGCCGCATGATTCTGTTTGATGCCCGTTGACACTGCATCACCGCCGCTTTACATCGCCCCTCACGACACCTGCCCAGGTGGCGGAATTGGTAGACGCGCACGGTTCAGGTCCGTGTGCCGCAAGGTGTGAAGGTTCGAGTCCTTTCCTGGGCACCAGTCGCCGGAAAAGCTGCGTTGCAGTTGGTCCCTTCCTAAACTGTCCCGCTTTTTTGAACTACCAACGAAAAAGCGGGACAGGTTTTCGGTCCCTGCCCCCTGGCTACTCCGCCCGCGATATTTCTCACACCATTTGCCACACCGTGCCATAATCACAAAAATTGTACAGGTTTACATCACCTTAACCGCGGTCGGCTATCACTGGTCTTGGGTGTAATAAATGGGTGATGTGATGGACCGGCAACCAAATGCCAGGCCAGTCATCATTAAGCGAAAGAAGATTATCAAAGGCGGCGGGCACCACGGTGGGGCGTGGAAAGTTGCATATGCTGACTTTGTGACGGCCATGATGGCCTTCTTTATGCTTATGTGGCTGTTGAATGCGACGACGGAAAAACAACGAAAAGGGCTCGCGGATTATTTTAGTCCGACGATTCCGGTGAACCGAATATCGGGTGGTGGGGATGGTGCGTTTTCGGGCGACAGCGTCACCGCATCTGGCGACCAACCCCAAAGCGGGGCGGGTGCTGCCACGATGTATTCCCCCGAACAGGGCCAAAGTGAGGATGCAAGCACCGAAGCTAGCCAAATGAAAGCGCAGGCAGAGGATTTGCAAGAGGCCCTGACAGCGCGCGGCGGCGAAAGCATGACAATGGAACAAGCCTTGCGTCACGTTGTCACCAAAGTGACCAACGAAGGTTTGGTGATCGAACTTTTCGATCTAGAGGAAATGCCCCTTTTTGATGGCAACACCGCCACGCCTATGCCCGTAGCCAAGGAAATTGCCGCCTTGTTGGTTGACGTTTTGTCGATGACCACCAACAAACTTGCGATCAACGGCCATGTCAGGGCGTTTCCGATCACTTTGGTGGAAAACCCGGCCTGGGCCATGTCGGCGTCACGGGCGCAGACCATGCGCGCCTTGCTGCAAGACGCCGGAATTGATTCGGCGCGGGTTGCCAGAATTGGCGGGTTTGCAGATCGAAAACCGGTCACCTCTAACCCCATGGCCATCCGCAACAACCGGCTGGAGGTGGTCTTGCTGCGACGAAACCGTTGAAAAAATTAGGTTTTGGGCGTCGATCGCTTCAAACTTTAGGTATTAGGCGGATCTTAAGGCACGCGCGTCATTTTGGGTTTTGACCAAGGGTCGAAGCAGCAGAAAGGCGCTATCACATGACGATTTCCTCCTCGCTCAACGCCGGGGTGGCGGGGCTTAACGCCAACGCCACCCGCCTGGCAACCATTTCAGACAACATCGCGAATTCGGGTACGTTTGGCTACAAACGGGCGCATGCCGATTTTCAAAGCATGGTCATCACGCAGGCCCAAGGGTCTGGCACCTATTCAGCGGGCGGTGTGCGCGCCTCCAGCAGCCGGGTGATTGATGAACGCGGCGCATTGGTTGGCACGTCCAACGCGCTTGATATTGCGGTATCGGGCCGGGGCATGCTGCCCGTGGCAACCATCGCAAGCCTGACCAACAACGCCGAAAACAGCTCCATGATGATGACCACAACCGGGTCGTTCCGCCCAGATTCAAACGGCGTCTTGCGTACAGAGGCGGGGCTGGTTCTGCTTGGCTGGCCTGCGGATGCAAACGGCACCATCCCAGTTTTGCCGCGCGATACCATGTCGGGGCTGAAACCTGTCACCATCAACGCCAACCAGCAGGCGGGCGACCCCACAACCGCGATGAAACTGGGGGTGAACCTGCCCGCGACCAACACTGTGGCAGATGCGACGGGCGGCACGCTGCCTTTGTCTGTCGAATATTTCGGCAACCTCGGCACGTCCGAAACCCTCGATATTTCGTTCACCCCAACGGTCCCCGCCACAGGTGCGTCAAACCAATGGACCATGATCATCCGCGATTCCGCGCAATCGGGGGCGATTATTGGGGAATATACGCTCGCCTTTGACGACACGCGCGGGTCGGGCGGCACGCTTGCCTCTGTAACAGCCGTGTCGGGCGGGGCCTATTCCGCCACTGATGGCACCCTTGCGTTGACGGTCGCTGGCGGCCCCTTGACCATGACCATTGGGCGGTTGGGTGATCCAAACGCATTGACGCAATTGTCAGACAGCTTTGCGCCAACAGCCATCACGAAAAACGGCTCCCCCGTCGGGAACCTAACAGCGGTAGAGGTGGATCAAAACGGTTACATCAACGCAACCTATGACACCGGTTTTACGCGCCGCCTGTATCAAATCCCGATGGTCGATGTGCCAAACCTGAACGGATTGACCGCGCTGAACAACCAAACCTTCCAAACCTCTCCCGATTCCGGTTCGTTCTTTCTGTGGAATGCGGGTAATGGTCCCACAGGCGCCGTTGTCGGCTATGCCCGTGAAGGGTCCACCACCGATGTGGCGGCGGAATTGACCGCGCTGATCCAAACACAACGGGCGTATTCCTCCAACGCAAAAGTCATCCAAACCGTGGATGAAATGCTGCAGGAAACCACCAATATCAAACGTTAAGGGAGCAACGGGATGAGCATTTCTGGATCCATGTCGAGCGCACTATCGGGACTGTCCGTCGCCGCAAGGTCTGCGGAAGTCATCTCCTCCAACATCGCAAACGCGCTGACCGAAGGTTACGGTCGGCGCGACCTTCAAATTTCGGCGCGCCAGGTCGGCGGAGCGG
The DNA here is from genome assembly GCF_900110135.1 of Pseudorhodobacter antarcticus. Classification (GTDB taxonomy): domain Bacteria; phylum Pseudomonadota; class Alphaproteobacteria; order Rhodobacterales; family Rhodobacteraceae; genus Pseudorhodobacter; species Pseudorhodobacter antarcticus. Next base: position 1,365 of record NZ_FOCO01000011.1, on the reverse strand, counting down.
GCCAAGGCGTTCAGGTGAATGGCATCACCCGCGAAATCAATCAGGTTTTGCTGGGTGACCGCCGCATCGCAGATGCCAATGCCGCCAATATGGACCGACGCGCCAATTTCTTGCAACGCTTGGAAACCGCGATCGGCACGCCAGACAATAACGCCTCGCTGACCGGGCGGATCGCGGCGTTTGACTCCGCCCTAATCGCCGCCGCTGCACAGCCCGAAAGCGCCGCGCGCCACGCCGATGTTTTCAACATGGCACGCGCCGTCACCGACACATTCCGCACCATTTCGGGCGAAATCCAAACGTCCCGCAGCACAGCAGACGCGCGCATCGCGACCGAGGTGGGGGAGGTGAACCGCGCCTTGACCGCAATCGCGGACCTGAACCGCAACATTACCACGCAGTCCAGCACAGGCCGCGACACCTCTGGCTTGCTGGACCAACGCCAGCAATTGGTGGACCGTATCGCCTCCATCGTGCCGCTGCGCGAAGTGACTCGCGAAAATGGTCATATCGCCCTGTTTACAACGGGCGGTGCTGTTCTATTGGATGGCAAAACGGCAAAACTGGAATTTACGCCTGTCGGTTTAATCACGCCAGATATGACCCAAGCATCCGGCGCGCTATCGGGCTTAAGCATCAATGGGCGGCCCTTGAACACCGGGGCGAATGGGCAGATCGCAGGCGGATCTTTGGCGGCCGAATTTGCTATCCGCGACACGCTGGCCCCCGCCGCGCAGGCCAATCTGGATGCCATCGCCCGCGACCTTGTCACCCGGTTCCAAGATCCCGCACTGGACCCGACACTGCTCAGCGGCGCCGCCGGGCTTTTCACCGATGCGACGGGCCCCTTCACGCCAACGGATGAAGTTGGTTTGGCAAGCAGGCTTGGCATCAATGCCGCCGTTGACCCCGATCGGGGCGGTCAATTGTGGCGTTTGCGCGATGGGATTGGTGCTGCGGCCCCCGGCCCGGCTGGCCAATCCACGTTGTTTTCGACCATGCAAAACACACTTAAGGGCACCTCTATAAATTGCCCCACCGCCCACACTGCGGTATGGTGGGACAGTGAACTGGCGGTGGGGATGCGGCGATGGCGCAGATGGGTTTTTTCGATCTTTCGGACCGTTACGCGAGTCTGGATGCCAAGAAGGACCCGCTGGTCGAGATTGACACCGTCGTGCCGTGGGAGGAGTTCCGTCCCACCCTTGAGCGAGCCTGGCGCAAGCCGGATGCGGATCGCAAGTCCCGCGCGGGACGCAAGCCGATGGACGCGGTTTTGATGTTCAAGACGCTGGTTCTGAGCGCGCTCTACAACCTTTCCGACGACCAGATCGAATATCAGGTCCGCGACCGGTTGTCTTTCAT
>NZ_FOCO01000023.1 GCF_900110135.1 Pseudorhodobacter antarcticus | reverse complement strand
GCGCTCATGCGAAAGCTGATTGAACTCGCCAACGCCCTCATCAAAGCAAACCGAAATTGGGTGATTAAAGAGGCTTGATCAAGACGGATACTTTGGTTGCTCGCCAGGTGGAACGGCATTTCACGTCCGTCCTTCGGGAGCTGACGATAGCCGGCATCATGCCCGCCGTGGATGCCTCATGCCTCGGCGCACGCATCTATCGCCGGTCCGATATGGCGTCGTTTCTCGCCTCGCAGGGGACGCCGCCATTTATGCTGTTTAATAAAGGAAAGGATGCACCTATGGACGCTCTTTTTGGCAATAAAAGCGTGATATCTGACAATAATGGCGTTTTTTGTGAATCCGATGATGTCATTTTGTGAATCCGATGCGTCACCCATCTGGTTCGGCAGAACGCGGCGTCAACGAAATCAGTTACTTAAGGTCCAAAATTGTGCTTTTTATGGGTGAATCTACATGTGGATGGCATGTTTCCCAAACACGCCGCCTGCAAGACCGCCGTTTACGGGAGGATGCGGGTATATTTGGTGCCCGCCAGCGTGGCGCCCGCAATAAGCCCGGATTGGCCAAAGATAAGCGCGACCACAGGATCAATTTCGGTGGTATCCTTGCCAATGCTTGCGCCTTGGTCTGGGGTGGCATAGCGAATATCAGCCCCTGCGGCCCAACCGGACGCGCGGCGGAAATCACCAAGCGCGCTTTCGGTGAGGAAAAACAACGCGTGGGCATATTGCTGCGCGCCGATCTGAAAGCCGATGGTGGCACGGGTGGTGGAATAGTAATCCACCGTCACATCATTGATGCGCAACGCCCCTTGGCCATAAGCGGCACCGATGCCAAAGCCCGCCTCGGTGATCAGGGGCATGAACAGCACCCCTTGGCTTTTCGCGGCCAATTCGCGGGTGCCGGGATAGCGGCCAAACAGGAAATCGCGGGTGGCATCGACGCGGGCATCAAGTCGGGGCGCGCCGCCGCCGCCGATGCCGTTTGCACAGCCCCCCAGCGCCAAGGTCGATGCCGCAGCACCCATGAAAATCCGCCGATTCAAAATTGTCATCTGCCGCCTCATTTTACTTGCGCCGGGGTAGGTCCACGGTCGCTGTTTGTACAATTTATTGGGCCTGACTGGCCTTGATGGCTAAGGATAGCGCGGTTTTGCCCGTCTGTCATCTGTTTGGGTGGGGGTGGGCGTATTCTTGCCCCCCGCCCTTAGCCGCCATTGTGCAAAATTTGTGCCACACGCGGGGCGAAATAGGTCAGCACGCCATCGCATCCGGCACGGCGAAACGCCATCATGCTTTCCAGCATCGCCTTTTCACCATCAATCCAGCCGTTTTGCGCGGCGGCCATGATCATCGCGTATTCCCCCGACACTTGATAAGCATAGGTCGGCGCGCCAAACGCATCTTTGACTCGACGGCAAATATCCAAGTAAGGCATACCGGGTTTGACCATCACCATATCTGCGCCCTCGGTCAGGTCGCGCTGGACGAGGCGCAGCGCCTCATCCGTGTTGGCGGGGTTCATTTGATAGGTTTTCTTGTCGCCCACCAAGCGCGACCCGGCCCCCACCGCATCGCGAAACGGGCCGTAAAAGGCCGACGCATATTTCGCCGCATAAGATAGGATGGCCACGTCGCGGTGGCCCGACATTTCCAACGCCGCGCGCATGGCCCCGATGCGCCCGTCCATCATATCCGATGGGCCAAGGATATCTGCGCCCGCCTCGGCCTGCGCCAATGACATTTTCACCAACGCCTCGATCGTTTCATCGTTCAGGATGATACCGTTGCGCACCAAACCGTCATGGCCGTTGATGTTATAGGGGTCCAGCGCCACATCGGTCATTACGGCGATGTGGGGCACCGCAGCTTTGATCGCGCGAATGGCGGTGTTTGCAAGGTTGCTTGGGTTCCACGCCTCGGCGCAATCCTCGGTCCGTTTGTCTGGGTCCGTGTAGGGAAACAAGCAAATCGCGGGGATGCCAAGGGTGGCCGCCGTTTCGGCCTGTTTGACAATCAGATCAACCGACAGGCGCGAGACGCCGGGCATCGACGCGATTGGGTCCGTGATATTCACGCCGTCGCGCACAAACATGGGCCAGATCAGATCATTCACCGACAGCGCATTTTCCTGTGCCAATCGCCGCAACGCATCGGATTTGCGCAGGCGGCGAAAGCGGGCGGCGGGATATTGACCGATGGTGGGCGTCATGATGTCTCCTGCGGCTGTGGTGCATCTGCAAGGGATGCGAGGTATTTGTTCTGGGTGGCATGGAAAAGCCCGCGCCTCAAGAGTAGGAATGTGACAAGTGCATGCGGCAGTTGTGCCGTGGGTCGATGAAATTGACGAAAAGGGCCGTGCAGTGAGTTGGTATCAAACGATTTTCGATCTAATCGACATGCGATCCTTTTCGAATCTGTGGTTTTGGATTGCATTGGCGGTTTTGTGGTCCACGGCCAGCCATTGGGTGCTGGGTGTGCCGTTTGATATGGTGGTGCGCGCGCGCAGAAAAGGCGGGCAGGCGGCGCAGGATTTGCATGATATGATTGGCATCAATACGCGGCGGATGCTGTTTATCGCCCAAGTGTCGGGGTTGTGGTTGATTGGATTGACCACGTTTACCATGACGATTTTGATCGTTTTGGGCTTCTTTTATGACATTGAATTTGCGCAGGCGGTGTTTTTGTTGGCGGCCCCGATGATGTTGGTCTGGGCGCTAAGCCTGTCGACCGCGCGGCAAATTGTTGCCGATGCGCTGGAGGAGGAGGCGTTGTACCGCCGCCTTGGCCGCCATAGGATGACCGTACAAGGCATTGGAATGGTGTCGATTTTCATCACATCAATGTGGGGCATGTGGCAAAATATGCAGGTTTTTAATCTGTGGATGCGGTGACCTGTGGCTGATCGTATTTTTCTTGGCGGTGCGCCCGAAGGGTTTGATGCGGCCCTGCTGGCGCGCGAATTGGGGCGTGGTGCGCCCGTAATCCACATCGCGCGCGACGACAAGCGGTTGGAGGCGATGCGCGAGGCGCTGGCGGTCATGGCGCCCGATGTTGTGGTGCTGGAACTGCCTGCGTGGGATTGCTTGCCCTATGATCGCGTGTCGCCCAACCCCGACATCATTTCGCGGCGCATGGCCACCTTAGCCGCGCTGGCGCAAGGGGTGCCGGGGCCGTTCGTTTTGCTGACCACGCTGAACGCTGCCACCCAGCGGTTGCCTGCCCGGGCGGTGCTGCGCGAGGCATCGTTTTCCGCGACCGTTGGCCACCGTTTGGATGAAAGCGTTTTGCGCAATTTCCTAACGCGGATGGGGTTTACCCCCAGCCCAACGGTTGCAGAACCGGGTGATTATGCCATTCGCGGCGGGATTATTGATATTTACCCGCCGGGGCCATTGGGGCCTGTGCGCCTTGATCTGTTTGGCGATGTGCTGGACGGTGCGCGGCGGTTTGATGCGCAGACCCAGCGCACCACCGAAAAGCTGACAGCGGTGGATTTTGCCCCCGTGTCTGAGGTGATCTTGGACGAGGCGGCGATTTCGCGGTTTCGCCAGAATTACCGGGTGGAATTTGGCGTAGGCGGGGCCGACGACCCGCTGTATGAGGCAGTAAGTGCGGGGCGCAAGAACCAAGGGATGGAACATTGGCTGCCGTTTTTCCACGCCACGCTGGAAACCGTGTTTGATTATGTGCCCGGCGCGTCCGTCATGCTGGACGATCAGGTGACGCCCGCGCGGCTGGCCCGTTGGGACAGTATTGATGACCAATATGACGCGCGGCAGGAAGCGATGCGAGCCAAAGGTCGGGTCGACAGCGTCTATAAACCTGCGGCCCCGGGGTTGTTGTATTTGGATGATGCGGCTTGGGCAGCTGTCGTGGCGGGTTTGCGTGTGGTGCAATTGTCACCGCTGGCGCAATCGCCGGGGCCGGGTGTTTTGGATGCAGGTGGGCGCATGGGGCGCAGTTTTGCGCCAGAACGACAGCAAGAAAACATAAGCCTGTTCAATGTATTGGCAGATCATGTTCATGTATTGCGCAAAGAGGCGAATGTGGTGATTGCCAGTTGGTCGGACGGGGCGCGCGAACGGTTGCGCGGCCTGTTGTCGGACCAAGGTGTGTTGGGGGCGGTGGATATCGCCGATCTGCGCGATGTGACGGGCAAGGGCGGGTTGTACCTGATGATCTGGCCGTTGGAGGCGGGGTTTACCGCCCCCGGACTGGCCGTGATATCGGAACAGGATGTGCTGGGCGACCGCTTGGTTGGCAAACCCAAACGCAAACGCAAGGCCGATAATTTTCTGCGCGATGTGGAGACGTTGAGCCCCGGCGATTTGGTGGTGCATGTCGAACATGGGGTTGGCCGTTATCACGGGCTGGAGATGATAACGGCGCTTGGCGCGCCGCATGAATGTATCAGCATTGAATATGCGGAAAACGCTAAGCTGTATCTACCTGTTGAAAACATTGAACTTTTAAGCCGCTATGGCCATGAAGAAGGGTTGTTGGACCGTTTGGGCGGCGGCGCGTGGCAGGCGAAAAAGGCCAAGTTGAAAGCGCGGATCCGCGAGATTGCGGAACGCCTGATGCGGATTGCGGCGGAACGGCATTTGCGCAAAGCGCCTGTGCTGGAGGCCCCGCATGGCATGTGGGAGGCGTTTGCCGCGCGGTTCCCCTATACCGAAACCGAAGATCAGCTGACCGCGATTGCCGATGTGGTCGCGGATTTGGAGGCGGGCAGCCCGATGGACCGTTTGGTGGTCGGCGATGTGGGCTTTGGCAAAACCGAAGTGGCGATGCGGGGCGCGTTTGTGGCGGCGCTGTCGGGGATGCAGGTGGCGATTATTGCGCCCACGACCTTGCTGGCGCGCCAACATTACCGCAGCTTTGCCGAACGGTTTCGCGGATTTCCCATCAATGTCAGGCCCTTGTCGCGGTTTGTTAGCGCAAAGGATGCAGCAGGCACGCGCGCAGGGATTAGTGATGGTACGGTGGATATTGTGGTGGGGACCCATGCCGTGTTGGCAAAAGCGATCAAGTTCAAGAACCTTGGGTTGTTGGTGATTGACGAGGAGCAGCATTTTGGCGTGGGCCACAAAGAACGGTTGAAGGAAATGCGGTCTGATGTGCATGTGCTGACGTTGACCGCGACGCCGATACCGCGCACGTTGCAACTGTCGCTGACGGGGGTGCGCGATTTGTCGATCATCGCGACGCCGCCTGTGGACCGGCTTGCCATTCGAACCTATGTGTCTGAATTTGATACAGTAACCGTGCGCGAGGCGTTGTTGCGCGAACGGTATCGCGGGGGGCAATCGTTCTTTGTGGTGCCGCGCATTTCGGATTTGCCTTTCGTAGAGGATTTTTTGAAAACCCATGTGCCGGAGGTGAATTATCTGGTGGCGCATGGGCAGTTGGCGGCGGGTGATTTGGACCAGCGCATGAATGATTTTTACGATGGAAAACATGATGTTCTGGTTGCAACCTCTATCGTTGAATCAGGTTTGGATATTCCAACCGCCAACACGATGATCGTGCATCGGGCCGATATGTTTGGCCTGTCGCAACTCTATCAAATTCGTGGCCGGGTTGGGCGGGCCAAAACGCGGGCCTATTGTTACCTGACCACCAAACCGCGCGCGCCGTTGACGCCGCAAGCGATGAAACGGTTGCGATTGTTGGGCAGTCTTGACAGCCTTGGCGCTGGTTTCAATTTGGCCAGCCATGACTTGGACCTGCGCGGTGCAGGTAACCTGCTGGGTGAGGAACAATCGGGCCATATCAAAGAGGTTGGGTATGAGCTGTATCAATCCATGCTGGAGGATACGATTGCCAAGCTGCGGTCTGGCGAAATTTCGGGGCTGGCCGAGATGGACGATCAATGGGCGCCGAACATCAATTTGGGCGTTCCTGTATTGATACCAGAGGTTTATGTGCCCGACCTTGACCTGCGGTTGGGCCTGTACCGCCGTTTGTCGGGCCTTGCCACCAAGGTGGAATTGGAAGGGTTTGCGGCCGAATTGATTGACCGTTTTGGGCCGTTGCCCAAAGAGGTGAACACCCTGATGCTGGTCGTGCGGATCAAGGCGATGTGCAAACGGGCGGGTATTGCCAAGTTGGACGCGGGGCCAAAAGGGGCCACGGTGCAGTTTCACAACGATAAATTTGCCAATCCGGCGGGGTTGGTGGATTTCATCAAAGCCCAAGCGGGTGCGCGGGTGAATGGCAACAAGATCGTGCTGGTGCAGGATTGGAAAACCGAAGGCGAGCGGATCAAAGGGGCGTTTGGAATTGCCAAAGCGTTGGCCGAGAAGCTGTTGGAATTAAAGAAATAACGCGCCCCGTGTGGGGCGCGCCAAAATCTTAGACGGCGCCTGTGTATTCGCCGCGGGCAGGATAACCCTTATCAATCGCAAAATCCAATGCGCCCAAGAGTTCTGAGAAATGCGGCCGCACGAAGGGCATGGTTTGCACGCTCATGTAATAAAGCGTTTGATCGGCGTTCACCATGAACAGACCGGGTTCGGAAAACAGCGCTGGTTCTTCAATCCCGATGGATGTTTTTCCGCGTGAGGTGGAGATATAAAGCCCCCAATCGCGCGCCAAGGTCAGCGGCAGGGAGTGGGCGAAGCGCAGGTGGCTTGCCTCAATCTTGTCGGCCATGGCTTTGGTCCGTTCCTCAGCATCGGAGGAAATTGCGATGGTGCCAACGCCGCGTTTGGCAAATTCTGGGGTTAGACGCTCCAGCTCCTTCAGATAAGTGGCGCAGAGTGGGCAGTGCAGGCCACGGTAAAAGGCGATGACGGTGCCGCGCGGCGTGCCCGGTTGCGACAGATCGAACTGGCCGCCGCCCAGCATTGGCAAGGAAAGATCGGGCGTTTTTTGGCGTGGAATAAGCATCATTTTTCTTTCTTGTGATCAGATGCCGGACCCTAGCCCGCGCGCGGGGGGATGTATGCGGCAATTTGCCCCAAACAAGTCACGATTGTATCAGGATTTATCCTTTGGCATCGACAGCATCAACGCCAGCGCGATTGCGGCCATCACGGCCACCCCTGTGATCAAAGGCAAAATTGTGCCGTCAAACGCCAAGCCCAAAGGGACGGCGAGTGCGACGGCCAGAATGGTGGCAATCGCCCCGGTGACGGACGCGGCCATACCCGCGATATGGCCCACGGGTTCAAGCGCGAGCGCGTTCAGGTTGCCCAGCGTTAGCCCCGCCATTGCGAACACGCCGATCATCCACATCACGAAAGCGGGGAACACCAGTGGGGTGGGCAACGCGCCTGTTAGGGTTAGGGCGACAAGGCTGCCAGACAGCACGATTTGGCCAATCAGCGTGCGGGTGATCAGATAGCGCATCCCGAGGCGGCCAACCAAAACCGCATTCAAGGGGCTGGCGAACCCGGCACAAACCGCGATCAAGGCAAACCACAGGGGAAATTCGGGACCGCGCCCAAAAGGCACCTCAAATATCGGTTGCGCGGAGGAGAGCGTGCCAAAAAGTGCCCCAAAAATAAGGGTTTGCACGCCGATGCTGATAGCGATGGTGCGATGCGACAACACCTCTCGCAAGGCGGCCCATAGGGGGGCGGCGCGGAAGGGGCGGCGGTTTTCGGGTGTCAGGGTTTCGGGTTGGCGCAGCATCAGCCAAGTGAGGGAGATAACCGAGAAGATCACAAACGCCAAAAAGATGGAGCGCCAGCCAAAGGCCGCGATAATACCCGTGGCCGCCAAGGGGGCAATGGCGGGGACAAGCGTGAAGATCATCATCGCAAAGCTGACCACGCGGGCCATATCGCGGCCTTTGTACAGGTCGCGCACCAGTGCCAATGACACCACGCGCGGGGCGGCGGCCCCCAGCCCTTGGACCACGCGGGCCAGCAGCATGGTTTCCAATGTGGGGGCGATATAGGCCGCAAAGGCCGCCGCACAATAAAGAACCGCGCCAAACACGATCACTGGCCTGCGTCCGAAGCTGTCGGACAATGGGCCTGCGAAAAATGTGCCAAGGCCCATGCCCAAAACGAAGCTGGTCAAGATGAGTTGTGCATTGTTGGGGGCGAGTGGCGACAGTTCGGCCGCAATGGTGGGCAAGGCTGGCAGCATGCTGTCGATGGAAAAGGCGATGGTGGCGAACAGCATCGCGATCATGGCGATAAATTCGGGTTGCCCCATGCGTTTGGCGGTTTGGGTCATGCTGGCTGGCCTTTGGTCTGATCGCCGGATCTGCGCGCGCGCCCATTTTGGGCCGCAGGCAAGCGCAAGTGCGCCCGGGCGTATTGGTGCGGATATCGCCTGTCGGTGCCACAAGGGCAAGACGCAAAAGACCGCCCCAAGGTCACAGGGGCGGCATTTGGGGTTACATAACCGGCCCGCTACCGTCTGGCGTGGGTGCGGCCAATTCATCTATCACCTGTTGCCATGTGGCGACGGGCTGCGCGCCGGACATGACATATTGCTGGGCCACAAGGAACGCGGGCACACCCGACAGGCCTTTTTGACGGGAATCGGTGTCGCGCGCGATTAGGTCTGCGCGGTCGGCGTCAGTGGCCAGCAAGCGTTCGGTGGCGGCAGGGTCCATCCCTGCGGATTGGGCCAGCGTGATCAGGGTGTCGGTGTTACCAATATCCTGACCATCGCGAAAATAGGCGCGAAACAAGGTGGATACCAGCGCGGCTTGCCGCCCCTCCAGCCCGGCCCAATGGATAAGGCGTTGGGCGTTCATCGTGTTGGGGGTGCGCTGGATTGCGGCAAAATCAATCTCGACGCCCGCATCCTGTGCGGCGCGTTCGATGCGGCCATACACCTCCACTGCTTGTTGTTTGCCGCCGAATTTGCGTTCCAGATAGGTGCGGCGGTCCATGCCTGTTGCGGGCATGTCGGGGTTCAATTGGAACGGGTGCCAAGCGATGGCGAAGGGGTGGTTGGGGCGGCTTTCAAGCGCGCGGTCAAGGAACGCTTTGCCGATGTAGCACCAAGGGCAGATCGGGTCGGAAAAGATGTCTAGGCGGATCATAGGGCGGGTCCGTTTTGGTTTTGGGGTGTCAGTTCGGGGTGAAAGCGGCGCGCAGGGCCTTGCGGTTCAGTTTGCCATTGGCCGTGCGGGGCAGGGTTGTTTGGTGGTGAAAGGCGCGGGGGTGTTTGTAGCGCGCAAGCGTGGTTTCGGCGTGGGCGGCAAGTGTGGCCGGGTCTAGGGGCAGCGCGCTGGCATAAACGCAAGCGATGATGGTGGTGCCGGGGGCGACCGTCACCTCTATCGCGGCGCAATCGGTGATTGAGGGGTGTTGGGCCATTGCTGCTTCCACCTCGCTGGGGGCGACGCGAAACCCGCCGGCGTTCATCATATCATCATTGCGGCCCAGATAGGTGATCGCGCCATCTGGGGCCATTTGACCGATATCGCCGGTCAGATACCAATCGCCCGCGAAACGGCTGATGGTTGCATCCGGGTCGCGGAAATAGCCAAGGAAAAGGCCGGGGTCATTTCGGTGAACGGCAAGGATGCCGGGGGTGTTGATGGGCACTGGGGTGCCATCTGGGGCAAGCAGTGCCACATGGCGGCCCGGTTGCGCGTATCCAGTGCTGCCTGTGGGCGCGGGGCGGTCCGGGCTGCCCGAGATGAAGGTGGAGATTTCGGACATGCCAAACGCCTCAAACACCGGGGTTTTGGTTGCTTGGGTCCAGGCGGTGCGGGTGGCAGGGGCCAATGCCTCGCCCGCGGACAAGCCGTGGCGCAGGTGTGGTAGGGGGGGGATATCAGCGCGCAAAAGCTGGCGGTAAACGCCGGGGGCTGCCGCGAAAATGGTGGCCTGTGAGGTTGCAAGCAGGGCGGGCAGGGCGCTGGCGGGTGTGCCGGCTGCGGGGATAAGGGCGGTGGCGCCGACGGTCCATGGATCCATCAATCCGGTACCAAGGGTATAGGTCCAGTTGAACGCCCCCGCGTGCAGCAAACGGTCGCTGGCGCGCAGGCCGTACCAGCCATGCAGCATCATGGCGCGGCCCAGAATGGCGCGATGTGCATGGGCGACCGCTTGGGGGTGGCCCGAGGTGCCGGAGGTGAAGATGATATAAGCCAGACGGTTGGCATCGCCCAGATCAAAGGGGCAGGGCGTCAGGGCGTGCATCGCCGCCAACTGATGTGCGGGCAGGATGGGGCAGGTTAGCGCATCGGGCAGTGGCACGCCGGGGGCGGCCACGATCAAGGCAGGTTCCACCAGATCGCACAGCTTTGCCACCTCTGGCCCAGTCAATTGTGCCGACGTGGGCACAGGCACAAGCCCCGCACAGATCGCGGCAAGAAACACCACGGGAAATTCCACGCTGTTGCCCAGCCGCATCAGCACGCGGTCGCCCGGCGTCAGCCCTTGGGCCAACAGCCCAGATGCCACCCCTTGGACCGCGCGCAACACCGCGCCATAGGTCAGGGTTTCGGTGCTGTTTTCGCCCAGCACCTGCAGCGCCACCGCATCCGGGCGGGACTGCGTTTGGGCCAACACATGCGCCGCGAGGTTGAAACGGGCGGGCAGGGGTGGATAAGGGGGGGCATGGGTGATGGACTGCATGGAGGCCGTGCTAACCTTGTGGGGCGCGCGTTGCAAGATAGTGGCGGGGGTTAGGCCGCCACCACGCCCCAAACCACCCCGCCCACAAACCCTGCATTGGCAATGATAAGCGCCATGACCGCCAGCGACCCCAAATCCTTGGCATCGCGCGCTGCCACCGACCAATCGGGGGAAACGTGGTCGACAATCGCCTCAACCGCGGTATTCAACGCCTCCACCGCGATGAGGAGGAGCCAGAGGAGGGCGAATCCGCCAAAGGCCCAAAGCGGCGCGCTGATGGTCCAAAAGAGCAGCATGACCACGGGCAGGCCAAGGATTTCATGGCGAAAGGCGGTTTCGGCCCAAAGGCGGCGGATGCCCGCAATAGAATATCCGGTGGCCGCAAACAGATGGGCGATGCCTGTAACGCGGGCGGGGCGGGGTTTGGTCACTTTATCAGCTTTCATCAGGGTGGCAGCTTGAAATTAGATCCAGCGCGGGATCAATTACCTTTGTATGCACATCGGCCAGCCGCAAAACGGTGCTGAAGATGTTGTCATGGCTGGTGATATCGTTTGCTTTTTGCCCGACACAGTCGGTGTCAATTTCAAAGGTGTGCCCATAGTCCTTGCCAAACCACAACAGCATCGGCACGCGGGTCTGGTATTCGGGCGCCATAAAATAGGGCGCGCCGTGCAAGTACAGCCCATTTTCGCCCAAGGATTCGCCGTGGTCAGAGGCGTAGAACAAGGTCGTCATCACGCGGTCTTGGTTGTCCAAAATGTCGATCATGCTGGCAAGGATATGATCGGTATAAAGGATTGTGTTGTCATAGGCGTTGACGATGTCGGCGGCTTCACAATTCTTCAGCTCTGCGGTTTTGCAGGCGGGGGTGAAGCGTTCGAATTCGGCTGGATAGCGCAGATAATAGGACGGGCCGTGGCTGCCGATCATGTGCAAAACCAGCACAGTGTTTTGCGTCATGGTGGCGGCATAATCGGTCAATGCGTCCAAAAATATGCCATCGGTACATTCCCCATCGGCGCAATAACGCGGGTCGGTGGAGGTGATGAAGGATTTGACGGGAAAGCGGTCGGCGATATTCTTGTCGCCGGTGTTGTTGTCCCACCATTCAACCTTATAGCCAGCACGGCCAAGCAGATCGAGCAGGTTTTCTGACCCCAAACCGCCTTCATAGCTGTAATCGGTGCGGCCAAGATGGGAAAACATGCAGGGCAGCGACACGGCCGTGGCGGTGCCACAGCTGCTGGTGTTGGAGAAATAGGTAATGTCGCGTTTGGCCAGTTCTGGGTTGGTGTCACGCCCGTAGCCACCCAAGGACCAGTTTTGCGCCCGTGCGGTTTCGCCTGCAACCAGCACGATCAGGATGGGTTTGGTGGCGCGCGCCACCTCACCATCGGTTTTGGCATCGGTGCCGTAAGGCTGCAACGGCAAGCGCGCCGATTTTTGCAGCATCCGCGCATAGCGCAGCGTGGCCGACAAAGGCGCACCCGGCTGATAAGCCGCCATCAGGGATTTATCAGCGCGCAAGGTCACCGAAAACGTCGAGAAGTTGAGGAGGAGGAGACCGACACACAGCGCGGCAGAGCCCAGAACACTGGCACCCCAAATCAGCCCCGCGCGCAATGGCTGAGACCGTTTGACCGTGACAAACGCCACGACCAATGCGGGCAAAATACCCGCCCAGATTACATGGAACATGAAATTCGGGGTGATCAGATGTTTGGATTCCGTGACCGTGGTGGTGATCGCGTTTTGGATCATTTCACGGTCAATCGTGGCCCCCAGAGTATCTTGGTAATAAGAGGTGACAGCGCCGAGGATAAGCAAAAATGCCAAAACCGGCTTTTGGAACCAGCGCACGGCGAACAGGGTGATCACAAGCAAGGTCAGCGCGAACACCGCCGCCCCAAACAGCGCCGTGGTGCTGTAACTTGCGCCATAGGCGGCAAAGCTGCGCGTCCAGAATGTGTTGTTGTGCAGGGCCATTATGAAGGCCGCGACAAGAATGTTCAGCATCAACGGCGACAGGCCGGGCGAAAAGCGGCACAGGTTATGCAGGCTTGGCAAGATGGGGCATCCCTTGATCGGGTCTTAATTGCAGTCACGCCGCAGGCCGATGGGGCCGGAGGCGCTGCAAAACAACGCCGCTATAGCAGGCCTGCGCGTGCGGTTAAAGCATATTTGAGACGCGGTTGGAGGCGCCTGACAGGTCGCGCCCGATGCCATCAACCGTCCCGCAAGCGGAGAGTGCCGCAAGGAGGGCGAGGAGGGCAAGTGGACGCAGGAAAAGGGTTTTGTGTTTCATCATCTTCTCATTTTTGCGGGCCAAGGGGGGCCGGGTTTTGGGGCGTAAGGTTAGGGGTGGTCTTAATCTGGCTGATACCACCAAACATCGGGTTGGAACCCCGGCCAATCGCCGTAAATTGGCAATGTGGTGGGGAATTGCAATTGCTTGGCATGGGCCAGGCGCGAATATTTCGAGTACCAGAAAGGCACGACATAGCGCCCAGCGGTTAACACGCGGTCAAGCGCCTTGGTGGCGGCGACAAAATCACCTTCGGTTTGGGCGTTCAGCATCGCATCTATCATGGCCTGTGCGGCGGGGACATTCATGCCCATCCAGTTGCGGCTGCCGGGGTCTGTGACACCCGCCGCCCCCCAATAGAGGTTTTGTTCATTGCCCGGCGACAGGGACATCGACCGGATCATATGTGTCATGTCAAAGTCATAAGCGTTGGTGCGTTCGGTCATCTGCGCGCTGTCGATGCTGGTCAGGGTGGCCGTGATGCCAAGCGGTTTGAGCGCCTCAATATACATATTGGCGATGGTGGTTACTTCGGCATTGCCATTGGTCAGCAAGATGTCAAAGGCAAATGGCGTGCCTGCCGCATCGCGCAACACGCCCGCCGCATCGGGGGCCCAGCCTGCCTGTTCCAGCAAGCCTTTGGCGGCGCGAATGTTTTTGCGGTTGGTGGCATTGTCGGCGATGGGCAGGGCATATCCGTCGATCACGCCCGGCAACAGACCGTCCGCAAAGGGTTGCAACAGCGCCAGTTCCGCGCCCGTGGCAGGGGTGCCGGAGGCCATCGCCAAAACCGAATTGTGGAAATAGGACTGGATGCGCGGGGCGGCGCCGCCTGTGATCGTGGTGTTGATCTGTTCAAAGTTGAAGGCCGAAATCAACGCCTCGCGCACCCGCCAATCGATGAACTGCGCGCGGCGGGTGTTCATCACAAACCCGTCCATCCCTGAGGGGCGGGAATGGGGGATTTCGGATTTGACAACATCGCCCGCGGTCATGGCGGGAAAGCTGTATTGCTGATCCCATTTGGCGGCGTTGGTTTCGCGGTAGCTGGTCAATTCGCCCGCTTTAAACGCCTCAAACATCACGCCACTGTCACCGAAATAATCATAGCGCACCTCGCCCAAGTTATGGCGGCCCTTGTTAAAGGGCAAATCACGCCCCCACCAATCGGGGTTCTTCACAAAGGAAATAAAGCGCCCGGTTTCCGATTTTCCAATAATATAGGGGCCAGAACCGATTGGCGCCTCTAACGTGGAGGCGGTGAAATCCTTGCCCTGCCATTGCGCCTTTTGCAAGATCGGGCGCAGACCCATGATAAGGGGCAATTCGCGGTCGGTGGTGTTGAAAGTGATTTTGACAGACTGGGGGCCAGTGATTTCGGCCTTTGCCACCTTTGTCCAACTGTTCAGATAGCGCGGGTGGCCGATGGTGCCCAATGTTTCAAACGACCACAGCACATCGTCGACCGTCACCGGGCTGCCATCGCTGAACCGTGCGGTGTCGCGCAGCGTAAATTCCACGAAACTGCGCGCGGCGTCGGTTTCCACGGTTTCGGCCAGCAAGCCGTACAGTGTGAAAGGTTCATCAAACGACCGCCCCAACAGAGTTTCGGTGGTCAGGGCCGTTTGCCCCCAAGGCGCACGGCCTTTCAAAATGAAGGGGTTAAGCGAATCGAAGCTGCCCGATTCGCCAAAAATGATGCGGCCGCCTTGGGGCGCGTTGGCGTTCGCGTATGGCAGGGACACAAAATCAGGTGGTAACGCTGGGTCACCATACATAGCAATGGCGTGTTGTGGCTGCGCCTGCGCGGGAATCGCCACGAGACAGAGGAAAAACAGGGCTGTTGCATTGCGCAACTTCGCGAAAAATTGATATTTCATTCCGTCAACAATCCCATTTCACCAAGGTTTCATGGCGCAGACACTAGGGCTGGTTTCGCGGATGTTCAAACTTTTTACTTGGCCCCTGGCAAGTTAACGCGTATAAAGTAAGGACTGCTCGATAGGTTTCTTGCCTGTATGAAACCTGCCTCAATAACTTAACGCCAGCTTCGTGCTGGCGTTTTTTTTTGGCCCGGTGGGCGGGGCAAACGCAATTGTGTGGGGTGGGGCGTTCCCTTTCGTCCGGTCGCGTGACAGGATGCTGCAAGCGCAGCAATCAAGGGGCATGCCATGACACTTGCAGGAAAAACCGCCGTTATCACTGGGTCCAACTCTGGCATCGGCCTTGGGATTGCGCATGAATTGGCGCGGGCGGGGGCGGATGTTGTCATCAACTCGTTCACCAACCGGGATGAAGATCACGCGCTGGCCGCAGACATTGCGGCGCAGCATGGCGTCACCGTGCGCTATGTTCAGGCGGATATGTCGGCTGGGGATGCGTGCCGCAAGTTGATCGCGCAGGCCGGGGCCTGTGACATCTTAGTGAACAACGCGGGTATTCAGCATGTTGCCGCGATTGAAGAGTTTGCGGTCGACAAGTGGAACGCGATTATTGCGATCAATTTGTCGTCGGCGTTTCACACCACGGCTGCCGCCTTGCCGATGATGCGGGCGAAAGGCTGGGGGCGCGTGGTCAATATCGCCTCCGCGCATGGGTTGACGGCCAGCCCCTATAAATCAGCCTATGTGGCGGCAAAGCATGGCGTGGTTGGGCTGTCCAAGGTGACTGCTTTGGAAACGGCGGGGGCGGGTATCACCTGCAACGCGGTCTGTCCCGGCTATGTTTTGACGCCGTTGGTAGAGGCGCAGATCCCCGATCAGATGAAAAAGCACAGTATGGACCGCGAAACGGTCATCCGCGAGGTGATGCTGGACCGCCAGCCCAGCCGCCAGTTTGCGACGACCACACAGCTTGGCGGCACGGTCGTGTTCCTGTGTTCGCCGTCCGCAGACCAGATCACCGGCACCACGATTTCCGTTGATGGTGGTTGGACCGCCTTGTGAGCGTGGTTCGTGTCAATCTTGCCCTGCAAGGGGGCGGCGCGCATGGCGCGTTCACTTGGGGCGTGCTGGACCGTTTGTTGGATGAAACCGGGGTAGAGGTTGCTGCGATTTCGGGCACATCCGCAGGGGCGCTGAACGGGGCGGCGTTCAAATCGGGGATGGTGACGGGCGGGCGTGACGGGGCGCGGGCCGCATTGGACGCGCTGTGGGCCACGGTGGGGCAGGTGGGCGACATGCGCCTGTCCGCGTGGATGCAGCCCGTTTTGCCCTTTGCCGCCGCGATGACGGATGCGTGGGAAAACACGTTCAAAACATCGCCGCAAGGGATCGCATCGCAGATGTTTTCGCCCTATGCGATGGGGGCCGCGTGGAAAAACCCATTGGCCCCGGTGGTGGCGAGTTTTGATTTTTCCCAAGTCTGCGCCGATGCGGGGCCGCGTTTGTTTGTAAATGCAACCAATGTGCGGTCGGGTAAAATCGGGGTGTTTACCGGGCAAAACATCACGCCAGAGGCGCTTATGGCCTCGGCCTGCTTGCCCACCGCGTTTCAAGCGGTGGAGGCGCCCGACCCTGTGACGGGGCAAATGGAGGCATGGTGGGATGGTGGATATTCTGGCAACCCAGCGCTGTTTCCGTTGTATGAAAAGGGTTTGCCAGACGATCTTATCATTGTTGCAATCAACCCATTGCTGCGCGGGGCCATTCCGCAAAGCCCGTTGGAAATTCAAAACCGGATTAATGAGATCAGCTTTAACGCACCTTTGTTGCGGGATTTGCGCGCGATTGCTTTTGTCAAACGGTTGCTGGCATCCGGGCAGTTGGAAAAGGGCAGCATGAAGGATGTGGCGCTGCATTTGATCGCGGATGATCCGTTGATGAACGGCTTGTCGGCCAGCAGCAAACTGTTGCCGACGCCCGCGCTGTTGGCGCAGCTAAAGGCCGCGGGGCGCGCGGCAACGGATTTGTTTTTGGTCACGCATGGCGCGGCTTTGGGCAAACACGGCACGGTGGACCCGATGGCGTTACTTGACTGATGCAGGGGGCTGCGTAATCGCCACGCCGTCTTTGTCCTTGCCATTTGGATAGACCAGCCCGGCGGAAATGATCAACTTGGCGGCATCTTCAATCTTCATATCCAGCATCCGCACATCGGTTGACGGCACGAACAGCAAAAACCCCGAGGTCGGATTGGGCGTGGTCGGCAAAAACACCGACAGCATTTCATCATGTTCTGGGAACCGCGCTTTAATCTCACCCTTGGCTGCGGTGGAGATGAAGCCGATGGCCCAAATCCCCTCCTTCGGGTATTCGACCAAGCAAGCCTTTTCGAAATTTTGATCGGTTTGGGCGAACACAGTTTCGGCGATTTGCTTGATGCCGCTGTAAATGCTGCGCACCACGGGCGTGCGGTCAACCAGCCGTTCGGCCCAGTTCAAAAACGACCGTCCGATCAAACCGCGCGCGATCCACCCCATGAAGATGGTGAACAGCAAAAAGATGATAACGCCAGTGCCACGCAGGTTGATGCCGTTTTCCTTGCAGAAAAACGGTGGCGATGCGGGGTCTGACATCCAAAACTGCGACAGGCCCGTGGCAGGGCCGGAATGGGGTGGGCAGAACCAATAGCCAAACCATTCCGACGGCTGGAACCGTTCGGGGATGAAGGGCAGCACAAACCCGTCAATCCAACCCGTGACTGTCCAAATCAGGTACAGCGTCAACCCAATAGGCAATACCACCACAAGCCCGGTCAAAAAGCTGGCGCGCAGGCCCACGATCAGGCCACGCTTTTTGGGCGGAATGATTGGTTGGTTGGTCATATAGCACCCTTTTTACGCGGCTAATTTATGGGCCGCGCGGAACAACTGCAATGGCAAATGGCCTTGTTACCGGGTCAATGCCCGCGCGGTAGCAATTTCTTGGGCAATTTCGGCCCCAAGGCGCGCGTTGTTGCGCACAAGGGCGATGTTTGCGGTCAACGAACGCCCCGCAGTCAGCGCGAATATCCGATCCAGCAAAAAGGGTGTCACGGATTTGGCGGCCATATTTTGCGCCGCAGCCTCGGCCAAGGCTTGTTCGATCATCGGGGTGATCTGGGGCAGGGGGATTTCATCCTGCAATGGGATGGGGTTTGCCACCAACTGGCCACCCGCCAATCCAAGGCGGGCGCGCATCAAATGCGCCTGCGCGATATCTGCCGCCGTATCAAAGCGTAATGGTGCCGGCAGGCCAGAATTGCGCGCCCAAAATCCCGGAAATTCGGATTGGCCATAGGCGATGACGGTCACGCCATACGTCTCTAACACTTCAAGCGTTTTGGGAATATCGAGGATCGCCTTGGCCCCGGCACAAACTACGGTTACGGCGGTGCGTGCGAGTTCGGTCAGATCGGCCGAGATGTCAAAACTGGTTTCCGCCCCGCGATGCACACCGCCGATGCCGCCTGTCGCAAACACATCAATTCCCGCAAGCTGGGCTGCGATCATCGTGGCCGCCACTGTTGTGGCCCCAGTATCACCGCTGACCAAACAGGCCGCCATATCGGCGCGCGACAGTTTGCGTGCATGTGGGGTTTGCGCCAATGCTGCAAGCGCTGCCTGCGAAAGCCCGATGTGGATCTGCCCGCCCATCACCGCGATCGTGGCTGGCACGGCGCCTGCATCACGGATGTCTTGTTCCACCTGCTGCGCCATATCCATGTTTTGCGGATAGGGCATGCCGTGGGTGATGATGGTGCTTTCCAGCGCCACAACAGCGCGGCCAGTGGCCAAAGCATCGGCCACTTCGGGCAAAATCGAAAGGGGGGCGCGCAGTGAAAGGGAAGGGTTTATCATGTTCCAATATCTCCGGAAACGTAATCGGCGGCGGCGGTGATGGCGCGGTTCAGCGCCTCTTGGCGGGAAACCGCTTTGCGGGTCGCGACAATATGGGCGGCCATGAAGGTGTCGCCTGCGCCCGTCACGCGGGTCACCAACACTTGTGGCGGGGTGGCGGTGATCACGCCCGCGCATGCCATCCCTTCGGCGCAAGAGTTGCCGCCATCAGTGACCAACACACGCGCAGCGCCACGGGCGATCAACCCCGCAGCGGCGCTTGCGGCATCTGGGTAAGGCTCTTTGGTCAAAATAACCGCTTCCTCAAGGTTCACATACAGCGTGGCGCGGGGATGGGTGAGCAGGGGCAACAGCCGTTCCGCCTTGCCGGGACTGGCAGGGGCCACGCGCAAATCGGCGGCGGCAAACAATGGCGATATGGCGATTTGTGACAGCAAGCTTTCGGTTAGATTGCCGTCCAAGGCGATGATGCCGCTGTATGGTGCGTCTATGCTGCCCAACCGCCCATCCGAAAGCGCACGCAGCACCTTATCGCCTGCTGCCTCCAGCGAATGGGCGTCGGCAATCGCTGCGATAAGGCCGTTTGCCCCTTCAATCGCCATATAAACGTCGGTCGGCAAATCGTCTGACCGATAGATGTGTTGTGTGATCAATCCCATTTGGTCGCAGCGCGCCACCAATTCCTCGCCTTCGGCATCCACCCCCACCGCAGAAAGCAGTGCAGGCACCAGCCCAAACCGGCGCAACGTCATCGCAATGTTCAGCGCAACGCCCCCGGGCAACCGCGTGATACGCCCCGGAACATCCGCCCCAAGCCGCATCGCATTGGGTGCGCGGCCAATCACATCCCAAAGAACGGAACCGATGCAAAGGATTTCTGATGTTTTCATGGCATCGTATGTCGCCCAAACCGCTTGCCTGCGCAAGTCCGAACCGCCCGAGCCTGCGGCGCAGGTATTTGAGGCCAAGACGAATACTCCCCATTCATCTTGGTCTTAAATACCTAAAAAATGCTGGTCTGGGTGCAAAGCTGGGGGCAGGGGCTTGCAATCGGGTTTGGGCCGGGGTAAGGCCTGCGCACTTCACAGGTGGGGCTTGGGCTGTGCGGGGAGAAATCCTGTACTGTCCGCCGGTTGGAACATATGTTCTAAAGACGGCCCTGCCGAGGATCAAACCGGAAAAGGATAAGGCATGGCTCTTCCTGAGTTCACCATGCGTCAGTTGTTGGAAGCTGGCGTACACTACGGTCACCAGACCGCGCGTTGGAACCCAAAGATGGGTGAATACATCTATGGCGACCGCAACGGCATTCACATTCTCGACTTGACGCAGACGGTTCCAATGCTGGACCAGGCGTTGAAAGTTGTGCGCGACACGGTTGCCAAGGGCGGCCGCATTTTGTTCGTGGGCACCAAGCGCCAAGCCCAAAAGGCCGTGGCAGAGGCTGCTGAAAAATCCGCGCAGTTTTACATGAATCACCGTTGGTTGGGTGGCACGTTGACCAACTGGAAAACCGTTTCCCAGTCGATCCAGCGTTTGAAGCAATTTGATGAGCTGTTGGCCAATGGCGCAGAGGGCTTGACGAAAAAAGAGCGTCTGAACATGGAACGCGAGCAGGGCAAACTGCAAGCATCCTTGGGCGGTATCCGCGAAATGGGCGGCACCCCAGACCTGATCTTTATCATCGATGTGGGCAAAGAAGACCTCGCCATTTTGGAAGCCAAGAAATTGGGCATCCCGGTTGTTGCGATTGTGGACACCAACTGCTCGCCCAAGGGCGTGGATTATGTGATCCCCGGCAATGATGACGCGGCACGCGCGATTGCGCTGTATTGCGACTTGATTTCGCGCGCAGCGCTGGACGGTATGTCCGCGCAAATGGGCGCTGCTGGTATCGATTTGGGCGCGTTGGAAGATGCCCCGATTGAAGAAGTTGTTGCAGTAGCCGAAGCCTGAGACGCGGTGACGTAAATTTATCCGGTGGGGGCAAGCCCTGCCGGATTTTCGCATGATATGAGGAGAGCCAAGATGGCAATCACCGCACAAATGGTGAAAGAACTGCGCGAAATGTCGGGTGCCGGCATGATGGACGCGAAAAAAGCGCTGGTCGAAGTTGACGGCGATATGGAAGCCGCGATCGACTGGTTGCGCACCAAGGGCCTTGCGAAAGCGGCCAAGAAAGCTGACCGTATTGCGGCTGAGGGCCTTGTGGGCGTGGCTGTTTCGGGTGGCAAAGGTGTTGCTGTCGAAGTGAACTCCGAAACCGATTTCGTTGCCAAGAACGCAGATTTCCAAAAGCTGGTGTCGGGTGTGACGCAAGCCGCTTTGGCGGTGTCGTCGGTTGAAGAGCTGGCATTGGCGCATGTGAACGGCAAAACGGTTGATGAAACCATCACCGGTGCCACGGCAGTGATCGGCGAAAAAATCTCGCTGCGCCGCATGGCGTTGGTTGAGGGCGACAGCGTTGCGGCCTACGTGCACAACGCCGCTGCCGATGGCATGGGAAAAATTGGCGTTTTGGTGGCTGTTAAAGGTACCGACAACGGGATTGCCAAGCAGATCGCGATGCATATCGCGGCGACCAACCCACTGGCACTGGCCGAAGCAGACCTCGACCCGGTAGTGGTTGAGCGTGAGCGCAGCGTCCAGACCCAAAAGGCGCTGGAAGAAAACGCATCCTCCGCCAAGCCAAAGCCGGATTCGGTGATTGAAAACAACATCATCCCAGGCCGGATGAAGAAGTTTTTGGAAGAAAATACCCTGATGGGCCAGAAGTTCGTGATGAACCCTGACATCACCGTGGAACAGGCTGCCAAAGATGCAGGCGTTGTCGTGACCGCATTCGTGCGGATTGCTGTCGGCGAAGGCATTGAAAAGGAAAAAGAAGATTTCGCTGCTGAAGTTGCAAAAACTTTGGCTAGCTGATTGTCTTTGTTGAAATGAAAGCGGCCCGGGAACCTTTCCGGGCCGCTTTTTTATGCGCTGCTGCGCACCGTGTCGCGGCGGCAGGCGGCCAAGGTTTTCGCCGTCAATTCGGGTGCCAAAAAGACCATCGCGTCATATTGTGTTAGAAAAACTTCCCCGGTCAGATCGGTGATAAACGGACTGCGGCGCAGACGGTCCATCACCGGGCCTTTCACCTCGGACAGGTGCAGCGTGACGCCGGAAGCGTGCAGCATTTCGTTAATCGCCTCTAGGCTTTCCAGCGCGGAACTGTCGACTTCGTTCACCGCAGGAAACATCAGGACCAAGTGGCGGATATCGGGGTTTGCGGCGACACGGGTTTGGATAAAATCCTCTAAAAACCGAGCGTTGGGGAAATACAGGCTTTCGTCTACGCGCACTGTCAGCACATCTGCGGCGGTGATCACGGCGTGGCGATCAATGTTGCGAAAATGCTCCGTCCCTGGCACTTGGCCTACAATGGCCACATGCGGGCGCGAGGTGCGGTACAGATGCAAAAACAGCGACAGCGCGACGCCTGCCAAAATACCGGATTCCACACCGAACGCCAATGTCACCAAAATGGTCGCAATCATCGCGGTTCCATCCGTGCGGCTATAGGCCAGCGTGCGGCGAATGGCACCAAAATCCACCAGCGTCAGCACAGCCAAAATGATCGTGGCGGCCAAGGTTGCCTTTGGCAGGAAAAACAACAGCGGCGTCAGGAACACGGTGGCCAGCGCCATGCCAACCGCAGTGAACGCACCCGCCGCTGGCGTTTGCGCGCCTGCATCAAAATTCACGACCGAGCGCGAAAACCCGCCCGTCACTGGAAAGCCACCCGACAGCGCCGACCCGATGTTACATGCGCCCAAGGCCACCAATTCTTGATCGGGATCAATGCGTTGGCGGCGTTTGGCGGCCAAGGTTTGAGCCACCGAAATTGTTTCCACATAGCCGACAACCGCGATCAACAGCGCTGGCACCGCGATTTGTGACCACAGGGCAAGGTCCAGCGGGGGCAGGGTGGGCACAGGCAGCCCCCGCGGCACATCGCCCACAATCGCCACACCGTGGCTGTTCAAACCAAACGCCGCCGTGACCAGCGTGGTGACGATCACCGCCGCAACCGGGGCTGCACGCGTTAGAACATTGGCCAAGCGCGGGTCGAAGTGTCGCGCCAACAGCCAATCCTTCAGATACTTGCGCGACCAGAACAAAAAGCCTATCGCGCTTGCCCCAATCAGAACAGTAAAGGCATTGATATTACTTATATTTTCGGAAATCTGACCCAGAAGGTCTAACAGGTTTTTACCCGATGCTTTGATGCCAAGCAGATGTGGAATTTGCCCCGCTGCAATGATCAAACCCGACGCCGTCACAAATCCCGAAATCACCGGGTGGCTTAGGAAATTGGCGACAAACCCCAGCCGCAACAGGCCCATACCCAGCAGCATGACACCGGACAAAAATGCCAGCGCGATTGCAGCGCCATAATATTCTGGCGTGCCCATCGCGGCCAGTTTGCCCACCGCAGCCGCCGTCATCAAGGATGCCACGGCCACAGGACCCACCGCCAGCGTCCGCGAGGTGCCAAAGACCGCATAGATCACCAGAGGCAGGATAGAGGCGTAGAGCCCAACCTCTGCCGGCAACCCCGCAAGCAACGCATAAGCCAGCGATTGCGGGATGAGCATGATCGTGACAATCAGCGCTGCAACCAGATCACTGGTTGCCGTGTCACGGGAATAGGATTTGGACCAGTCTAGGATCGGGAAATAACGGCGCACACTGTTGCTTTCTGTTGCGGGTCTGAACGTGTGTGTTATGCGCTGCATTGGATATACATTGCAAGTATTGAATGTATTGATGATGCTTGTATTACATAATATAGATTATCGGACAAAAAGATAAGGCATGTGGTGTGCGTGGAAAACTCCTACACCGCTTGCCCTGCGGCCCACCCAGACGACCAAGCCCATTGAAAGTTATACCCACCCAACCAACCGGTTACGTCAACAACCTCACCTATAAAGTAAAGTCCGGGCACTGCTTTCGCCTCCATCGTTCGGGCGTCCAACGCGTCGGTATCCACGCCGCCCAGCGTCACTTCAGCGGTGCGGTAACCTTCGGTGCCCACGGGCCGCATTTGCCAGTCTTGGACAAGGCCCGCCACGCGGTCGAGACTGGCGTTGGATTGATCTGCAAGATTGCCGGTGATGCCGCTGATGCCCTCAATATGCCGGGCGAGCCGTTCCGGCAGAATGTGCCCCAAGGCTGTGCGCAGCGCAATTCGGCCAGCCTGCCCGCGCACATCACGCAGATGTGCTGCCGTGTCGACGCCCCCGGCCAAGTTGACCGAAATCGCCTGCCCTTCGCGCCAATAGCTGGAAATTTGCAGCACTGCAGGCCCCGAAAGCCCGCGATGGGTGAACAAAAGCGCCTCGTCAAACTGGGTTTTGCCGCAGCGCACAGCCCCGGTGACGGCAACCCCGGCAAGGGGTTTCAGCGGCTCTAATTCTTGTTCGGCAAAGGTAAGCGGCACAAGGCCAGGCCGGGTTTCCACCAGTGCCAACCCAAATTGTTCCGCGATTTTATAGCCAAAACTGCTGGCACCCATTTTTGGGATCGACTTGCCACCGCAAGCCACAACCAGCTTTTTCGCCCGCACAGCCCCGCGTGAGGTGGCAAGATCAAAGCCGTTGGCACCCTTGGTCACGTCGCTAATTTGTGTTCTAAGCCAAATGGTTGCACCACTATCTTCACAATCTTTCACAAGCATTGCCACGATGTCCTTGGCGGAATCGTCACAAAACAATTGCCCCAAGGTTTTTTCATGCCACGCAATCCCAGCCGCATCGAGGCGCGCAATAAAATCCCATTGGGTAAAGCGCTTAAGGGCAGATAAGGCAAAGCGCGGATTTTGCGACACAAACCGATCCGCCGCAATTCCGAGGTTGGTGAAATTGCACCGCCCCCCGCCCGAGATGCGAATCTTTTCGCCCGGGGCCGCGCCTGCCTCGATGATCAACACCGATTTGCCACGCCGCGCCGCCTCCGCCGCGCAAAACATGCCCGCCGCCCCTGCCCCAATGATCGCGATATCTACCTGCATTTGTCTCTGTTATCCCTTGCCCCTGCGGGCTGCAAGGCGGGCTTGGCGCCCCTTTGAAACACCAAGTGACTTTTTGCGCAAAAGCCCCTTGCAGCCCCACGCGGGCTTCGCTAAATAACTCCCACAGTTGGGGCGTCGCCAAGCGGTAAGGCATCGGTTTTTGGTACCGACATACGGAGGTTCGATCCCTCCCGCCCCAGCCAACAGTTTCAGTCACACCATTCCACTTGCAA
The DNA here is from genome assembly GCF_900110135.1 of Pseudorhodobacter antarcticus. Taxonomy (GTDB): domain Bacteria; phylum Pseudomonadota; class Alphaproteobacteria; order Rhodobacterales; family Rhodobacteraceae; genus Pseudorhodobacter; species Pseudorhodobacter antarcticus. The sequence goes on along the minus strand of NZ_FOCO01000023.1, from coordinate 23,580 downwards.
ACCACCGCGGTCAGCGGTGTAGTTTCGCATGCTTTGGAGGGGTTTGATGATGATATCATCGGCGAAAACATATGATGTTGTGATCATGGGCGGTGCGATGATGGGATCGTCGCTGGCGTCGTTTTTGGCGCAAAGCCCTGATTTCGATGGCTCCGTTTTGGTGGTGGAACGTGACCCCACCTATCAATACGCCGCGACCAGCCTGACCAATTCTTGCATCCGCCAACAGTTTTCAACAGCATTGAATGTCCAAATCACGCAGTTTGGTGCGCAGTTTGTGCAAAACTTGCCGCTGTTGATGTCACCTGCGGCACCCTGGCTGAGCATCCAGAACTTTGGCTATATGTATCTTGCCAACACGCCTGCCTTTGCCGATCATTTGCGCGCGGCCCATGCGGTTCAGGTGGCACTTGGCGCAGGCACACGGCTGTTGACCCCCGATCAGATCAAAGCCGCCTATCCGTTCTACACTGTTGATGACCTGACCTTGGGCAGCATCAACACCCAAGATGAAGGGTATTTTGACGGCATCACCTTGTTTGATTGGTTCCGCCGTGAGGCGTGCAGGCTGGGGGCCACGTTTGTCACGGATGAAGTGGTCAGCATGATCCGCAACGCGCAAGGCAACCGCGTGGACAGCGTGACCCTGCAATCTGGCGCCACGATTACCTGTGGGCAGGTCGTGAACGCATCGGGCACGCGTGGGGCGATCGCGACGCAGATGGCGGGGATTGATATCCCGGTTGCGCCGCGCAAGCGATTTACTTGGGTGTTCACCGCGCAAACCCCGCTGGATCGCCCCCTGCCCCTGACGATCGACCCATCGGGCGTGCATGTGCGCCAAGACACCAAAACCACTTATATGGCGGGTGGGCACGCAGCGGATGATCCCAGCGTCGATCAAAGAGATTTCACGATGGACCCCAATTTGTGGGATGATCACATCTGGCCCACTCTCGCCGCCCCCATCCCGCAGTTTGAGGCGATCCGCGTGATCCGCGAATGGGCGGGCCGTTATGATATGAACACGTTGGACGCCAACGCCATCATTGGCCCGCATGACCAAGTGGAAAATTTCCACTTTATGAACGGGTTTTCGGGGCATGGGTTGCAACAAGCCCCGGCCATTGGGCGCGGCATGGCAGAATTCTTGACCTATGGCGCCTACCGAAGCCTTGATCTGTCCCCGCTTGGCTTTGCGCGCATCCGAGAGGGCGAGCCCTACCGCGAGGCGGCGATCATCTGACGCTTAGGCCTTTTGCGAAAACGGGTCATTCGGGGTGTGCAGCCGCAAATGCCGCATAAAAGCGCGGGCAATGGCAGGCAGGGGGCGGTTGTCATGCGTTACGAAATAGCTGCGATAGGTCAGATCGCAATCAAAGGCGCGAAACACCACATCGTTGCTGCGGTAATGATAGACCGGGAACGGGTTTACCACTGCCAGCCCCAACCCCGCCCGTGCCAAATCCACCGCCGCACATGATGTTGAAACCTCGGCCACCAACCGGGGCTGGCTGCGGGCGGCCAAAAACACTTGGTCCAATTGGGCGCGGCGGGCATGGCGGTGGGTCAACGTGATAAGGGGTTCGCCGTGCAAATCCTGCGGGCGGATGGTGGCTTTGCCTGCCAATGGATGGTCGGTTGGCATTACGCACACGGCACTTGCGCGGCGATACGGTGTCAACCGCACCCCATCGCGCGACAATTCCACCCCCGACACACCCAGATCAAACCGTCCCTCCAAAATACCCCTGATCACCTCATCCGATGGCGACACCTCCATTGAGATAAAATAATGCGGGTTCGCCTTTAGAAAGCTGGTGATATGCGCCACCAAAAAGCGGTGCGCATAGGTGGGCGGGGCGGTCAACCGCAAGGTTTCGCGCGCAGGCGTGGTCGGTCCATCAATTGCAATCAGTGCATCAAACAAAGAATCAAGGCGGCGGTTCAATTGCGCCGCTTCATCCGTGGGCACAAGGCGGCCCCCATCGCGTTCAAACAAAATGCGGCCTGTGCGCGATTCCAAGCTGGTGATTGACCGACTGACCGCCGATTGCGACAGGCCCAGCCGAATGGCTGCCTTGGCCGTGGTGCCGCTTTCCATCACGGCGCGCAGGGCTTGGTATTCGGGCAGGCTGTGCCATATCTTTTGCGTCACGCTTGGGCCTTTGCTGAAACTGCATTGCTCTATGCGATTTAATCATACTCTTTCGACTCGCGCATGAAAAATTATGCGTTAGCGTTAGCGCAACCTTTGGGGGGCTTCCAACTGTGACTGATCCGCGCCAACCGCTTATATTTGACGGCCATAATGATGTTTTGCTGAAACTGTACCGCGAGGGCGGGGTTGGCGGTGCGGCGGCATTTATAACCGGCCTTTCTGGCGCGATGGATGTTCCCAGTGCGCAAGTTGGGGGCTTTTGCGGTGGGTTTTTTGCGGTCTACGTCCCCTCCCCCACCGATCTCGCGGCGAAATATGATGAGATGTCAAAACCGGAATATCAGCTGGCCCTGCCCGACCCCATCGGCTGGGCCGAGGCGGTGCCCGTGGTCATGGCGCAGGCGGCCATCCTGTTTGAACTCGAACGTTTGGGCGCGCTGAAGATTTGTCGCAATGTGGCTGATATTCGCGCGGCCCTTGCCAGCGGTATTATGGCCGCGATTTTTCATATTGAAGGGGCCGAAGGGATTGATGCCGACCTGCACACGCTGGACGTGCTATACGCCGCCGGCCTGCGCTCCATCGGTCCGGTGTGGAGCAGGTCCACGATTTGGGGCGAAGGGGTGCCGTTCCGCTTTCCGTCCTCGCCCGATACGGGTGGCGGTTTGACAGAGGCGGGCATGCGGCTGGTCAAACGCTGCAACACGCTTGGCATCATGCTGGACCTGTCCCATTTGAACGAGGCGGGGTTTTGGGACGTGGTGCGCCATTCCAACGCGCCACTGGTCGCCACCCATTCCAACGCCCACGCCATTTGCACCCACAGCCGCAACCTAACCGATGCGCAATTGGCCGCCATTCGTGACAGCGACGGCATGGTGGGCCTAAATTTTGCCGTGGCGTTTTTGCGCGATGATGGAATGATGCGCGCCGATGTGCCATTGTTGCAAATGCTGCGGCATCTGGATTATCTGATTGACCATGTGGGCGAGGATCGCGTGGGCCTTGGTTCCGACTATGACGGCGCGGTGGTGCCAAAGGATGTGACCCGTATTTCCGATTTGCCAAATTTGCGCCAAGCAATGGAACAGCACGGATACGGCCCCGCGCTGATCGCCAAGATCTGCCATGAAAACTGGCTGCGCGTGCTTGAAAAAACCTGGGGTGGCTGATGCCCACCCCTATAAACTGAACCCAACAAAGAGGTTACTGATATGAACATTTGGACCAAATCCCTTGCGGGGGCGACCATGGCGGTCACGCTCAGCTTTACCTCGGGCATGGCCATTGCCGAAACGCCCGCCAATATGCTGGTGATCGCCAACCGGATTGATGACATCAAATCCATGGACCCGGCGCAAAGCTTTGAATTTGCGGGTTCGGACGTGAACCAAAACGTGTACAGCAAGCTGGTCAACTTTGACCCGCTGGATTATGACAAAGGCTATGTGCCCGATTTGGCCGAAAGCTGGGTCGTGTCCGAGGATGGCATGTCCATCACCTTCACGATGCGCGACGGTGTGATGTTCCAATCGGGCAACCCGGTCACGGCCGACGATGCCGCTTGGTCGCTGCGCCGCGCGGTGATTTTGAACAAAACGCCTGCGTTCATCCTGACCCAATTTGGGTTTACGCCGGAAAATGTCAATGAAACCATCACGGTGGATGGCAACACCCTGACCATCAAAACCGATAAACGTTATGCCACATCTTTTTTGCTGAACTGCCTGACCGCAACCATCGGGTCGGTTGTCGATATGAAAACGGCGATGGCGAATGAAGTTGATGGCGACATGGGCAATGCGTGGCTCAACACCAACACAGCAGGCTCTGGCGCGTATAGCCTCGTGTCGTGGAAACCGAATGATTCCGTGACCTTGCAGGCCTTTCCCGGCTATTACGGCGGCGCGCCTGCGATGGAACGTGTGATTGTGCGCCATGTGGCAGAATCCGCCAGCCAGCGGTTGCTGTTGGAGGCGGGCGATATTGACGTGGCCCGCAACCTGAACCCCGAAGATGTCGCAGGCGCGCGCAACGCATCCGGCATCAAAATACATGAGGAGCTGAAAGGCCGCCTGATGTATATGGGCCTGAACCAGACCCACCCGATCCTGTCCAAACCCGAAGTGCGCCAAGCGTTCAAATATCTGATCGACTATGAAGGCATGCAAAACAGCTTTTTGAACGGTCAATGGGCCACGCATCAAAACTTCTTGCCCAAAACCTATTTGGGCGCGTCGACCGAAAATCCGTTCAGCCTGAACATTGAAAAGGCCAAGGAACTCTTGGCCGCCGCCGGTGTCGAAAACCTTGAGGTGGAAATCGGCGTGCGTGAGGCGCAAGAGCGGATTGAGATGGCGCAATCGTTCCAAAACACCGCCGCCCAAGCGGGGGTGAAAGTCAATATCACCGTCGGCACAGGCTCGCAAATCCTGGACCGTTACCGCGCGCGGGAACTCGATTTGTCGTTGGAATCTTGGGGCCCGGATTATCCCGATCCGCAAACCAACGCAGGCACATTCGCCTATAACCCTGACAATAGCTTTGAGGCGCAAGGCACCGGCTATCTGGCTTGGCGTTTGGCGTGGGACACGTCCGAATTTAACCCAATGGTTGAGGCGGCGGTGCAAGAGGTCGACACCGAAAAGCGGATTGCGATGTACAACGACATCCAAGCCAAATTTCGGGATGAAAGCCCTTTTGTGATGATGTTCCAGCAGTCCGAACAATTGGGTATTCGGGATAATGTGATGAACTTCACCACAGGTCAGGCCATCAGCTCGGCTGACTACAGCAAAGTCACCAAGTAATGGCACTTGCCGACAATAACGGGGGCGCGCAAGGTCGCGCGCCCCTGCCCAAATGGCTGACGGGAACGGTAAAAACCCTCGGCTCCATCGCAGTGACCATGTTGGGGTTGGTGTTTATCACCTTCATCATTGGCCGGGTCATGCCGATTGACCCGGTGCTGGCCATCGTGGGCGAACGCGCGACAAAGGCATCTTATGATGCGGTTTACTTGCAACTTGGCCTTGATAAGCCATTGATCGTCCAGTTTTTCTATTACGTCCGCGATGTGGCGCAGGGTAATTTTGGCATGTCCTTGCTGAACGCCCGCCCCGTGGCCGAAGATATTGCGCGGGTGTTTCCCGCCACGCTGGAACTCGCCTCGCTTGGGGTCATTTTTGGCGTGGTGCTAGGTGTGCCTTTGGGCGTGGTCGCCGCCGTGCGCAAAGGGTCGTGGATTGACCAAGTCGCCCGCGTCCTCGCCCTTGTTGGCTATTCCATGCCGATCTTTTGGCTGGGCCTCATGGGGCTTTTGGTTTTTTACGGCATGCTGGGTTGGGTCGGTGGTCCGGGCCGTGTCGGCATATTTTATGAGGATGTGGTGCCAACCGTCACGGGCATGTTGCTGGTCGACAGCATCATCGACGGCAACTGGACCGTATTCAAAGACGCGTTCAGCCATATCATCCTGCCAGCCAGCCTCCTCGGCTACTATTCCCTCGCCTATATCAGCCGCATGACCCGCAGTTTCATGCTGGAACAACTGAGCGCGGAATACATCACTACCGCGCGGGTCAAGGGCATGTCGGAATGGGACGTGGTGTGGAAACATGCCTTTCGCAACATTCGGGTGCAATTGATCACCGTCATCGCGCTGTCCTATGCAGGGTTGTTGGAAGGGTCGGTGCTGACCGAGATTATTTTCTCATGGCCCGGCATTGGCAGCTATATCACCACCGCCCTGCTGGCCGCCGATATGAACGCGGTGCTGGGCGGCACGGTTGTGGTGGGGTTGATCTTCATTCTGCTGAACATCGCATCTGACCTGCTGTATAAAGTCTTCGATCCGCGTGCGCGCTAAAGGGACCATCATATGACCGAACAAACCCTGCGCCAATGGCTGCTGACCGACACACCCACGTCGCGCAGGCACGCCAAACTGTCCGCGCTTTATCAAGGCTGGCTGTCGTTTAGTGGCAACACCATGGCGATGGCGGGCTTGTGGATTTTGCTGGCGCTGCTGGGCATTGCCCTATTTGCCCCCATCATCGCGCCGCATGATCCGTTTGTCCAAGATCTTGGCAACCGCCTTGCCCCCCTCGGCACGCCGGGCCATATTTTTGGTACCGACAGCCTTGGTCGCGATATCTTGTCGCGGTTGATTTATGGGTCACGCATCACGCTCTATATCGTGGCACTGGTTGCGTTGATCGCGCCGATCGTGGGCCTGTTGGTGGGCACTGTGTCAGGCTATGTCGGCGGTTGGGTTGATGTGGTACTGATGCGCATCACCGATATTTTCCTTGCTTTTCCACGCCTTGTGCTGGCGCTGGCCTTTGTGGCGGCGCTTGGCGCTGGCATTGAAAATGCGGTGCTCGCGATCTCGCTGACCGCGTGGCCGCCCTATGCCCGCATCGCACGCGCGGAAACCCTCACCATCCGCTCCGCCGATTATATCGCTGCGATCCAGTTGCAGGGTGCGGGGGCCATGCGCATCATCACGCGCCACATTTGGCCATTGTGCATATCCAGCCTGATCGTGCGGGTCACGTTGGATATGGCGGGCATTATCCTCGCCGCCGCGGGGCTTGGTTTCCTCGGCCTTGGTGCGCAGCCCCCCAGCCCGGAATGGGGCGCCATGATATCTGGAGGGCGCCGGTTTATCCTTGACCATTGGTGGGTCGCCACCATGCCCGGCCTTGCCATTTTCACTGTATCGCTGGCGTTCAACTTGCTGGGCGATGGGTTGCGCGATGTGCTGGACCCGAAAGGCGAAAAATGATGGACACATTGCTGGATGTTGAGGATCTTTGGGTCCGCTTCCCGTCGCGCCAAGGCGTGTTTGATGCCGTGCGTGGCGTGTCGTTCACCCTTGGCCGCGAACGCCTTGGCATTGTGGGCGAAAGCGGCTCTGGCAAATCCATGACCGGCCGCGCCATCCTGCGCCTAATCCGCCCCCCGGGGATTGTGGAGGCGAAACAGATCGCCCTGAACGGCGACAACCTGATGGAGAAATCCGAAAAGGACATGCGCGCCGTGCGGGGGCAAAAAATCTCAATGGTGATGCAAGACCCCAAGTTTTCGCTGAACCCCGTGATGACCATTGGCGCCCAGATTATTGAGGCGTATCGCCAGCACAACCGCACAAACCACGCCGACGCCTATGCAAAGGCCGTGGAAATGCTGCAAGCTGTGTCCATCCGTGACGCCGACCGCGTGATGCGCGCCTATCCCCACGAGATGTCGGGCGGCATGGGCCAACGCGTGATGATTGCAATGATGCTTATCCCGAACCCGCAAATCCTGATCGCGGATGAACCCACATCTGCGCTGGATGTTTCGGTGCAGCGCCAAGTGCTCGACATCATGGACGGGTTGGTCAAAGAACGCGGCATGGGCCTAATTTTCATCAGCCACGACCTGAATTTGGTCGCCGATTTTTGCGACCGCGTGCTGATCATGTATGCGGGCCGAATTGTAGAAGTGTGTGAGGCGTCAAAGCTGTCGCAGGCCAAACACCCTTATACGCGGGGGTTGCTGAACGCCCTGCCCCGGCTGGATGCGCCGCGTGATCATCTGGAAGTGTTGCAACGCGACCCCGCGTGGTCCACCGCCCCCAGCGTTTCGGGACGGGTGGCATGATGCTTGATATTGATACCCTCAACGTCTGGTTCGGCTCGGGTCGCGACCGCGTCGATGCGGTCAAAGCCGCCACTTTCAGCGTCGCGCGTGGCGAAAGTTTTGGGCTGGTCGGCGAAAGCGGGTCGGGCAAATCCACCATCCTGCGCGCCATTTCCGGCCTTGCCCCACAATGGAGCGGGCGGATGGTGGTGGATGGCACGCCTCTGACCAAAACCCGGCCAAAGGCGTTTTACAAAGCCGTTCAGATGGTGTTCCAAGACCCTTACGCCTCCCTGCATCCGCGTCATTCGGTTGACCAAGTGTTGGGCGAAACCCTGCATTTACATGGGTTTGGCGATATTGACGCGCGTGTGGTCAAATTGCTGGATGATGTGGGCTTGGGCCAAAAATTTCGCTTCCGCTATCCGCATCAACTGTCGGGCGGGCAGCGCCAGCGCGTGGCAATCGCCCGCGCTTTGGCACCCGAACCGCAGCTGTTGCTGTTGGATGAACCCACATCGGCGCTAGATGTGTCCGTGCAGGGCGAAATCCTGAACCTGTTGGTTGATCTGCGCCGCGATCGGGGTCTGACGTTTGTGATGGTGTCGCATGATCTGTCGGTGGTGGGGCATATGTGCGAACGCCTTGCCGTCATGCAAAACGGCCAAATTGTAGAGGTGCTGGGCGTCGATGCCCTGCGCCAAAACGCCGCCACCCACCCCTATGCACAAAGCCTGCTGGCCGCGTCGATCTAGCGCCCCCGCAACGCATCGCGCAGCAGCGCCAACACCGTATCCCCCGGCACATCGCTGGCCACAAAACTGTGGCCGATGCCGCGCGATAAAATGAACCGCAGCTGCCCGTCGACCACTTTTTTGTCTTGCCCCATCAGGTCCAACAACGCCTCAGCCCCCGGCAAATCGCCCGCAATATCGGCAATATCCACCTTCATCCCCATGGCGCGCAAATGGGCACGCACCCGGCTTGGCGCCTCTTGCGCGCACAGGCCCAACCGCATCGACAATTCAAACGCCAGCGCGCAGCCAATCGCCACCCCTTCGCCATGCAGCAACCGGTCGCCAAATCCCGTGGCCTTTTCTAACGCGTGGCAAAAGGTGTGGCCAAGGTTTAACAAAGCGCGGTCGCCTTCTTCCGTCTCATCACGGGCCACAATCTCGGCCTTCATCTGCACGGACCGTTTCACCGCATATTGCCGCAACGCCACATCACCGCGCGCAAGGGCCGGGCCATTCGCCTCCAGCCAGCCAAAAAACGCCTCATCCCCCAGCAGCCCGTATTTGGCCACCTCGCCGTATCCCGACAGAAAATCGCGCGGCGTCAGCGTGCCCAGCAACCCAATATCGGCCAGCACCAAACTCGGCTGATGAAACGCCCCGATCAGGTTCTTGCCTTGTGGCGCGTTGATGCCGGTTTTGCCGCCCACAGAACTATCCACCTGCGCAAGCAGGCTGGTGGGGATTTGCACAAACCCCACGCCGCGCCGCAACACGGCCGCCGCAAACCCGACCAAATCGCCAATCACCCCGCCGCCAAAGGCGATGACCAAATCCTTACGCTCCACCTTTTGGTCCAGCAACCATTCCACGCAGCGGGTAAATTCGGGCCAACCCTTGGTCCCTTCACCCGCGGGCAGCATCAGCGCTGTGCTTGCGATGCCAGACGCCAACAGCGCCGCCTGCAACTGCGCCAAATGCAGCGCGCCAACTGTTTCATCGGTCACAATCGCCACGCGGGGGCGGCGCAACAAAGGCGCAATCTGAACCCCGGCTTGGTCAATCAACCCGTCGCCAATCCGCACGTCATAGCTGCGCGTGCCCAAATCAACGCGAACGATTTCCAATGCCAAACCCTAACCCTCCAAAACATCGGCGCGGGTGGAAAGTGCCCCCACGACACGCCGCGCCATATCGTCAATCGACAAATCCATCTGCGCATCCACCGCCAAATCGGCCAGCGCATAGACGGGGACCCGCGCGTCATAAATTTGCTTCAAGGTGGCGCGGGGGGTGGGGGTGTGCAACAACGGCCGGGTGGATTTATGGCGCACCCGCTGCCACAACAGGTCTAGATCCGCGCGCAACCACACCGAAACACCCCGCGCGGCAATCAGCCGCCGATTGCCCTCGGCCATGAACGCGCCACCGCCCGTGGACAAAACGCACATCGGCCCTTCCAGCAAACGTTCAATCACCTGCGCTTCTTTTTGGCGAAAAAACGCTTCGCCATCACGTTCAAATATCTCAGCGATGCTGCGGTTAGCGGCGGAAACAATGGCATCATCGGAATCAATGAAGGGCACGGATAACAGCCGGGCCAGCTGGGTGCCAACAGCGGTCTTGCCCGACCCCATCATCCCCACCATCACGACCGATTTGACCAACCGCATCCCCACCACAGCCTTTCCCAACGCCAAATCTAACCCTTTCCAATAACGACCCCGCTTGCCCCCTGTCCAGCCCCGCGCAGGCCCATACGGCAGGTTTCTCGGCAAAGCGCCGCTTTATTGGTGCAAAACTTTGCGTGGGGGCGTGATCTCCGCTAAGGATGGCTGTAGACCACGTGGTGAAAAGATCGGAACGGCGCGCGCATGCGGGGGGGATGGGCCCATAACGCGTAGGCCAATCCGGCGGTACATTGGACTTGGGCAAGAAAGCAGTGATATGAAACTGATCGTTAAAGGCTTGGTGGTTTTGGTGTTTTTTGGGTTTTTGGGCCTTGTTGGCTTTGCGTATCTGGGGGATTTATCGCCCAGTCAAAACACCATTACAAAACCGGTGGTGCTGGATGGGCAGTAAAAAGGCCCCACTTTTTGCGCTTATTGCGACCTTTGCGGTGGTTGGCGCGGCCCGGGCCGAGGCACCGCTTTCGGTAATTGATTGGCTGTCCAGTTCCGTCTCTACCCCCGCCGCCCCTGTGCCCCCGCCCGAAGCCAGCGTTACTGGCATCGGGGGCGCTGTTCCCCAAAACGTGATCGTATCTGTTCTTGGTGGCCCCAGCCCCGATGCGGCGGGGGTTTTGTCGCCGTCTGTCACGGGGCTGCCCCTCGATCTATGGGGCTTTGGCGAGGTTGAGAAGATCGCAGCCTTGATATCGGTCAAGCGGGATGATGGTCTGCCCTCCCTCCAGCGTGTGTTGATGACCCTGATGCTGGCGCAGGCCGATGCCCCCGCCGATGCAGGCGGGCGTGGCATTTTGCTGATGGCGCGGACCGACAAACTGCTGGAAATGGGCGCGTTGGAGGAGGCGAACGCCCTGATCGCCGCTGCGGGCAAAATGTCGCCGCAGGTGTTTCGCCGCTATTTTGACATCGCCATGTTGACGGGCACCGAAGATGCCGCCTGCGCCACATTGCGCGAAACCCCCGATTTGGCGCCGACCTATCCCGCCCGCATCTTTTGTTTGGCGCGGTCGGGTGATTGGGGCGGCAGTGCGCTGACATTGCGGATGGCGCAGGCGCTTGGCTATGTCGACGCCGCCGATGATGCCCTGCTGTCGCGCTTTTTGGACCCCGATTTATATGAGGGCGAGCCCGCCCTGCTCCCGCCAACGCCCGTCACCCCCCTTGCTTGGCGGATGCTAGAGGCGATTGGCGAAGGCTTGCCCACAGCGCATCTGCCGCTGGCGTTTTCCCATGCCGAATTGCGCGAAACCGCCGGCTGGAAGGCGCAATTGGAGGCGGCGGAGCGTTTGGGCCGCGCCTCAGTGCTGTCTCCCAACCGTTTGATGGGCATTTACACCGAACGCTTGCCTGCCGCATCGGGCGGCGTCTGGGACCGGGTGGAGGCCTTTCAGCATTTTGAAACTGCGCTAAAAGCCGCCGATCCCGGTGCGGTCGCCATCGCCCTGCCCAAAGCGTGGGAGAAGATGACCGAAGCCGCATTAGAGGTGCCTTTTGCGGAGTTATTCGCAGAACGCCTGCTGCGCTTGCCGCTAAAAGATGCCGCCGCCGCCCTGACCTTTCAAATCTCCCTGCTGTCCACCCAATACGAAATTGCCGCCCAAAACCACACGCCCCTTGATGCACGTGAAGCGTTTTTGATTGGCATCGCGCGGGGCACATTGCAAACCGTCACCCCCCCAGACAGTCTATCGCGCGCCATTGCCCCCGCCTTTACCCGCCCCGTGCCGCCAGCCGACCTTTTGGCGCTGCTGGATGAAAACCGGCTGGGTGAGGCGATTTTGCACGCGGTTGACCGGATCGAACGCGGTCTGCACGGCGACCTGCGCGGTGTTACCGAAGGCCTATCGCTGTTTCGTCATGTCGGCCTAGAGGATTTGGCCCGCCGCACCGCATTGGAATTGCTGTTGTTGGAGCGTCGGGGATGAGCGCGGACCACGACCGCTGGATTTCCACTTTTCTTGATATGCAGGCCGCCGAACTTGGGGCAGCAAGCAACACCCGGCTGGCCTACGGCCGCGACCTGCTTGATTTTGCGGGCTGGTTGGAAAGGCGACACAGCAGTTTTGCCACTGTCGAACGGGCCGATATTGAGGCGTATCTTATCGCTTGCGATGCCCAAGGCTTGTCAAAGGCCACCCGTGCGCGCCGCCTCTCGGCCATTCGTCAACTATACCGTTTCGCGTTTGAGGAAGGCTGGCGCAGCGAAAACCCCGGCCTGCGCATCAAAGGCCCGGGGCGCAGCGTTACCTTGCCCAAAACCTTGGAATGGCATCAGGTAGAGGCGCTGTTGACCGCTGCCAAAACCAGTGGCCGCACCGCATTTGAAACCACCCGCAACATCTGCTTGATGGAATTGATTTATGCCACGGGGATGCGGGTTTCGGAACTGGTGGAATTGCCCGTGGCCGCCGCACGCGGTGGCCCCGCAATGATCTTGGTGCGTGGCAAAGGCGACAAGGAACGCATGGTGCCCTTGTCGCCCCCTGCTAAATCCGCGTTGGCGGATTGGTTGATCGCGCGCGACACGGCAGAGGAGGCGGCGGTGAAAACCGGCCTCAAACCCTCACGTTTTTTGTTCCCCGGTCGCGGGGCCGCAGGTCATGTGACCCGTCAACAAATGTTCGTTTTGCTGAAATCCATTGCGGCGCGCGCAGGGCTGGACCCAGACGCAGTCACGCCCCACACCCTGCGCCACGCCTTTGCGACCCATCTTTTGGCTGGTGGGGCCGACTTGCGCGTGATCCAGACTCTTTTGGGCCATGCAGACCTTTCCACAACAGAAATTTACACCCATGTACTGGATAAGCATCTGAAAGCATTGGTGCTGGACCACCACCCCTTGGCGCGAAAAGCTGCCGGGGAAAAACTGGATAAAAGGGACGCGACGTGAACGATATGATGTTTGACACCGGGTTGTGGCTGACTGCGGGGGCGATTTTGGGCCTTTTGGTGCTTTCGGCGTTCTTTTCGGGGTCCGAAACCGCGCTAACCGCCGCATCGCGTGGCAAATTGCGGGGCCAAGCCGATCGCGGATCCAAAGGGGCGCAGCGCGCGTTTGAGGTGACGGAGGACCGCGAAAAGCTTATCGGGGCTTTGCTTCTGGGCAATAACGTCGTCAACATCCTATCCGCAGCCCTTGCCACCGCATTGATGACGCGCCTGTTTGGCGAAAGCGGCGTGGCCGTGGCGACCCTGGTCATGACCGCCCTTGTGCTGATTTTCGCTGAGGTGCTGCCAAAAACCTATGCGATCACCAATGCGGAAAGCGCCGCCTCGCGCGTGGCCCCCATCATCCGGCTGATTATCCCGGTCTTTTCGCCCATTGTCGCCGTGGTGCGCAGCCTTGTGCGTGGTATGCTGTATTTGATCGGTGTGCGTACCGATCCCGATGGAAAATTCCTTGCCCTGCGCGAAGAAATCGCGGGCGCCATCGCCCTTGGCCATTCCGAAGGGGCTGTAGAAAAAGAAGACCGCGACCGCCTGTTGGGCGCACTGGACCTGTCCGACCGCACGGTCGAAGAAATCATGCGCCACCGCCGCGAGATTGAGATGATCGACGCAGAAAAAGCGCCGGGCGAGATTTTGTCGCAAGTCCTCGCATCGCCCCACACCCGCTTGCCCGTCTACCGCGGGGATGATGAAAACATCCTTGGCGTGGTTCATGCCAAGGATTTGCTGCGTGAGGTGGAAAAACTGCTGCGCTTGGGCTCTGGGCGCATCGCAAAACTGACCGATTTGGATATTCTTAAAGTTGCGATGAAGCCTTATTTCATCCCCGAAACGACCCCGTTGGACGAACAAATGCGGCAATTTTTGAAACGCCGCACCCATTTCGCGCTTGTCGTCGACGAATATGGCGCGCTGCGTGGCTTGATCACGCTGGAAGATATCCTAGAAGAGATCGTTGGCGAAATTCGGGATGAATTTGATGTGGTCGAAAAGGACCAATCCTTGGCCCGCACCGAAAGCGGCGATTATGTGATCGAAGGGGCCATGACCATCCGCGACCTAAATCGCATCACCGATTGGGGCCTGCCCGATGAGGAGGCGAACACCGTGGCTGGTTTGGTTATCCATGAGGCGCAATTGATCCCCAGCGAAGGTCAAGTTTTCAGCTTTCACGGGTTTCGGTTTGAAGTGGTGGCGCGCAAGGAAAACCGCATCACCACGCTGAAAATTCGCCCGTTGTAACCAAGCCCGCGCACCGGTTTTCGCCCTAAAAATAAAACCTTGCGCGGGATTCGCCCTTAAAACCCACAAAAACCATCAGGCGCCCGCACAATCACGCGGGATAGGGCGAAACCATGCCGAAAAGCGCCGCTTTGGGCATTGCAACCGCGCGCCCACAGCCTAGAACGATGGCAAAGCTGACGAGGGGAACGATCATGACCGCAGGAACCGAAAAAGACCCATTGGTGATTTTCACGCCTTCTGGCAAGCGGGGCCGTTTTGCCGTTGGCACCCCTGTTTTGGCTGCCGCGCGCGCTTTGGGTGTCGACCTTGATTCCGTCTGCGGCGGGCGTGGAATTTGTTCCAAATGCCAAATCTCGCCGGGGTATGGCGCATTTTCAAAGCATGGCGTGACGGTTTCGGCCACAGCCCTGACGGAATGGAATTCGGTCGAAGAACGCTATAGATCCAAGCGTGGGCTGATCGACGGTCGGCGTTTGGGCTGTCAGGCCAAGGTGCAAGGTGACGTGGTCATCGACGTACCACCCGAAAGCCAAGTCCACAAACAAGTCATCCGCAAGCGTGCTGAGGCGCGGCAAATCACCCTAGACCCGTCCGTTACCCTGCATTATGTTGAAGTGACGGAACCGGATATGCACGACCCATCGGGCGATTTTGAACGCCTGACAATGGCCCTGCGCGATCAATGGGATGTTGCCCAAGTGCGCGCCGATCTGTCGGTGCTAACCCGCCTGCAGCCCATTCTGCGTAAAGGCGAATGGAAGGTTACTGTCGCCTTGCACCGCGTTGATGACGCTGAAATTCCGCGCATCATGCATGTCTGGCCCGGCCTTTATGAAGGGACGGTTTACGGCATGGCGGTTGATCTCGGCTCCACCACCATCGCGGGCCATTTGTGCGATCTGCGCACGGGCGAAGTGCTGGCATCCAGCGGCCTGATGAACCCCCAAATCCGCTTTGGCGAAGATTTGATGAGCCGGGTCAGTTATTCCATGATGAACCCCACGGGTGCTGCGGAAATGACCGCCGCCGTGCGCGCAGGTATGAACACGCTGTTTTCGCAAGTCGCTGAAGAAGCGCAGATCGACAAAACCCTGATCATGGATGCGGTGTTCGTCTGCAATCCGGTCATGCACCATCTGTTCCTTGGCATTGACCCTTATGAGTTGGGCCAAGCCCCTTTTGCGCTTGCCACCTCTGGCAGCTTGCACCTGACCGCGCGCGATCTCGATCTGCACATTCACCCCTCTGCCCGCGTCTATCTTTTGCCTTGCATCGCGGGCCATGTGGGGGCTGATGCCGCCGCGGTGGCCTTGTCTGAAGCGCCTGAAAAATCGCCCGATTTGGTGTTGATCGTCGATGTTGGCACCAATGCCGAGATTTTGCTGGGCAACACAGAAAAGGTCCTCGCTTGCTCCTCGCCTACTGGTCCCGCGTTCGAAGGGGCGCAAATCAGTTCAGGCCAGCGCGCGGCCCCCGGTGCAATCGAACGGGTGGAAATTGACCCCGTGACCAAGGAACCCCGGTTCCGCGTCATCGGCTCCGACATTTGGTCGGATGAAGATGGGTTTGACGTGGCCATCGCGACCACAGGCATCACGGGCATCTGCGGGTCGGGCATTATCGAAATGGTGGCCGAAATGCGCATGGCGGGCATCGTTGATGGTCCCGGCCTGATCGGCGGCCCCGACCAAACCGGCACGGACCGTTGTTTCAAAGATGGGCGCACCCATTCCTATATGGTCTGGGATGGCAGTGCGACCGGCGGCCCTGTGATCACCGTCACCAACCGCGATATCCGCGAGATTCAAATGGCCAAGGCCGCGCTTTATTCTGGCGCGCGCCTGTTGATGGATAAGTTCGGCGTCGATCATGTGGACCGAATTGTGCTGGCGGGCGCGTTTGGTGCGCATATCAGCCCCAAACACGCGATGGTGCTGGGCATGATCCCCGATGTGCCACTGAACAAGGTCACATCGGCAGGCAACGCCGCAGGCACCGGCGCGCGCATCGCCCTGATCAACCGCAAAACGCGGGCGGAAATTGAACATACTGTTGGCCAAATCCACAAAATCGAAACCGCGATTGAGCCGCGCTTTCAAGAACATTTCGTCAATGCCTCCAACATTCCCAACGCGGTCGATGCGTTTCCGAACTTGTTTTCCATCCTCACCCTGCCCGACATCAACTTCAACACCGGCGGTGGGGATGGTGATGGCGCGCGGCGTCGCAGACGGGGTTAGTCCTTTGCGTAACCTTTACAAACGCCCATGACTGATGATCCCATCGCAGCACTTTTGATCCGCGTCGCCGCCCAAGACCGGGCGGCATTCGCAGATATTTATGCGGCTGCGGGGGCGAAACTAATGGGCGTCCTTCTGCGTATCTTGGGCAACCGGGCAGAGGCGGAGGATGCGTTGCAAGAGGTGTTTACAAGGGCGTGGTTGCGCGCCGGGCGGTTTGACGCGACACGCGGGCGTGGCATGACATGGTTGATTACCATTGCGCGCAACCATGCGATTGACCGCCTGCGCGCCCGCAGCCCCCAATCCATCGCTGATGATGGTGAGGCGGTCGCATCCCTGCCCGACACAGGCCGCGGCCCCTTGTCTGGGCTGGTCGCGCAAGGCGAGGCGCGGCGCGCGGTGGCCTGTTTTGGCGAACTCGACCCCATTCATTCCGCAGCCGTGCAAGGGGCCTATCTGGAAGGGGCCAGTTATGAAATCCTGGCGGCCCGCCACAACGTGCCCGTCAACACCATGCGCACTTGGTTGCGTCGCAGCCTGCTGAAATTACGGGAGTGTTTGGATCGATGACAAATGACATCCCCAAGCAGGATGAAGCGGATATCATGGCCGCCGAATATGTGCTGGGCACCCTGCCCCATGCTGACCGTTTGGCCGCCGAAACCCGCATGCGCCGCGATGCCCATTTTGCCTTGGCGGTCAAACGCTGGCAAGCGCGGCTGGAGCCGTTGAACGACAGCTACGTCGATGCCCCCCTGCCCAACCTGCTGCCGCAGATTGAGGCGCGGCTGTTCGGCACCCTGCCTAAAAAATCACCCTTCTGGAAAAGCTGGTTTGCAGGCGCTGCTGTTGCTGCCACCTTGGGACTTGCCGTTTTGGCCTTTCTGCCGGGCCAAAATGTGCAGCCCCTTACCACGCTTGCGGCGGAAAACACCGACCTGCGCTATGATGTCAGCCAACGGGGCGATGATCTGCGCATCACCCGGACCGCGGGCCCCGCCGCCGCCGCAGGCCAAGTGCATGAGGTGTGGCTGATTGTGGGCAATGCTACGCCCATTTCGCTGGGCCTGATTGACGGGGCCGCCCTGACATTGGCCACAACCGGCCTTGCGCCCGGCATGGTCATCGCGATCAGCCTTGAACCCACGGGTGGGTCGCCCACCGGTACGCCCACAGGCCCGGTCCTTGTCACCGGCGTTATCAGCTAATTCAGATTATTTTGAAAAATAATCGCACGGCTTTGAAACTTCCTACCATCCGCCTCGTAACTCCAAGCATACCAAAGGGAATGGCCCTTGGATAACCTCGGAGATTACACATGATGCGTATCGCAACACTCACCGCCGCCTTTGCTTTGACCACAGGCATGGCATTTGCCGAAAATCCAATGGTTGGCGGCGCGGCAATGTTTGAGACGAAAAACATCGTCGAAAACGCTGTCAATTCTGCCGATCACACGACTTTGGTCGCTGCGGTCACTGCCGCAGGTTTGGTTGAAACGCTGCAAGGTGCTGGCCCCTTCACCGTGTTCGCCCCTACCAATGATGCATTCGCAAAACTGCCAGCAGGCACCGTTGAAACTCTGCTTTTGCCCGAAAACAAGGACCAGTTGACCAAAATCCTGACCTGCCATGTTGTGGGCAAGGCCGTGATGCTGGACGCGCTGAACAAAATGATCGCCGATGATGGCGGCAAGCACCCTGTTCCAACTTTGGGCGGTTGCACCCTGCAAGCCAGCTATGACGGCGATATGGTAATGCTAACAGACGAAGGCGGCAATGTTGCCACCGTCACCGTCGCCGATGTGGTGCAATCCAATGGCGTGATCCATGTGATTGACACGGTCATGCTGCCCGCCATGTAAACCGATTTGGGGTGGGTTTTGTCCCCTACCCGCCCCAATGGGCCGCACGCAATGCCTGTCCCTTTGGCGCATGCGGCCCGCAAAACGCTCCCGAATGTGTTTTCGGGGGCGTTTTGGTTTGCACCAATCGCCCCAAGCCTGAAATCACCCACGCAACCCGCTTGACGCCGTCCCGCCGCTGGCCTATCCAACCCAAATGCGGGTGTAGCTCAATGGTAGAGCTTTTGCTTCCCAAGCAAGTGACGAGGGTTCGATTCCCTTCACCCGCTCCATTTGACCCCTTAGTTGGTCATATTTCTCAGTAAATTATGGTACTTGCGTTCTCTTCTGGTGCACATTAGGGCACACATGGGACTAATCTTGAAGCACGTAGAACGCACAAAATCGGGCAGTTGGCGGTATCGTCGCAGGGTTCCCAAAGGTATTTCCGAAATCATTACCAAGCGTGATTTCAAGAAGAAGCTCGGTGATTCTGAGCGTGAAGCCTTGGCGGCTTATCCCCGATTTCACGCACAGGTCGAGCGAGAGATTGAAGCGGCCAAGCGGGGCAGAGCGCGGTCGGTTGCCCCCAGTAAGGCTGCGTTGTCAGAGCGTGAAGCCTATGCGGAGGCGTTACGGCGGCGGGCTGATTTGATAGATGCAGGGGCCACAGAAGAGGACTTGGAAATAACTGCTGAGATGCTGTCAGACCAATACCCTCAGGATGAAGATGGGCCTCTCAGGTGCCCTCAGTTGACCGTTACGCTATCAACTTGATGAGGCTTGGACCTGATCGCTACAGGCCCCCGGAACCTACGCTGAATGATGCCCGTGCGCTTTACCTGAAGGAACATCTGAGGGCTGAAGACCCAGAGACGGATAGCCGGGTAGTCGGGCTTGCCAACCGGGTTATTGACGCGGCCATTGCTGCAATGGGGCGAGACCCAGCTTTGTCTACAATAACAAGAGAAGAGGCTCGGCAGGTTCGGGATGAAATGTTGGACCGGGTGAAGGTGACCGGAAAGGGAGTTGGGGGTAAGGTCAGCGCCGCAACGGTTTCTCGTGAATTGTCGATCATCTCTGCCGTGATCAACTTTACCAAGATGGAGTTTGGACTACCAGACGCGCTGAGAAATCCTTTCAACCGCCTTCCGGTGGTAAATACAGCTAAAGGTAAGGGTCGGAAAGCCTCCGAAAAACGTGACTCTTTGCCCTCTGAGGTGCTGACTGAGACACGCGCAAGGATACTTGCCAATGCCTCCCCCGAGTTAGCCCTCATCTGGCGCTTGGTGGAGGGCACGGGGTGCCGTATTGCAGAGGTCACAGGGCTAAGGGTTGCAGATGTGAATGCCGGGGGTGATCTGCCAAACATCTGCATTGAAGCCCACGACCTCAGAAGCCTAAAAACGGTGTCATCACGGCGCGAGGTTCCGCTTGTCGGAGACGCCTTGGGGGCCGCTAAGGAAGCCCTCGGGATGGCCTCTGAGGGGCTGCCTATGCTGTCCCGTCTTACGGTCGAACCCGTGGGGGAGACGCTGCCTCAGCCTCTCTCATGAAGCATCTGCAAAAGGTTTCTCAAAATGAAAAACATGTAATCCACTCCCTTCGACACAATATGAAAGATCGGTTTATTTTGGCTGAAGTGGTATCCCTTGACCAAAATCTAATCCTTGGGCACACGGTTGGGGGAGTTGGAGATAGGGTATATGGAAGTGCTGGGGCCAAGTTGCGCGCCATTACAAAATCTATGAAGCGGGCCTTTGGGATTGCGGATTCCACTTGAAGGCCGCGCACGGTGCGAACCCGAGGGTGGGCGCGGCGCGTGTTGGAGAAGTTGTGGGGTTCACAGGCTGCCCACATGGCGGCAAGTCGATCATGTGGTTCAGGTGCTATGGCAACTTGCCAATGCACATTCTCTTCAACCCACCGCCCGAACTCTCGGTCCCCCGCGCAGAGTGACCGCCCCTTGTTCAAGGCAGCCCCATATTTCAACCACCCCTCAATCACCTTGTCCTCCCCCTCAGCCACCATGCGGAGACCTTCGAGGGCCATGAGGGAAAGCTGGGGGTGGATTGATACTGCCACCCCCGCGCCCTTTGTTACCTGTTGCGACTCAGCTTGATGATGCCCAACTGGACAGCTTGCCGAAAGGCCATTTGCCCCATGCCTTGTGCTGTGAGGTCAAGGACAACTCCCCCGCCCCGCTGTTGAGTGAAGGGGATACCTGCATCCTCTAAGGCCCCCGCTACACCTTCAGGGTCCACCATATCAGCGGCAAGGGTGAACTCCTCAGCAAGCCCCTCAAAGCCCTTGGTCGAATTGTGCATGACCAAATCACGGACACTTTCCACCATCTTTTGATGAGTCTGAGGGGAACTGTGCAGGAAGTCGGTGAAGGTGTCCTGATCATAGACCCCGAAAGGTGAGAGGTGCTTCATGATAGCATGTTGCATCCCCTCTTGTGCGAACGCCACTGTGGTGGCCATGTCTTCAGGTTCAACCCCGGCCTGAGATGCCATCCGTTCCAAGACCTTTTGATCTAGGTTGCCATCATTGCGCAAGATCGAGTACAAGGCAGCAAGCTGGGTGTCAGGGTTGACGCTGCCCGCCAACTCTTGGAAGGTTGCCTCTGCCTCTGGGGAAGCCGTGAAGGCACCCTCTAAGGCTTCCTCTGCTGCGCCCCCAGATACCAACTCCAAGACCCCTTTAGAGGCGTCCTTGGGGGCTGCCCCTGCCTGTCCTGTGGAGGTGGGCAGGAAGTTGCCCCCTGTGTCCTGTGAGAGAAACCCCATTTGGATGGCCATTGCCACGGTCATACGCTGACCATGGGTCTGGATGGTATCCGAGGGTCGCACCTCACGTCCCACTACAGGGGAACCTGTGGGGGATTTGGCGGTGGTCATGATGTCGCCTTGAACCTCAAACCCCGTGGCAGCGTGAAAGCTGGCTGAGGTCTGTTGAACGGTGGAGGTGGTGCCAGCGGGTGAGAGGGTGACCTCTGCGCCTTGATTGCCAGTATAGCTGTCCGAGCATGATTACGAGATCACCGAAAAAGCGTGGGAACTCACCATCGGTGTTGACCGTGACGATATTGAGACGGACAACCTTGGCACCTACACGCCACTGTTCAGTGAAATGGGCCGCTCGTCGGGCGCGACTTGGGACCAGCTTTGCTTTGGCCTGTTGAAAGACGGCTGGACCACCGAATGCTATGACGGCCAGAACTATTTTGACACCGATCACCCGGTGCTGGACGTAGATGGCAACGTGACACAGGTGGCCAATACCAACGACGGCGCAGGTGCCCCGTGGTTCTTGCTGGACGTGTCGCGGGCGATCAAGCCGGTCCTTTTGAAAAAGCGCAAAGACTTCAAATTCGTGGCCAAGGACAAAGAGACCGACGACAACGTCTTTGACAAGAACGAGTTTGTTTACGGGACAGACGCGCGCGCCAACGTGGGCTTTGGGTTCTGGCAGTTTGCCTACGGCTCCAAGCAGCCCCTCACCGCTGCCACCTACGGCGCAGCCCGCGCGGCTTTGTCGGGCATGAAGGGCGATTATGGCCGCCCCTTGGGCCTGACCCCCAACTTGTTGGTGGTGCCCACCTCAATGGAAAGCACCGCCCTGAAGCTGCTGAACTCTGAAAATGCGGCGGGTGGCGAAACCAACGAATGGAAAGGCACAGCCGAGTTGATGTTGTCGCCGTGGCTTGCCTGACGGTCACGTCGGTTTTTCCAGAAGGGGCGGGCAGCTGCCCCTTTCGACAAAGCGAAACGGGAAGGACAACAAAATGGCAAAGCAGGTTAAACCAGCGCAGGTCAATGAGACGATCACCGCCGAAATGGTCGCACAGGTGCGGGTGCCAGCGAATTGTTCGTCCAGACGGTTGAGGAGTCGGTCAGCGTTTTACTGTCGATGCGCAATGCCGGACGCACAGGCGACAAGGCGCTGGTTGATATCGCGCCACAGATCACGGCGGTGCTGGCTGCTGTTTGCGGCTGGGCACCCGAGGAGGTGTCGGGGGTGTTCAAGTTGGTCCGCGCAGGCCCGGTGTCGCTGGCCGATACCACTTTCACCTATGTCATCGAATTTTCCATCACGGACCAATTTAGGATCACGCCATGAGCAAGGCCGGCCCTAACCAGCCCGCCCACCCGCTGCCCCAGACGGGCGGTTGTTTTGTCATTGAGGCGGGCGAATTGCTGCCTGCCCCTGACCCGATCCCTGACGCGCAGCCGACTGAAATTGCGCCGGCGCAATCCACCCCAAAAAAGGCCGTTAAACCGGCTGTAAAGGAGGCTTAAATGCTTTGGCGCAACCGACTGTTGATGTGCAAAACCGAAACGGTTTATGGCACCGACTCCATTCCCACCGGCATGGCCAACGCCATTCTGGGCGTTGATGTGCAAGTGATGCCGATGGAAGGCAATGATGTCAGCCGCGAGCTGGACCTGCCTTACATGGCCGCCCAAGGCACGATCCCGGCAGAGCTGCACACAAAGCTGCCGTTCAAAATTGAACTGACCCCGTCGGGTACCGCTGGGGTTGCCCCGGCTTGGGGGCCGCTGCTGCACGCTTGCGGTTGCGCCCAGACCATCGTGGCCACGACATCGGTCAGCTTGTTCGCGGGTTCCGGGCGCGGCACGAGGGGGCGTTGATCGGCGTGAACCTGCCCGTCTTTTGTCCAGCGCCGCAGAGTGCGGTCGCTGATTTCCAGTTCGGCACAGGCCGTGGCGTGCCGCGCGCCAGCGGTGACGGCGGTGACGGCGGTGACGGCGGTGACGGCGGTGACGGCGGTGACGGCGGTGACGGCGGTGACGGCGGTGACGGCGTCGTTGATCAGAGTATCCGTCTTGATCAAGCCTCTTTAATCACCCAATTTCGGTTTGCTTTGATGAGGGCGTTGGCGAGTTCAATCAGCTTTCGCATGAGCGCAGTAAGGGCGACTTTTGGTGGCTTTCCAGCTTTAATCATGGCTTGATATTTTGCCTTGCGGTCAGGGTTGAATCTCATCGCGACCAAGGCTGGCATGTAGAGGGCGTCCCTCACTACTTTGCGACCACCCTGAATGAATGATTTCCCTCGCCAT
>NZ_FOCO01000061.1 GCF_900110135.1 Pseudorhodobacter antarcticus | reverse complement strand
CTCGTGACATTGCTTCGCAATGCACTGACGGTAATAGATGGCAAAGGGCGGTGGATTGACAACCGAATGATCGAACGGCTGTGGAGGTCCCTCAAGTACGAATGTGTCTATTTGCACGGGTTTGAGACTGGGTCACAGGCCCGCAGCGGCATCGGAAAATGGCTAGCCTATTACAATGCCGAACGACCGCAATCGACCCATGGCATCTTGACCACCGACGAGGCCTATGCGAGCAAAACAGAACCTATGAGAATGGCAGCCTGAAATGAAACCATGATCCACCTTAAAAGGGCTGCAATGTGGTCGAAGAACTAGGACCCCTCTGGCATCCACAACCGACAGTCAAGCCGCATAAGCTGCGGTCTCAATGGCGCGGTTACATTCAAAAGAAGGACTGCTGCAATGAGTTGTATCGACCTGGGACGGCCAAATCCAAAAACGATTGCAGCCGCCTATTAATTTGGATGCCCTGCATTGGTAAGGCACCGCATCCGGTCACCGGATTAAATACATCGGCCCGGTCTATTCCCTATTGAGCACATCCTCCTGAGCCTTTGGCGCACAAACACCTGCGCCCCTTGGGTTCACGAACGGCGGCGTATGGCTGTGTGCCGTTGCGCCGCCTGTTGATTTACCAGCCCGTTCCCTGAGCGCAGCCTATGAAATCGTTGCTATAGATGTCGCTGTATGAGAATTGGCAGGAATACAGATCGGCAACGCAGGCGTTGTATTTGTCATCGCCCTCCACGTTCTGGGAACAGTAGTCGGTGATTTCCGGAGCAACGGATGGCGCATCTTCCTGAGTAGGCTCTTGTTCAGGCTCCGGAGCAGGTTGTGCTTCAGGTTGCGGCTCATTGCCACCCGTGTCTGCCGGTTGCTGATAATCAGACGAATTGTCGCTCTCGGCCTCGATCTGACGCACGTTCAACTCTTGCAGGCGCTCGTTCAGGCAGTTCCCATAGTCTACCGAGCCGAGGCCGAATTGCTCGCAATCAAGGCGCTCCTGTTCGGTCAGTTGACTATAGGCCTCAGCATACTGCTGACGAAGATCTGCATCCTCCGCCTGCGCCTTTGCCAACGCCGTGTTGTCGATCTGCAGTTGGTTGAAAGAGTCGAGTGCCTGGTTTAGGCAGGCCTCATTGTCTTGTGACCGGATACCATACTGCTCGCAAAAAAGGCGCTCATCGTAAGTCAGATCGCTGTAGGCCTCAGCAATCTGCTGGCGCAGAGCCTCGACATCAACTTCCAGCTGGTCAGAATCAGCAGTGACGGGCTCGGGGTCGGCGGCGGCGTTATTGTCGGCACCCTGTGCATTGGCACGTTGAGCTTGCATCACGCCTGCGTCCAAGCAGCTCACATCACCCTGACAGGTGGCCAGCACATCAGCGGGCAAAGCGTTGTAACGCCCGCCCGGATTTGGATCGTAACCCACGGTCCCGATCAGCATGTCATCCATGCAATTGAAATATGGGAAATCTGTCGGGTTGTTCTGGTCGCAATAGTCCCGGTCTGAGCCCGCCACGGCTGCGTAATCTTTACCGGCGCGATCATCGTCTTCGCTGTCGGCGCCATCGACAATCAGCTCAGGTTCGCTATCGGTAGGGACGGCATTTCCGTCGGTCGTAACCCGTCCTTCTCTGATGGTTTGGAGGGTTTCATTCAGGCAGTTCTTATAATTGTCTGACCCGATGCCTCTCGCCTCGCACTCAAGGCGCTGGTCAACGGTCAGTTCGCCATAGGCCTGAATTACCTGCAGCTGATTATCCATACAGTCGAAAAAGGGACCATCGGTTGGGTTGTTCTTGTCGCAATAGCCATTGGCGACAGCGGATACGGCCGAGTAGTCGTTCTGGGAGCGTGCGTCTCCAACGCCGTCTTCCTGCCCGTCCGCACCAATGGCCATCGGATCGGAATCTGTGTTATTGCTCGCATTTTCGCGGTTGATATGTGCCACCTGATTGTCGAGGCAATCATAGAAGGGCGCGCTGCCATTAGGCGATCCTTCCATGCAGTACCGCAAGGAATCGATCATGATCTGTCTATAATCATTCGCTGTCTTACGGGGATCGATGGTCTCTGCCCCGCCAAGCGTTTCCGCGACAAACCCTTTCTGCACGCAGACGTCATAATCGTTGGTGCGTTCGCCATGGTTTTTTGCACAGGTAAAGTAGAGACCGTTGGCAGGCGTGGTGCCGTCTGGCAGCGAATAGTCCACATAGCCCGGATCAGGAAGGGCTTCTTCCCGACCATCCGCACCAATGGCCATCGGACCGGAGTCTGTGTTATTGCCCGCATTTTCGCGGTTGATATGTGCCACCTGATTATCGAGGCAATCATAGAAGGGCGCGCTGCCATTGGGCGATCCTTCCATGCAACGGCTTAAAGAGGCGAGGGTTATAGCACTGTAATCATTTGTCGTTTTACGCGTGTCGGTGGTGTCGATGAAGTTGAGTGTGTCAGCGATGAACAGGCTTTCCACGCAAGCCTGCGCGCCGGGCGTGCCTTTGCCAGAGCCCTGTTCGCAGTAATCGACCAGTTCTTGACCCGGTTTTGTGCCATCGGGAAGCGCGAAGGTCGCGATGCTTGCAATGTCGGCAACGTTCACCCCACACATTGGCTGAATCGAAGCTCCAAGCGTATAGGTATTTGCCCCATACTGAAAACCGATCACTCCGCCATCATCCCTGATGTCGAGCACAAGGGCTCCTTGCGGGCGGGTGTCGGTCATAAGCTGTCCGAACTCCCAGTCGGGGGTCAGCGCGATGGAATCGTCGCAGAAAGGCCTCCAGCTTATCGCAGAGGTATTCTTGTCCATTTCGATGTTGCCAGCTGGACCCGTGGAGCTGGTATAGGTGCCAACCGCAATCGCGTTATCTCCAAGCGTATAAGCCGGGGTATCAGCGGCCGATGTGGTCTGATCGGCGGTGGAGGGCGCCGTGGCGCTCCGTGGCGCATTGGCAAAGCCCGGAACGGCAGCGGCGCTTCCAGCCCGACCAGCCCTCGTGGGGGCCCCATTGGACGGTGCCCCATTTGCCGTGCGACCCGGCCTTGCCGAAGCGACGGCATCGGCAGCGACCACCAGTTGATAATCGGCATCGCCGCTGACCGTACCCACCACGATTTGATAGGTACCATCCTTGGGCAGACGGCCCCGGAACGACTGCGCGTTCTGCCCTGCGCCTGCACCGGGCAGCGTTTGGCCTCCCACTTTTGCCTCACCGGAATAGATCTCGAACACCGTGTTCGACCCCGGCGACCAGAGGGTGACATCCAGCGTCTGCCCGCGTTTGCCGTCCACGGAATAGACCACGACCTGATCCTGTGTGATACGGCGCGTTGCCAGAGCAGGCTGACCGCCCGGCTGAACCCTCAGCGTTTCGGTGAACAGTTGGCCATTGTTCTTCTGCGAATTGTTGCTGTCGACAACTGCCCCGAACAGATCGAGCATGCCTATGATTACATCGTTCTCATTGGTCTTCGCGTTGGAGCCGCGGTTTCCGGCATCCCGGCGCGGTTTGCCAGGATTGACGCCGGTTCGGCGGTTTTCGGGAACGGTCTGAGCGACAGATCGATCGCAAGTCCCTTTGGTGCCCTGCACCGGGGAGCGGGACAGGGCGCAGATGCCGCCGCCCCAGAGATAGCCAGTCTGCTGGTTAGCCAGACGTACTTCGAACCATGGGAAGCCCTGATAATTACCCCCGGCGTTCGAGAGCAATTCAATCGGCTGGCCCGGCCCTGTCGAACCGGTCTTGGTGCTGTTAGCATCGGGACGCGACCGAACGTTGGTACCGCGCGATCCGGCCATGACCGGGAACCTGTCGGCTTGCCCAGCAGCCTGCGCCCGTGGGTTGCGGCCTGTTGCAGCGGGCCGACTGCCGGAATTGCCCTGGCGTTGCCCCTGACGCTGATCTTGCGATCCATTGGAAGCATCGCGCCGCGATGGCGCGCTGGCTCCGGTGTTGCGATTGCCCTGCCCACCGCTCGACGTTTGGTCGCGGGTTCGGTCACGCGTGGGCGCAGCCGCTGTCTGGTCCGTGCGGGTAGCGCCCGGCGACCGACCTGTGTCGCTGTTGCCTGCCCGCTGCGAATGTGCATTGTCCGGGAAGACATCGTTGTAGATCAGCACGGCGCCACGCTCATCAGCTTTGCCTTTGGCATCGGTCACAGGTTGGCCATCCGCTTTCAGAAACTGCCCTGCGGCGACCAGAATGGTGTCACCTTCGATCTTGATGTCTGATGGGCGGAAGCTGGCCCCGACGGCCTGCGTCTTGACCTCGCGCAGGATCGTCAGGTCATCGGCGGAAAGGATCCACATCTTGCCAGAGATGCTCAGGGCCACGACCTCGTTGCCATGGCTGGCCACTCGCAGGATCATTTCTGGAAAGGTGCGCCGCGCGGTTTCGGCCTTGGTCTGTCCGTTAACACGCACGACCACGCCGCCAACTCCGCTGTCCCCGCCGACGTAAACCGCGTCACCTCCGCTCGCGACGGTATACATCACCGCGTCGTTCAGCTGGATCATCTCAGTCCGCATGCTGGCGCTATCCACCACCGTGATAAGGTTGTTCTGCGCATGGGTCAGCCAGACCTGACCATTCCACACCGCAATATCGGTTCCCCCGGCCGAGAGCAAATCCGTCGATCTAGTCTTACCGGTGTTCCCATCAATCCGCACCAATTGGCTGCTGCCAGAGTTGCCACCGGGTTCAACCAGAACCCAGATCCAGTCCCCTTCCTGCGCCATGGCTGCGGGATAGCCCTTCAGCGTGGTAAGCGACGTTACATTGCCCCGCCCATCAATCTTGACCACCTTCTTGTCAGTGGCGATCAACGCATAGGTATCGCCTGCAGAAGACCGGACCACATCAATCGGAAGGCGACCCACCTTATAGCTGCCCAAGGACTTGCCGCTGCTCATGTCCAGCTTGGATACAGTGCGCTGCCCGCTTTCCGAAACCCAGACCGCGTCACCGTCAACAATGATCCCCTCCAGCCAAGTCCCAGTATAAATCACCCCTGGTATGGCATTCAAGTCATCGGGTTCAAAACTCGCCGATTGCTGGGCCTGCGCTCCTGACGCATTGGCTTGACTGGCACCCGCGCCGCAGTCCATATCCGGGCTGGCTGTGCCTGGGCGGAAGCCACATTCCAGAATGTTGAGATGAAGGTCTTCGGCTGTCGGCTCGGACGGGTCTCTGGGAAGAAGGCCCTCGTCGGCGCGACAGGCAACAACGGCGCCTTGCAGCGCCTCTTGCTGACCCATGCGCCGGGGTTGCTGGCCCATCTGATCTTCAAGGCAAACCACATAGGCAAGCACATCTAAATTCTTGGAGGAGGTCACGAATGTTGCATCGCGCATAGAGTAGGCTTGCGCCTCAAGCCCCGTTACACAGAAGACCGTAGCAAGCAGTGCGCCAAGAAATCGCGCGCGACAATCGTTGCGGTTCATCATTACTCTCCAAAAGCCACCAGCACTCCCCAAAAGATACCAGTCGACATTCCCCAATTGGCCTGCCGTTTGAAGACTTATGACTGAACCTGCCTCAGGTACAAGCGTTTTGCGTCCCGGATGGCGGCTGCTGTCGCGCCACTGCCCGGCTTTGGGCGGCGCCAACGAAGCGGCGGTGTCAGACTCGGCCCGTTGTGGGCGTTTTTCAGCGCTTGGGTAGACCTGCCGAGCCGGCTCTATTCAGTTTCAGCTTGGTTGACGGTCACGCGCATGACGGTGGCGCGCGAAGGCGGCGGATGGCAGCAAGGATGGCGCGCACCATCGTAGAGGTGACGGTCACTTCGGCCAGCTGGAAAGTGATGGTACCCAAGCACGCATGCTACGACGTGGGTTGGGAGAAACGGTATGACAGTCTGTGCAAGGACGGCTTTGATGAGGATGTTTTGAACCTCGCCCTGCCAAAGTTGGCGGAGGAGGCGATTAACCAGCCGGGTGCCAACAGGTATGATGCGATATTGGTTGATGAAGGACAGGACTACCGGCCCCACTGGTGGAGTGTGTTACGAAAAGCATGCAAGCCGAATGGCGAAATGCTCCTTGTCGCTGATGCTACCCAAGACGTCTATGGCCCAGCCAATGCGTGGACTGATGATGTAATGAAAGGTGCGGGGTTTCCTGGAGGGTGATGGGCACAACTGGATGTTAGCTATAGGTTGCCGCCCGACGTGCTGACGCTTGCTCGGAAGTTTGCTGAATCGTTTCTTCCTCAGGAAGCTATTGGCCTTCCTGAACAGGAACAAGGATCACTGGACCTCTATCCGTGCCACCTCCGCTGGGTGCAATGCGATCCAGATCATGCTGAGAAGGACTGCTCGGACGAAATTCTCTCCCTAATGCGCCAAACGGGCAGAAATGGCCTTGCGAATGCGGACATCACCTTGCTGGCAGGGGATATGAAGTCCGGAGCCGGTATTGTGACACGCCTGTCTGCCAACACTTCGCGGGCAGGTGCCACCTCTGGCACGAAGGGCGTCGCACGAGCGGGGAAGGGTTCGCCCCAATTGCGCGCGGGTCCAAGATCAATGTGTATGAAACCCAAGCGCGGGTAATATCCAAACCTCAAAAACCCACCGCCCGCGCGGCCGCCTCAAACGTCACCGGATCGTGGTTTGACATGGCGATGTCGAAGGCCGTGCCCAGCATGTGCTTTGAGGCTGGGGCCCCATCGACTGCACGGTTATGGCTGGGGCTGCGGTAAGCGGAGCGGACGATCAGCGGCTTGCTTACAATGAAGGTCCGTTTTGTCCCGCGTTACAGATCTTGGGACCAATTGTGGCGGATGGCCGGTAACCGCTCACATCGAAGGTCGATGGCAAGATAGCCAACCACCACTCTCAATCCTCCAAAGGTGCACAATTGTGCTCTTTTCGAATCGCGACAGGCGGTGCTGTTGCATGCCACCATCTCCGGGCAGCGAATCCCTGCCGCTCTTTGAAAACGTAAACCTGTGAAACGGGCTGGGCTTGCGGCTGCGGTCGAGGCGTTTGGCGCTTCCTGCAGAGCAATTGCCCGGCCCGCTTTCATCAGCATGTGCGCGCCTGATCCCGCAGGACGGCATAATCGCTGAGCATCCGCACCACTATTGCGCCTTCTGGCAGAGCTTCAACCTCCATCGCTGCGCGGGTCTGATCGGAGGTGCTGTATTCCACGGTGGGCGGGCAAGCAGTCGATGGATCAGAACTGACCATCGCGCAGCCGCTCAACCAAAGCATCGCGATCAGCAGGGCGGCGGCTGGCGGCGTCCAGCATTTTGCGTTGGATTTCATGGGTTCTCTCCGATATTGAAAGGCGTTCGGCCAGACGCCCGGCGCGTTCGCCGGCGCGGCGCAGGTTCAGCAGGAACAGTGCGATGGTGAGGGCGGCCAGAGAGAGGCCCAGCGCTTTGCGCGCAGGGCCGCTGGCAAGGGTTGCCGTGATCAAGCCGATCATCGCTGCCCTCGCTTCCAGTCATCAATCCGGGCGTGGATGGCAACGGCGATCCCGATCAGCGCCACGGCGATGAATATCCAGCGGAGTGTGTCCAGATATGGCACCAGGCGCAGGATAGCGGTTTGGGGTTCTGCCAGGACGTCTTGGGCCACTTCGACACCGGCCGCGCCGACGGTTGCAATCCCGGCTGCTCCACCACCTTTCAATGTGCGGCTATCGGCCAACACTTCGCGGGCAGGGCCCACCTCCGGGACAAAAGGCGTCGCGCGAGCCGGGAACGGTTCGCCCCATGACCGGGCTGGCCCGAGGTCGATGTGCATGAAGCCCGAGCGCGGGTAGGTGCCGAAACCGAGAAAGCCAACCGCGCGGGCGGCATCGGCAAACGTGGCTGGGTCGTGGTTCGACATGGCAATGTCGAACGCCGTGCCCAGCATGTGCTCGGACGCCGGGGCCCCGCCGACTGCCCGGTTGTGGCTGGGGCTGCGATAGCCGGAGCGGATGATCAGCGGTTTGCCCCACTAGAAACGCGGCGATCACCCCGTTCAGCGAACAACCCAAGGCGGTCACGCGCGGCATCAGCGCATCGCCAGCTATACCCACTATCTGGCAGAGATTGACGCAAGCCGGGTCGAAAACGTGGCAGCACCACAGATCGCGATAAAATACTGGAATCTGCCAGCTTTGGCGCGCTTGCGCGACGTGGTCCTTGCCATAATCGACCACCCGGAAGTGTGAGGAAGGCAATGACCAGCATGGGCAAATGATTGATCAGATTGGGATCAGGAAAACCAGGGGAAGCCAAAGCGCCAACTTGAGCGCGTCGTAGGTGATTTGGACCTGATCCGCGTATCTCCATACCGGCCCGCGGCGTGTGAAAAGCCGCACAGAGAGGCCTGACACATGACCGCACTCGATCACATGCTCAGAAAGTCAAAATTTTCCTTGCACCATGGGAGGCATCCACACGTGGCTTGGCGGCCGCATCAGCAGACGATGCAAACGTCGTCGCCGGAACAGAACCGACTGATGAGGCGATTGTAGAAAACCCGGTCAAAGCTGCTGGGAAGGTGAAAAATTAACCGAAGTGATGTTCGGTCCTGTCGGTGGGCGCGTTGGCAATTCACAAAATTGTCACGCGCCCGTCACCGAGCAGATACAGGAAGTCACGAAGGCTCTTGGCCAGAACCCCTGAACAAGGATTGGCCTCATGCTGTTACGAAACGTCTGTGTCACTTCGGCTATCGCGCTTGCCTCTGCAATGCCTGTGCATGCCGAAATGGTCTTTAACCGGATTTCTACCTTTGCCACGCCCGGGAATATGGCTGCGGGTGAAGATACCGCCCGTGAGACTAGCGCTGAAATCATCTCTGCCTCTGATGACGGGATGACCCTCGTTTATACCGACAGCCCGCTGGGGGTGATCGGATTGGTCGATATCACTGACCCACGGATGCCAAAGCGGCTTGGAAATATCGACGTGGGCGGAGAACCTACCACTGCACATTTCATAGGGGCCAAGATTTTCGTCGGCGTCGATACGTCGGAAAGCTTCATTGCCCCCTCGGGCAAGCTGGTGACGGTTGATCTGGCCACGCGCAAAGTTGAGGCGGAATGCGATATTGGCGGCCAACCCGATTCCGTGGCACGCTCAGCCGATGGCAGCTTTCTTGCGATTGCGATCGAAAACCAGCGAGACGAAGACGTGAACGATGGCGCAATCCCGCAAATGCCCGCAGGCTATGTGGTCAAGATGGCCGTAAAGGATGGGGTGGTCGATTGCGCGGGCCAGCAGCGGATTGATGTGACGGGCCTTGCCGCCGTTGGTGGCGACGATCCGGAGCCGGAATTTATCGACATTAATGAGCAGGGTGAGATTGCCCTGACGATGCAAGAAAACAACCATATCGTCGTGATCGGCGCGGATGGCAGTATCGCCAGCCATTTCAGCGCGGGTAGCGTTGATCTGGTGGGCATCGACACCAAACGCGACGGCAAACTGGATTTCTCGGGCAGCAAAGAGGCCGTCGCGCGCGAACCGGACGGGATCAAATGGATCGATGCTGACCATTTCGCCATCGCGAATGAAGGTGACTGGCAGGGTGGCTCGCGCAGCTTTAGCATCTTCAACAAGAATGGAACCTTGGTCTACGGATCAGGCCCAAGTCTTGAGCATGCGATTGTAGCCACGGGCCACTATCCCGAACACCGCAGCAGATCCAAGGGGGTCGAGTTGGAGTCGGTCGAGGCAGGCGTCTTCGATGGCACGCCCCTGCTGTTTGTCGGGTCCGAGCGCGCCTCGGTGGTTGCCGTTTATGATGTCACAAACCCTGCCGCCCCGGTGTTGCGCCAGATCCTACCCTCGGGTGTCAGCCCCGAAGGCTTGGTCGCTATTCCGCAGCGCAATCTGTTCGCCACGGCCAATGAGGTGGACTTACGCGAAGATGGTCTGGCACCAGCGCATGTGATGGTCTACGAATTTGCGGAAGGTGTTGCCGCTTATCCGATGATCACCAGTGCAGGCAGCGACACGCTGATCGGCTGGGGCGCGCTGTCTGGTTTGGCGGCTGACCCAGAGGTTGCAGCCAAGCTTTATGCGGTATCCGACAGCGTCTACACCGCCCAACCGCGCATTTTCACCATTGATGCTGCGCAAACGCCCGCCCGTATCACAGCCGAGATGACCGTCACCCGCGGTGGTATACTCGCGCAAAAGCTGGACCTTGAAGGTATCGCAGCCGATGGCAATGGGGGTTTTTGGCTCGCGTCAGAGGGGCGCAGTGATCGGTTGATCCCGCATGCGATTTACCATGTGGACGCGCAGGGCGAGATCATCGAGGAAATCGGCCTGCCATCTGAATTGCTCGATTTTGAAACCCGCTTTGGCTTTGAGGGGATCACGGTTGACGGTGACTGGCTCTGGATGCCTATCCAGCGCGAATGGCGCGATGATCCCAAGGGAATGGTCAAACTGGTTGGCTACAATACGGTTGAAAAGACGTGGGGTGCCGTTCATTACCCGCTTGATGCCCCGGCTGAAGGCGCGTGGGTCGGCCTGTCCGAGATCACCAAGCACGGCGACTGGTTCTATATTGTTGAGCGCGACAACCAGATCGCAGGCAACGCCGCTATCAAGAAACTGTACCGCGTTGCCGCATCCGCAATGGTGCCCGCAGATCTTGGCAGCGTGCTTCCAGTCGTCTTAAAAGAACTGGTGCGTGACATGCTGCCAGACTTGGCTGTTTTGAACGGCTACGCAGTCGACAAGATCGAAGGTTTTGCCGTTGACGCTGCTGGCACAGGCTTTGTGGTCACCGACAATGACGGTGTTGATGACAGCTCGGGCGAGACACTGTTCTGGTCTGTTGGCGTTGTTGCTCAGTAGCGCAAAGGCCTTGGTCGTGTCATTGCCCCCGCATGGAAACATGCGGGGGCGATCTCATTCAGCCCATGGCCCTTCGCCAAGCGAAAGACTGCTCTGCCGCAGCACCGCCCTCACGTCGCATCCGACAGGTTCACCCTTTCCACCAGCGCCTGCGCCGTTTCCTTGCGTTCGGAATAGCGGTCCACCAGATAGTCGGCGCGGTCGCGGGTCAGCAGGGTGAATTTCATCAACTCTTCCATCACATCAACAATCCTGTCGTAAAGCGGCGAGGGGCGCATTCGTCCGGCCTCATCAAATTCCTGAAACGCTTTTGGGATCGAGGATTGGTTGGGGATTGTGATCAGCCGCATCCAGCGGCCAAGGATGCGCATCTGGTTGACCGCGTTGAAGCTTTGCGATCCGCCCGATACCTGCATCACCGCCAGCGTCTTGCCTTGGGTCGGGCGCACCGCACCGATTGAAAGTGGAATCCAGTCGATTTGCGTCTTCATCAGCCCGGTCATCGCGCCATGGCGTTCAGGCGATGACCAGACCATGCCCTCGGACCACGTCACCAGATCCCATAAGGCGGTCACTTTGGTCAGATCGGCGCCGGGTTCGTCAACCAGCGGCAAGCCCGAGGGATTGAAAGAGCGCACCTCGGCCCCAAGACAGGTGAGGATGCGCCCGGCCTCTTCGCCCGACAGGCGGCTGAAACTGCGCGGGCGGAGTGAGCCGTAGAGGATGAGGATGCGCGGAGCATGGGGTTTATGCGGCGGTGACAAAAGCGCTGTCGGGTCAATGCCGGGAAACAGCGCAGCGTCAAGGTTGGGTGTGTCAGACAATGCGGTTCCCTTTCGCATCTATAATCAATCCGCCGTCCTCCTTGGCCAGTGCGCCGGGGGGCAGGCGGTCCAGCAGATCAAGCACCCCTTCCGAAGGGCGGCACAGGCGCACGCCTTTGGGGGTGCAGACGATGGGCCTGTTCACTAGAACCGGATGCTCGATCATCGCGTCCAGCAGGGCGTCGTCGGTCACATCGGCGGCTGTCAGCCCGAGGGCCTCAGCGGGTGATTTGCTCACGCGCAAGGCACCCCGTGGCGTAAGGTTCGCGGCGGCAAACAGTGCAAGCAACTGAGGTCGCGTCCATCCCGTTGTCAGATAGTCGATCACCACCGGCGCGTGGCCTGCCGCGCGGATGATTTGCAGCACATTGCACGACGTGCCGCAGTCGGGGTTGTGGTGGATGACGATGGGAAAGCTCATTTCGGAAACCTCTCGCGCGTGCGGTTGGCAAAGGCGACCAGCGACAGCATTACAGGCACCTCGACCAGCACACCGACCACGGTCACCAAGGCCGCTCCGGAGTTCAGGCCGAACAGGCCGATGGCCACCGCAACCGCCAGTTCAAAGAAATTCGACGTGCCGATCAGTGCGCAAGGTGCGGCGATGTTATGCGGCAGCCGCCAAGCCCAGGCGGCGGCATACCCCAGTGCGAAAATGCCATAAGATTGGATAATGATTGGCACCGCCAGCAGCGCAATCAACCCCGGTTGCGCCAGAATGACCGGCCCCTGAAAGCCGAACAATAACACCACGGTCAGGAGCAGCCCCATCATCGACGCGGGTTTGATGCGCGCGGTAAAGCCCGCCACCGACGCCTCGCCACCTTGGCGGATCAGGGCGGCGCGCGTCACCACCCCCGCTAACAGCGGGATCACCACATAAAGGACGGTGGACAGGATCAGCGTCTCCCATGGCACGGCAATATCGGTGACGCCCAGCAAAAATGCGACGATCGGCGCAAAGGCTACGACCATGATTAGATCGTTCAGGCTGACCTGCACCAGCGTGTAATTGGCATCACCCTTGGTCATTTGCGACCACACAAACACCATCGCCGTGCAAGGGGCTGCGCCCAGCAAGATCAACCCGGCGATGTATTCCGGCGCCTTGGCCCCGTCGATCAGCCCCGCAAACAGGTGTTGAAAGAACAGCACCCCAAGGGCCGCCATGGTGAACGGCTTGATCAGCCAGTTGATCACCACCGTGATGATCAACCCCTTGGGCCGCTGCCCCACCGATTTCAGCGAGCCGAGATCGACGGCTATCATCATCGGGTAAACCATGGCCCAGATCAGCACGGCGACAACCAGATTGACCGAGGCATATTCAAGCCCCGCCAGCATGGCAAACACACCGGGCAGTAGACTGCCAAGGGCAAGCCCTGCCACGATACACAGCGCGACCCAAAGGGTCAGATAGCATTCAAAAAGGTTCATGTTGCGGCTTTCGGATTGGGGATGCAGCAGTCGGCACTGTCGGGCACCTTGAGCGATGCGACAAACTCGGCCAAAACCGACAAAGCCTCAGGGTTCAACGCGTAACACACCCGAGGGCCGGATATTTCGCCACTGATCACGCCCGCCGCTTTAAGGATGCGCAGATGTTCAGAGACGGTTGATTGCGCCAGCCCTACCGCATCGACGATGTCGCCCCCGATACAGCCCGGCGTGGCCAGCAACAGCCGCAGAATGCGCAGACGTGCAGGGTGGGCCAGCGCCTTGGCCAGATCCGCTACTTTGCGATCCGTTGTGTCTGACAAGGGTGATGGAGCAACAAGCATGAATTTTTGTCCTATCTTAGTATATCGTCGATTTACGATAAATAAGATATAAGAAGTGCTTGGTCAATCGCGAAGTCAATTTGTTCACAAAGGGGAGGAATCGCGACCATCCGCATCGATGTCGACACGCTGCCGAAACATCTCGACCGCAGCCGCCCCACCGTGGTGGTGGAAGCCGTTGAAGTGGCGCTGAAGGATGCTGGGATCAGGGCCGATTGTTCGGACCTCTTTTTGCACATCAAAATCGACCTGCCGACCGTACAGCTGGCCGCTGCCAGCGCTGTGCTGGTCGCGCTGTAGTTGGGACATGAGCACCCGCGCGCAGATCGCCATCCAGATCGGCCCCGAGGAATGGGCGCATATTTACGCCCATTTCGACGGCTATCCTGCCCACATGCTTTTCGCGCTGGCGTGCTGGAAGCTCGAGGATATCCTCTCTGCGAGCGAAATTCTGCAGGTCATGCCCGAGGCGTTGGACTGCTTAAACCCGCCCCGCGACCCGCGTATCCTGCCGCGTCCAACACGGGAATTTGCCCACCTCTACATGTGGATCGGTTGCCAGTGGGTAGGGGTCGATCCGACGGGCGACGCGAGCAGAGTATAATTATAAAGGACTGATATTTCCATTATTTGGCTACGCTAGTGCTCCCACCAGAGTATCCGCCTTGATCAAGGCGCTTTCATCACCCAACTTCGGTTTGCTTTGATGAGGGCGTTGGCGAGTTCAATCAGCTTTCGCATGAGCGCAGTAAGGGCGACTTTTGG
>NZ_FOCO01000101.1 GCF_900110135.1 Pseudorhodobacter antarcticus | reverse complement strand
GAGCCCAATCTGACCGATGCTGCACAGCGGACCAAGGTCCGCTTCCGCAATCAAACGTTGATGAGGTGATTGTCCCAAGATAGATGCGGTTTAACGACTGCTGGTAGCGAGTGAAAACTCAAGAGCTTGCGCCTCAAAAAGCTAGCGTTTTACACCGCAGCCAAGGTCCGTAATGAACAATCAGGTCAGAATCCAACGTTTGTGTCATCGGCCCATACGAGCGTTTTTGGAACCTGTAGCAAAGCCATTTTTAGCCTACTCGACTCTGCTGGAATTCAGAGCAGCTCAAGGCTTTTTGAGTTTACGCACCCTTAAAACTGAACGTTGGCTGATAATTTCATAACCAAGCTCGGCAGCCAGACGTGATCTTAAGGCGGCCAACTCTTCTGATGCTAGTTCCAGCACCTCACCATTGTCCACATCTACCAAATGATCATGCTCGGTTTCCGGTGCCATTTCAAATCGAGCTGGGCCATCGTCGACCGCAAGACGTTGCGCGATACCGGCCTCAACGAGCGTGGCAAGTGCGCGATAAACGGTGGCAAATGATACACTATTGTCGACCAACTTGGCACGGGCATACACGTCTTCAGCGCTTGGGTGATCGTGGCTTTGGACCAAAGCCGCAATGACGGTACGGCGCTGTGATGTCACGCGAATGCCTGCGTCACGTAGCATACTTTCGATTTCGTCAGGCTGAGCTATCATAATCGTTTCCTTAGGGCTTTTATATTCTATAATTCAGTCTTGACCTAAATTGCAAATAGTTCGCAACTGCACTTGACAGTTGCGACTGACTTGCATTTACAGAGAGCAGAATTCATCTAAAGGAGAACCAAATGCTATCCCTATTTCTAAAAACGACATCTATTGTGGCTATCACTGCGCTCTGTGCAACTGGTGCCTTGGCTCAGGACCGTATGAAGGTTGTGACGACCTTTACAGTGCTTGCGGATATGGCTTCGAACGTGGCGGGGGACGCAGCGGATGTTGTTTCGATCACCAAGCCCGGTGCGGAAATTCACGGCTATGAGCCGACACCGCAAGACATTGTGCGCGCATCTGATGCCGACCTCATTTTGTGGAACGGCATGAACCTTGAACTTTGGTTCGAACAGTTCCTTAGCAATATGGATGATGTGCCATCCGCGACATTAACGGACGGAATTGATCCGATTTCGATTTCCGGTGGCAGTTACGAGGGCAAACCGAATCCGCATGCTTGGATGGGTTTGGACAACGCACTGATCTATATCGATAACATTGTTGCGGCCTTTTCCAAACAGGATCCGGACAACGCTGCGATTTATGCTGCGAACGCCGAGGCCTACAAAGACGAGTTGCGTGTGACTATCGAGCCACTACGTGCTGCTATTGCGGAAATCCCAGAAGAGAACCGTTGGCTCGTCACATGCGAAGGGGCGTTTAGCTATCTTGCCCGCGATTTTGGCATGAAAGAATTGTACCTTTGGCCGATGAACGCCGACCAAATGGGTACACCGCAACAGGTTCGTGCCGTGATCGACGGCGTGAATAATAATAATATTCCCGTCGTTTTCTGCGAAAGTACCGTCAACACTGCCCCTGCCGAACAGGTGGCGCGCGAAACCGGCGTGGCCTATGGTGGCGTTCTTTATGTCGACAGTCTGAGCGAACCTGACGGCCCAGTGCCGACATACCTTGACCTGCTCAGCGTGACATCGCGCACAGTTGCTGATGGTCTGACGTCCACGACAAACTAAGTCACGCCAATGTGACAAGCCCGACCTGCGGCGTCCGTGCCGCAGGTCACTTGCGTTAAACTGCAACGGCTTTATGGCCAAAGGAACGAACATGCTCTACGATCAAGATTCTCCCAAACACAGCGATGTCAAAACCGAGGTGGGTATTTCGGCGCAAGACGTAACGGTGACATACCGCAACGGTCATACCGCCCTCTGGAACGCCAGTTTTGAGATCCCGCGTGGTACTGTTACCGCACTCGTCGGGGTGAACGGTTCGGGTAAGTCTACTTTGTTCAAGGCAATCATGGGATTTGTTCCAGCCGCCAAAGGCACGATTAAAATCCTCGGGTTGGATGTGGAGGACGCCTTGGCTAAGAACCTTGTGGCCTACGTTCCGCAATCTGAAGAGGTCGATTGGGCCTTTCCGGTGCTGGTCGAGGACGTGGTAATGATGGGTCGTTACGGCCATATGGGATTTTTGCGTCGCCCCAAGAAGGCTGATCATGATGCGGTCAACGAGGCTCTGCGCCGTGTCAGCATGCAGGATTTTAGAACCCGTCAGATTGGTGAATTGTCAGGTGGCCAGCGCAAACGCGTATT
>NZ_FOCO01000001.1 GCF_900110135.1 Pseudorhodobacter antarcticus | reverse complement strand
ATTGAATGCCAACAGGCAGGGCTTGGGGCGACGGGCGTTCTCCAATGCCCGCTCGTCGGCGCGGGCTGCACGATAGACACGCCGTCCGCCATTGCGCACAACTTCACGGCTGATTGTCTACGCGGCTCGCCCCAGATGACGCCCAAGTTGCCGGAAGGACCGTCCCGCAACGAGACCCCTCGATATCTCCTCGCGGTCGGCTAGACTGAGGGATCCGGGTTTGCGCGTCCGGGGCACAGGTGCATAGCCACCCTTTGCAACGACGACGCCAAACACCGAAGCTGCGTGCTTACCCAAGGCCCGCCCGATGTCGCTTAGCGTTTCCCCAGCCTTCCAACGTTGCCAGAGTTCAATTTTCTGCTCATGTGACAAGCCAAGGCGACCAGTTCGTGCCATTATGGGTCCTTTCAGAACATCTCAAACCAAAGATGTTGCGCTGACCGGTTGAATCCGCCACCCCCTTTTTCTGTTTCTAAATATCCCGGCGGATGGGGGCAGCGCCCCCATCCGCCGCATGCCACACTTACCCTGCCTTCAAAGCATCGGCAAATTCGTGGTTTTTGTCGCGGTGTCCCGCTTCATCCGCGCGGACGGCGATGATCACCTCACGCAGGCGGGCATCTGCGCCAAGGTTCCAATAGTCGATGGCAAGCTGCGGGGCAGGCACGTTTTCGATCACGCCTGCATCCACTTTTTCAAGGTATTGGGTGTAGCTGATCACGGCTTCCTCCTCCAGATACGCCACGACGCGGTGGGCCACGCGGGGGGCGAACAGGTACAGCAGGAAATAAAGGTTAAAGAAGATGCCTTGCGCCACCAGAATCAAAAACCGTTCAAACCGGCTGGGTTCGGCGATTTTGATAAAGGTCATCAAGTGCATCCGCTCATTGTCCGCCTCGTCCAATAACTCGCGAATCCAGCCTTGATCATCACGGATTTGGCGCAGCGCCTTGAGGTGTTGCAACAGCCCACCGACCATGCCCGGCACGGCGGCCACGGTTTCCAGCACCACGGCGCGGTGGCCGTACCGGGTGGAAAAGAACGCATCGGCAAAGACGCGCATGAATTTCACGACACCCAATGCGATTTTATCGCGGCGGTCCGTGGGGGCGCGGTGGGCGGTCAGGTCGATGCCGTCCGCCGCATGGGGTTGGGTAAAGGTTTTATGGGCGTCGGTGTGGGGTGTTGCTTGGTCGAGCATGTGATCTCTCCTTTGGGCAAGAAATCAGTGCGCAGGGCACGGTCTGCAAGGGGGATGCGTCAGCGTGTCCCGCTTGCAGGGGTTATTCGGCCGCCAAAGGCAGGTCCAGCGCGGATGCGGTGATCTGTGCGATCACGCCCGATATGAGCGTTTGAAAGGCCGCGAAATCGGGGCGCGGTTCCACCCGCGCCTCATCCAGATACAGCGCGCGGTCAATTTCGATTTGCACGACGTGTTGGTGATGCGACGGGCGGCCATAGGTTTGGGCGATATAGGCCCCGGCAAAGGGGGCGTTGCGTGCCACGCGCAGGCCTGCGGATTTAAACGCCTCTTCAATCTGTGCCACCACATCGGCGCTGGCGGTGGTGCCGAAACGGTCGCCCAGCACGATTTCGGGTGTGGGGTGGCTGGGGCGACCGTGGGGGGTAATCGCCTCATGCGGCATTGAGTGGCAATCTATCAACACAGCGCGGCCAAAGCGTTCCAGCGTGTCAAACATCAGGTGGCGCAGTTGCAGATGATAGGGCCGCCAATATTGCGTCAGCCGCGCCTCGGCCGCGGCCCGTGACATACGGTCGGCATAGATGTGGCGCCCGGCGGACACCACGCGCGGCACCACGCCAAGGCCGGATGCGATGCGGGGATTGTGCGCCATGCGGGGTGCATCCTCGATCACTGCGGGGTCCAGTTCATCGGCGGCGCGGTTCAGATCGACAAAGGCGCGGGGGGCGCGGGCGGCCAGCAGGGGCGCGCCGTGATCTGGGGCTGTGGCGAACAATTGATCGACAAACGCATCTTCGGACGAGCGTAGGGTCAGTGCATCAAGGCGGCTTTGACCGCCGAACGTGCCATCGTAATCCCGCCCGCTGTGGGGGGAGGAAAAGACAAACGGCCCGGTTTGCACTTTTGGCCGCAAAAGGATGAACGAGTCAGGCACAAGCATCTCCGTGTATGGCATGTGTATAGCTTGCAATTGCGATTTGCCAAATGGCCTGTGGTTTGTGGTGTGGTTTGTTTGGGCGATTGTGGCGCTGGATTTGGGTGCGAATCGGATGGGCAGGGGATATGGAACTGTTTGGGCGCAAGCGTTTATCAAGGCCATTTGTGCTGGCGTGCCATGGTTGCCACGCGACAAAAGCGGTTGAACAAAGCGCTTGAACAAAACGGCGACTCCTTTTATAGCCCTGCCAACCGACGCGGTTCCGCCCGCGTCCTTTTCTTTGGAACTTGGGTCAAAGGGGGGTCACAGGCGGGGGTGCAGCGGCCTTAGTGGGCGGTTAGCTCAGCGGTAGAGCACTACGTTGACATCGTAGTGGCCACTGGTTCGATCCCAGTACCGCCCACCAGTCTTGCCGCCATCTTTGGTTGCAGGTTCACCGCCCTTGCGTTAAGCGGGGGCACCAGTTTTTAATCGGCGCACGCGCGCCGCGATAAGGAGAAGACCCATGAAGGTCAAAAACTCGCTCCGCTCGCTGAAGTTGCGTCACCGCGACTGCCAGGTCGTGCGCCGCAAGGGCCGTGTCTATGTGATCAATAAGACGCAAAAGCGCTACAAAGCCCGTCAGGGCTAAGAGTGCTGCCTTTCGTATGAACATCATGCGAGCAGCTTTTAAACCGTCGGGGGCAACCTTCGGCGGTTTTTTCTTGGGAATTTGGGGTGGATTTTGCGGGGGCGCGTTGGTGCGCAACTGCGACACAACGCCCACCGTGCATTTCCCAAGATTGCCAGACGCGTCAGATTAACTTATCGGTATGGGAAAATAGGGTATTGATGGCCGTATTACCTTTGTTACAATTGGACACCATCACAGGGAAGATTGCCGATCTATGAATATTCAGAACCTGCGAGATGCCGCGCTGTCGGTTATGCCGGACCAAACCAAAAGCGCCCGTGAGTGGCTCCATGTTCTCGCGAAATATCGCGATCCTGATCCGACCCGCAGCACGTTCGAGCTGTTGGTGACGCTTATTCCCTTTGTGGCTATCTGGGCGGCGGCAGTATGGGTGTTGCCCTACAGTGTGATTGCGGCCTTGGTTTTGGCCGCGGTGAACGGTTTGTTTTTGGTGCGGATGTTTTGCATCCAACATGACTGCGGGCATGCGTCATTTTTCGCGAATCGCCGGGTTAGCGATTGGGTGGGGCGGTGTTTGGGGGTGTTTACCCTGACGCCGTACCATGTGTGGCGCAGGCAACATTCAATCCACCACTCCGCATCCGGTAATCTGGATATGCGCGGGATTGGCGATGTGACCACGTTGACGGTGGATGAATATCTGGCGCGGGGCTCGTTTGGGCGGTTCATGTACCGCGTCTACCGTAGCCCGTTCACGTTGTTTTTGTTGGGGCCAGCCTATATTTTCTTGCTGCAAAACCGGGTACCATTTGGGTTGATGAAGTCGGGCGCATCGTTTTGGGTGTCTGCGATGGGGACCAACCTGATGCTGGCCGTGGGCGTTGCGACCTTGGTATATTTTGCGGGCTGGGCGCCGTTGTTGTTGGTGGCGTTGCCTACGTGGATCGTCGCCGCCTCTGCCGGGGTTTGGTTGTTCTATGTGCAGCACCAGTTTGAGGATACGCATTGGCGCAAAGCGGAGGAATGGCAGTTGCACGAGGCGGCGCTGGAGGGGTCATCCCATTATGTGTTGCCAAAGCCGCTGCAGTGGTTGTCGGCCAATATCGGCATCCACCACGTCCATCATCTGTACAGCCGCATCCCGTTTTATCGGTTGACCGAAGTGATCAAGGATCATCCTGTCTTGGCGGAATGTCAGCGTATGACGGTGCGGGAAAGCATTGCCTGCGCGCGTTTGCACCTGTGGGATGAAAGCCAGAAAAAGCTGTTGTCGTTCCGCAGCGCCCACGCAATGTATTTGCCTGCCTGATTGGGAAGGCCGCGTTTTGTAGGGTGGGTGCCAACCCACCGCCCCTTTGGTGATTGAGGGGCGGTGGGTTGGCACCCACCCTACGTTTTCTAGGCTTGTGTGTTTACCCGCCATGCGGTGATATTCGCGGCCTGTGATGCCAGTTTTGCGCGGGGATTGGGCAGGGTTGCGTTTTTGGTGCGGCTTGGTGCAGATTTCTGGGCGATCAAGGGTTTCCAAAACGTGACAACGGAGGGTAAGCCATGCACCCGAACCCAATTTTTCTCGATGGTGCGCAAGCTGACGCGTTGGCGATGGTGCGCGCGCGCAGTTTTGGCATTTTGTCGGTGAACGGGGCGGATGGACCCTTGGCTGCGCATATTCCATTTGAATTGGGCGAGGGTGAGGTGTTTTTGCATTTGGCCCGGTCCAACCCGATTGCGCGGGCTGCGTTGCCCGCGCCTGCTTTGCTGGCGGTGTCTGGGCCGGATGCCTATGTCTCCCCCGATTGGTATGGTGCGGATGATCAGGTGCCGACGTGGAATTATATAGCCGTGCATC
Source organism: Pseudorhodobacter antarcticus (assembly GCF_900110135.1). Lineage (GTDB taxonomy): Bacteria > Pseudomonadota > Alphaproteobacteria > Rhodobacterales > Rhodobacteraceae > Pseudorhodobacter > Pseudorhodobacter antarcticus. The sequence goes on along the minus strand of NZ_FOCO01000001.1, from coordinate 184,980 downwards.
TGCGTGGCGTGTTGGAGCCGCTGCCCGAAGCTGCGTTGCGGGGCCATCTGGCGCGGGTCAGTGCGCATATGGAGGGTCAATTGGCCCCAAAGCCTGCGTGGACGATGGAGAAGATGAGCCACGAGGCTGAGGTGCGGATGCTGCGGATGATCTTGCCGTTTCGCCTGATTGTGGCGTCGGTGGACAGCACGCTGAAGCTGAACCAGAACAAAACGGTGGCGCAGCGGGCCGGGGCCGCGCAAGGGATTGCGGCGGCCCCGATGGGGATGGAGGCTGTGCAAATCGCCGCCATGATGCGGGCGCGCGAATAGGCGATTTACAGGGTGGGTGCGGCCCCCTAGGGTTTGCGCTTGATGGCTGCCCGCTGCGTTAGGTATTTGGGCCAAGACGAAATGCGACCGATCAAAGGATATATGATGCGCTTGTTTTATTCCCCCACCTCACCCTATGCCCGTAAGATATTGGTTTTGTTGGCAGAGGCGGGCAGGCCGGATGCGGTATCGCTTGTGGTTGGGTCTGGCAGCCCGGTGGATGTGGGCAATGCCCCTTTGGCACAAAACCCGCTGGGTAAGATTCCTGCGTTGGAGCGGGATGACGGCTGTGCGCTGTATGACAGCCGGGTGATCACGCGGTTTTTGGATGATCATTTGGGGGCGGGTCTGTACCCCACGGGCCCGCGGTTGTGGGAGGCGTTGACGCTGGAGGCCACGGGTGACGGCATTGTGGATGCGGCGATTTTGATGGTCTATGAAGCGCGCGTGCGCCCGGAGGACAAGCGGTTTGCGCCTTGGGTTGACGGGCAATGGGCCAAGATTGACCGCGCGCTGGATGCGTTGGAAGCGCGGTGGATGTCGCACTTGCAGGGGCCGCTGGATATGGGGAATATCGCGGTGGGTTGCGCGCTGGCCTATGTTGATTTTCGGCATGGCGCGCGCGACTGGCGGTCGGGGCGGCCCGCGTTGGCGGCATGGGAGGCGGGGTTTGCGGCGCGGCCCAGCATGATGGGAACACAGCCACCCGCGTGATACGCCCATGTTGCCATTGCATGATTTTTTCTGGGTTTGGGCGATTTTGGCGCTGAATGTGCTGACGCCGGGGCCGAATGTTATCAACACCATTGCCACCGCGATGGCGGCCGGGCGCGTGGCGGGCGTGGGGGCGGCGGCGGGTGTCGGGTTGGGCGTGGGCGGTTGGTGTCTGGCGACCACCTTTGGCATTTCGGCGTTGTTTCGGTTGGTGCCGGGGCTGCAATATAACCTGTCGTTTGTGGCGATCGCCTTGCTGGCCTGGTTTGCGCAGCGGTATTTGCGGGCGGCCTGGGCGGGCTGGCGCGGGGCGCGGCGGGGCCTGCCTGTGTTGCCGCGCCACGACAGTTTTGGGTCGGCGTTTTGGCGGTCGTTGATGATCAACTGGGTGAACCCCAAGGCATTGACCACTTGGCTGGCGATTTTGACGATCTTTCCGGTGGCGCGGGCCAGCGGGCCTGATGTGGCGTTGCTTTGGGTGGGGGCCATGACGGTCGCGGGGGGGATGCATGTGGGGTATGCGCTGATATTTTCCACCGGGCCTGCCGCGCGGTTTTATCTGCGGTATGGGTGGGTGATGTCGGGGGTGGCGGGGGTGCTGTTTGCGCTGTTTGCGGCTCGGTTGCTGGTGGGGCAGTTGGCCGCATGATTCTGCAAGCCGGGGCCTGACCCCGCGAATTGCTTGCATAATTTTGGCGTGATGGTTGCTTTTTGCACCCATCATTCCCACCTGCGCCGCTTTGTCCGCTGGACGTAAGCCATTTCCGGCGCTAAATACTCCAATCATAAGGCGGCACTTTTTTGTGCGGCCCGTTTTTCACATGGGCCGCATCACGCGGCGCTTTCGGAAGGGAGAACTCTCGTGTCCCACGCAGACGAACAGGCAGGCACCCGCAGGGATTTCCTGTATTACGCCACAGCGGGCGCTGGTGCGATTGCCGCAGGCGCTGCCATTTGGCCGCTGGCAAACCAGATGAACCCATCGGCGGATGTGCAGGCTTTGTCCTCGATCTTTGTCGATATTTCCGGGGTGGAGCCGGGGATGCAGTTGACGGTGAAATATCTGGGCAAGCCCGTGTTCATTCGCCGCCGCACCCAAGATGAAATTGACGCGGGCCGCGCGGTTGAGCTGAGCGCGCTGATGGACCAAGGGTCGGAGAACCCGAACAAACCTGCGACAGACGCATCCGACGTGAACCGCACGATGGATGAGGCCGGCGAATGGCTGGTGATGGTTGGCGTTTGCACCCATTTGGGCTGCGTGCCGATTGGCGATGGGTCGGGTGAATTTGGGGGCTGGTTCTGCCCGTGCCACGGCTCGCATTATGATACTGCTGGCCGGATCCGCAAGGGTCCAGCGCCAAAGAACCTAATCATCCCGGTGGCAGAATTCACCGATGAATCAACTCTCAAGCTCGGGTAAGGATAGAAAATGGCCGGAATTCCGCACGACCAATACGAGCCCAAGACGGGCGGCGAAAAGTGGCTTTTTAAGCGCTTGCCGATTGTCGGGCTGATCCATTCAACATTGACGCTGCCCACACCCAAGAACCTGAATTGGATGTGGATCTGGGGCATCGTTTTGACATTCTGTTTGGCGATGCAGATCGTGACAGGCATAGTTTTGGCGATGCATTACACGCCGCATGTTGATTATGCCTTTGCATCCGTTGAACATATCATGCGCAACGTGAATGGCGGCTACATGCTGCGCTATTTGCACCAGAACGGCGCGTCGCTGTTCTTTGTGGCTGTGTATTTGCACATTTTCCGCGGGCTTTATTACGGGTCGTACAAGGCCCCGCGTGAAGTGACGTGGATTATCGGCATGTTGATTTATCTGGCGATGATGGCGACCGCGTTTATGGGCTATGTGTTGCCATGGGGCCAAATGTCGTTCTGGGGTGCCACTGTGATCACCGGCCTGTTCGGCGCTATTCCGGGTGTGGGCGAGTCGATTCAGACATGGTTGTTGGGCGGCCCTGCCGTTGACAATGCCACGTTGAACCGTTTCTTCAGCTTGCATTATCTGCTGCCATTCGTGATTGCCGCCTTGGTTGCGATCCACATTTGGGCGTTCCACACCACAGGCAACAACAACCCAACTGGGGTTGAAGTGCGCCGCACGTCCAAGGCAGAAGCCGAGAAAGACACATTGCCCTTCTGGCCTTATTTCGTGATGAAAGATCTGTTCGCGCTGGCTGTGATTATGGCGATCTTTTTTGCGATCGTGGGCTTTATGCCAAACTATCTGGGCCACCCCGATAACTACATCGAGGCGAACCCGCTGGCGACACCTGCGCATATTGTGCCGGAATGGTACTTCCTGCCTTTCTACGCCATTCTGCGCGCGTTCACCGCAGATGTGTGGGTGGTGCAATTGGTGCAGTTCCTGACATTTGGCATCATCGACGCGAAATTCTTTGGCGTGTTGGCGATGTTTGGTGCGATTGCTGTGATGGCGCTGGCACCGTGGTTGGATACATCATCGGTACGGTCGGGCCGCTATCGCCCGATGTTCAAGATGTGGTTCATCTTGCTGTGCATCGACTTTGTGGTGCTGACTTGGGTGGGCGCGCGCCCTGCGGAATTCCCGTATGACTGGATTTCGCTGATCGCGTCGGCCTATTGGTTCGCCTATTTCCTCGTGATCTTGCCACTGCTTGGTGTGATCGAAAAGCCGCAGGCAGCGCCCGCGACGATTGAGGATGATTTCAAATCGCACTACGCCGATCCGACCCCGGCCGAGTGAGAAAAAGGACCTGATGATTATGTTTCGCAAGTTAGCAATCAGCGCCGTTTCTGCCCTCGTTATGGGGTCGGGCGCGGCAATGGCCGCCGGGGCTGCCGGTCACATCACCGATGTGCCGTTCAGCTGGGAAGGGCCATTCGGCAAGTATGACGAAAACCAGCTTCAGCGCGGTTTGCAGGTGTACACCGAAGTGTGTTCCGCCTGTCACGGGCTGAAGTTTGTCCCGATTCGGTCGCTGGCCGAAGAGGGTGGGCCACATTTGCCCGCAGACCAAGTGCGGGCCTATGCCGAACAATTTGACATCTTTGATGCCGAATTGGACGACACGCGCCCGGGCAAACCAACAGACCATTTTCCAATGTCGGGCCTGTCCAACGCGCCGGACCTTAGCTTGATGGCCAAGGCCCGTGCGGGTTTCCATGGGCCTGCGGGCACGGGGATTAGCCAGTTGGTGAATGGGATTGGCGGGGCGGAATATATTTATTCCCTGCTGACCCATTACGAGGAAAACCCTGAATGTGCGCCGGATGGCATTGATGGGTTCTATTACAACACCGCGTTCAGTGCGGGTGGCGTGCCGGACACTTGCAAGGATGAAAAAGGGATTTCGACCATCCCCGGCAGCTGGATTGCGATGGGTCCACCATTGTCGGATGAACAGGTTGAATTCCAGAACGGTGAGCCAAACACCGTCAGCGCCATGGCGCAGGACGTGACCGCGTTCTTGATGTGGACTGCCGAGCCAAAGATGATGGCGCGCAAGCAGGCGGGTTTCACTGCGGTGATTTTCCTGACCATCCTGTCGGTGCTGTTGTACCTGTCCAACAAACGGCTTTGGGCTGGCGTTAAAGGCCCAAAGAAAAAGCACGCGTGACCTGATCGCCGTGATAAACAAGGCCCCGCCCGGAACGGTGGGGCCTTTTTCGTTCAACCGAAGAAAGGTCGCCCGATGCCCATGACGTGCCACGCCTTTATCGCCGCCAGTTTGGATGGGTTCATCGCCCGCCCCGATGGCAGTCTGGATTGGCTGGTCCCCTTCAACGCCGGGTCAGAAGATCACGGCTATGACGCGTTTTTGGCGGATAAGGATGGGATTATCATGGGGCGCGGCACTTACGAGTCGGTGCTGGCCTTTGGCGCGTGGCCCTATGCCCTGCCCGTGATCGTGTTAAGCCAAAGCCTGACGGTTGATGATATTCCCGATCCTTTGGCCGATTACGTTGCGATTTGTGATATGTCTGTGCCCGACCTGCTGGCCGCCTTGGATGAGGAAGGCTGGAGCCGCGCCTATGTCGATGGGGGCCAAGTTTTGCAGTCATTCTTGCGTGCGGGTGTGTTGGACGCCATCACCGTGACCCGCGTGCCTGTGCTATTGGGGCAGGGCCGCCCGCTGTTTGGCGCGCTGCCTGGTGATGTGGCGCTGCACCATCACGCCACGCGCAGCTTTCCGTCTGGCATCACCTCCTCCACCTATTCCGTGATCCGCTAGGGCGCATTGCCCCTTGCCCCCGCCGCCAAGCACGTTATCCTAACCATACCTCGGGGAGCCTTTGTGTAAGGCTGAGAATTGGCAAAAGCCAAAAACCCGTTGAACCTGAACCGGTTAGGACCGGCGGAGGGAAGGTGCATGGAATACTCCATCCCCGACTTTTTGCCGTCGTTTTTTGGAGAAAGAGCCATGTTGAAACGACTTTTGTTTATCCCCCTTTTGGCCACGCCTGCATGGGCCGAAACCCCTGTGTTGACGGTCTATGCGTCCACATCCTTTGCATCCGAATGGGGTCCTGGCCCCGCGATTGAAACTGCGTTTGAGGCGGTTTGCGGCTGCGATTTGCAATACCGCACCACCGAATTGATCCCCAGCCTGATGTTAGAAGGTGCGAGGACCGAAGCCGATGTGGTGATCGGTATTTCCACCGATGAAACCCTGCGCGCGCGGGCGACCGGGCTGTTTAGCCCGCATAATCAAGACCTTGGGTCACTGACCTTGCCCGTGGAATGGACCGATAACACCTTCTTGCCCTTCAATTACGGCGACACCGCCTTCATCTATGACAACACCAAACTGACCAACCCGCCCACCGATTTTGAGGCGCTGGTGGCTCTGCCCGAAGATGTGAAAATTGTGATCCAAGACCCGCGGTCGTCGGGGGCGGGCCTTGCTTTGGTTTTGTGGGTGAAGTCGGTTTATGGTGATCAAGCCGAGGCGTATTGGCAGCGCCTTGCGCCCCGCATCTTGACCGTGACCAAAGGCTGGTCCGAGGCGTATGGCCTGTTCACATCGGGCGAGGCGGACATGGTGATGTCGTATATCACATCGCCCGCCTATCATATGATCGTGGAGCAGGACGAAACCAAAGTGGCCGCGATTTTTAGCGAAGGGCATTATTTCACCGCTGAGGTGGTGGGCCAAATCGCGGGCACCGACCAGCCCGAACTGGCGCAATCCTTTATGGATTTCGTGTTGTCCCCCACGTTTCAAGAGATGATTCCGCGGGTGAATTTCGGTTTTCCGGTCAAGCTGGACCCCAGCCTGATGCCGCCGGAGTTTGCAAAGCTGAACCTGCCGCCAAAGTCGCTGTTTTACACCGAGGCTGAAGTGGCCGCGATCCAAGACGAGGCGATTGCCGAATGGCAGCGCGCATTAAGCCAGTAATGACCGATCGGGCCGTTATCTGGGCCGCGACGGGGTTGGCAGTGGCGGTTATGCTGTTGTTGCTGGCCCCGCTGGGCGCATTGGGCCTGTCGTTTTCGGCCGCAACGCTGACCGTTGCAGAAGGGTCAGCGTTGCGGTTTACCCTGTGGCAATCGGTGCTGTCGGCGGGCATTTCCGTGGTGTTGGCGGTGCCTGTGGCGCGGGCTTTGGCGCGGCGGCGCTTTGTGGGGCGGGAGGTGTTGATCGCCACTTTGGGCGCGCCGTTTATCCTGCCCGTGATTGTGGCGGTGCTGGGACTTTTGGCCGTGTTTGGCCGCGCGGGTTGGGTGAATGGGCTTTTGGCCACGCTGGGGCTGCCTGCGTTTTCGATTTACGGGCTGCAAGGGGTAGTGTTGGCGCATGTGTTTTTCAACATGCCGCTGGCGGTGCGGATGATTTTGCATGGCTGGCAAGCGATCCCGACCGAACGGTTTCGGCTGGCGCAAAGCCTTGGGTTTTCGCCGCGTGACGTGCAGCGCCATATCGAATGGCCGATGCTGCGTGCGGTGCTGCCGGGGGCCGCGCTGGTGATATTTGTGATTTGTTTGGCCAGTTTTGCCGTGGCCCTGACGCTTGGCGGTGGGCCGCGCGCCACCACGGTGGAGCTGGCGATTTACCAAGCAGTGCGGTTTGATTTTGATTTGCCCACCGCAGCGCGGTTGGCGCTGTTGCAATTTGGGCTGTGCGCGCTGGCGTTTTTGGTGGCGGCGCGGGTTGCCTTGCCATCGGGTTTCGGCGCGGGGGGCGGGCGCATTGGCGGGCCGCCTGCGCCGGGCGGTTGGCACCGTGCGGGTGATGTTGTGGCAATCACGTTGGCGGCGTTGTTTTTCGCGCTGCCGCTGGGGGCTGTTGTGTTGCGTGGGGTGCCGGGTTTGGTCGATCTGCCGGGGCAGGTTTGGGCAGCGGCGGGGCGGTCGTTGGGAATCGCGCTGGCGTCGACAGCGGTGTCGATCGGGGTTGCGCTGGTCTTTGCGATGGCGGCGGCGCGGGGGCGGGCATGGCCTGCGCTGGCCGCGACGTTGCCGCTGGCGGCGTCCAGTTTGGTGTTGGGAACCGGGCTTTTCTTGCTGTTGCAACCCTATGTGCGCCCGTCCAGCCTTGCGTTGCCCGTGACGTTTGTCATCAACGCCGCGCTGTCGCTGCCCTTTGCGTTTCGCATTTTGGCACCCGAGGCACGCAGCCTTTACACCGATTATCACCGTCTGTCGCAATCGCTGGGCCTAACCGCGTGGGCGCGGCTGCGTTGGGTTGTGTTGCCCCGTTTGTCGCGGCCTTTGGGGTTTGCGGCGGGGTTGGTCGCGGCGCTGTCGATGGGCGATTTGGGCGTGATCGCGCTGTTTGCGGGCGATGCGGAGGCGACTTTGCCTTTGATCGTGCACCGCCTGATGGGGGCGTATCGGATGGACCAAGCGGCGGCGGCGGCGCTGGTGTTGGTCGCGCTGTCCTTTACGCTGTTTTGGATTTTTGATCATTGGGGGCGCAGATATGCTGCTGCTTGAAAACGTGGTTGTGACCCAAGGCGCGTTTCGCCTGACCGCCGATTGGCAGGCGGCTGCTGGCGCACGGATTGCGGTGATTGGCCCATCGGGGGCGGGTAAATCGACCCTGCTTTCGGTGATTGGTGGGTTTTTCGGGGCCGATTCGGGGCGGGTTATGTGGGACGGGGTGGATTTGACGCGGATGGACCCCGGCGCGCGGCCCATCACAACGGTGTTTCAGGATCAAAACCTGTTTCCGCATTTGACCATCGCGCAGAATTTGGGGTTGGGGATTGCGCCGGGGTTGCGGTTGGCGCGCGCCGATCACGCCCGCGTTGATGCGGCGTTGACCCGCGTGGGATTGGCGGGCATGGGGCCGCGCTTGCCTGCACAACTTTCGGGTGGGCAGCAAAGCCGGGCGGCGCTGGCGCGGGCGTTGCTGCGTGCGCGGCCATTGTTGCTGCTGGATGAACCGTTCGCAGCCCTTGGGCCCGCGTTAAAGGCCGATATGTTGGCGTTGGTGGCAGAACTGGCGGGCGAAAGCGGGGCCACCGTTTTGATGGTGACGCATGACCCAAAGGACGCGGCAAGTTTCGCGCCGATCACTTGTTTGGTGGCGGGCGGTGTGGCCCATGCCCCGCAACCCACCGCCGCTTTATTGGCCAATCCGCCCCCCGAATTGGCCGCGTATTTGGGGTAAGGCGCGTTTACCGCAAACGCAAACCGCGCGTGCTGTCTTCAAACACCAAGGCGTGGGTGGCATCAATTTTGATGCCAACAGTCGTGCCCAATTTGGCGGTTGGTGTGTCATGCACCTCGACCACCAGTTTTTCATGCGTGGCGGTGGTCAGGTGGATATAGGTGACGCCGCCCAACGCCTCGGTCATTTCCACGCGGTGGGTATTGCCCGCGCAAATTTGGACATGCTGGGGGCGCAGGCCCAAAACCACGGATGCGCCAGCCCCCGGCAGCGCCGCGTCAGTTGCCACATCGACCCCAAAACCGGGGGCCGTGACCACGCCCGCCCGCGCCACTGTGCCGCCCACAAAGTTCATCGCGGGCGACCCGATAAAGCCCGCCACGAAGCGGTTGTCGGGGTTGTTGTACAATTCCAACGGGGCGCCGACCTGTTCTATCACGCCTTTGCGCAGCACCACGATTTTGTCGGCAAGCGTCATCGCCTCCACCTGATCATGAGTGACATAGATCATCGTGGCCCCGATCTCGCGGTGCAGGCGCGCAATTTCGCCACGCATTTCAACGCGCAATTCCGCATCAAGGTTCGACAGCGGTTCATCGAACAAAAACACTTCCGGCCCGCGCACAATCGCGCGCCCAATCGCCACGCGCTGGCGTTGCCCACCAGACAGCGCCTTGGGTTTGCGGGTCAGATAATCATCCAGCTTCAAAATTCGGCTGGCTTCGGCCACTTTGGCGGCGACTTCGGCCTTTGAGTGGCCGGTCATTTTCAACCCGAACCCCATGTTTTCGGCCACGGTCATATGCGGGTACAGGGCATAGGTTTGGAACACCATCGCCACGCCACGATCGGCGGGGTCGGCATCGGTCACGTCACGGTCGCCAATGGCAATATGCCCGGCGGTGGTTTTTTCCAAGCCCGCGATCATGCGCAGCAAGGTGGATTTGCCGCAGCCTGATGGGCCGACGAACACGCAAAACTCCCCATCTTCCACCACTAGATCGACCCCGTGGATCACCTGCACATCGCCAAACCGCTTTGTCACCCCAGCCAGATTTACGCCCGTCATCGAAGCCCCCTTATTGTTCCGGAAAACGCCAATCGCGCGCGTCCCCTGCGATGTCTTGCGCAACGGCGCGCAGCCTTGGTGCCAAAAGTTTCAGCGCGCCCAGATCGGTACGCGTGGTGGTGGATGTGACCGAAATTGCCCCAATCGCCCGCCCCCGGTCCGACAGGATAGGCACGGCGATGCAGATGATGCCCGGCTCATGTTCCTCGCGGTCGAACGCATAGCCGCGTTTGGTGATCGCGGTCAGTTCCGCTGCTAGTTCGGCAGGCGTCGTATAGGTGTGGGGGGTGAAGCGGTGAAAGCTTTGCCGCACCATGACTTGTTCCACCGCATCAGGGGGCAAATGGGCCATCATCGCTTTGCCCACCCCGGTGCAATAAGCGGGGCCAACCTTGCCTGCGGATGAAAACATTTCAACCGGTTGGGCGGCGTTGCGTTTGTCGACATACAGCACTTGGCCTTGGTCCAACTGCGCCAAATGCAAGGTTTCGCCCAATTCCGCCGACAAGCGGTCCAAATGCGGGCGCGCGATTGGGGCAAGGCTGGACCGTGACCAGGCCGTATGCGCCAGCCGCACCAACCGCATCCCCAACGCATAGGTTTGACGGTCGGGGTCATAAGACAGCATGCCTTGATGCGTCAGGGTTTGCAAAAACCGGTACAGGGTCGCCTTGGGAAACGGGCTGTTGGCCAGCAGGTCGGTAAACCGCACGGGGCCACCGACGGCGGCGACGCTGTCCAGCACCTCCAGCGCTTTGCCAACAGTGCCATCCCCTGTTTCAACGATCTTGTTCACCGAAGCCCCCTGATTGTCGTTGTTGACAGGCTATCCCATTCAGCGCATAGTTTCAACATTCAAAACTGAGTTTCAAATAATGAAACCTAACGCCCATCGAAACCGTCAGGGAGGAAACCATGACACAGCTGAAAACCGGCGCATTCGCGCTGACCGCTGCATTGATGATGTCGGGCAGCGCATTCGCGCAAACCCGTACACTGAACTATAACGCCGATTTTGACCCAGCCCCCTTGGCCGCGTTCCAAGCGATCATCGCGGATTTTGAGGCGGAAAACCCGGACGTAAAGGTCACGTTGAACAACTTTGACCACGAAGGGTACAAAACCGCGATTCGCAACTTTTTGTCCGCCGACAGCCCGGATTTGGCCAACTGGTACGCGGGCAACCGCATGGCCCCGTTTGTTAACGCAGGTCAGTTCATGGACGTGTCCGATGTCTGGGCTGACAATGGGTTGAGCGAGCAATTGGCATCCGCCAAAGCGTCGATGACCATTGATGGCAAGCAGTGGGGCGTGCCCTATACCTATTACCAGTGGGGTATTTATTACAACAAGGACGTGTACAAAGCGGCGGGCGTTGAAGTGCCAACCACTTGGGATGGGTTCATTGAAAACTGCGCAAAGTTCAAAGCGGCGGGCGTCGATTGCCTGACCACCGGGTCCAAGGCGCTGTGGCCGATTGCTGGGATATTCGACTATCTGAACCTGCGCACCAACGGCTATGAATTCCACATGGACCTGACAGCGGGCAAGGTTGCGTGGACCGATGACAAGGTCAAAGCGACCTTTGCGGAATGGGCAAAAGTGCTGCCCTATACCACCGAAAACCACGCGGCGATTGATTGGCAAGATGCCGCAGCGCTGTTGGTGCAAGGTAAGGCCGCGAATTATGTCATGGGCAACTTTGCCGTGGCGAATTTCAAAGAAGGTGGCATGACGAATGACACCTTGGGCTTTCTGGTGTTCCCAGAAATCACTGCAGGCCTGCCGCGTGCCGAAGATGCGCCGACCGATACGATCCACATTCCAGCAGGTGCGAAAAACGTCGATGATGCCAAGAAATTCCTGGCTTTTGTCGCGCGCGCCGATGTGCAGACCAAGCTGAACGCGGCCTTGGGGCAATTGCCCACGAACAAGGGTGCGACTGTGGATGCTGCCGATCCGTTCCTGTCCGCAGGGTTTGAAGCACTGTCGTCGGCCTATGCGCTGGCGCAATTCTTTGACCGCGATGCCCCCGCCGAAATGGCAAAAATAGGCATGGAAGGGTTCCAGGAATTTATGGTGAAACCAGACCGTCTGGACGCCATTCTGGACCGTTTGGAAAAGTCGCGCGACCGTATCTATAAATAATCCAATCTGGCCCCGCGTGTAACGTGGGGCCATTTTCGCCAAGGGGGGGAAGCCATGACCAGCTATTGGAAACGAAACCAGTTGCGTCTAGCGCCGTGGCTGTTCCTTGCGCCGGGTGCGGCGATGTTCCTGGTTTATGTCATCATCCCGATTTTCCAATCGCTCTCGCTGTCGTTTTATGACTGGGACGGGCTGGGGGATGCCACCTATATTGGCACCGCGAACTATGTCGAATTGCTGGATGATGAGGCGTTTTACACCTCGTTGAAAAACAACGTGATCTGGCTGGCGCTTTATTTGCTGGCGGTGCCTGCGGGCCTGTTTATCGCGATATTCCTGAACCAAACCGTGCGCGGCATCCGCATTTACAAGTCGTTGTTTTTCTTTCCTTTTGTGATCTCGCAGGTCGTTGTGGGATTGATGTTTTCATGGTTTTACGCGCCCAATTTCGGCCTGTTTTACAAGCTGATCGAATGGCTGACAGGCGATGGTATCGCCATTCTGGCGGATGAAAAATACGTCACCTATGGCATCATCGTGGCCGGCCTTTGGCCGCAAATTGCCTATGTGATGATCCTGTATATCACGGGTCTGAACAACATCGCCCCCGATCAGGTCGAGGCGGCGCGGTTGGACGGGGCCAAAGGCTGGAAAATGCTGTGGCATGTGATCTTGCCGCAACTGCGCCCTGCCACGTTTATTGCCGTGGTTGTGACCGTGATCGGCGCGCTGCGCAGCTTTGATTTGGTGTCGATTATGACCGATGGTGGGCCTTGGGGGTCCAGCCGTGTGTTGTCGTTTTACATGTACGAACAAGCGCTTAGCGAATATGGCTTTCGCATGGGCTACGGTGCGGCAATCGCCGTTGTGTTGTTTGCGATTATGATGGTTTTCATCTCGGGCTTCATCTGGAAGATGTGGCGCGACGAGACGGAGCGCTGACAGATGTTTCCTCGCCCAATTGAACAAACCCGCCCGCTGACCCAGCGCCTTTACACCATCGCATTGCCTATCGCATTGATTTTGTGGCTGTTTCCCCTGCTTGGCGTCGCTATGACATCGCTGCGCCCGGCGTCCGATTTGGCGCAGGGCAATTATTTCGGAATGCCCAGCTATATCGCGTTTGAAAACTACATTTCAGTGTTTCGCGACAGCGATCTGGGCAGCTACATGCTCAATTCGCTGAAGGTCACGATCCCCACGGTGATCGGCGCGGTTGCGCTGTCGTGCATGACCGGATTTGCGCTTGGCATCTATAAATTCCGGTCCAACCTCGTGGTGTTTTTCCTGTTTGTCGCGGGTAATTTCATTCCATTTCAAATCCTTATGGTGCCCGTGCGCGATCTGACGTTGACCCTTGGCATGTACAACTCATGGACCGGACTTGCGATGTTTCACATCGCCTTTCAAACCGGATTTTGCACCCTTTTCATGCGCAATTTCATCAAGGCCCTCCCGTTTGAGCTGATCGAGGCCGCGCGCGTCGAGGGCGTGTCCGAGATCCAAATCTTTTGGCACATCGTCTTGCCCCTGATGAAACCCGCCATCGCCGCCCTATCGGTTTTGGTGTTCACCTTCATCTGGAACGACTTTTTCTGGGCCACCGTGCTGACCACGACCAAGGAAACCCAGCCCATCACCGCGGGCCTGTCCTCGTTGAACGGGCAATGGGTGGCCGCGTGGCATCTGGTATCTGCCGGGTCCATTCTGGCCGCTCTTCCCCCCGTTTTGATGTTTTTCCTGATGCAAAAACACTTCATCGCGGGGCTAACCTTGGGGGCGGTGAAATGATGCAAACATGGCGTTTGGATGATGGGCGGCAAACGCTGGCGCTGGCCGCACGGGATGGGCATTTGCCCGAATGTGTCTATTGGGGGGCGACCTTGCCGGATTGCGATCTGGGCGACATTGCCGCCGCCCATACGCTGGATGTGACAGGCGGGATGCTGGATGAAAACCCTGCTCTGTCGCTGTGCCCCGAGGCGGCGCGCAGTTTCCCCGGTCAGCCCGGTTTGGCCCTGCGCGATGCTACGGGTGCGGCGCTTTTGCCACGCTTTTCCTATGTGCGCGATGCGGTTGGCAAGGGCACGCTGTCATTGATCTATGCCGATGCTGCCCTTGGCCTAACCTTGCAGTTTGATTTCGCAGCGGGTGCGCAAACCCATATCATCACCGCGCAAACCCGCCTGACCGCCAGCGCCCCTGTGCGGCTGGATTGGCTGGCGGCCCCCGTGCTGCCAGCCCCCCAGCAAGCCACAGAAATGATTGATTTTTCTGGCCGCTGGTGTGGCGAATTTCAGGCCACTCGCCTGCCTTGGACCCCCGGTATCCGCCTGCGCGAAAGCCGTACGGGGCGGTCAGGGCACGAACATTTCCCCGGCCTTATCATTCCCTGTACAGGTGCCACAAACACGCAAGGCCAAGCCTTCGCGTTCCATTACGGTTGGTCCGGTGGTCACCGCATGGTGGCCGAGGAGTTGCAAGATGGTCGCCGCCAAGTGCAATTTGGTAACACATGGGGCGCAGAGGCGCAGCCGGGCACCGAATTCGCCTCTGCCCCCTTGTATATCACTTGTTCCAACAGCGGTTTGAATGGATGCGCCGTGGCATTCCAGCGACATCTGCGCGACCGGATTGTCACATGGCCCCGCCGTACCCGCCCCGTGCACTATAACTGCTGGGAAGCGGTGTATTTTCGCCACAGCTTGGCCGAGTTGAAAGACATCGCCACCCGCGCCGCCGCCCTTGGGGCCGAACGGTTTGTGCTGGATGATGGCTGGTTCGGGCAGCGCGATGATGACACGTCCAGCCTTGGTGATTGGCAGGTGGATGCGCGCAAATACCCTGATGGTTTGACCCCGTTGATTGATCATATCCACGCCGCTGGCATGACGTTTGGGTTGTGGTTTGAACCTGAAATGATAAATAAAAACAGTGACTTGTTCCGCGCTCACCCCGATTGGGTGCTTGGCCCCATGGACCAAATTCGCGGCCGTCAGCAATTGGTTTTGAACATGGCCCTGCCGCAAGTGCGCGACCATCTTTACGCCCAGATCGCGACGATTTTGGCGGCCCACGCCATCGACTATATCAAATGGGATCATAACCGACTTCTGCCCAATCCCGACTCCGCTCAAACCCGCGGCACCTATGCCCTGCTGGCCCGTTTGCGCAGCGATTTCCCGTTGGTAGAGATTGAAAGTTGCGCGTCGGGCGGCGGTCGTATCGA
Organism: Pseudorhodobacter antarcticus; assembly: GCF_900110135.1. Taxonomy (GTDB): domain Bacteria; phylum Pseudomonadota; class Alphaproteobacteria; order Rhodobacterales; family Rhodobacteraceae; genus Pseudorhodobacter; species Pseudorhodobacter antarcticus. The sequence continues at coordinate 169,884 of NZ_FOCO01000001.1, read as the reverse complement.
CTTTGGCATCATGGCGCACACCCAGCGGGTGTGGTTATCCGACAGCAATGATGCCCTGGAACGCCTGCAAATTCAACATGATGCGGCGCTGTTCCTACCCGCCGCTGTGACCGGATCGCATGTTGGGCCGCGCCATTGTCACACATCGGGGCGCACGCTGGATATTGCCTTGCGCGCGTGGACTGCTGCCCAACGGCACATGGGGTTCGAAATGGACCCGCGTGAGTTAACGAAAGACGAGGCAGCAACCCTGACCGAAGTGACCGCGTGGTGGAAGGCCAACCGTGATTGGACCATGCATGGCGATATCTTGCGGTTGGACAGTGCGGACCCGTCCGTGATTGCCGAACAGCAGCAGGAACGGGATGGCGCGCGCTTTGTGGTTTTCGCAGCCAAAACAGCCACTTCACGGCAAATTCTGCCGCGGCCTTTGCGCCTAACAGGGCTTGATCCCGCAGCGCAGTACGACATCACGCTGCGGCCCACCCGCGCGCCGACCCGGTTATCGCGCGGTACGCCCGCGCTGAAATCGGGCCCGTTGCGCCTGTCTGGCACCTATCTTATGCAGCACGGCATCATGCTGCCGTGGCATTTCCCCGAAACCATGTGGGTGCTGGAAGGCACCCGCCTTTCCCCTGATGAGTGATTTTATGCCCCAAGCGACCTATTCCTGCCTGTCCCGCGCGTCCGTTTTCATCACTGGCGGCGGGTCGGGCATTGGGGCGGCGCTGACCGAAGGGTTCTTGCGGCAAGGCGCGCGCGTGGCATTTGTGCAACGGTCAGACGCCAGCGCCTTTGTCGATCAGATGGAAACCGCGACCGGAAATCGCCCTTTGTTTATCGCCTGTGACATTACGAACACAGACGCGTTGCAGGCCGCTATTGCGCAAGCCGGTGCCGCGCATGGCCCCGTCACCACGCTGGTCAACAACGCCGCCAACGACAAACGCCACAGCACGGCGCAGGTCGATGATGCGTTTTACACCCAGATGATGGACATTAATTTCAAGCCGTATTTCTTTGCGGCCCAAGCCGTCGTTGCGGGGATGAAGGCGGCTGGCGGTGGGTCGATCATCAACTTTTCGTCGATCAGTTACATGATGGGGAACGCGGGCTATCCGCTGTACACCGCCGCCAATTCCGCGATCAACGGCTTGACCCGCAGCCTTGCGCGCGAGTTTGGGCCTGACCGGATTCGTGTCAATGCGCTGGCCCCGGGCTGGGTTTTGACGCAAAAGCAAAAGGATATGTGGGTGACGCCCGAAGGGTTGGCGGCCCATCTGGCGCGGCAATGTTTGCAAGATAGTTTGTCCCCTGATGATATTGTGGGGGGGGTATTATTCCTCGCCTCATCATCGTCAAAAATGATGACTGGCCAAGCACTTGTGATTGATGGTGGCGTGGCGGTGACGGGATGACAGCGGCGCAGATTTTGCCCGCGCCGCCCGATTGGATTGCGGTGGATTGGGGTACCACCCATCTGCGCGCGACGGCGATGGGGGCCGCTGGCCCTTTGGCGCAAGCCAGCAGCAATGATGGTATGGGCACGCTGACCCCCGCCCAGTTTGAACCAGCTTTGATCGCGCTGATCGGTCCGTGGTTGACCGCGCCTACCAAGATTTTGGCCTGTGGCATGGTCGGTTCGCGCCAAGGTTGGGCCGAGGCGAAATACCGTACCGTTCCTTGTGCGCCGCTGGATGCCAACGCGCTGACCCGCGTTCAAACCCATGATCCCCGTCTGATTTTCCATATCGCGCCGGGCTTGCGCCAAGACAATCCCGCCGATGTGATGCGCGGTGAGGAGACGCAGATCGCGGGCGCGCTGGCCCTGAACCCAGATTATGATGGGGTGATGTGTTTGCCCGGCACCCATTCCAAATGGGTTCATATCAGCGCGGGCGAGGTGGTGAGTTTTCAGACATTCCTGACCGGCGAAATGTTTGCGCTGTTTTCACAGCAGTCGGTGTTGCGCCACGGCATTGCCCCCGATGGGTTTGATGGGGCGGCATTTGATCTGGCGCTGTCGGATGCGTTGTCGCGCCCGGAAAAGCTGGGGGCGCGGCTGTTTTCCCTGCGCGCCGAAGGGTTGCTGGCAAACCTATCCCCCATCGCCGCGCGCAGTCGTTTGTCTGGGTTGTTGATTGGGATGGAATTTGCGGCGGCAAAACCTTATTGGCTGGGTCAAAACGTCACCTTGATCGGCGCACCAACGCTTTGTGATATTTATGCTCACGCCCTGTTGCAACAGGGCATCACCCCCCAAACGCTGAACGCCGCTGATTGCACGCTGGCGGGCCTCTCCAAACTGAAAGGTGCGCTATGACCCGACCCCTGATCGCGATTTTGCGCGGCATTTCCCCGGATGAGGCCGTGCCAGTCACAGCCGCCCTGATCGCCGCAGGGTTTACCCGGATTGAGGTGCCGCTGAATTCACCCGATCCCTATACCTCCATTGCCGTGATGGCGCATGAATTTGGGGACCGCGCGTTGATTGGTGCAGGCACGGTTTTAACGGTCGATCAGGTGGCGCAGGTCGCAGCCGCTGGCGGCAAGTTGGTGGTGTCGCCCAACACCGATCCGGCGGTTATTCGCGCAACAATCGCGGCGGGGATGCAAAGCTGGCCAGGCGCGCTGACCCCGACCGAATGTTTCGCCGCATTGGCCGCCGGGGCTACGGGGCTAAAGATTTTTCCCGCCTCCATCATTGGCCCTGAAGGGGTCAAGGCGATGCGCGCCGTGTTGCCTGCGCGCACGCAGGTTTATGCCGTGGGCGGTGCTGGCCCTGCCAATTTCGCGGAGTGGCGGCGGGCCGGTGCGGATGGGTTTGGCATCGGTTCCGCCCTTTACACCCCCGGCCTGATGGTGGCCGAAGTGGCAACCCGCGCCCGCGCAATCATCGCTGCGTGGGACGCGTTGGAATGACTATTTTTGACCCGCGCCTGTGTGCCTTGGGTGAAGGGGCGCTGTGGCATCCGCAGCGAAACCAATTGTTTTGGTTCGATATTTTTGGCAAGCGCTTGTTGACAATCGGCCCCGATGGCCCCGCCGACTGGCATTTCGACCAGATGGTGTCGGCGGCGGGTTGGGTGGACCGTGACACGCTGCTGATCGCGTCTGATACCGCGCTGTTGCGGTTTGACATCCCCACAGGCACCCATAAAATCGTGGTGGCGCTGGAGGCGGATAACCCCGTAACACGTTCCAACGATGGGCGCGCGGACCGACAGGGTGGGTTTTGGATTGGCACGATGGGGCGCGCGGCGCAGGCAGGCAAGGGGGCGATTTACAGGCTCTATAAAGGGGAATTGCGGCTGCTTTTTTCAAATCTTACCATCCCCAACGCGATTTGTTTTTCCCCAGATGGTCGCAGCGCGCATTTCACCGACACCCGCACGCAGATCATTCAACGGGTCACGCTGGACGCGGACGGCTGGCCAAATGCAGCGCCCGAACCGTTTATCGATCTGCGCGAGGTGGATGAAAGCCCCGATGGCGCGGTGGTCGATGCGGATGGAAACCTCTATGTGGCGCTGTGGGGTGCGGGCCAGATCGCGGTGTTTGACCGCCACGGCGCGCGCATCCGCAGCATCGCTTTTGCCGCAAGCCAGCTGACCTGCCCGGCTTTTGGTGGTGCGGATTTGGACCAGATTTTTTGCACGTCCGCCATTCAGGGCATGGCCCCGGCGGATTTGGCGCGCAGCCCCGATGCGGGCAAAACCTTTGTCGCCGCTGCAGGTGCGCGCGGCCTTCCTGAACCACGGGTTATCTTATGAAACGCACGCTTGGCACCTGTTATTACCCCGAACATTGGCCCGAATCCCAATGGGCCGAAGATGCCGCCCGCATGGCTGCGATTGGCCTGACATGGGTGCGCATTGGCGAATTTGCGTGGTCCCGGATGGAACCCACCCCCGGCCAATATGATTGGGCATGGCTCGATCGCGCGATTGACACGCTGATTGCGCATGGTTTGAAGGTGGTGCTGGGCACGCCCACCGCCACCCCGCCGCGCTGGATGTTGGACCGTCACCCCGACATGCTGGCGCTGGATGCCAATGGGCATAAACGCGGGTTTGGGTCGCGCCGGCATTATTGTTTTAGCCATCAAGGGTATATCGCGGAATGTGCGCGCATCACCACCGATCTGGCCAAACGGTATGGCGCGCGCGTGGCTGCGTGGCAGACCGATAATGAATACGGCTGCCACGATACCACGGTCAGCTATTCTGATGCCGCGCGCCACGCCTTTCGCGATTGGCTGGCGCAAAAATACCAATCGCCTGCCGCGTTGAACCGCGCGTGGGGCAATGTGTTTTGGTCGATGGAATACGCTGATTTTGCGGAAATTGACCTGCCGAATTTGACCGTGACCGAGGCGAACCCCGCCCATGCCATGGATTTTCGCCGTTTTTCCAGTGACCAAGTTGCCCGCTTCAACCGCGTGCAAACCGACATCATTCGCCGCCATTCCACAGCCCCCATTTCGCACAATTACATGGGTGCTGTGGTGGATTTTGACCATTTTGCAACGGGTGCGGATTTGGAAATCGCCACATGGGACAGCTACCCCCTTGGGTTTTTGTCCGACCGGATTGCGGCCAGCGCCGATCATAAACGCGATTTCGCGCGCCAAGGCGACCCCGATTTCCAAGCCTTTCACCACGATTTGTACCGCGCCGTGGGCGCCATGAGGTCTGGACGCGCCGCGTCCGGGGGCCGCTGGTGGATTATGGAACAACAACCCGGCCCGGTGAACTGGGCCCCATTCAACCCTGACCCCTTGCCCGGCATGGCCCGCCTTTGGGCGTGGGAGGCGTTCGCCCATGGCGCAGAGGCCGTGTGTTATTTCCGCTGGCGCCAAGCCCCCTTTGCCCAAGAGCAAATGCACGCGGGCATGTTGCGCCCCGACAGCGAACCCGCCCCCGCCTATCATGCGGCGGCTGAGGTGGCCCAAGAATTGGCCGCGATGCCCGATGTCGAACACACCACCCCCCCCATCGCGCTGATTTTCGATTATGCCAGCGCATGGGCATGGGCCACGCAGCCGCAAGGCCGGGGTTTTGATTATTTCAACGTGGTTTTTGGCTTTTACAAAGGCTTGCGGCGGTTGGGCCTGTCGGTGGATATTTTGCCGCCTTCGGTCACGGACTTGTCCGCCTATAAACTGGTGCTGGCCCCCGCCATCGCCACGCTGCCGGATGCGCTGATCACGGCGCTGGCGGCTTGCCCATCGGCGCTGATCGGTCCGCGCAGCAATTCCAAAACGCCCGAGTTTTCCATCCCCAATCCGTTGCCGCCGAACCTGCCGGGGCTGGACTGCGTGGTCGCCCGCGTGGAAACCCTGCCGCCCGATCTGCCCGTACCACTGGCGCAGGGGGGCACGTTCCATCTGTGGCGCGAAAAGCTGGAAGGTAGCGCGCAAGTGATTGAGGAAACCACCGACGGCTGGCCTGCGCTGGTGGCCCATGGCGGCCTGCATTACCTTGCGGGCTTGCCGGATGAGGTGGCGCTGGCCCGCATCCTGACCCGGCTTTGTGCCGCGCAAGGGATTGAGGCCGCCGCGTTGCCCGAAGGGTTGCGCTGTCGCCAATCGGGCACGCGTACCTTTTGGTTTAACTACGCCGCCGTTGAGGTGACCCACGCAGGCCACACCTTGCCGCCCGCTGGGGTTGCGTGGGACTGATGGTTTTGCACCCCACACAATTGAACGATTGACCAAAGGCGGGGTGCGGCGCAGATGTCGCAGACCAACCGCCGGAGGCCTGCGATGACCAAATCCGCCCTGTTCACGCCTGTGCTAATTGCGGGTTGTTTCATCTTGATGATCAACTTTGCCATTCGCGCCAGCTTTGGCGTGTTTCAAATCCCGATCGCCACAGAATTTGGTTGGCTGCGCGCGGATTTTTCGATGGCGATTGCGATTCAAAATTTGGCTTGGGGTGTGGGGCAACCAATTTTTGGCGCGCTGGCCGAACGGTTTGGCGACCGCCGCGCGATTATCGCGGGGGCGTTTTTGTATTCGGCGGGGTTGTTGCTGTCATCATTCGCGGTGACGCCGGGGCAGCATTGGCTGCTGGAAATTCTGGTGGGGTTTGGGATTGCAGGCACCGGGTTTGGCGTGATTTTGGCGATTGTGGGCCGCGCGAGTTCTGATGAAAACCGCAGCCTTGCCTTGGGCATCGCCACCGCTGCTGGCTCGGCGGGCCAAGTGTTTGGCGCGCCCGTGGCCGAGGCGTTGCTGCAAATTTACAGCTGGCAGGTGGTGTTTACGATCTTTTCGGTCGTGATCCTGTCCGTTCTGTTTGCGCTGCCCGCCTTGCGCGCCCCGATCACCGCGACCAAGGTGGAGCTGCAAGAAAGTCTTGGGCATGTGTTAAAACGCGCGTTCAAAGACCCGAGTTATATCATGATTTTTGTGGGCTTTTTCTCCTGCGGGTATCAGCTTGGGTTTATCACCGCGCATTTCCCGGCCTTTGTGACCGAAATGTGTGGCCCGGTGGACCCCGGCGGGTATTTGGCCGCCATTGGGATTTCCAGCACGTCCGCGCTGGGCGCGGTGGCGATTTCGGTGATTGGTATGGCGAATATTGGCGGTGCGATTTACGCGGGCTGGTTGGGCAAACGGTATTCCAAAAAGTACCTGCTGGCGGGGATTTACGCAGCGCGCACTGTGACAGCTGCCGCGTTTATTTTGCTACCGATGACGCCCGTGACGGTGCTTTTGTTCTCGCTTGTCATGGGGTCGTTGTGGCTGGCCACGGTGCCCCTGACCAGCGGTTTGGTCGCGCATTTGTACGGCCTGCGGTATATGGGCACGCTCTATGGGTTTGTGTTTTTCAGCCATCAGTTGGGGTCGTTTCTGGGCGTCTGGCTGGGCGGGCGGATGTATGATGTGACGGGCGATTACACGCTGGTGTGGTGGATCGGCATCGGGGTGGGCGCGTTTTCGGCGCTGGTGCATTTGCCGATCAAGGAGCGCCGCGTGGGGCTGGTCGCAGCGTGACGGGCCTGCGGTTGCGGGGCATCCGAGCCTCCGGCGGAGGTATTTTTGCCAAGATGAATCTGCGGGGGCGGGTGTGAAAGCAGGGATTTTCAGTTTGGTTTTGGCCTATGTCCTGAGCCAGTTTTACCGCGCGTTTTTGGCCGTGATGAGCCCGGTTTTGATCGCTGACCTGGGGGTGAGTGCGGCGGATTTGGCGGATGCGTCGGGGGTGTGGTTTTTGGCCTTTGCCGCGATGCAAATTCCGGTGGGGATTGCGTTGGACCGGGTGGGGCCCCGCCTGACATCGGCGGTGGTGTTTGGATTGGGGGCCGGGGGCGGGGCGGCGTTGTTTGCTGTGGCCACGTCGGGGCAGGAGGTGACGCAGGCGATGGCCTTGATCGGCGTTGGCTGCTCTCCGGTGTTGATGGCGAATTATTACATTTTTGCGCGGGTGTTTTCTGCGCGGGTGTTTGGCACCTTGGCGGGTGTAGTGATTGGTGTCGGCTCGTTCGGGAACATCGCGAGTTCGCTGCCTTTGGCGGTGGCGCTGGAGGTGTTTGGGTGGCGCGGCAGCTTGTGGGTTTTGGCAGGCATCAGCTTGGCGGTGGCGGGGTTGATTGCGCTGTTGGTGCGGGACCCGGCTTCCCTGCCGCCGGGGCCGCGCGGGTCGCTGATGGATATTTTGCGCATTCGGGCGCTTTGGTTCATTTTCCCGATTATGGCGGTGAATTACTTGCCAGCGGCGGGGCTGCGGGGCCTGTGGGCCGGGCCGTATTTTGCCGATATTTACGGGCTTGATGCGGGTGGGATTGGCCGTGTGACCTTGGCGATGGGGGTGGCGATGGTGCTGGGCAACTTTGCTTATGGCCCCTTGGACCGGGTGTTTGGCACGCGCAAATGGTTGGTGTTTGGCGGCAATGCGTTGGCCTGTGCGGCGTTGGTGGCGCTTTGGGCGTTGCCGTTGCAGGGGGTGGCGTTTGCCGTGGTGATGTTGGCGGCTGTTGGGTTTTTTGGCGCGTCCTTTCCCATGGTCATGGCGCATGGGCGCGCGTTTTTCCCGCCCCATTTGGTGGGGCGCGGCGTGACCTTGATGAACTTGTTTGGCATCGGGGCCACGGGGTTGGCGCAGGTTTATACCGGGCATTTGAACGCGACAGCCGCCAGCCCGCAGGCGGGGTATGTGGCGATCTTTGGGTTTTTTGCCGTGGCGCTGATGGTGGGGTTGTCGGTGTATCTGTTTTCGCGTGATCGCACGGATTGACCCCGTGCGGCCCTTCCCCCCGCAATCCCTTTGCGCTATGGGGCGGTGATTGCATTAAAGGAGGCCAAGATGGGCTATAGAGTCGCTATCGTTGGGGCCACGGGCAACGTGGGCCGTGAAATGCTGAATATCCTCGCAGAGCGCGAGTTTCCAGTGGATGAGATTGTGGCGCTGGCGTCGCGCAAATCCATGGGTACGGAAATCAGCTTTGGCGATGCGACCTTGAAATGCAAGGATCTCGACACGTTTGATTTCACCGGCTGGGACATTGCCCTGTTCGCCGTGGGGTCGGATGCGACCAAGATTTACGCGCCAAAGGCTGCCAGCCAAGGCTGCGTGGTGATCGACAATTCCAGCCTGTACCGCTATGACGCCGACGTGCCCCTGATCGTGCCAGAGGTGAACGCCGATGCAATTTATGGCTATACCAAAAAGATGATCATCGCGAACCCGAATTGTTCGACCGCGCAGATGGTTGTCGCGTTGAAGCCGCTGCATGACCGCGCGAAAATCAAGCGGGTTGTCGTGTCCACCTATCAGTCCGTTTCCGGCGCGGGCAAGGAGGGGATTGATGAGCTGTGGGACCAGACCAAAAGCATCTATAATCCGACCGACAACAAGCCGGCCAAGAAATTCACCAAGCAAATCGCCTTCAATGTGATCCCGCATATTGATGTTTTCCTCGATGATGGGTCCACCAAAGAAGAGTGGAAAATGGTTGCCGAGACGAAGAAAATCATGGGCAAGGATATCAAGGTCACCGCGACTTGCGTGCGGGTTCCGGTGTTCGTGGGCCATTCCGAATCCATCAACATCGAGTTTGAGGAATTCTTGGACGAGCATGAGGCCCGCGATATTTTGCGCGAGGCACCGGGCATCATGGTGATCGATAAACGCGAAAATGGCGGCTATGTGACCCCGATTGAATGTGTGGGCGAATATGCGACCTTTATCAGCCGCATCCGGCAGGACAGCACGATTGATAACGGCATCAATCTGTGGTGCGTGTCGGATAATTTGCGCAAAGGGGCGGCGTTGAATGCGGTTCAGATTGCCGAAGTTCTGGGCCAGCGCTGTTTGAAAAAGGGCTGATTTGGGTGCGGATCGGGTGTGCATCGCGCGCGATCCGCGCCTTAGAGCGTTGATATTGTTGGAATTTGGTTTTTTTGTTAACCGAATTTTAACAGGTGCATCGCGGTTTTGGGGGTAGGGTGGGTGCAACCCACCGCCCCGGGGGTGGGGTTAAAGCAGGCCTTTTAGGATTGCCATAACGGTTGCGAACCAGCCTGATGCAGCGCCTTGGGTGAGCGTTAGCCAAGCCAAAATCGCGGCTTCGTTTGCTTGCACCCACAGTATGAAATAGTGGCCCGACAACGTTGCAATGCCAGCAGAGCCGAGCGCAACCACCTTCCGCCCAAACGCCCCTAACATATTCCACATGCGCCCGCGCAGGCTGTTCTCGCCGATTTCGGCAGAGGGGCCTTCGCCCTTTGCGGCGGCGAGATCGTCGGCCATGGCGGCTTGGTCTTCCGCGTCCAGCGCGCGGGGCTTGTTTTCTAGGCTTTCGACCAAGGGGGCGGCGGCGGCAACCTCTGCCGGGCGGCGCGCGCCTGTTAGCCCGGCCAGCATTTGTGCGTGGATTTCGGCGGCATTGGGAAAGCCCATGAAAAACAAGCCGTGGGTTTGCACCACGTCTTGCAGCGCAGCGAAAACCAGCGGGGGCATTAGGTCGGTGTTGCGGCCCAGTGTTTCGACTTGGGTGTTCGCCTCAAACGCCACGCGCAGGGTGTTGGCGGCGGAATAGAGACGCTTTAGGCGAATATCGGGCAGGGGTTTGGTGATTTGGGTGCGGTAATGTTCCGCCGAGGCGCGCAGGCCCGCCCATTCGTTGGAGGTGCCAATCGCCTCAATCGTATTGCTGATTTTGCGCAGCAGGTCTTGGCGCAGGTCCTCTTGGTCTTCATCACCGCCAATGGGGGCAGCGTCTTGCGACTGCATCGGGCCATCGGGGGGGAGGGTGAAGCTGGGGGCGGTTGGGGTGTCGGAGGTGATTTCACCCGGTGGGAGCCAGCCTGCGTCGATGAGGTCGAAAAGGGCTTGGGCGCGGGTTTTGCTGTCTTCGATAGCGGCGATTTTGGCGATTCGAGGATCGGCTTTGGCGGCGGCGCAGTTACGAAAGGAAAGACCGCCCCCTTCGGGTATTTCTAATAGTGACTTCATTTGTCGCAATGGGCGCAGATCTATGATTTTGGTGTTTATGAGATTGAGCCTTCGCAATCCACCCAAGACACAGATGTAGACCAGTCCGGCATCAGTGATTTGAGTGTTGTCGACATACAAAGATTTCAAGTCACTCAGTCCGGATATTCTCTCTAGGGCAGCATCGGTGATCTGGGTGTTGCTTAGCGAAAGGAGTCGTAGCTTTCGCATGTTAGAAATTTCGGGGGGCAAAGCTGCCATTGCGATAGTCAATGGATGATCAAAGTTAAGTCGGCCCCCCGTCTGCTTCGCCTCTGCAATCATCCGTTCCGCTTCGGCATAGGCCTTTTCTGCTTCGGTCATCGTCTGGCCTTTCGCGAGCTGGAGTCGGGGTGAACCCCGACCTACGGGGCGGTGCGTGCGGGGGCGGGGTGGACCCCCACCCGACGCGGGGGCGCAATGTGGGCGGGGTGGGGTTAGACTTGGGAGAAGGTGGATTTTACGGGGTCGTATTGTTCCAGCCCCCCTTCGCCAACATCGGTCCAGAGGCCGTGCAGGGTCAGGCGGTCATCCTCGACAGCGGTGCGCACAAAGGGGAAGGTCATCAGGTTTTCCAAGCTGACCACCACCGCCTCTTTTTCCAGCGCGCGGGGGCGTAGGGGCTCGTCTATGTGTTTTACACGCTCATAGCCGGGGCGCAGAATGTCCATCCAGCGGCCCACAAAGCTGCTGCTTTCCAGCAGTTCGGGGGCGTGGCCGGCGCACATGTCATGGCAGCCGCGCACGCCGCCGCAGTTGGAATGGCCCAGCACCACGATATGCGCGACCTTTAGCGCCGTCACCGCATATTCAACGGCGGCGGAGGTGCCGTGGTTTTTGCCATCGGGCGTGTAGGGCGGCACGAGGTTGGCGATGTTGCGGTGGATGAAAAATTCGCCTTCGTCCGCGCCGAAGATCGAGGTGACATGCACGCGGCTGTCGCAGCACGAAATGACCATGGCGCGGGGGTGTTGGCCGGATTCGGCCAGCCTGCGATACCACGCTTTGTTGTCGGCATAGGCGGTCGCTTTCCACCCGTGATAGCGTTGGATGAGGTAGCTGGGCAGCGGTTTTGCGTGGTCCATCGGCGGCCTCCTGTAACGCGTCATTGGGGTTTACGCGCGGATTTAAGAAAATTCGAGGGGGATTGTGGGGGTGCTGCAACCTTTTGTTCAACACCTTGGGCGATTGTGGGGGCGGGTGTGAATGGAAAGTGAGGGTGCGATGGCTGCGATTGTGATGGAATTTCGACCGAAGGATAGGATTAAGCAGGATGCGGAGCCGATTGCGCTGATTTATCGGTCGATGGGCACCAAGGCGGCGGAGGAGGTGGTGAACCGCGCGCTGGCCGAATTGGCGGTGACCATGCAGGGGCTGGCCGTGCAGGTGCGGGGGCGCGATTTGCTGGATTTGGCGCGGCAGTTGCGGCGGTTGGAACGGATGGCGCAGCAGTTGGGTTTGGTCAGTTTGGGCGTTGTCGCGGCGGATGTGCGGGCCTGTTTGGAGGGTGGCGATATGGTGGCTTTTGGCGCGGTTTGGGCGCGGTTGATCCGGGTGGCGGAAACGTCGCTGGCGACCGAAAAGGGGGCGTTGGACCAGCAGGTGTAGCGGGTTATTTTCGCGGCGCGTGATTTTGGGGATGAAGTGGGGGGGGGAAAGCGTTTAGGATTCCAGTTAAGTTGGTTTGATGGAGTTTTATATGCCCGAATTTGCGCCCGATGATGCCGTAACGCGCCCGATTTATATGGTGGACGAAGCGGGTTTGGCCGCGTTCCTTGCGGGCCTGCCCCCCATGCAGGCGGCGTGGCTGTTGGCCGTTGGGTTTAAGGCGGGATTGGGCGCGGTGGTGTTGTTGCCGGATGCAGGCGGCGCGGTTGTGGCGGCGGTTGTGGGCAATGGCACGGGCAGCGCACGGGCGCGGCGGCAGTTTGGGATGGCGGGTGTGGCGCTGGCGGTGCCTGCTGGGGATTGGCATTTTGTGGGCGGGTTGGAGGGTGCCGCGCTGGAGGAGGCAGCCTTGGGCTGGTTTTTGGCGCAGTATAGGTTTGATCGGTACAAGCCTGTGGCGCGTGACGTGGCGCGGTTGGCGCTGCCCGTTGGTGTGGACGGCGCGCGGGTGATTGCGATGGCGCAGGCGGAGGTGCTAACCCGCGATCTGATCAACACGCCCGCCAGCGATATGGGACCAGCGGAGATGGAGGCGGCGTTTTGCGCGCTTGCCACCCGCCACGGGGCCACGGCCAGTGTCATTGTGGGCGATGATTTGCTGGCGCAGAATTTCCCGATGATTCATGCGGTGGGGCGTGCATCGACCCGCGCGCCACGGCTGTTGGATATGCAATGGGGGGATGCGGGGCCGCTTTTGGTGTTGGTGGGCAAGGGCGTTTGCTTTGACACGGGCGGGCTGGACATCAAACCATCGTCGGGAATGGTGTTGATGAAAAAGGATATGGGGGGGGCGGCGACGGTGCTGGGGCTGGCGCATATGATCATGGCGCTGGGCCTGCGGTTGCGGTTGCGGGTGTTGGTGCCTGCGGTGGAAAACGCGATTTCGGGGGCGGCGATGCGGCCCAAGGATATTTTAACATCGCGCAAGGGATTGACGGTGGAGGTGAATAATACCGATGCCGAGGGGCGGTTGGTGTTGGCGGATGCGCTGGCCTATGCGTGTGAAGGCAAGCCGGATTTGGTGATTTCCATGGCGACCTTAACCGGGGCGGCGCGGGTGGCGGTGGGGCCGGATTTGGCCCCGTTTTTCACCGATGATGATGGGTTTGCGGTGGCACTGACCAATGGCGGCGCGCAATCGGCGGACCCGGTGTGGCGACTGCCCTTGTGGCCGGGGTATGAGGCGATGATTGAACCGGGGATTGCCGATTTGGACAACGCACCAGCGGGCGGCTTTGCGGGGGCCAGCACGGCGGCCCTGTTTTTGCGGCGGTTCGTGGACACGCCAAACTATGTGCATTTTGATATTTACGGCCATCAGCCGACTGCGGCCCCGGCAAGACCGCAAGGCGGGGCGGGCCAAGGTGCGCGGGCGATTTTGTATGCGCTGCCTGCGATGTTGGGGGCCACGCTATGACGGACCGCCGTTTGACGCTGGCCAACGACCGTGTGGCGCACATCGCCTTGCAAGGCACGGTTAATGCGCCCGCATACGCCGATGCCGCGCCTTATGAGGTGGCGGTGCCGCTGGTGGATTTACTGCGCGCACAAGATGGGCCGCGCGACCGACAATTAAACCTGGGTGACAGGTTTGAGGTGATTGAGCTGTTGGACGGTATGGCCTTTGGCCGCGCCACCAAGGACGGATATTGCGGCTATGTGCCGGAGGCCGCATTGTCCGAACCGACGCGGCCCACGCATTGGCTGGCCGCCCGCGCCAGCCATTTGTACAGCGAGCCGCGCGCGCAGGCCCCGCAATCCATGAGCATTTCTTTTGGCGCGCGGTTGTGCGTGGTAGGCCAAACCGGGAATTTCGCCGAAACCCCGCATGGGTTTGTGCCTGCCGGGCATCTGCGCCCCATCGGGCAATGGTTCCACGACCCGGTGGAGGTGGCGGCGCTGTTTGTGGGCACGCCGTATTTGTGGGGCGGCAATGGCCACGCCGGGGTGGATTGTTCGGGGTTGGTGCAACTGTCGCTGCATGCCTGTGGGCGGACCTGCCCCGGGGATAGCGATATGCAGCAAGCGCTGGGCGCAGAGGTGCCAGACGGTGCGCCAATGCTGCGCGGGGATTTGCTGTTTTGGAAAGACCATGTCGCGATGGTGGTGGACATTGATTTGATGATCCACGCCACGGGTGCGTTTATGGCGGTGGTGGTGGAACCTATGGCTGTGGCGATTGCGCGTATCATCGCATCGGGCGGGGGGGCCATAACCGCGCGGCGCAGGGTGGGGTAGCCCTTTTTCCCTGCTTTGCCGCTGTTCGCGGGGCCAGCGGTGTTAGGTATTTGGACCAAGCCGAATGGGCCGGGCTTGCGCAAAGGATGCAATGCGGGCAACATGGTAGCAGCAGCGATGGCGTCGGTGCAGGGCGATGTGATGGGCCCTTTGATTTCGTCCTGTACGCCGGGGCCTTTCGGGGCGCTGTGCAATCTGCCGCCCCCTTTATTTGAGGTCTGACCATGACGCTTTTGCGCCCGGAGAATTATCGTTTTCACAATGGCACCAAAGACGCTTTGCCCTTTGAGGATGCTGAATATGAAGCGCGGCTGGAAGGCCTGCGCGATTTGATGGAATTGCACGGGCTGGACGCCGTTGTGCTGACATCCATGCACAATGTCGCCTATTATTCGGGTTTTCTTTATTGTTCGTTCGGGCGGCCATACGCTTGTGTGGTGACGGCCAACCAATGTGTGACGGTCAGTGCGGGCATTGATGCGGGGCAGCCGTGGCGGCGGTCGATTGGCGACAACATCACCTATACCGATTGGCAGCGCGACAATTTCTGGCGTGTGGTCGCGGGGGTTGTGGGCAATGGCAAGGCTGTGGGCTGTGAAGGCGATCATTTGACGCTGGTGCAATCTGAAAAGCTGAACCATTTTCTGGCGCCCGTGCGCGGGATGGACATTGCGCCCGGCACGATGGCGCAGCGCATGATGAAATCGGACGCAGAGATTGCGTTGATCCGCCACGGCGCGCAGGTGGCCGATGTGGGCGGCCATGCCATTCGCGATTGTTTGATTGCGGGCAAGGGCAAGCGGTTGCGCGAAATTGACGTGGCGATGGCCGGGCGCGATGCGATGGAGTTGGAAATTGCCCGGCGGTTTCCAGATGCGGAATACCGCGACACTTGGGTTTGGTTCCAGTCGGGGTTGAACACGGACGGGGCGCATAACCCGGTGACGGGGCGCGTGTTGCAGCAGGGCGATATTTTGTCGCTGAACTGTTTTCCCATGATTTCAGGCTATTACACTGCGTTGGAGCGCACGCTGTTTTTGGGGTCTGTTGATGATGCCAGCCTGAAAATATGGGAGGCCAATGTGGCGGCGCATGAATATGGCATGAGCTTGCTGGTGCCCGGTGCGACCTGTTCGGGTGTGACTGCGCAGATCAATGATTTCTTGGCGGAGCGCGATTTGCTGCAATACCGCACCTTTGGCTATGGCCATTCCTTTGGGATTTTGTCGCATTTTTATGGGCGCGAGGCGGGGCTGGAATTGCGCGAGGATATCGACACAGCGCTGGAGCCCGGCATGGTGATTTCGATGGAGCCGATGTTGACGATTGGTGCAGGGGTGCCGGGGGCGGGTGGATACCGCGAGCATGATATTTTGGTGATCACCGAAGGCGGGGCGGACAATATCACCGCCTATCCTTATGGGCCCGCGTTCAACGTGGTTGGCGGAGGCTGATTCTGTGCAGGCGGCCTTTGCGCGCGGGGCGCGGGGCCGCATCTGTCAAAATTTAGGAAAAATGGGCTAAAATCGCCTTGAATGGTCACGATTGGGTGGTTTTATGCCGAAAGCTGCTGCAGGCCCTTGACCTTGGCGCATGAAAGTGGCGGTTCTGCGCCAAACCGCCCACCGCATGAGAGTGAATGTTAGCTATGGCCCCACTGAACCGCCGCACCTTTTTGTCTGTTGCCGGAACGGCGCTGTTGGGGGCCTGCGCCAGCCCGCCCGCGCCAGCCAACCCGAACGCCGGGTTTGTGGAGGGGTACGGCCCGCTGTTTGACAGCGGATACACCTTGCCGGGTGTGCCGCCCGAGTTTTTGCAAGGCGTGAACCGCCGTATCGTGGGCACCTATCAGGGCGAACAACCTGTGGGCACGATCGACGTCGACCCCTATGCCAAGTTTTTGTATTTCGTGCGCGAGGGGTCCAATTCGGTGCGCTTTCCCATCGGGGCAGGCCGCGCGGGCCGCAGTTTTGCGGGCAACGGCACGATTCAGGTCAAAAAGAAATGGCCGGGTTGGACGCCAACCGCCAACATGCTGCGCACCGAGCCAGAGATTTATGGCCCGTTCCGTCGCGGTATTCGCGGGGGGTTGCGCAGCCCCTTGGGCGCGCGGGCGCTGTATTTGTACCGGGGCGGACGCGACACTTATTACCGCATCCACGGCACCAACGCGCTGGACAGCATTGGCAATTCCAGTTCCGCGGGCTGTATCCGCATGTTCAACCATGATGTGATCGCGCTGTTTGAAATGGTCCCCATCGGCACCCGCGTGCATGTGCGGTCCGAGGCGGAAAGCCTGCGCGTGGACCCGGAGAATTTCAACCGTGGGGTGGAAGTGCCCGCCCAGCGCGTGGACCCCGATTTGATTTACAGCGAGGCCGCGATTGCCGCCGATCCGTTGCCCGATTTTGACGCGGTGCAGGCGATGGATGCAGGCAACGTGCCACTCTAAGGTGCGGCAGTCGTGCTGGAACAGGCGGCCCTTGTGGCCGCCTTTTTCATGCCCAAACTTTACAGCCGGATGACATATTCCTTGACCGTGGTTTCGACCACTTGCCATGTGCCTGCAAATCCGGGGCGGATGATGTACCCATCGCCCGCGCGCAAGGTTACGGGCGCACCCCCGGTTTCGGTTAGCACCGACACCCCTTCCAATATCCGGATATATTCCCATTCCGCATAGGACACGCGCCATGTGCCGGGTGTTGATTGCCAGATGCCGCAATAAAGGCCGTCTGCATCCTCAATATTCCAGGTGGTATGCACGGGGTCGCCTGCGATCAGTTTGTCGGGGCTGGGGCGTTCGATTTCTGGCGTGATGCCGTCGCGGGACAGGGGCAGCAGGGTGTGGGTCATGGGATGCCTTTGGGTTGGGTTGCCGCATGACAGCGCGATGCGCCTGTTTTGGTCAAGCGCAAACCGCCCGCGCTGTGAAATAGGCGCGGCCCGCAAGTTGGAATTGCAATTGTCGCCCCCATCCCGCAGTTTACTGCCCAACGGGGCTGGAATATTTTGTCCCCCTTGCCCATATGTTATCAGTCTTTACATCGGAGGCCATCATGGCAGATTTCGACAGCAAAATTCGCGAAAGCCAAGATCAGGTGGCCAAGGCGCAGGTGCAAATTACAGCCATCACCAGCAAAATCGAAACCGCCCGCGCCAAATTGGCGGCGGGTGAGGCGGCGATTGATGTGGAAAACGCCACGCTGGATGATGTGCATGCGCATACCGATTTGATGAACGCCAACATCGCTGACTTGATTATGGGTTTGGATGATGTGACCGCTGGGTTTTCCCGCGATTTTGATGAAATGCGCGGCAAAACGGGCATGGAAAGCGTGATTGGTTTCTTCTCCTCCGCCCGCGCGGATTCGATGCGCCAAGAACGCATGCGCACCGCGTCGATTGATGACAAGCTGCAGGATTTGATTGGCAAATCCGACATTATTGTAAAACTGCTGCAGGGGCAGTTGGACATGCTGAACACGCAAAAATCCAGTGTTGAGGGCAATTTGACCGCCACCTTGGACGAACGCGAGGCGACGGTGGGCAGCCTTGAAGGTGTGCGCGCGGAAATTACCGGCATGGACCCCGCGATTATTGATCTGGAAAACAAAATCAGCGTGGAACAAGATGCCGCCAAACGCACCAAGTTGGAAAGCGATCTGGCGCAGCTCAACACCCGCTACAACGCGCTGGTGCAGCAAGAACAGGTGGATTTGGCGAAATCGCAAACGCTGGAACGCTATATTGAAAAGGGCAAAACATGGATGGACAGCTTGCAAAACCAAGCGGCCACCCAGATGGTGTTGATCAACAAGCTGCAAACCGACACCAAACAGCGAGTGGTTTTGTATGATGCGCTGTCGTCCAGCTTGAAAACCGCGCAGCAGCAAGATGTGGCGCACCGCATCAACGAAATCGGCGTGAAAACCGACCAAGAGGCGCAAGCGGCAATGGCCGCCATTGGCACCGCCACCAACCAGCGCATGGCCGACATGATGGAAGCGCACGAAGATCACATGGTGTTTGCGCGCAAAATCTTGGAACAAAAGGCCAAGGCGGATGAACGCTTTGCCCGGCGTTTCGCGGCAATCGTGGAAAAACACGACAAGAACCAATACGGCGGCTAGGGCAAGGTGAACGGCTTAACCGACGACCATACAGAACTGTATGACACCGCGATTGTGCGGCGGTATTTTGATACGTTCGACCGCATCACTGGGCATTTGGGCCGGGTTGCCGCCGAGTTGGAAACCGACGGCAGCCTGTCAAAGCTGGATGCGCGAGTGATTGGCGCGTATATTCAACGGCTTGGCCTGACATTTCAATCCTTGGGGTATAAATACCTGATGACGGGGCGCATTGATGGGCCGCTGCCGGGGCGTTTGACCTTTGATCGGCACGAATCTGGGTTTCCCATTGCCCAAGAACTGTTGGTGATGGCGAATGACGCCATGCAGGCCGACCGCCATTTGGCAGGTTTGCCGAGTGAGGCGGAGATCAAAGATTCCATGATCCGCCAAATTGTTGGCGATCTGGCAATCCCCACGCGCCTGCAATTCACGCTTTCGCAGCGGCTGTATTACGAGAGCTTGCGCAGCGGTGCGCAGTTTTGGGCGCGCAATGACCCCGATATTCAATGGCTGGGCGAAAGCGCGGGGCGGCGGCAATGGCTGGTGCATTGGGCGGTCTATGACACGCAAACCAACCTGCCCGTGATTTATTTGCTGAACGTGGAGGATAGCGGGAAAACGCATTTGCCGCGTGATGACAGGCGGTGGCCGCAGGTTCAGGCGCATTTGATGGCGCAAAGTTTTGATGGGTTGAAACTGATCACCATCGCCAAAGGGTTTGATACCGATTTCGATGATCTCTACCCCAAGCGCCTGCGCCGCATCCATTTGGGGCCGATGTATTCCAGCGCGTTTACCCTTCAATCGGGCCCGATTTCCGATGTTTTGGCCCATGCCAATGCCGAACCGCTGCAAGATTGGGCGCTGGTCTGGACGGTGGAGGATTTGCTGGCCGAACGTGAGGAAACCGTGAAAACCGGGTGGTTTTCCACCTCGGAGCGTCAAATTTTCGCCTCTAGCCCGTTTGCGGGGAAAACCCTGGCCGATATTGGTGCCACGGCGATGGAGCGGATGCTGATTATGCCGGAACGCCCGTATCAGGCGCTGGCCGAACGTAACCCGCCGGGCTTTGCCGGGGTGCGCAAATTTGTGGTGGGCGCGGGGGGCCGTGTGCTGCCGCAACGATAATTCGGGGGATATATGACCACACGCGACACGATGGAACTGCGCGAGGCGGACATTCGCGCGCATTATTTGGCCGCCACCGAAATGCTGATGGGGGTGGACCACACGCCGCGCATTGGCACCGCGCGGTTTTCGGTGATCGCGCCCGAAGCGTCGCCGGGTGTCGCCGCGATGGGCCGCCGTTTTCGCAGTACCACGCCGGGTTTGGTGACGCGCAGCATGGCCGCGCCAACGGGTGTGCGCCTGCTGGACCGGATTGCGGAGAAGGATGACGATGACCCGCTGACCTCCCCCATCCAAGCGACCGTGGCGCAAACCCTGCGCCGTGCTTTGTCTATCGCGCTGGCCGTAGGCCAAGAATACGCCCGCCAAACGCCTTTGATTGAGTTAAAAAAGGCGAATTTGGAGGCGCGTTTGCCCACCGACCGCAAACCCGAATTCACTGAGTTGTTGGCGGCTGAGGCGCTGGCCGTGCTCTACACTTTTGCCAATGCCACCGCGTTTTTGCTGGCCCCCCACGCGTCTGAGGTTGGCGTGGATATTGGTCCGGTGCAAGAGGTGTTGACCGACAACGCGCCACTGGCCCTGCATGGCGCGATATGGGAGCTGGACCAAGCGATTGGCGCGCATGCAGCGGATGATGCCAGCCTTGTCGCCACCATTCTCGCCTATGCCGAGGCGCTGATGGCCGCCGTGGCCCTGCGCGCCACCGATGCGCCGCGCGTGGGTGGGTTTACCGGGGCCAGTTGGCGCGTGGAGGCGGACAAGCTGACCATCGCAGGGTTCAAACCCGCCCTTGCCGCGCGCGGCACCATCCTGACCATGACGTTCAAAAAACCGAATGAGGTGGTGGGCAACCACATCGCCAAATACCAATCCTTGCGGTTGGCGAAAATGCTGATGGCCTATGATTTTGATCGCAAGCTGAACCCCTTTGCCGAAATGGGCGGGTTTATTTTCACCTTTATGGGCGATGGTGCGCCGGGCACGGGCAAGACCACGCTTATTCAGATGATGGCCGGATTGCTGAATGATTACAGTAAGAACGCAGGCTATCCCTTCCGCTATCAGAACTTTTCCATCGACCAAATCGACAGCTACCAAGGCAAATCGGGGCAAAACGCCAAGGCGTTTATCACCAATATCCTTGACCCCGCCGTGATCGGCTTTGGTACCATCGACGATATCGACCAAATCGCAGGCAAACGCGGTGACAAACAATCGAGCGCCGGCCAGCAGGAGGTGACTGCCGTGTTTATGGAGGCGTTTGCGGGGGCGAATACGGTCGTGCGCGGCAATTGCACGTTCGGGATGTTCAGCAATTTCCCCGAAAACGTCGATGATGCGCTGCGCCAACGGGCGGGCGCGCGGTTTCTGGTCGATGGCCCCCAAACGCGCGAGGATTACATCGACATCCTTGCCCTGCTGATGGGCAAAAACCACGACATCCCCGTGGGCGCGCATGATCTGTTCGCCGCCCAAGAAATGAAACGCGCCGTTGCCGCCAGTTTTGAAGGCCACGCCCGCCCGCAAGAGGCGGGGCTGCTGGAGGTGTGGGACCGCGTGGGCCGCGATCTTGGCCGCCTTGATACCATCGCCAAACTCGGCACCTATCTGAAGGCGATCCAAGCCGCCGACCCCCGCTTTACCGGCCGCGCGATTAAAAACATCACCGACGCGGTCAAGGTCCGGGCGATGGATTTTGAATTGCCGGACGTGTGGATGGAACAGCCGGAGGTGTTCTTGTTCAAGGGGTATGACGAAAAGCTGGCGATGATTAAGGGCATGACGCAGAAAATCACGGTCGATATGGTGGTGCAGGAAATCAACCGCTATGCGGACAGTGAATTCCGCTATGCCGACAAGTCGGATGAGGTGGCGATTGCCAATATGGTCCGCGATTTCGGGCGGCAAGAGGCGGCGAAACGGCGGTATTTGGAGGGTAAGGGGTGAAGCTTACAGAGGTATCCGCATGGCTAGACGCAAACCAGCTTTTAACTTTTTCACTGCTAATTCCGTTCATATCTTTCGTGGTTGCTATTGTTTCATCTCAGTTCGCTGTACGCAGAGCGTTAAATTCTGAGAAAGTTCAAAGATACTTCGAGGTTACTGCCCAAATTGCGGCATTTCGCCAACAATGGATTGATGCGCTTAGGGATGATCTATCTGAATTCGCAGGAATTACGGCGATTGCATACACTGGGGCGGCGCCTATCGATAAAGTAGAACGTATGTCGATTCTGGCAATGCGAATACAAATGCGAATGAACGCTGGTGATCCTGACTATGATGCGATGCACGAGACCCTTATGAGGACTAGCGAGCAGTTTTTGTTTGGAGGACCTCAATCAGATATGAAGGTCAAACCGTTAGTTTCCCTTTCTCAACAAATTTTGAAGCGCGAATGGGAGAGGCTAAAACAAGACCTTAAATCAAACGCATCAGGATAGAAGGAGATTGGAATCTGTGAAAATACATACTTCTATGGTGAATAGGTCCTGCACTCTGGCTATCAAATGGCAGCGCCTGCCCCAATCTGCTGGCGCGGTAAATGGCGTTTGCGCTTATCCCAAAGGCCCCACTCCATGACCCTCCTCATCCTCGCAACCACCCTCCTCGCCGCCCTCGCCTTCGTCTCGCTCATCGCGGTGCCCATCGTCACGCGCCCCGCCAGCCTGTTTGCCCACGGCCCCATGCACGCGCGGATCAAAGGCATCGCGCTATGCGCCATCACCGCCACCGCCGCCATGTTTGCAGCCAACCCCGACAACTTGACCGACCTTACCGCCCGCGCATGGGAATCCCTCGGCCTCGCCGGGTTCAGCGCCACATTCTGGCTGCCGTGGTTTTTGTTCGCCTTTGGCCGCGCGGCGGATAAGGTACGCGCCAACAGCCCAAGGAACGCGAAATGAAACGCCTGATCGAAAAAGGGTTGATGTTCGGCAATCTGGTGGAGGTGACATCGCCCGCGCTAATCGAACGCTATAACCGCGCGTTGGAGCATTTGACGGGCAAGCGCACCACCCTGACCGATTTTCACATCGACATTTCCGGCTATTCCCCCGAAATCGGGGATGAGTTGGGCGATGACCGCTATCTCAACCCCAATGGCTGCAACCGTCAGTTTATCATCCTGACTACGGCGCAGAAAACAGCGCCGTTGCTCAACGTCACTTTCTCCACCTCGCGCGGGATTTTGCGCCAGTTTATGGAGGCCAATGACGCGCAGCTGTTTGCGCTAACCGCCCGCGACGCCGTGGCGGGGGAGCTGTCGAACAGCGTGTATGAGGTGGCAACCCCCGCCCGCCTGTTGGATATTCGGCGTGTGACGGTGGAGGCGGATACGATCGGCGGCCATGTGGCGGATGCGGGCAAACTGGCCACGCTGATTGATCGGTTTCGCAATGAGCCCGCCGGCTGGCGCGATGATGTGTTGATCGCGGATATGATCGGGCTGGCCAAACGCACGGGCGATGTAACGCGAGTGCCGATTGCCCTGCCGAAAATGACGTTTGAACAGCCGAATTTCTGGACCGCGCACTTTGGCGGGCTTTATGTGTTTCGCGGCTGCAAAACCCCGGCGGTGATTGCGACCACGCCCGCCGATCTGGGGGATGTGGGCTTGGTCATCACCCTGTCGCAGCGCAACAAGATCGCGGATTGGTTGGATAAAAACGGGTTGGTGGAACCCATCGTCACCGCGCGCGGCATGGACAGTGCGGGCATGCTGCGCCAGAAAATGGACTTTATTCTGGTCGATGTGGCCGATGCGCTGGCCCTTGATCTGGGCAATGCCACCCGCAACGACCTGCGCAAAATCGCGCAGCGGATGGGCGCGGGGCTGCCAGAGGCGTTTTTGGGGCTGGCGCGGTTGCTGGCCTGGGTTGAAGGGGGCGGCGACTGGCCGCGCATCACGTCCGAACACCCTGCGTATTTTTACACCCTGCGCGCGCGGCCCCATGCCGACCGCGATTTGGTGAACATGCTGTTGTCGCAACTTGCCCCCTTGGACGTGCGGCAAATGTATATCACGCATAAGGAGCTGTTTTACGCCAGCTATGCCACATGGTCCGACCGCAAGCGTGGTTATGTTGCCGAATTTTTGGCGCGGGAATATCAGGTGGATAAGGCGGGCGCGCGGGCGGCATTGTTTGGGGCGGAGCCGGGGATGGACGAGGCCGCCCAGACTGCGCGGCGCCATGACCCGAAACCCGCGCCAAAAATGGTGGATTTGGTGGGCCCTTGGGGGTCCGTGCGAAAGGCACGCCGATGATTGGATTTTTGCGACTTGCCATTTTTGGCTATATTGGGCTGACGGTGCTGTATTTTTTGCTGTCGATCTATTCCCGGTCCACCTACCGCGAGGCGTTGGAAAAGGAATGGGACGCGGTGCAAACAGAGGGGCCGCATGATTTGGGCAGCCGCGATACGTTCATCGCGGCAGGCATGGCGGGGTATGAAAAAAGCCTGCGCAAAAAGCTGATATGGTTGGTCTATGTTCTTCCCACGGTTGGCGTGATAGCCGCTTTGTATCTGTTGAATTTCGCCTGAAAAGGGGTCGCCCATGCGCTATGTCAAATGGACCTTCATCGCCACAATCGCTTTGCTGCTGTTTTCATTTTTCCACTATACGCTGCCGCAAAAAGATGTCGTGCGCGTGGTGGGCACCGAAAACCGCCGGATTGATTTTGGCGAAAACTCGTTCTTTTGGGCCAGCCCGGATTTGGGCACGGCGGCGGGCACCAGTCGCGATGTACGGTTCATCAACGCCGAACGCCCCAATGGCAAGATTATCGTCTACCGGAATGAGGACACAGGCTGGGGTTGGCCCCCGTATTTCAAGCTCGACAGCTCCAACCTTCAGGCACAATCGCAGGCGTTGGTTAGCACGGACAGGACTGCTCCCGCTTGGGTGGCGATCACGCATTACGGTTGGCGCAATGAATTTTTTAGCATCTTTCCAAATGCCATCAGCATCCGCCCGGTGGCGGGGCCGGATGTGACGTTCTTCCCGTGGTTTAACGTGGTGTTTTTCATCTTTTTGGCCGGGGTTTTGGCGCTGTTCTATCGCATTTGGGCGCAGTTTCGCGAACGCACGATTGACCCCGCGATGGAAAGCATCGGTGACACGATTGATGAGGTGGACGCCCGCGCAGACAGTCTGTGGGCGCGCCTGAAGGCGTGGTTGGCGACATGGACGGGCAAACCGCGCAGGTAAAGGGGTCGGGCATGGATGAGTTGGAAGCGTTGATTACACTTGCCGCGATTGCGCTGTTGTTGATCATTTTCGTCGTCCCCTATCTGTTTTTCTCACACTTGGGGCTGAAACGCCGGGTTCGCGATCTGGACCAATTGGTGCGGCGTTTGCAAACCGGCGCGCCCCAAGCGGAGGCGGCGCTGTACAGCCGCCCCGATTTGGTGCTGCGCGATACGCCGGATGCCCCCATCCCGGATGGCCCTGCGGTGACCGCGTCCCCTTGGCCAAAAGGCAGCACAAACCCCGCGGCAGCGCCAATCCCCGAAACCGCGCCCCGCGCTTATGTGTTCAAAACCAGCCTTATCACCAGTTTTGCCGCGTGGTTGCGCGACAATTGGGTGCTGGCGATTGCGGCCGCCTCGTTGGGGTTTGCCGGGCTGTTTATGGTGCAATACGGCATTGAAAATGGCGTGCTGACCCCGTTTTGGCGCGTGATGGGCGCGCTGGCCTTTGGCGGGGCCTTGATCGGCGGGGGGGAGTATATTCGCCGCAAAGGTGGTGATGAGGACGCGGATGGCGATGCGGTGGGGGCGACCCGGCGGTTGCCATCAACCCTGTCGGGCGCGGGTATTATCGTGCTGTATATTGCCGTGTTTTCGGCCCGCGCGCTGTATGGCCTTACGGGCCCCTTGACCACTTTGATCGGGCTTGCAGGCGTCTCTACCGTGGCGATGGTGTTGGGTTGGTTTTACGGCCCCATGCTGGCGGCGGTTGGTATTTTGGGGGCGACGGTTGCGCCGTTTCTGGTGGGCGGCGGGTCCGATAATGGCTGGATGGTGCATTACTATCTGACGTTTGTCGCCATTGCGGCGCTGGGCGTGGACACGGTAAAGCGGTGGGCTTGGGTGTCTGCTTTTGGCCTGCTTGCGACCTATGGCGGCAACGCGCTGCTGTACAGCGTGCAACGCGCCGAGCTGCATTTTATCGCGGCCACGCTGATCATGGCGTTTGCCGCCTTTACCATCCCCGAACGCAGCCTGACGCCGCGCCAATCGGGCACGGCGCTGCTGGACAGCTTGCGCAGCCGTTTCACCCTGCGCCCCGCCTTTCCCACCCGCCTAACGCTGGGGGCCACGCTGGCTGCAACGCTGGCCGCAATGGCCGTGGCCCATGATGCGACCACGCCCGATGCGGTGTGGCTGGCGCTGTTTGCCCTGCTGGTTATGGTCGCGGCGTTGACGCTGTGGACCCGCCACGCCACAGCGCTGTATGATCACGCCTTGATCCCCGGTGCGGCCTTTTTGGTGGCTTTGGCGCTGCAAGGCCTTGATTACGGCCCGCTGTTCATGGCGTTTCAAACGGCGGCAGGCCCGGTGCTGGAAGGCCCGGCAACCCCAATCCCCGCGACCATCTGGGTGCTGACAGCGCTGGCCGCAGTGGGCACGGTTTTCATGTTCGCGCGGATGCAATGGTCGGTGCGCGGCGATCCCGATGCGGCCAGTTTTTGGGCGCTGGCGGCCACGGTTTTCGCGCCCGCGACCGTGCTTATCCTTGAGTTTCTGTGGAACCCCGGCGCGGTTCTGGGCGCTTATCCTTGGGCGCTGGCGGTGATCGCGGTGGCGGTTTTGATGACGGCGCTGGCCTTGCGCACGCAGGGGGCTGACGCGCAAGCCCCCTTGCGCACGGGGCTGTTTGCCAATGGTGCGCTGACGCTGATCACGCTGGCGGTATTTTTGGTGATGACCAACGCGGCGCTGACCGTGGCGCTGGCCGTGATGGTGCTTGGCACCGCGCTGTTGGACCGTCGCACATCGCTGCCGCCGCTGGCGTATTTCATCCAAATCGCGGTGGCCATTATCACCTTTCGGCTGGTGGTTTGGCCGGGCCTGCCGTGGGCGCTGGATATGAATTGGGGCGGCGACACGGCGAAAACCCCTTATCTAGAGGTGGCTTTTGCCTATTTGGCCCCGATTGCCTTGCTGGCCGCCGCATGGGTGATCACACGTGGGCGCAGCCCCAAAACCACCGTTGTGTTGGAAAGCGCTGTGTGGACCATTGCGGGCATTTTTGCGATGGTCACGCTGATCCGGGCGGTGCCCGATACCTCCAGCGACAATCATTTCATGCTGGGGCTGGTGGCGACGATCTGGGTCGCTTTGGCGCTGGCGCAACTGTACCGGATGCAAACGGGGGGCCGTTTCAGCCGCGTTGTGCGGGGCAGTTTGGCGGTGCTTTACAGCCTGTCGGCCTTGACGCCCATCGTGGGGTTGCTGACCATTTTCAGCCCGCTTAGCCCTTTGGGCGGGCGCGTGCTGGGCCCGCCGGTGTTCGACAGTTTGGCGCTGGCGTTCTTACCCCTCGCGGCGGCGTTTGCGGTTGGTGCGTGGAAAATCCCGCAATCGCGGCGCAGGCAGATCGGGTTCATCCTATGCGCCAGCCTGTTTGCAACGCTGTATGTCGGGATGGAAATTCGCCGCCTGTGGCGCGGGCGGGAATTGTGGGTGCCGGGGTTCACGGATGCCGAACTTTACAGCTACACCCTTGCCATGTTGATCGCGTCTGTGACGCTGTTGATGTTGGCGTTTTCCAGACGGTCCGACACGTTGCGCAAGGTCGCGATGGCGGGGGTCGCGCTGACCATCGCCAAGGTGTTTTTGGTGGACACATCGGGGCTGTCAGGGTTGATCCGCGTGATGTCGTTCATGGGGCTGGGCCTTGCCTTGGTTGGGCTGACATGGCTGAACCGCAAAATGACCGCGCAGTGGGATAGGGGGGCCGATGGCGACGACGCGGGCGGGGCGGTGGGTTCCACCCACCCTACGCCTGATGAGCCAGACGCGCCCAAAACGTAGGGTGGGTGCAACCCACCGCCCCTTTCGCCCTTAAAAACGCGGCTGTTTCTGCGGTGATCTGTATGACGTCATCGCAGGAACAGCCGCAACCTACTTTAATCGCGCAGCAATTCGTTGATGGATGTTTTGGACCGCGTCTGCGCATCGACCTTTTTCACGATCACCGCGCAATACAGGTTCACCCCGTTTTTCGACGGCATCGAGCCTGCGACGACGACCGACCCGGCAGGCACCTCACCATACATCACCGCCCCGGTTTCGCGGTCCACAATCTTGGTGGATTGGCCGATGAAGACCCCCATCCCCAAGACGGACCCCTCACGAATGATACAGCCCTCAACCACTTCGGAACGCGCTCCGATAAAGCAATTGTCCTCAATAATCGTGGGGCCCGCCTGCATCGGCTCCAACACGCCACCGATGCCAACGCCACCCGAAAGATGCACATTCTTGCCAATCTGGGCACAAGACCCAACCGTAGCCCAACCGTCTACCATCGACCCTTCATCCACATACGCGCCGATATTCACAAAGGACGGCATCAAAACCACGCCTTTCGCGATGAACGCCGACCGCCGCACAATCGATCCCGGCACGGCGCGAAACCCCGCCGCGCGCCAATCGGCCTCGGTCCAGCCTTGGAACTTGGATGGCACCTTGTCCCACCAATTCGACCCGCCGTTTGATCCCGAAATCTCATACATATCCGTCAAGCGAAACGACAGCAGCACGGCCTTTTTCGCCCATTGATTGACATGCCAATCGCTGCCACGTTTTTCTGCCACCCGCAAAGCGCCGCTGTCCAGCGCAGTCAAGGTTGCTTCAATCGCGTCGCGTGCCTCGCCCTTGGTGGCAGACGTGATCCCATCACGCGCCTCCCAGGCGGCTTCGATTGCGGTCTCAAGGGCTGCGTTGCTCATCTTAAAATCCTTTGCAGTGGCCAGGCTTGGCCCAACCCTATAAACACAGATAGAACGTCCCGCAATTGCAGACCAAGGAATCCCAATGAAAGACGATGCCCGCAAACACCCATTTCGCGACAGCCAGCAAGATGTCCGCGCCATTCGCGACATCCCCGACACCCCCCAAACGCGCGCGCCTGCCTATCGCCTCGCCTTCAACGACAATGATTTCATGTGCCGAGAGGAGCTGCGCCCCGTCCGCCTGCAACTTGAACTGCTGAAACCGCAGCTGGTGATGGACGAACGCGGCATCGAATCCACCATCGTTTTGTTCGGTGGTGCCCGCATCCCCGCCCCGGAAAACAAGGCGACAGCCCGCACACAAACCCTTGCCGATCTGTCAAAATACTATGCAGAGGCGCAGAAATTTGCGTTTATCATGACCGAACGCTCTATAGCCAGCTATGGCCGCGAAAACGTCATTGTCACCGGCGGCGGGCCGGGCGTGATGGAGGCGGGAAACCGTGGCGCGCATGAGGCGGGGGGCCAAAGCATCGGCCTGAACATCGTGTTGCCGCATGAACAGGCCCCGAACGAATATGTGACGCCGGATTTGTGCTTTAATTTCCACTATTTCGCGATCCGCAAAATGCATTTCCTGATGCGCGCCGCTGCGATCTGTGTGTTTCCTGGCGGTTTTGGCACGCTGGACGAGCTGTTTGAAAGCCTAACCCTGATTCAGTCTGGCCGCATGAAACGCGTGCCCTTCTTGCTGTTTGGCCGCGAGTTTTGGGAAAACATCATCAATTGGGAGGCGCTTGCGGACGCAGGCACCATCGCCGCAGAGGATTTGCACCTGTTCCGCTTTGTCGAAACCGCTGAAGAGGCGATTGAGATCATCGATGCATGGCCAAAAGCCTGCTGACCCCAAAACCACCCTTAGCCCGCACCGATTAACATGCCCGCACCCAGCACCAATGCGCCCCCCAACACCACCTGAAAGGTGGCGCGCAAAAACGGGGTTTGCATATAGCGGTTTTGAATCCAGACAATCGCCCACAGTTCGACAAACACAATGGCGATTGCCAGAATGGTGGCGGTCCAGAAATCAGACAGCAGGTAGGGCAAGGCGTGGCCCAGCCCGCCAAGCGTGGTCATCACCCCCGCCGCGATGCCGCGTTTGATCGGTGATCCGCGCCCCGACAGTTGCCCGTCATCGGATGCGGCCTCGGTAAAGCCCATCGAAATCCCGGCCCCGATGGCGGCGGCAAGGCCCACCAGCAAGGTTGTGTGGTTGTCCATCGTGGCAAAGGCCACGGCGAAAATCGGCGCAAGGGTGGACACTGACCCATCCATCAACCCCGCCAAACCGGGCTGCACCCATGTCAGCACGAATTGGCGGTGCGCGGTGCGGTCCTCCTCGGACCTTGCATCTGCACCTAAGTGTTCGGCCTCCAATTCGCCTGCAAGGGTCTTATGCGCCGCCTCTGCCGCCGCCAAATCGCCCAGCAGTTTGCGGGTGGCGGCGTCCGTGGTGTGGCTGGCTGCGCGCATGTAAAACGCATGCGCCTCCTGCTCCATTCCGGCTGCTTCGCCGCGAATTTTTTCCAACCCCAGATTTTCGGTCAACCACACCGGGCGGCGCGCGTAAAAGCCTGCGACATGTTCGCGCCGGATGAGGGGGATGACCTTGCCAAACCGCGCGACGTGCAAATCAATCAGGCGTTTGCGGTGGCCGTCCTCCTCCTCGGCCATGCCATCAAACACGGCGGCGGAGGCGGGGAAATCGGCGCGCAGTTTTTCGGCGTAACCGCGATAAATCTGGCCGTCATCCTCCTCGGACGAAATGGCGAGGGCGAGGATTTCTTGTTCCGACAGGTCGGAAAAGCGGCGGCGGTTGGAAAAGCCGGGGATCATGGGGAACCTTCTTGGGCTGGAATATTTAGAATGGTTCTAAAGTAGCGCGTCCCAACTTTGAGCGCAATCCATTGATTGCAAAATAGCTAAACCGAACGGTTAGATTGAAAATGCAGGCACGGTGGCGCACCTTTAACTAAATCAATCGCTTCATTTTGAGAGGACGCGCCATGAAAACGCTTTACGCCGCTGCCTTTTTTGCTGTTCTGGGCCTGCCCGCTTTTGCTCAGCCAATGCCAGATCTGCCGCGCCTGACCTTCCCCGACCCAGCCCCCACCAGTCAAGGTTGCACCGCCGCCACCACGCCTTCGGTTTGCTTGCGTTGACCTGGTTACGTTAAGCTGCCCCTTGGAACAGGGGGCCGCATGAATACTGCCGAACGCGTGACCCGCAAGGGTCGCAAACAGGGTGTTTTTGGCGCGCTGTGCGACCTATAGAAACCGCCCCGCGTCCAACCGCAAAATCAAGTTCGGGTCGGGGCAAATTTGCGACCAAACGGGCCATAGCCCTTTGTGCCCGACGCCAAAGAAATTACCGTCGTTTTGGTCCAGCATCGTGGACATCACTTGGAAATGCAGATGGGGCGCCCAACCGCCGTTTTCATGCCAGTCGCCGAAATGTGCGATAATCTGGCCGGGAGTTACCCGGTCGCCCACGGCGCACAGCCCCGACAAGGTGGCGCCCATATGGCCGTAAAGCGTGTAAAACGGCGCGGGGCCGTCATGCTGCAAAATCAACGTATGGCCGTAATCCAACGGGTCGGCGTTATAGACCACGGACCGCACCACACCCGCCAATGGCGCATGAACGGGCGTGCCTGCGGGGGCGAATACGTCGATGCCCATATGCACCGTGCGGCGTTCCACGCTGGCGCGGTCGGCAAATTGGGGGGTGGCGTAAACATGGCGGTGTTCCCCGTACAGGCCGATGCCGTAGGGCACGTTTTGCGCGGTGAACCAAGTGTCAAACGCGCGGTCCGAAAACGCGGGCATATCCGCGATTTGGCCTGCGGTGGGCAGGGCGATGCTGGGGCCGTCCATGATCGCGGGGGCAAACATCGGGGCCACATCAACCGTTGCCAAATGATCGCGCAATGCGCCCGCGCCTGTCACCGCCTCGCCCCCCGCGCCTGCGCGCAAAATCGCGCGCAGCAGCCTTTGGTCGACCGATTGCAACCGCGCCGCCACATCGGCATCGCAAGCGGCCAGCAGGGGGGCAAGCTCTGCCGGGCCCAATCCCATCAGGGCTGTGTAAAGGTCGGGTTGGCCTGTCAGGCGGGCGGCGAGGGTTGGGTAATCGGGCATCATATGTCCTTTGGCTTGGCCCATTGGGCCGGGAGGGGAGGATAGGCGATACCGCGAAAGGGTGGGAAATCGGCGTATCGCGCGCGGCGTTGCACCAAGGTTTCAACCGGATCGGCCCCTGCCGCAAGCAGTTTTCCGCGCGGCGCGACGTAGGAGGAGATGACACGCGCAGGCGCGTCACGCCATGTCAGGTTGAACGCGGCGTTGATGGGGAAAAACCACATTTCATGATGGGGCAAATGGTCATGCACCCACCACGCAAGGTCGCGCCAGTCGCGGCCCTGCGCGTATTGGTCCGCAAACCACGGCACCACGATGGACACGCACGCCCCCATGCGGCCTGCTGCATCGCGGTTGTCCCAGATATGGCCCGCGTGATTGGCATCATTGCGCGCGCATTTCAGGTTATGCGCATTGCCAAACCCGTTCACTGTCGGGCTGCGGTAAGCGGACCGCACAGCAATGGGCCCGAATGTTTCCACCAATGGGTCCAGCAATTGGGTGCAAAACGCAGCACCCGCCGCGACAAACAAATCCACATCACCGGGCAAGTTCGGGATGGCATGCACATTGCCAATTTCCGAATACAGAAAATCGCGCGCGTAAAAATGCTGCGACAACCGCACCCGCCCCAACCGTTCCAGCGTGTCATAAGATGTTATCGCGCGCATGGCCCCGCCTTTCCCGATCAAAAAAACCTATCCCTGCGGCAAACGGCGCGCAATCACGGCTTGCCCGATGCGCCGCGCCGCTTTATCCGTTTGGCCAAGCGATTTCCCGAAAGGACCAGCCATGACCAATGCCCGTTTTGACAAATCCAAACTTCCCAGCCGCCATGTGACCGAAGGGCCATCGCGCGCGCCGCACCGCAGCTATTTCTATGCGATGGGCATCACGGAGCAGGAGATCCACCAGCCGTGGGTTGGCGTGGCCACCTGCTGGAATGAGGCTGCACCGTGCAACATTTCCCTGAACCGGCAAGCGCAGGCCGTCAAAGGCGGCGTGAAAAAGGGCGGCGGCACACCCCGCGAATTTACCACCATCACCGTGACCGATGGTATCGCGATGGGCCATGAAGGGATGCGGTCGTCATTGGCCAGCCGTGAGGCGATTGCAGACAGTGTGGAATTGACCATGCGCGGGCATTGCTATGACGCGATTGTGGGGCTTGCGGGCTGCGACAAATCCTTGCCGGGGATGATGATGGCGATGGTGCGGTTGAACACCCCATCGGTGTTCATCTATGGCGGGTCGATTTTGCCGGGCCGTTTGAATGGCAAGGATGTCACCGTGCAAGACGTGTTTGAGGCGGTGGGCAAGCACCAAGCCGGGAACATGACCGATGCGGAATTGGAAATTCTGGAACGTGTCGCCTGCCCATCGGCAGGCGCGTGTGGTGGTCAGTTCACCGCCAACACAATGGCCTGTGTGAGTGAGGCGATTGGTTTGGCGCTGTTGAATTCTTCGGGCGCGCCTGCGCCATATGAAAGTCGCGACCAATATGGTGAAGCGTCCGGCGTTGCCGTGATGAACCTGATCGAGAAAAATATCCGCGCGCGCGATATTGTCACGCTGAAATCCCTGCAAAACGCCGCGCGCATTGTGGCCTGCACAGGCGGGTCCACCAACGCGGGCCTGCATTTGCCCGCAATCGCGCATGAGGCGGGGATTGATTTCGACCTATCCGATGTTTGCGAAATTTTCCGCGACACGCCCTATTTCGTCGATCTGAAACCCGGCGGGCAATATGTGTCCAAGGATTTGTATGAGGCGGGCGGCGTGCCGATTGTGATGAAGGAATTGCGCAAAGCGGGCCTGATCCACGAAGATTGCATGACCGCTTCGGGCCGTTCCATGGGCGAGGAGTTGGACCGGATTGAAGGTGAGGCGGATGGCCGCGTGATTTATTCCATCGGGTCTCCGATCACCAAAACCGGCGGCGTTGTGGGCCTGAAAGGCAACTTGGCCCCCGAAGGCGCGATTGTAAAAGTCGCAGGCATGTCCGAGGCGGAGCAAATCTTTACCGGCCCCGCCCGCGTGTTCGAGTCCGAGGAAGAGGCGTTTGAGGCCGTCAAAGCCCGCCAATACAAAGAAGGCGAAGTGATCGTAATCCGCAATGAAGGCCCCGCAGGTGGCCCCGGTATGCGCGAAATGTTGTCCACCACCGCCGCCCTGTCGGGTCAAGGCATGGGCAAAAAGGTGGCGCTGATCACCGATGGTCGTTTTTCGGGCGCAACCCGCGGGTTCTGCGTGGGCCATGTGGGCCCAGAGGCGGCGCATGGTGGCCCGATTGCCCTGTTGCAAAACGGCGATGTGATTACCCTGAACGCGATCACCGGTGAACTTTCCGTCGCGTTGACCGATGCAGAGCTGGCCGCGCGCAAGGCCAATTGGAAAGGCCCGCGCCAGACCGAATATGACAGCGGCGCTTTGTGGAAATACGCCCGCCTTGTGGGTGGCGCACGTTTGGGGGCGGTCACGCACCCCGGCGCGCGTGAGGAACGGCATGTCTACATGGATCAGTAAGGCGATCTTGCCGCTGGTATTGGCGGGCTGCGTGCCCGTCAATACCAGTGGCGGTTTGCCGGGGTTTGGGGGCAGTGCGGCCCCGCAAGGCGCAATGGTGTCGAATGTGGCGCTGGTCGGGCCTGCGGGGTTTTGCCCGCTGCCCGATACGCGCACATCGGTGGCAGGCGCTGGCTTTATGGCCTTTGCCCGCTGTGACAGTGACGGCACGGGCGCTGTGCTGACCGCAACCGTGGGCGGCCCCGGCAGCGCCGAAGGTGTGACCTTGACCCACGCCGCGATGGCCCGTTATTTCGCATCCGCCGAAGGTTCAGCCGCCTTGCGCGGTGCAGACAGCCGCGACCAGATTGCGGTGCAAAGCGTGGTTGAATATCAAGGCGCGGTGATCTTGTCGCTGACGCGGGGGGCGCAGGGGCAAACCCTGCCCGCGTGGCGCGCGTTTTTACGGGTGGGGGATCAGTTGGTCACGCTGACCGTGCGCGCGCGGCAGGGCCAAGCCTTGGTGGCGGACGCGGCCAACACGCGCATCCGCCAATTTGTCGCGGCGGTGCGCGGGGCCAACGGGCTGTGACGCCGTTTTTCGGGATAATTTGAACAAAGGGTGGGAACGAGGCTGGAGTCTTAAGGGTTTTGGGCCGATAAGGTTTGTGTTTCCATTTGGTAAACAATGCATCTGGTGACCGGTCGGTGTGACCCAACAGCAAAGTGACGGCGCGTATCATGGCGAAACAAGGGGACAGATTGATCGACAAGCTGATGCACCGCAGCGTTTTGCGGCGCTGGCGCAGGCTTGCCGATTTTGCGGGTGGTCTGGATTTGGAAAGCTTGCGCAGCTATCGCAGGCAAGCCTTGTCGCTGCGACGCAATCTGGACCGGGTGATCCATCTGGCCGAACATCAACTTGCGTTGCCTGTTATCGGCTCCAACGCGATCCGCAAACCGATGGGCACAGATTGGGCGTGGCGGCCGATGCTGTGGAAAGGCCCTATTCCTGTGCCGGGATTTTCGACCGTGCAAAACAAAGCGATGGTGTGCGAAGGGGCCACCGTGTTTCACGATTGTCGCGCCAGCGAATTGACCCTGCGCCAAGTCCGCAACACCCGCGAATCCGATCTGGCCCCGTTTGGGTTGCGCATGGACGTGTTTCGGTTCGACGGGTCGTTCCTGTCCTTGGTGCTGGAACTGCCGCCCGAGGCGGTGGAAGGGTTGCGCCTGAACCATCTGATCCGGCTGGACGCGATTGTGGAAATGGAAAAGCCGCTGGAAATTTTCGCGCGGCTGAACATCAAACATGGTCCAAACGTCGAACAGGTCGTGCGCGAATTGCCGCTGAATGAGACGGAGGTGAAGGTTGAGTTTGATCTTGCCTATACCAAATTGAACGAAAAGCGGGTGGAACGGATTTGGGTCGACCTGATCTTTGAAGGCCCCGAAATGAACCAGATCATTTTGCGCGATGTGACCTTCTCGCGCAGGCCGCGGGCGGAATTGTGAAGCAGGAGATGCGGCATGAGTGATGTAAGACTGGTCAAAACCCGGCTGCGCGCCGGGGTTTGGGAAGGCGTGTTAAGCGGCACAAACGGCCAGCCCGCGCTGGAGGTGCTGCATCTGGAAGCGCACATCGCAGGTGTGAGCGTGACCGAAGTGGCCGACTGCCCCGGCACTTGGGCCGTGCGCGTGCCCATCCCGGCGGAGGCGCTGTCCGAAGGGGTGCAGACATTTTTGATCCGTGAGGCGGCATCGGGCGACAAGTTGGCACATTTCACCATCATCACCGGGGTCGTGATGGAAGACGACATTCGCGCCGAGATGGATTTGCTGCGCGCTGAATTGGACATGCTGAAACGGGCGTTTCGGCGGCATTGTTTGGAAACGATGGGCTGACGATTGCCGGGGCGGTTACGGGCCGCCCGTCTGTGTGGCCCGTACCTGCGGCCCGTCCCTGTGGCCAACGCCTGTTAGGTATTTTTACCAAGATGAATTGGTGACGCCGCGTTGGGCGTGACAGGCGCGCGCTGTCGCGCCATGTTAAAGGTGTTGCAGTGAAAGGCCCCACCATGACCCTTTATCCCCACATGCTTGCGCCCCTTGATCTGGGCTTTGTCACTTTGCCCAACCGGGTGGTGATGGGGTCGATGCACACGGGGCTGGAGGAGACGGGCGATTGGGCGCGGGTGGCGGAATTTTATGCCACACGCGCGCGGGGTGGGGTTGCGTTGATCGTGACAGGTGGCATGGCGCCCAATGCCGAAGGGGGCGTGTTTCCGGGGGCGGCGGGGCTGTATACGCCGCAAGATATAGCCAACCATCTGCGCGTGACGGACGCCGTGCATGCTGCGGGCGGCCGGATTGCGATGCAGATTTTGCACGCGGGGCGCTATGCCTACAGCAAGGATTGCGTGTCGGCATCCGCCGTAAAGTCGCCCATTTCGCCGTTTGCCCCGCGCGCGCTGGATGCGGAGGGGATCGAGGCGCAGGTCGCTGCCATTGTCACCGCCGCCGCGCGCGCCCAACAGGCGGGCTATGACGGGGTGGAGATTATGGGGTCGGAGGGGTATTTCCTGAACCAGTTCCTCGCCCGCCACACCAACAAACGCACCGACGGTTGGGGGGGCGATTATGCCAACCGGATGCGCCTGCCCGTCGAAGTCGTGCGCCGTGTGCGTGACGCCGTAGGGCCAAAGTTTATCCTGATTTACCGCATCAGCTTGATTGATTTGATCCCCGATGGATCGACGTGGGAGGAAGTCGTGCTGCTGGCCCGCGCGGTGGAGGCGGCGGGGGCCACCATGCTGAACACTGGGATTGGCTGGCATGAAGCGCGGGTGCCGACCATCGCCACATCCGTGCCCCGCGCGGCGTTTGCGTGGTTGACCCAGCGGTTGCGGCCCGAAGTGTCCATCCCCGTCATCACCTCCAACCGCATCAACACGCCGGAGGTGGCAGAGGGGATTTTGGCCAGCGGCCAAGCCGATATGGTGTCGATGGCGCGGCCTTTTCTTGCGGACCCCGATTTTGTCGCCAAGGCGGCGGCAGGCCGTGCAGCGGAAATCGCGCCTTGTATTGCCTGCAATCAGGCCTGTCTGGACCATACGTTCAGCGGCAAACTGACATCGTGTTTGGTGAACCCGCGGGCCTGTGCGGAAACGGAATTGACCTATGCGCCCACCGACACGCCCAAACGCGTGGCGATTGTGGGGGCGGGGGCTGCGGGCATGATGTGCGCGATTGTCGCCGCCGGGCGGGGCCACCACGCCACCTTGTTTGAGGCGGCGGCGGAGGTGGGGGGGCTTTTGAACCTTGCCAAAGTAATCCCCGGCAAGGAGGAGTTTCGCGGGCTGGTCGATTGGTTTGCCACCAGTCTGGACCACGCGGGCGTGACGTTGCGCCTGAACCATCGCGCCACCCCTGCCGATTTGGCCGGGTTTGATGAGGTGGTGATCGCCACCGGCGTCACCCCGCGCGACCCAGAGATTGCGGGCCAAGATGCGCCCCATGTGCTGGGGTATGAGGCGGTGTTGCGCGGTGCACCCGTGGGCAAACGCGTGGCCGTGGTGGGCGCGGGCGGCATCGGGTTTGATGTGTCGGAATTTCTGGTGCACCAAGGCGTCAGCGCGACCGAAGATTTGGATTTGTGGAAACGCGAATGGGGCGTGGGCGACCCGGCCGATGTGGCGGGGGGGCTGGCGGCCGCTGGCCCGCAACCCGGACCACCCGCGCGCGCGGTGACGCTGTTGCAGCGCAAGGCGGAAAAACCGGGGCGGCGGCTGGGTAAAACCACAGGCTGGATTCACCGTGCCGCATTGGCGATGAAACAGGTGCAAATGCGTGGCGGTGTGACATATGACGCGGTGGTGCCGCAAGGGTTGCAACTGGGCACGGCGGCGGGGCCGGAATTGTTGGCGGTGGATACGATCGTTTTGTGTACCGGCCAAGTGCCCAACCGCGACTTGGCCGATGCGCTGATCGCGGCAGGGCAAACGCCCCATATCATTGGCGGCGCGGATGTCGCGGCGGAATTGGACGCGAAACGCGCGATTGACCAAGGCGCGCGGCTGGGGGCGCAGTTTTAAGCGCCCCCCCGGTTCGATTCGGCGCTTTTACTGTGACAACAAGTTCGCGCCCATCGCCGCCTCATATTCGCCCACATCAATCTGACCATCGGCGGTGGTGTCCATCGCGGCAAACACCTCCTCGGTCAGGTTGGGATAGGTGACTTTCAATTCGTCCATCGACCACGCGCCGTTTGCATCTGCATCAATGGGCAGGTCTTGGGCCAGCGCGGGTGCAGACAGTCCAGCGATCAGGCCAAGGGCAATCATCAAACGTGTCATTATGTATCCTTTCGGGATCATCGCGGCGGCACCATGCCCCCGCTTAACCACAGATCTAACCCGACCCGGAACACCGTTCCAGTCTGCACACGCATAGGCGGAAACCCCAGACGAAACTGCGCCTATCACGGCTGCAATGCGAAACAATTTCCCGCCGTTCGCCCGCGCGCATCCCTTTTCCCGCGCAGCAAACCACCCAGAATCAGCGCCCTTTTGCCGCCCCGTTTTGTTTCCATGCCATTAACGATCCTTGGTATTACCCCGGACTGAACGCGCCAGCGCCCAGATCCTGCCCGAATTGGGGAACAGTAAGGGGGCATAGACCTGCACTCACCGCATGGGGAAAACAATGGATCGACTAACCGAAATGGAAGCCTTCGCCACTGTCGTGGACCAAGGCGGCTTTACCGATGCGGCGAAAAAGATGGGGATTTCGAAATCCGCAGTCTCCAAACACGTCTCGGCGCTGGAGGCGCGTTTGGGCGCGCGACTGCTGAACCGCACCACCCGCCGTGTCAGCCCGACTGAAATCGGGCTTGCCTATTACGACCGCGCCCGCCGCGTCCTGAACGATGCCGGAGAGGCGGACGCCTTGGTGACCTCGATGCAATCCGCGCCGTCTGGCTTGTTGCGCATCTCTGTGGCGACGGATTTCGGCGTGAACCTGTTGTCACCGATTTTGGGGGATTTTCTGCTCGAATATCCCGACATCACGGTCAACATGGTGCTGAACAACCGCTATGTGGAACTGATTTCCGAAGGGTTCGATATGGCCGTTCGGATTGGCGACCTAGAGGACAGCAGCCTGCGGGCGCGGAAACTGACGGAAACATCCAAACGGATGATCGCGTCACCCAATTATTTCCAGAAATACGGTCGCCCGATGAAAATCGACGATCTGAACGACCATAAACTGCTGCATTATTCCAACCAAGCCAATGGCAACGTGTGGAAAATTCCGGCCCCATCGGGTGAAAAACGCCAAGTGCGCACGGCGGGCTGGTTGACGGTGAATGACGGTCAATCCTTGCTGAACGCCGCGATTTCCGGCCTTGGCATCGCTTATCTGCCCTCATTCCTCTATGCCGAAGCGTTGAAAAACGGACAGGTGGAGGAGGCGATTCCCGGCCTGCCCATTGAAACGCTTGGGGTTTACGCCGTCTATCCGCCGGGCCGTTTCACGCAGCCAAAAGTGCGCGCCTTCATCGACTTTCTGGCCCGCCGCTATGCTGACAAAGGGCCGGATGCGTGGTAAAGCAACGCTAACCTATCAAGGGGTCGAGGTTAAAACAGCCTCGACCCTTCGGTTTTTTTGCCGCCCCGCCTCTGTTGCATTGCTGGCAATGGGGGCCAAATAGCCCACGCCTTGCGCCTCAATTTGCGCGCCCGGCACGCCATACGCCTCAATCAAACGGGTGCGCACGGACGCCGCGCGGCGTTTGGAAATCACGATATTGCCGTCCAAGCCCCCCGATGCATCGGTATGACCCACCAGCGCCACCGTTTTATCTGGGTTTGCCGCCAGCCACGCCGCCAATGCGGCCAGTGCGGCATAACGCCCATCGGTCAATTCCGCCGCGCCGGTGCCAAAATCCAACCCCTGCAACACCACCGCACCGCCTGTCATCAACCCCTCCATCGTGCCAAGCGCGGGCAGAATCGGGCGCGGCGTCAGAGGCAGGGCCAGCCCATCGGCGGCCCGGTTCGTCGCCGCAAACAGCGCGGGCCCCGCATCGGCCACGGCCCGCGTCATTTGCACAAACCCCCGCGCGGTGGACCGGCTGACCATTAGGCCAATCGCCTCGGGGCCTTGCGCCGTGCTGCGCCGCACCGATAAAAACCGAAAATCCCCCAAATCCACATGCATTTCGGGTTCCGGCAGCACATCAATCGCAAAGCGGAAATCAAACCCGCCGCAGGTCGTGGTGTCGCAGTCAAACACCACCGAAAACCCGGCGGCAACCAGTTGCGCGCGCAGCGCCGCCATCAAATCCAGCGTGGCCAGTTTGGGCGTGTCAATCGCCCATGCCGCGCGTTCCACCGTGCCGTTGATCGCATCTGTGGGCACCGCCCCCCCGGTCTCCCCGTGCCCTGTCCACGGCCCGGTCGGCAGCCCGTAACTGGCGCGTGCAGGCACGGGGGCCACAGTGTTAATTGCGGGGCCGGGAAATTCCAGCGTGAAGGCATGGGCAGGTCCGCCCACCAACGCCATGCACAGCACAAATCTCTTTATCATCAGCCTACCCCTGTTTGCGGTAATGATACTGCCCCACAACCCGCATCCCCAGCGATGCGTAAAGGGCGCGCGCCGGCACATTGCCCGTGGTCACCGCCAAACACAACGTCTGCGCCCCTGCATCTTGGGCCCAAGCGGCGGCTTTGCGCATGATCTTGCCAGCCGTGCCTTGGCGGCGAAAGGCGGGCATCACCTCCAGCGCGTGCAGCATCGCAGTATCGCCATAACAGGCAACAAAGGCCACGCCCGCCGCGCGGTCCTGCACCCGGCCCAAAATGCTGGTTTGCGGGCCTTGCGCGCGGCCCATTACGTCCAGCCGCCCTTGGTCCAGCCCCGCCTCCAGCCACAATTGCTGCGCAATGCTAAGGGGCGGCCAAACCGCAAAAGCGGCCATTGGCGACAGATCGGGGTCTACCAAATCCGCCACCGGGGCCGCGCAAATCACCACCGGGTCGTGCAAAACATAGCCGCGCGCCGCCAGGCCCGCGTCCAAATCATCATCGCCCGCGCGGATCATAAACAGGAACGGTTGGCCCAAAGCGGCCATCGCCGCCTCGGCCACCGCGATATCCCCGCCCGCCTCTATCGCGGTGGTTGCGATTGCCCGTTGCCCGCCACCGCGCCCTTCGCGTATCAACCACGCGCCGTGCCGCGTGCTGGCAAACGCGGGCCAAGTGGCATCCAGCACCGCATAAATCTGCGCGGGTGTCATGCAAACAGCACCACAAGCCGCACCATCGCCGCATCAATTTGCGCCGCATCCGTGCCGCGTATCACCAAATTGGTGCCAAAAACCCCGTTTTGCGTGAACGGATACGACCCCATCGACAGGTCCGGGTATTGCGCGGCCAGCGCGCCAAACGGGTCCGCCACCTCGCCTTCGCCCCGGTTCACGCGCAGGGATTGGCTTAACAATGGTGCGCCGCCGGTCAGGGTGGGCAACACGCTTGCCACCATTGCTTGAAAGATATTCGGCACCCCCGCCATCACATGCACATTGCCCAGCGTGAAACCGGGGGCGGTGGAAATCGGGTTATCAATCAACGTCGCCCCATCGGGGATACGCGCCATGCGCTGTCGGGCCTCATTAAACGGCATCCCTGCGCGGTCATAATGCGCGGCCAGCAGGGCCATCGCATCGGCGCGTTGGGTGATCGGCACCCCAAACGCGCCCGCAATCGCCTCGGCCGTGATATCATCATGGGTGGGGCCAATGCCGCCCGATGTGAACACATTGTCAAACGCGCCCCGCAGCGCATTGACCGCCGCAATAATCGCCGCGCGGTCATCCGATACCACCCGCGCTTCGGCCAAGGTAATCCCGTGGCGCGTCAATTCGCCGGCCAGAAAATGCATGTTGCTGTCGCGCGTGCGCCCCGACAAAATCTCGTCTCCGATAACCAGCATTGCGGCGGTGGGGTTGGCCATTTGGGCGCTCCTTGAAATATGTGCCCTTGGTATAGGCGCGCCGCGCCCCCTTTCAAACCTGAAAAAACACGCCCCACCCGCAAGGTCTGGCCATTTTCGCGCATCTGCCGTAAATACCGCGCCAAAGCGATCAGCATGAGGCGACAGTTTTGGACGATACGCGCGGACGGATGACAAAAGACGGTATTCGCATCCATGAGGATGCTGATTTCGCTGGGATGCAGGCCGCAGGTCGGGTTGCATCCGAAATCCTCGATCTGATCGGCCCTTTGGTTGTGCCGGGCGTCACCACTGCCGAACTCGACGCCTTTGTGCTGGCCGAGGTGGAACGTCGCGGCGTCACATCCGCCACCATCGGCTATCGCGGGTATCAACATGCGTCGTGTATTTCGGTGAACCATGTGGTGTGCCACGGCATCCCCGGCAGCAAAATTCCCAAACGCGCCAATGATGTGATCCGCGATGGTGATATTTTGAATATCGACACCACGGTGATCGTCGATGGCTGGTTTGGCGACACCAGCCGCATGTACGTTGCAGGCACGCCCAAACCCTATGCCAAACGCCTTATCCAAGTCACCTATGACAGCCTTATGCTGGGGATTGAGGCGGCGCGCCCCGGCAACACCTTTGGCGATATCGCCTATGCGATCCAGTCCTATGTTGAAAAAAACGGCCTGTCCGTGGTGCGCGATTTTTGTGGCCATGGTATTGGCCGCGTGTTCCATTCCCTGCCCAACGTGCTGCATTACGCCAATTTCCAAATCGACGCGCAGGGCAACAAAGTGTCGGGTGCCAGAATCCCCAGCTTGCGCCGTGCTGTCCAGGACCGCACCGCCGTTCTGGAAGAAGGCATGTTTTTCACAATCGAACCGAT
The DNA here is from genome assembly GCF_900110135.1 of Pseudorhodobacter antarcticus. Classification (GTDB taxonomy): domain Bacteria; phylum Pseudomonadota; class Alphaproteobacteria; order Rhodobacterales; family Rhodobacteraceae; genus Pseudorhodobacter; species Pseudorhodobacter antarcticus. Next base: position 126,663 of record NZ_FOCO01000001.1, on the reverse strand, counting down.
GGTCAACATGGGCCGCCCCGAAACCGAGGTGTTGGCCGATGAATGGACCGCCGTGACCCGCGATGGCAAGTTAAGCGCGCAATACGAACATTCCATCGGCATCACGGCCACGGGCGCGGACATTTTCACCGCCTCGCCCGCAGGGCTGTATAAAGTGGCCTTTGACACCTAAACAGCAACCCATTGATCGAAATCCCATTCTGTGTGATTGTAGGCTTTGAGGCGTCAAAAAACAAAAAAACAATCGAGAGTGGTCATGAAATTCAACTTAATCCTCCCCCTCGGGGTGGCAGCGCTGTTGCCCTGCGCCCTGTTCGCGCAAACGTTTGATGGGTCGGTGACGGTCGGTTACGGCCTTAGCGATATCAGCGGTTTGGGCACTTTGCACACCCCCAGCATTGATGGGCGCTTTGGCTATGACCTTGGCAATGGCCTGAAATTCGGGGCCGATATTTCCGGCGTGCGCGGCAGCAAAAACGGGCTTACGGGCAATGTCAGCGCGCTGTCGGCAGGGGTTTTTGCCGCTTATGGGTTTGGCAATGGGGTCAGCCTTGGGGCGTATGGCGAAACCGCATCGGTGGATGCAACGGGCCTGACGAGTGATGTTTCGGTCCATTCCTACGGGCTTTTGGGCGGGTATGACGTGGACCAAGTCAAGGTCACCGGGTTTTTGGGCAAATCCAACACCAGCCCAAACTTGGCCGCAGGCACCGACATCACCGATCTGGGCATCGCGGGCCGGTTCCAAGTGTCTGACCAAGTCACCCTTGGCGGCAGCTTTGCGCGCAGCACCGTGTCGAACGGCGGTGCATCGCTTGGCCTGAACGCCCTTGGCCTTGCCGGGTCGTTTCGCGCCAATGAAAGCTGGACCGTGTTTGGCGGGTTAACCGATGCATCCATCAGCAATGTCGCGGGCATCACCACATTCGGTCTTGGGGCCAGCTATGATATGTCCGGTTCCTTGCGCCAAGGGTCTGCGGTCTCGCTGGAATTTGCGCGCAGCAATGTGGGCGGCGTGGGCAATATCAACACCTTGCGCATCGGGCTTAGCGTGCCACTGGGGGCCACGTCCAACGCGGTGCCGCTGAACAGCGTGGCCGAAACGGCGATGAACCCGCGCCGCAACACGGTCGCGACCGGCGTTTTGTCGACGTTCTAAGGCGCGTTATCCGGGCAGGCCCAGCTTGCCCGGAATATCCCGCAGGGACCGGATAACTTCGGCCCCCACGGCCAACAGGCGTGCGCCGTCATCATGTTCGGCCAGCCCCAAACAGCGTATCCCCGCACGCACCGCCCCCAAACACCCCGTAGGGCTGTCGTCCACCACCACGCAATCGGCGGGATCAACCCCCAGCGCGCGCGCGGCATGCAGCCACAAACCGGGGTCCGGCTTTGGGCAACCCAGCGTTTGTCCCGAATACAAATGTCCGTTGAAATGCGCCAAAACGCGCGGATGCTGGCCCAGCGTGATTTGCATTTTCTGGTCCGACCCGTTCGACCCCACGGCAAACACCATGCCCGCCGCCGCCAAACGGTCCAACACCGCTTGCGCGCCATCAATCAACGGCGTGCCTTGCGCCAACCGCGCATACAGTTGCGCGTAAAACGTATCGACCCAATCATCGGGCAAATCCGCGCCCAAATCGCGCGCGGTTTGAAACAGCCCGCTAATGGTGCCGCCCAGGAAACGCGCCTCCATCTCCGCCCGCGACAGCACCAATCCGTACCCGGCCAAATCGGCGGTCAGCAAATCAAACGCCGCCACCTCGCTGTCCACCAGCACACCGTCACAATCAAATAAAACCGCTTTGGGGGTCATGCCGCATCCTTTCGCCATTGGTCAATCTGGGTGCGCGCCGCTTGTGCGGTCATGCCATTTGGCAGTTCTTTGTCCGGCACGATCACCCCTTCAACCGTGGAAAACTGCAACACCGTCAGCCCCGGCAACACAGCCACGCCCGTGAAAACCGACCAAGGATAGTGCCGCCCAGACCGCACAACCCCTTGCGCCGACAGCACCACTTCATAGGGCAGGGCACGCAGCGGGCTGGCGCGCATCACCGCCGCCAACTGCCCCCGGTGCCGCAATCCCATCACCAAAGCCGCAAAAAAGGACCCAAGGCCCGCATATGATGCCACCATAAACCCCACATCCGCAGGCAGGCCCATCAGCGCCGCCGCGCCTGCGCCCACCACCAAGGCCGCCGCAAAGGGGATTAGGAAAAAACTGGCCGATTTCAATGGGCTGTTGGCGCGGTGCTGCATCCGCGCATTGATCGCAGGCTCGTTATAGGCGCGAATGTCAAACCGCAGGGCAATTTCATCGCTCATACAGGCGTCCTTAAAATGGTGATGGTTGTGTCGCCGTATGTGCGCTGGTCCAGCGGTGCAAAATCAGGCGGGGCGGTGATGGCCGCGTTTTCCTCCCACACCACCACGGCGCCGGGGGCAATCCAACCGCCCGCGCGCGCCGATGCCAGCGCCGCCTCGCCCATTTGGCGCGCGTAAGGCGGGTCCATGAAGATCAGATCAAAGGGCCCTGCCGTGTTGCGGGGCAGGGCCACCGCCGATTGACGCAGCACCACCGCCCGCATCCGCGTAATTTCCAAATTCCGCTTGATCAGGGCCAGCGCCACTTTGCCATCCTCCACCAAGGTCGCCGCTGCCGCGCCCCGGCTCATCGCCTCCAACGCCAGCGCGCCGGTGCCTGCAAACAAATCCAACACCCGCGCGCCCGCAACCGGGTTTGGCCCCCCGTCCAAGCGACCATTGATCAACAGGTTAAACATCGCCTCGCGCACGCGGTCGGACGTGGGGCGCAAATGCGCCGCCGCATCGCCTTTGCCCAGCTCTGCCAAATGCGTGCCGCGATGGGTGCCACCAATAATCCGCATCAGGCCAACAGCGCCTTCAATTCGGTCGCAGGGTCGGCCACGCGCGCCGCATCGGGCGATTTTCCCACCGCCAGCAACCGCTTTGCCACCATAAACGCGCGCGGATCGTTCATCGCATCCACCGCCAACAGCGCATCGCCCCGGTAATACCAAAACGACACCGCGCCATCTGTGGTCCGCGTCACCACCCGGTCATAGCCCGCGTTCAGCCCCGCAATTTGCAGCTTGATGTCATATTGGTCCGACCAAAACCACGGCTCCGGCACATAATCGCGGCCCGCACCGCCCAAATTTACGGCCACAATTTCCGCCTGATCAATCGCATTTGGCACCGATTCCAACCGGATGCGCCCGCCGCGCACAGGCACACTGGCGCAATCGCCCGCCGCCCAAATATCCGGCGCGGACGTGCGCCCCTGCGCGTCCGTGGCAATGCCGTTATCAATCACCAACCCCGCCGCTGCCGCCAAACCCACGTTCGGCGTAATCCCCACGCCCACCATGACAAAATCACAGGCAATCTCGCGCCCATCAGTCAGCCGCGCGGCGCTTACATGCCCGTCCCCCAGCAACCGCTCCAACCCCGTGCCTTCCAAAATCGTGACCCCATGGCCCACGTGCAAATCACGGAAAAACCCCGATGTCTCCTCCGCCGCGACCCGTTGTAAAATGCGCGGGGCCATTTCCAACACGGTCACATCCAGCCCCAGCTTGGCCGCCACCGCCGCCCCTTCCAGCCCAATATACCCGCCGCCCACAATCACCACGCGCGCGCCCGGCACAAAATACGGCTGCATCGCATCCACATCCGCCAAATCGCGCAAGGTGAACACGCCGCGCAAATCCCCGCCAATCGCGGCTGGCAAACGGCGCGGCGTGGACCCCGTGGTCAACACCAATTGGTCATAGGCCACCACCGCGTCGCCCAACGACACCGTCTTGCCCGCCGGGTCAATCGCGGTCACATGCGCGCCCAACCGCAGGTCAATGCCTTGTTCGGCGTAAAACGCCTCAGGCCGCAAAAACAACCGCTCCGCTGGCATGTCGCCCATCAAATACGCTTTGGACAGCGGCGGGCGCTGATAGGGTGGCACGGGTTCCGCGCCGATCAACGTGATCTGATCCACAGCACCGTCACTGCGCAATTTGGCAACCAACGCCGCCCCGGCCTGCCCGGCCCCTACCACCACAATATGCGTCATCTTCGACCCTTCCCGCTGCGCCACAGGCTTTTTCACCAACAAGTCACTGGCCCCGCGCCCCTGAAAAGCCTATATCTGCCCCAACGGGAAACACAACGGATGAGGGTTAAGATATGGTTATTTCTGTAGGTGACACGCTGCCAGAGGCAAATTTGGTCCGTTTGGGCGCATCCGGCCCTGAGGAGGTCAGCATCAGCACCCTGACCAAAGGCCGCAAAGTGGTGATTTTCGCGGTGCCGGGGGCCTTTACCCCCACCTGCCATTCCGCCCACGTTCCCAGCTTTATGCGCACCCGCGATGATTTTGCCGCCAAGGGTGTGGATGAGGTGATCTGCGTGTCGGTCAACGACCCTTTCGTGATGAAAGCGTGGGGCGAGGCGACAGGTGCAGATGCCGCCAACATCAGCCTGCTGGCCGATGGCACAAGCGCATTTACCGCCGCCATGGGCATGACGTTTGATGCGCCGCCCGTGGGCCTGATGGCGCGGTCCAAACGTTATGCGCTGCTGGCCGAAGATGGCGTGGTCAAAGTGCTGCATTTGGAAGAAAGCCCCGGCACCTGCGAAATTTCGGGTGGTGAGGCGCTGCTGGCTGCGATCTAACGCCACATCGCGGTAAATTCTAAAAGCTGGCCCCGTAACCTTGCGTTGCGGGGCTTTCTTTTACCGCATTGCGCGCCTATAGCGAACCTGCGGGATGACCCCGCAAGCGGGACATACATGAGAACGATTACCACGACCGAGGATCTGGCGGCCTTTTGCGCCGCCGCCAAAAATGAAGCTTATGTCACCATCGACACCGAATTTCTGCGCGAACGTACCTATTGGTCCAAACTGTGCCTGATCCAAATGGCGCTGCCGGGCGATGATGGCGATGCCGTGCTAATCGACCCGGTCGAAGGCGCGGATATGTCGCTGGAACCCCTTTATGACCTGTTTCGCCACACGGCGACCGTCAAAGTGTTCCACGCCGCGCGCCAAGATCTTGAGATTTTCTTTGTCGAAGGCAACTGCTTTCCCAACCCGCTGTTTGATACCCAAGTCGCCGCCATGGTCTGCGGCTTTGGTGAACAGGTTGGCTATGAAACGCTGGTCCGCAAAATCGCGCATCACCCGCTGGATAAAACCAGCCGCTTTACCGATTGGTCGCGCCGCCCCCTCAGCGATGCGCAAAAAACCTATGCGCTGGCCGATGTGACGCATTTGCGCGTGATTTATGAACACCTTGCCGCCGAAATCGCCGCTAGCGGTCGCCAAAAATGGGTGGAGGAAGAGTTGGCCGTGCTGACCGACCCCGAAACCTATACCATCCGCCCGCATGAAGCGTGGCAGCGCATCAAAACCCGCACCAATTCGGGGCGGTTTTTGGCGATTGTCAAAGAACTCGCGCAGTTTCGCGAAGTGTACGCCCAAACCAACAACGTGCCGCGCAGCCGCGTGATCAAAGATGATGCGCTGCTGGAACTTGCATCGACCAAGCCCACGAATACCGAAGAATTGGGCCGCTCGCGCCTGTTGATGCGCGAAGGGCGGCGCGGCGATATTGCCGATGGATTGCTGGCGGCGGTCAAGGCAGGCGTCGATGCCAAACCCGATGATTTGCCCAAAGCTGACGTGAGCAAAGACCAAGTGCAAGTGAACCCCGCGCTGGCCGACCTGCTGCGCGTGCTGCTGAAGGCCAAGTCCGAGGAGTTGGGCGTGGCGTCCAAACTGATCGCTTCCGCGTCCGAATTGGACCTGATCGCGGCGGGCCAACGCAAAGTGCCCGCGCTGATGGGCTGGCGGAACGAGGCGTTTGGCGAGGACGCGCTGCGCCTGTGCCGGGGCGAAATTGCCCTGTCGGCCAAAGGCAACGCGATCAAAGTGATCCGGCTTTGATCTGACACGGCGCTGCGGGGGCGGCGCCGGTTAGGTATTTAAGCCAAGATGAAATTGGTAGGATTTAGATCAAACTGTCCATTTTGCGGGCCAGTTTGATGTCGAGTTCTGTCAGGCCATCGGCGTCATGCGTGGTCAGTGTTACGTCTACAGTCTTGTAAACATTGGACCATTCGGGGTGATGATCCCATTTTTCGGCCCACAGCGCTGCGCGGGTCATAAAGCCAAACGCCTCAATGAAATTGCGAAAGATGTAGGTCTTGGTGATCGCGTCGCGACCTGTGTCCAGCGCCCAGCCGTTGTTTAACAAAGGCTCCAGCGCGCTGCGGTCGGTCAGTTTTGGGACTTTCATATCGCCTCCGGTTCAGGGGTTTTGTGCGGACTCGTCGCGGCGAAAAGGGCCGAGGGTGGTCAGCACCTCAATATCATCAGTGACTGCGCGGCGCTCCGCCTCTAGGTAATCGGCCACCGCGCGGGCAAAACCGTCATTCGCAATCCAGTGTAGCGAATGGACCGGGCTGGGCAAATAGCCGCGCGCCAGTTTGTGGTCGCCTTGCGCCCCCGCCTCCACCGTTTGCAAGCCGTGGGCAATCGCCCAATCAATCGCGCGGTAATAGCAAAGTTCAAAATGCAGGCAGGGGTGTTCCTGCGTGCAGCCCCAATAGCGGCCGTAAAGCGCATCGCGGCCGATGAAATTCAGCGCGCCCGCAACCGGGGTGTCGCCGTCAAAGGCCAGCACCAGCAAAATATCATCCCGCATGGTGTCGTGAAATTCCGCGAATGCCGCGCGGGTCAGGTACGGCGTGCCCCATTTGCGCGCGCCGGTGTCTTGGTAAAACTGCCAAAACGCATCCCAATGCGCGGGCTGAATTTGGTCGCCGGTCAGGCTGCGCACCTCTAGCCCTGCGTCATTGGCCGTGGCGCGTTCTTTGCGAATGGCCTTGCGTTTGCGCGACGACAGCTGCGCCAAAAAGCCATCAAAATCGGCGTAGCTGTTGTTTTGCCAATGATATTGCTGGGTGACGCGGTGCATCAGGCCCAAAGTTTCAGCGCGCGCCGCCTCTGCTTCGGTGCAAAAGGTGATGTGCAGCGACGACAGATTGTTTTGGGTTGCGATTTGCGTGGCGGCGCTGACCAGTGCGCGCGCCCCGTCCGCCTCCCGCCCCGGCAGCGTTAATAAACGGCGGCCCGTGGCGGGCGTAAAAGGGGCGGCGACTTGCAGTTTTGGGTAATACTGCCCGCCCGCGCGTTCAAACGCCTGCGCCCATGAATGGTCGAAAATATATTCCCCTTGGCTGTGACCCTTGGCAAACATGGCCATCGCTGCAATCGCCACGCCATTTTCGCGCAGCACCAAAGGGCGCGGTTGCCAACCCGTGCGCGGCCCGATCGAGCCCGACCGTTCCAGCGCCAGCAAAAACCGATGCGTCATGAACGGGTCAATCGCGCGGCCCGTTTGCCCCTCTGGGCATGCCAAGGCGTCCCAATCTGCGCTTGGGATTTCGGCAAAGCTGTTGTGCAGGGTCGCGTCAATCTCGGCCATATGAACCTTTGGGGGCAACGTTTGCCTTAGCTGGGGCAGCCGCGGCTTGGGTCAAGCAGGCAAGGGCGCAAGATAGCCTTCAAACGTGATATTTTGCGCAATCTCGCGCGCTTTTGCCTCCGCCTCTGGCGTTTTGATGGTCCAACACAGGATTTCAGCACCTTGGTGACGCAGTTCGGTGACGCGCGGGCGGTCCAAATCGGCCGCCTCATGGCTGATGAAACAAGCATTGATATGATCATAATCTGGGATCATCCGCAGCCGATCACAGGTGGCCGGGGGGATAGGCGCCCATTTTGCAGGGTCAAACGCCGCCGTGGTCAGTCCGCGCGGAACGAACGGGCACAGCCGCGCCATCACCACCATCGAATGGGGGTTGAACGACATCAACGCAACTGGACCTTTGTAGCCCGCCAGTGCCGCCGCCGTCGCCGCCTCCAGCTTGCCATCGGTGGGGCCCATTTCGCCGTGCTGATCCTTCATTTCAATCAGCAACGGCACCTGCCCCGCGACCAGCGCCAAAACATCCACCAGCGTCGGGATGGTTTCGCGCCCCCCCCGCAACGGAATATGCGACAATTCCGCCGCCGAGCGTTGGTTCAACGGCCCGGTTTCCATCGTCAAACGGTCTAGCGCCTCATCATGAAACACAATCGCTTGCCCATCGCGCGAAAACTGCAGATCAATTTCAATGGCATAGCCCGCCTTGATCGCCGCCTTGATCGCCGCCCGCGAATTTTCGGGCCGCCCATCGCGAATGTTGTGCAACGCGCGGTGGGCGATGGGTTTGGTCAAAAAATCGGGATGCAGGGCGGGGGGCATTGCGGCTCACTTATTCTGAAAAGGGGGGGGTGGATCCGGCAACCTGCGTTTCAGGCAGAGATTTCGAAAATCCCTTCGATCTCCACCGCCACCCCCAAAGGCAGCGACGCCGCCGACACCGCCGACCTTGCATGCCGCCCAGCATCGCCCAAAACCGCGACCAAGAAATCGGACGCGCCGTTGATAACTTTTGGCTGGTCAATGAAATCAGCGGTGGAATTGACAAAGCCCGTCAATTTGATCACCCGTTTCAGCCGCGACAGATCACCGCCACAGGCCGCATTGACCTGCGCCAACAGCGAAATCGCACAACGCTGGGCAGCGGCGGCACCGTCCTCCACGCTCATCCCGTCGCCCAAACGGCCCTTGATCAACCCATCCGGCCCTTGGCTGATCTGCCCCGAGACGTAAAGCGTGGTTCCGTCCAGCACAAACGGCACATAATTGGCAGCAGGGGCAGGCGCGTTCGGCAAGGTGATGCCACGTTCGGCAAGGCGGGCAGTGATGGTCATATGCGTCCCCATTTTATGCAATTTTGCGCACCCTATCCGCTTTGCGCCCTTGGGTGAACCCGAAATCCCTCAACTCTCGCGAAAGGCGCGGGCGAAATAATCGGTAAAGGGTTTCAACAGATAGGCCAGCGGCGTGCGTTCATTGGTGCGGATAAACGCCTCAACCGGCATGCCGGGGATCAATGTCAGCCCGTCCAGTTTCTCAATCTCGCCCTCATCGGGGATAATTTCGGCCCGGTAATAGGGCATCTGCGTGCGTTGGTCGATCAACGCATCGGCCGAAACCCCGGTGATATGGCCCGTCAGTTCCGGCGTTGTCCGGCTGGGAAAGGCTGAAAACACCAAATTTACGGGCTGCCCCACCCGAATTTGGTCAATATGAAACGGCTGCACCTGCGCCGCGATCACCAAAGGGCGGTCTTGGGGAATCAAGTACAGCACCGGATCGGCGGGGCGCAAAACCGCGCGCGGCGTGGTCACTTGCAGGCCCAAAACCACACCCGATACGGGCGCCACCACATCCAGCCGCGCAATGCGTTCTGCCAGCGCGCGGCGGCGTTCGGCCAGCTCCAACTCGCGGTATCCGATGTCGCGCAGCTGCGTGTTCGCCTCCTCGCGCCGGGTCGCGGCCAGCTTCAGCACCTCAATCTCAATCTCGGTCATGCGGCCTTCAGATTGTGCACGGGTGGCGGCCAATTCGCCCACCTCACCGTCCAGCCGCGCCGCCTCGCGTTGCAGCGACAACACCCGGCTGGCCTGCGCCAAACCCTTGTCCAGCAACGCTTGCTGCGCCGTCAATTCTTGCGTGATCAGGTCCAGTTGCAGCGATAGCGCGCGTGATTGCGCATCAATCCCGGTGATCTGGCTGGCGATTTGCCCGCTGCGCTTGCCCAACTGGTCCACCTGCTGGGCCGCCGTTTCGGCCCGCGCTGCAAACAGGCGGCGCTGCCCCTCCATCTGCTCCGCGATTTGGGGGCGCATCGCCGCCTCCGCCGCCAAATCGGCTGCAAAACTGATGCTGGTTTTGTCGTCCCGCTCCGCCTCAAGGCGCGCACGCCGGGCCAGAATTTCAAAAAACTGCCCCTCCACGATGGCAAGTTCCGATTTCACCGCCGCCCCGTCCAGCCGCAGCACCAGATCCCCCGCGCGCACGGTCTGCCCTTCGACCACATGGATTGAGTCCACCACCCCACCATCGGGATGCTGCACAATCTGGCGATTCTGCTCCACCTCAATACGGCCCGAGGCGACAATTGCCCCGGTGATCGTGGTCATCACCCCCCAAGCTGCAAAAAAACCGACCAGCAAAACCAAGGTAAACACCCCCGTCAGCACGGGTTTGCGCACGGACCAAGCGTTCATGCCACACCCCCCGGCACAGCTTTGCGCGCAATCTCTCCGTGGTTTTGCACCATGTCGCGCAACACTTGGTCGCGCGGCCCAAAGGCGCGGCGCGCCCCATCTTCCAGCACCAACAGCACGTCACATTCTTGGATCGCCGCGGGCCGATGCGCCATGATCAACACCGCCCCCCCCGCCGCTTTCGTCGCACGAATGGCATGGTTCACGGCCTGCGACCCTTCATTGTCCAAGTTCGAATTCGGCTCATCCAACACCAGCAAAACCGGGTCACCAAACAGTGCGCGCGCCAATCCAATGCGCTGCACTTGCCCGCCCGACAACCGCCCCCCCAAGGTCGACACCCGCGTGTCATACCCGTCCGGCAGTTTCAAAATCATGTCATGTGCCGCCGCCCGCTGTGCCGCCAACACAATTTTTGCCGGGTCCGCATCCGCGCCCAGCCGCGCAATATTTTCCGAAATTGTGCCATCAAACAGCGCAACCCGTTGCGGCAAATACCCAATATAGCCGCCCAAAACATCGGCGTCATATTGGTCCAGCGTCGCGCCATCCAGCCGGATATGGCCGCCCGCAGGCCGCCAAACCCCAATCAGCGCCCGCGCGAGCGAGGATTTCCCAGACCCCGATGGCCCGATTACCCCCATCGCTTGCCCCGGTTGCACCCCAAACGACACCATGCGCAACACCGCCTGCGTGCCCCCCGGCGGCACCACGGACAGTTGATGCACCTCCAGCAGCGCTTTTGGCCGGGGCAAGGGGGTGCGCGCCGCCTCAATCGGTTGGGCCGACAGCAAAACTGCCAGCCGCCCCCAACCTTCTTGGGACCGTTGCACCAGCGCCCATTGGCCGACCAACACCTCAATCGGGGCCAGCGCGCGGCCCAGCAGGATGGATCCCGCGATCATCGCCCCCGCGCTCAACTGCCCTTGCAGCACCAAATAGGCGCCGACCCCCAGCATCGCCGATTGTAAAAACAACCGAAACGTGCGGGAAGTGACGGTGAAAATCCCGCCCAGATCGGCGGCGGTGATATTGGCGATCAAGGCTGCGCTGCGCGCTTTTTGCCAGCGCGAAAACCCCGCCTGCGCCATTCCCAGCGCTTGCACAGTCTCCGCCTCCGCCTTTAGGTTATCGGCCAAATGGTCCGCATGGACCCCGGTTGCATTGGCCCGGTTCAGCGGTGTTTGCGTCACCGCCCGGTTCAAAAATGTTAACAAAATCAATGCCATACCGCCCGCAACCGCCAGCCAGCCCAACACCGGGTGGAATACAAAAATCGCGCCCACAAACAGCGGTGTCCAGGGAATATCGAAAAACGCCAAATGCACGGGCGATGAATAATACCGCTGCACCGCCTCTAGGTCACGCTGCGCCACCAGCGCGTTCGTGTCATTGGGCACCGCCGTTAACCGCCGCACCGATGCTTGAAACACCCGCTGGTCCAACGCATCTTGAAACCGCGCGCCCACCCGTGCGATCACCCGATTGCGCGCATGATCCAAAATCCCCATCGCCACAAACAGCACCAACACCAGTACCGACAGTGCCAGCAACGTCTCCTCTGACCGGCTGCCCAGCACGCGATCATACACTTGCAGCATGTACAAAGGCCCGGTCAGCATCAGCAAATTGACGAAAAAGCTGAACACAAAAATGGTCACATACAAGCTGCGGCCACGCGCCCGCGCTGCGGATAATTCGGCCTGCCCTTGGCGAGTATCGTTCGAGGTCATAGTGGGGTTCAGGTCCAATCTGGCGGGCGTTGAAGGCAGAATAAACGTAAAATGGTTAGCAAAGTCTTGCTGCCCGCGCTGTACGGGCTGCTTTTTATCAAAACAGCCTCAATTCCCGCCAAAAATCCCCAAAACCTCTTGCAAAATGCGGTCGGCAAGGTCGTCTTGCGGAGGCGGCTGCATCTGCTGGTCTTGCACTTGCGGCTCTATATACGTCTGTGCGGGTTGGTCTCGGTACGGCTGGCCGGGGGGCAAGCGCGCCTCGGGCACCAGCATTGGCAAGGGCCGCGCGGGCAGGCCTTCATGCACTCGCAGCATCACCTCGTGCCAAATCTCGGCGGGCAGGCCGCCCCCCGTCACGCCGCGCAAGGGGGTGTTGTCGTCATACCCCATCCAAACGCCCGCCACATAATCGGCGGTAAACCCAATGAACCATGCATCGCGCGCCGCCGATGTGGTGCCGGTTTTGCCGGCCGCTTCGCGCCCTTGCAACCGCGCGCGCGTGCCCGTGCCCTCCTCCACCACCATATGCATCATATAGGTCAGGTATTGCGCGGATTCCTCTGTGATCACCCGCTCACCAATCCCGCCATCTTGGCCCAACAGCGGCGCGCTATCCCCCTGCAACCGCAGGTCAATCAACCCATAAGGCCGCACCGATGACCCGCCGTTCAAAATCCCGGCATACGCACCCGTCATCTCCAGCAAACTGCTTTCCGATGCCCCCAACGCCAACGCAGGCCCTGCCGCCAAATCGCTGCGGATGCCAAAATCCTCGGCCACTTTGCGCACCACATCGCGGCCCACGGCCTCAGATATGCGCACGGCCGATGTGTTCACCGACTCCTCCAGCGCTTTGGTCAACGTGATCAACCCCAGATATTTATTGGTATAATTGCGTGGCGAATAAGGGCCGGACCCCGGCACATTGATGGTCAGCGGCGCGTCTTCCACATAATCCGCAGGCGTATACCCCAAATCCATCGCCGCCGCGTAAACGAACGGCTTGAACGCCGACCCGGTTTGCCGCATCGCCATGGTCGCGCGGTTGAAACTGCCGGGCGGGGCCGGATTGCGCCCCCCCACCATCGCGCGCACCGCCCCATCGGCGGACATCACGATCACGGCTGCCTCGGCCAGTGACCCCTCCGACAGCTTGGCGGTGAACACATCGCGCAGCGCCCCTTCGGCGGCGGCTTGCAGCCGCTGGTCCAGCGTGGTCCGCATAATCACATCTTCGGTGGTGTCGCGCGTCAGGAAATCCGGCCCTTCGCCCATCACCCAATCGGCAAAATACCCGCCCGCGCGCGCTTCGGCAGCTTGCGACAGCGTGGCCGGGCTGGCAATCGCGTCGTCATAGGCGGCCTGCGTCACATACCCCTGCTCTCGCATCAACCCCAACACCACGGCGGCCCGATCTTGGGCGCGTTTCAGGTTGTTGGTGGGCGCGAATGTTGATGGCGCTTTCAACAGCCCCGCCAACATCGCCGCCTCCGCCGGGTTCACATCCCCCGCCGATTTGCCGAAATACCGCTGCGCCGCCGCGCCAAACCCACGCGCCCCCGCACCCAAATAGGCCCGGTTGAAATAGATCGTCAAAATCTCCTCTTTGGAATATTTCGTTTCCAACGCAAAGGCATACGGCATTTCGCGGATTTTGCGCATCAACCCGCCCCGCCTGCAATCCGCCTCGTAATCCGCCTCAGATTTCCATGTCGCAGAATCGTAGGGCACTCCCAAACACAGCAGTTTCGCCACCTGCTGCGTGATGGTGGACCCGCCGTTGCCCTCCAACGGGCCGCGCCCCTCGCGCATGTTAATCCGCACCGCCGACGCGATGCCACGCGGCGAAATTCCGTAATGCCAGTAATACCGCTTATCCTCAGTCGCCACGACCGCATCGTGCAAATAGGTGGAAACCGTCCCTGCACTGGTCGACCCGCCAAAGGTTTCGCCACGCCACGCAAACACCTTTTCATCGCGGTCCAGCAGCGTCACCGACCCCCGCGCCCGTGCGTCCAACATATCGCCAAGCGGCGGCAATTGCGCGTAAAAATACCCCGTGGCCAACCCCACAACCAAGGCGACCACCGCCCCCACACGCCAAGTGAACCCCCAGATAATCCGCACAATCAGCCCGAAAAATGCGGCAATCCACCCCGAAATCCCCCGCCGGCGCGGTGCGCGCTTTTTGCGCGGCTTTGCTGGCAGTTTGGGTTTGGACGGCGGCGCAGCCCGGCCACCCCCCGCAGGGGTTTTATAGCGGCGATCTGCCACTAAGGGTCGGTTGCCTGATCTGCTCATCAAGGAATTCTCTCGTGTTTACACGTCTTATTGCATCCAATCATAGCGCGCCCGCGATGGATTGTGGAGCGTTAACGCACCCCCCGCCCGCCCGTTCAGCGATTAATTTTTAATCAAACGCAACAAAAAGTGCAAAAAATGTGCGTGTCTGCGGTTTTTCGCCCATCCCGCCGCGCCGTTTTCTTGTGCTGCACCTGCAAACTGCCGCCCCTTGAACGCACAAGGCCGGGCCAGACGCCGGGCACAGATGCAAAGGGGACAGGCGTGAAACTGATCATTGCAGCAATCAAACCCTTCAAGCTGGAAGAGGTCCGCGAAGCGCTGACCGCTTTGGGTGTACGGGGCATGATGGTAACGGAAATCAAGGGGTTTGGCACGCAATCGGGCCATACCGAAATCTATCGCGGGGCCGAATATGCGGTGAATTTCGTGCCCAAAATGCGGCTGGAAATCGTCGTGCCCGATTCCATAGTCGAGGCGGCGGTCGACGCTATCGCTGCAACCGCGAAAACCGGGAAAATCGGGGATGGTAAAATCTTTGTGCTGGATGTGGCGCAGGCCCTGCGCGTGCGCACTGGCGAAACCAATGATGACGCTTTGTAAGCGGGGGGGAAGGGATATGAACATGATGAACCGACTGAAATCTTTGGGGCTTGGTGTGGCAATCGCCGCCGCCACCGCCCTGCCTGTTTGGGCCCAAGACGCGGCAGCGCCCGTCAACAATGCCTTTATCTTCAACACCTTGCTGTTCTTAATCGGCGGCTTTTTGGTGTTTTGGATGGCTGCAGGATTCGCGATGCTGGAGGCGGGTCTGGTCCGCTCCAAAAACGTCACCATGCAGTTGACCAAAAATATCGCGCTGTTTTCCATCGCCTCCATCATGTATTGGTTGGTGGGCTATAACTTGATGTACCCCGGCGATGCGTGGACGGTTGCGGGCTGGGTTGGCGGCTTCTCCTCGGCGTCCATCCAAGGTGAAATTGCCGCTGATGCAGGCTTTGCCACCGGGTCTGATTTCTTCTTTCAGTTGATGTTTTGCGCCACCACCGCGTCCATCGTGTCGGGCACATTGGCCGAACGCATCAAACTGTGGCCTTTCCTTGCCTTCACCGTCGTCCTAACAGGGTTTTTGTACCCTATTGAGGCGTCATGGCAGTGGGGCGGCGGCTGGTTGTCGCAGGCAGGCTTTAACGACTTTGCAGGCTCCACCCTTGTCCACGCGGCAGGCGGTTTCGCGGCCCTTGCAGGCGCAATCATCCTTGGCCCACGTCTGGGTAAATTCGGCAAGGATGGGCGCGTAAACCCAATGCCGGGCAGCAACCTTGCGCTGGCCACTTTGGGTGTGTTCGTCCTCTGGCTCGGTTGGTTCGGCTTTAACGGCGCCTCCCAACTCGCCTTGGGGACCGAAGCCGATGCAAACGCGGTCGCGATCATTTTTGCCAACACCAACATGGCCGCCGCGGCGGGTGCAATCGCTGCAATGGCCCTGACGCAGATCATGTACAAAAAGGTTGATCTGACGATGGTTCTGAACGGCGCTTTGGCGGGCCTTGTGTCCATCACCGCAGGCCCCTTGGATCCGACTTTGTTCGGCGCAGTCTGGATTGGCGCGATCGGTGGCATTATTGCTGTGGCCGTGGTGCCGATGCTGGACAAGATGAAGATCGACGATGTGGTTGGCGCAATTCCGGTCCACCTTGTCGCGGGCTTTTGGGGCACAATGGCCGTGCCGTTCTACACCTCGGGTGCCACCTTCGGTGCGCAGTTGATGGGCTTTGCCGCTGTGGGGGCGTTCATGTTCATAGCCTCTGCCATCGTCTGGATGGCCCTAAAGGCCACAGTCGGCCTGCGCCCGACGGAAGAGGATGAGATCTTGGGCCTCGACAAAGCCGAACTGGGGTTGGAGGCCTATCCAGAATTTAAGGTCTGAAACCGCTGATTTTATGACACCTAAAAGTCCGGGCCACATGGTCCGGGCTTTTGCCACTTCAGCGGGCAGGTGCCCCCGCCATCCTCACAACCGTCACCCCCACAACCGATACCGCCCAAACCCGTTCGGGCAATTCATCACATGGTCCACCCGCACGCCTTGCAACTCTGGCAAAAACGCCGCCGCCAAGGGCGATGTTTCAAACACAAAGCTGGTATCCGGCATCGCCACAAACCGCCAATTCGCAACAGGTTTCAGCGCCAATGGCGACGCTTGCGAAACTTCATTCAGCAAAATATTGCGGATGGTGCTGGTGGCCGAAAACACCTCGCGTATCGTACCCGCCGTGTTTAAGGCCCCTTGCGTGCTGGCACGATAATTGTTGGTCGCCAGAATAAACTCTGCTGTAACATCAATTGGTTGGCCTGCGTGACATAGATTTCGTATGCGCCCCTGACGCGCATCTACCAACTGCCCCGTCACCGAATAGCGCGCAGGCTTCGTTGGGTCGATTTCATAGGTCAGGCCTGCGATCACATCGAAATTATACGACGGGAACCCATCATTCAACAGCACTTGATCTTGCACACCCAAGGTCACTTGGCAAAACGCCGATGCCGACCGCTCCAACCACTCCACCACATCCGCCCCGGTCAGGCGCAACGCCGAAATCGTGTTGGGAAAACAGTATAAATCCGCCAGATTGCGCTGGTACAACGGCCCCACCGGAATATGCGTGTAATTTTGCGGCCCCGCCCAGCCCCCCACCTTGAAAGGTGCCGCCGCCGATAGCAAAGGCAACGCGCCATGCTCGGTCCCCGCCAATTGCTGCGCCACAAACCGTGCCTGCGCTTGGCAGATAATCTGCACACTGGGGCAATCCTTGATCACCGCGAAATAGCTGTGCAACGGCACCTGCGTTTCCCCCACCGCACTGCGCATATAGTCCAGCGTCGCCTCATGCCCGCCCCGCGCCGCGCGTGTGACCGCAGGCACCGACCGCACCAACCCAATCGCGTCCCCGTCGCGGCCCTGCACCGCAATGGGCCGCGCCATCGACTGGCTGTCCAACACCCGCCACCGCCCGCCATCACGGTCCAGCACCAAATCAATCAACCCCAGATGCGACCCCCAAAACCCGGCCATCACGGCGGGCGTCCCCGAAATCCTGCCCCGCTGCAGGTCAAACGTATCGACGCCCGAAAACTGCGGCGATGGAAACACCATATGCGTGTGCCCGGTGATCAGCGCATCGACCCCCGGCAACCGCGCAAGGGGCTGGGCCGCATTCTCCATCCCCTCCCTATACGCCACCGCCCCAATCCCGGTATGCGCCAGCACCACCACAATATCCGCCCCCGCCTCGCGTATTTCGGGGATCAACGCCGCCGCCGTCTGCACCATACAGCGCGACTGGATGCGCCCGCGCAACAACCCTTCATCCCAGGTCACAATCTGCGGCGGCAACAGCCCCAACACCCCAATGCGAATGGGGTGGCGCACGCCCCGCCCATCGCGGATCATCCGGTCCAAAATCACATAGGGCGGCAACAAACGCGCATCGCGTCGCGCATCCGCCCCCACCTGCGTCAGCGCATTGGCACTGATCACCGGAAACGCCGCCCGCCCCAACGCCGCCATCAAAAACGGCAGGCCAAAGTTGAACTCGTGGTTGCCCACATTCGCCGCATCAAACCGCAACGCATTCATCGCCGCGATCACCGGGTGCAAATCTCCGTCCCGCAACCCCCGGTCATAGGCCATGTAATCGCCCAACGCCGACCCGTGCAGCAAATCGCCATTGTCCAACAAAATGCTATTGGCCACCTCCGCCCGCGCGCTGGCAATCAACGCCGCTGTGCGCGCCAAACCGGCCGTGTCCACCTCATGATCTTGATAATAATCAAACGGATACACGTGCGCGTGCAAATCCGTTGTCTGCAGGATGCGCAGATGGGCTTGTGTCCCGGTGGCACCGGCCGAAAAAAGGTGCGGTGCGGTCAACACGTTTCCTTAATGTTTAACTTCAATGATATAGCAAGCATGTGCCAGCGATTATTAATCCTAACAAATCACTCCGGCACTTGCCACCTCAGGAATGTACTCGTCACAATCTTTTCTTCCTTAGGTTGATTTTGCCACACCCGCCCCGCAATCTGGCCCGCAACCCCTCCCCCTAACTGCGCCCCGCAACTATGATTGCACCGGCCCCGCCCGCATGGCATCACTCACGCCACAGGGGGGCCGCCGCGCCCACAACCACTGGGGCAAATCAATGGGCGTTCTCGACATTCTCACCTTCTCAGGGTCCACGCTGGACCGTGCCGCGCATCTGCGCAGCGACCCCGACCAAATCGCGCACATGCTGGCATCGGGGCACATCTTGCCTTTGTGGCGCGGCAAACCCTTGATCGTGAATGGCACTGACCTGGGCTGGCTGCCCCACGGCCACCCCGCCCTTGCCCACGGCACCCCGCCTTTGTTTTTGGGGCTGGATGATGGCATCCCGCGGTTTGCCACCGACATTTCCGATTGGTCGCCCGAGGCGGGGGCCGAGGCGGTGGAGGCGGGCTTTTTCGACCATTCCGCCCAATTCCACCCCGGCCTGCCCAACACCCACGCCTTTTTGGAACTGCGCGGCGTCATGCTGCAGCTGACCCCCCGCGCCGCCGAACTCGTCGCCACTGCAAAGGCGGTGCTGCACTGGCACCGCAGCCACCGCTTTTGCGCGGTCTGTGGCGCGCAATCGGACCCGATCAACGCGGGCTGGCAACGCGCTTGCCCCAAATGTGCCGCCCAACATTTCCCCCGCACCGATCCGGTGGTCATCATGCTGATCCAGCGCGGCAACAGCCTGCTTTTGGGCCGTTCGCCCGGCTGGCCCGAAGGCATGTTTTCCTGCCTTGCAGGCTTTGTCGAACCGGGTGAGGCGATTGAATCCGCCGTCCGCCGCGAAGTGATGGAGGAAACGGGCATCCATGTTGGCGATGTGCGCTATGTCACCAGCCAGCCGTGGCCCTTTCCCGCCTCCCTGATGATGGGTTTTGTCGGTGACGCCACCAGCGACGCCATCACCATCGACCCAACCGAAATCGAAGCCGCCCTGTGGGTCAGCAAAGAGGATTTGTTGGACGTCATGGCAGGCACCCACCCCACCATCCGCCCCGCCCGCGCAGGGGCCATTGCGCATCATCTGATCGTAAACTGGCTGGCAGGCCGCATAAATTAACACTTAAGGGCTGTTTGGGCAAAAATAACCAAAGCAAACTGCGAAAAAGCCGGATATAAACCGCCTCAAATCATCGCCCAAAAAGAGGCAGCCGTCTGTGTAAGACAGCATTGAGGAGACGCAGCCATGAAACTGACCGCAAAAGAAGACATCGAAGCGCCGATTGCCTTTGTAAATGCCGTGTTGACGGACTTTGAAACATGGGAACGCGCCGCCATGCGCCGTGGCGCGGATGTGGAACGCACAGACCGCATGCCCGCCCTCGGTGTTGGCATGGAATGGAAAGTGGCCTTTACCTTTCGCGGCAAAACCCGAAAGTTGAACATCAAACTCGCGTCGATGCTGGCTGAACAAAGTCTTGGCTTTGATGTGATGTCAAAACCGGCCGAGGCGGTTTTTGGCATTGAAATGGCCGAAATGGGCCCGCGCCGCACCCGCATCGTGCTGACCATGGAACTTAAACCCCGCACTTTGGCCGCGCGCTTGTTCTTGCAATCGCTCAAGCTGGCAAAGGCCAAGGTGAACCGCCGTTTCACGCTGCGCCTGTCACAACTTTGCGCCGGTGTCGAAGACCGCTATCGCAACCGCGAAAAGGTCTGATGCTTGCGTAAGTCGGTGTTCACCCCGACTCCCGCGCCCATCCTAATATCCTACCAAACCCCGCGATCCGCAACAAATCGCAGGTTAATATTTGGTAAAACAGAATTTACCATATTCATAAATATCAAACACTTACCCGCCGCATCGCGCGCGATTTATTGCGAAATCGCACCGCCGCATCGCCGCATCGCCGCATCGCAGCCGCAAACCCCGCGTCAATCGCGCCTGCGGTCCGCTGGATAAACCCCCAAAATGTCGCGTTCTGATGTAAAGTATTTCAACTCCTCCAGCGCCCGCTTTACATTTTCATCCTCAGGGTGGCCTTCAATATCGGCATAAAACGCCGTGGCTGTGAACGACCCGCCCACCATATAACTTTCCAATTTCGTCATGTTGACCCCATTGGTCGCGAAGCCCCCCATCGCTTTGTAAAGTGCTGCGGGGATATTTCGCACCCGGAATGTAAACGTGGTCATCATCTTTTCCGCCCGGCGGGTATGGTCCGCCTGCCGCGACATCACCAAAAACCGGGTGGTATTGTTGGCCTGATCTTCAATCTGCCGGGCCAGCACGTCCAGCCCGTAAATCTCGCCCGCCAATTCCGATGCCAGCGCCGCCAGCGCAGGCTCCCCCCGTTCCGCCACCACTTTCGCCGACCCCGCCGTGTCCGCCCCCGTCACGGCTGTGATCGCATGGGTTTTCAAAAAGTCGCGGCATTGGCCCAGCAAAACCGTGTGGCTCATCGCCCGCTTCACATCGCCCAACGCTGTGCCCGGCACCGCCAGCAAATTGATATGGACCCGCACAAACGCTTCATCCACAATCCGCAACCCAGACCCCGGCAGCAGCGTGTGAATATCGGCCACGCGGCCATATGTGGAATTTTCGACGGGCAGCATCGCCAAATCCACATCCCCGGCGCGGCACGCCTCAATCGCGTCCTCAAAGGTGCGGCAGGCCACCGCTTCCATCCCCGGCCGCGCCTGTCGGCACGCCTCATGCGAATAGGCCCCCAATTCCCCCTGAAAGGCGATACGTCCTGTCATTTTAATCATTCTCCGTCGATAAAAGCGGGGGAGGGGCGTTTCGTCGCGCTACTATACCTTGATATAACCCATGGGAAGCGGTTAGAAGCGGCCAAAGTGAACACGAGGCGAGGCGCGACATGTTCGACACGATGACAATGACCAAAGTAGTGGGGGCCACTTGCGGCTCTTTGCTGGTATTCATGCTGGGCGGTTGGGCGGCAGACGCGCTCTATACCACAGGCGGCGGCCACGGCGGTGAGCGGGTTCAAGGCTACACCATCGACACCGGGTCCGAGGAGACGACCGAAGTGGCCGACGCCGGCCCCGCATTTGCGGAACTTTACGCCGCCGCAGACGTGGCATCGGGCGAAAAAGTATTCTCCAAATGCAAAGCTTGCCACAAGCTTGACGGCTCCGACGGCACCGGCCCGCATCTGAACGGCATCGTCGACAAGATGAAAGCCGCCTCCGCAGGGTTCGGTTATTCCGATGCCATTTTGGCCGTGGCCGATCAAGCATGGACACCGGAAAACCTGAACGGCTTTTTGGAAAACCCACGCAAATACATGCCGGGCACCAAGATGGCCTTTGCAGGCTTGCCAAAACCAGCCGACCGCGCCGATCTGATTGCTTATCTGGCCACGTCGCAACCGTGATCTGACGCAGAATTTATCCAAAGGCCGCCTTTCGGGGCGGTCTTTTGTATTTCCGGGCCCAAAATCACGCAATCGCAACTTGAGGCGGCGACAGGTTCCACACTAGCATCACACAAAGATTTGGCGCAGTCAGCCGCGCCGGACCAAGTAGGGGAGATACGCGATGCAGGCGAAAACAGCACGGGCGGTACAGCCGATGACAGCGGGTTTGATTGGGGGCGCATTGATAATGGCGCTGGCCGCCTTTGCCACCGCCGCGCGGGCCGAAACCGTGATCACCGCCCACGGCATTTCCACTTTTGGCGAATTGAACCTGGCCCCCGATTTCAAACATCTGGCCTATGTGAACCCCAACGCACCCAAAGGCGGCGAGATTTCGCAATGGACCTCGGGCGGGTTCGACAGCATGAACCCCTATTCGATCAAAGGCCGCGCCGCCGCCCTCGCCTCCGCCCCCTACGAATCGATATTGGAGGGCACGGATGATGAGGTGGGCGCGGCCTATTGCCTGCTGTGCAGCACGCTGGAATACCCCGAAGATCGCTCTTGGGTCATTTTCAACCTGCGGGATGATGTCAAATTTTCGGACGGCACGCCGCTAACCGCCGAGGACGTGATTTTTTCCTATGAAACCTTCCTGACCAAGGGCCTGACCGATTTTCGCACCATTTTCGCCACCAAGGTGGAGAAGGTGGAGGCACTGGACCCGATGCGCGTGAAATTCACCTTTAAACCCGGCATCCCCACCCGCGATTTGCCGCAAGATGTGGGCGGCCTGCCGATCATGTCCAAGGCGCATGCGATTGCCAACAATTTGGACATGGCCGAAAGCAGCCTGACGCCGTTCCTCGGCTCCGGTCCCTATGCGCTGGGCAGCATGCGGATTGGCCAATCCGTGACCTATAAACGCAATCCCGATTATTGGGGCATCAACCACCCGATGCGGGTCGGCACCAACAACTTTGACACCATCCGCATCGAATATTTCGCCGATTATGACGCGGCGTTTGTGGGCTTTGTCGGCGGCACCTACACGTTTCGGAATGAGGCATCGTCGATCAAATGGGCCACGGGATATGACTTTCCAGCCGTGCTGAATGGCGGCGTGATCAAGGCGGAACTGCCATCGGGTGCAAAATCCACCGGGCAATCCTTCATCTTCAACCTGCGGCGCGAAAAGTTCCAAGATTCCCGCGTGCGTGAGGCGATTGGCCTGATGTTCAACTTTGAATGGTCCGACGAGACGCTGTTTTACGGCATTTACGATCGCATCCCCTCCTATTGGGGCAACAGCTTTATGGAGGCAAAGGGCGTGCCCTCGCCCGCCGAAGCGGCGCTGTTGCAGCCTTTGGTGGATGACGGGCTGATTGGTGCAAGCCTGCTGACGAATGAGGCGATCATGCCGCCCGTGTCCGGCGCGCGGCAGTTGGACCGGGGCAATTTGCGGCGCGCGTCTGCGCTGCTCGATGCCGCGGGCTGGCCCGTTGGCGCAGATGGGATGCGCCGCAACGCCAAAAACGAGTTGCTGCGCGTGGAGTTTTTGAACGACAGCGCCAGCTTTGACCGCGTGATCAACCCCTTTGTGGAAAACCTGCGCAGCCTTGGCGTGGACGCGGTGATGACCCGCGTTGACAACGCCCAGATGGAGGATCGCACGCGCCCGCCAAACTATGACTTTGATATGACCAACCATTTCGCCCAGACCAGCATTTTTTCGGGCACTGAGTTGAAGCAATATTATGGTTCTGAAACCGCCGATGTGTCCAGTTTCAACGCGATGGGGCTGAAAAGCCCGGCGGTGGACCGGATGATTGAGGTGGTGCTGGCCGCTGACAGTTTGGAAACCCTGACCACAGCCACAATGGCGCTGGACCGGGTGATGCGCGCCGAACGCTTTGCGATTTTTCAATGGTACAAGGGCACGCACACAATCGCCTATTACGACATTTTTGAACATCCCGAAAACCTGCCCCCCTATGCACTGGGCGAAATGTCGTTCTGGTGGTACAACGCGGAAAAGGCGGCGGCGCTGAAAGCGTCTGGCGTGCTGAAATAACGATAAAAAACGGCGGGTGAGCAGTATGGGTGCCTATATCCTTCGGCGGTTGATGCTGATTATTCCGACGTTGATCGGGATTATGATCATTAATTTCTCGTTGGTGCAGTTTGTGCCGGGCGGCCCGATTGAACAGATTTTGGCGCGACTGGATGGCGGCGGCGACAGTTTGGCCGCGATCACCGGGTCGGGCGATGCGGGCAGCGAGGGGCAGGGTAGCAGCGAATACCTTGGCGCGCGCGGCCTGCCGCCCGAGTTTATTGCAGAGCTGGAAAAGCAGTTCGGGTTCGACAAACCGCCCTTGCAGCGTTTTTTGGACATGATGTGGAATTACGCCCGGTTTGATTTTGGCGAAAGCTATTTCCGGTCAATTTCCGTCACCGATTTAGTGCTGGAAAAAATGCCGGTGTCGATCAGTTTGGGCCTGTGGTCGACGTTGATCGCTTACATGATTTCCATCCCGCTGGGCATCCGCAAGGCAATGCGCGACGGGTCGCGGTTTGACACGTGGACATCGGGGGTGATCATCGTCGCCTATGCCATTCCTGGGTTTTTGTTCGCGATTTTGCTGTTGGTGCTGTTCGCGGGCGGGTCCTATTTCAAGATTTTCCCCCTGCGCGGCCTGACGTCCGAGGGGTTTGAGGATTTGTCCCTGCTGGGCAAAATTGGCGATTATGCGTGGCACATGGCGCTGCCGATTTTGGCATCGACCATCGCCAGTTTCGCCACCCTGACGCTGCTGACCAAAAACAGTTTTCTGGATGAAATCGGCAAGCAATATGTGATGACCGCCCGCGCCAAGGGGTTGACCGAGGGCCGCGTTTTGTACGGTCATGTGTTTCGCAACGCGATGCTGATCGTGATCGCGGGCTTTCCGGCGGCGTTTGTGTCGATCTTCTTTGGTCAAAGCTTGATTATTGAGACGATATTTTCGCTGGATGGTCTGGGCCAAATGGGGTTCAAGGCGGTAGTCGAACGCGATTACCCGGTGATGTTCGGCACGCTTTATGCCTTTGGCATCATGGGGTTGATCGTGGGTATTCTGTCAGACATGATGTATGTCTGGATTGATCCCCGCATTGATTTTGAGGGGAGGCGGTAAGATGGCCCTATCCCCCCTAAACCAACGCCGCTGGCGTAATTTCAAGGCCAACCGCCGTGCGTTTTGGTCGTTGTGGCTGCTGCTGTTCCTGTATGGTCTGTCGCTGTTTGCCGAAGTGTTGGCCAACGACAAACCGCTGTTGGTCAATTACCAAGGCGAAATTCGCGCGCCGTTTTTGCAATTTTACCCCGAAACAGCCTTTGGCGGCGATTTCCGGACCGAGGCCAAATACCGCGACCCCGAAGTGCGGTGTTTGATCAGGTCGGGCGGGGTGGAGGCGTGTTTGGACGACCCTGACACGGCGCTGGCCGAACTCGATGCGGGCACGCTGGACGGGGCCATCCCCGGTTGGGTGATCTGGCCGCCCATCCCTTACAGTTTCAACACCATCAACGATATTGGCCGTGCCGCCCCCAGCCCGCCCGATGCCAACCATTGGCTGGGCACCGATGATACTGCGCGCGATGTGGCAGCGCGCGTGATTTACGGCTTTCGGTTGTCGGTGTCATTTGCGCTGATCGTGACCTTCCTCACCTCCATCATTGGGGTTATGGCGGGGGCGGTGCAGGGGTATTTCGGCGGCTGGGTGGACCTGATATTCCAACGCGTGCTGGAAATTTGGGGCTCCACCCCCAGCCTTTACATCATCATCATCGTCGCCGCGATTTGGCGGATGAACTTTTGGCTGTTGGTGGGCTTGATGGTGTTGTTTGGCTGGACATCGCTGGTGGGTGTGGTGCGCGCCGAATTTCTGCGCGCCCGCAATTTCGAATATGTCCGCGCTGCCCGCGCGCTGGGGGTGTCGGACCGCGTGATCATGTTCCGCCATGTGTTGCCCAACGCGATGGTTGCCACGCTGACCATGCTGCCGTTTATCATCACGGGCACCATCGGCTCGCTCGCCGTGCTGGATTTCCTTGGGTTTGGCCTGCCCGCCTCGGCCCCCTCCCTTGGCGAGTTGACGTTGCAAGCCAAACAAAACCTGCAAGCGCCATGGCTCGCCTTTACCGCGTTTGGTGTGTTTGCGACCATGCTGTCGCTGCTGGTGTTCATATTTGAAGGCGTGCGCGACGCCTTTGATCCGCGAAAGACTTTTCAATGACCGACACCGTTCTTTCCGTCGAAAACCTGACTGTGGGCTTCCGCCAGGATGGGCGGGTGGTGCAGGCTGTCAAAGGCGTGTCTTTCACGGTGGCAAAGGGCGAAACCGTGGCACTTGTGGGGGAAAGCGGGTCGGGCAAATCAGTCACAGCCCTGTCCACCGTGGCGCTGTTGCCGGGGTCAGCGCAGGTTGCGGGATCCATCCTGTACAACGGCACGCAGATGATCGGCGCGGCGGAGGGCGATTTGCGGCGGGTGCGCGGCAACGACATCAGCTTCATTTTCCAAGAGCCGATGACGAGTTTGAACCCCCTGCACACAATTGAAACCCAATTGGCCGAAAGCCTGTCGTTGCATCAGGGCCTTGAGGGGACGGCGGCCCGCAAGCGGATATTGGAGCTGTTGGATAAGGTCGGCATCCGCGACGCTGAAAGCCGTTTGGGTGCCTATCCGCATCAGCTTTCCGGCGGGCAACGCCAGCGCGTGATGATCGCAATGGCGCTGGCGAATGGGCCGGAATTGTTGATCGCGGATGAGCCGACAACCGCGCTGGACGTCACCATCCAAGCGCAAATCCTCGACCTGCTGGCGGACCTGAAGCGGGAGGAGGGGTTGAGCCTTTTGTTCATCACCCACGACCTTGGCATCGTGCGCCGCATCGCGGATCGGGTCTGCGTGATGCAAGGCGGCGAGATTGTGGAACAAGGACCAACGGCCCAGATTTTTGACAACCCCCAGCATCCCTATACCAAAACCCTGCTGGCCGCCGAACCAAAGGGGCGTGCCGAACCTGCCCCTGCGGGTGGTGAGGTTATCGTGGAAACATCGGATTTGCGCGTTTGGTTTCCCATTCAACGCGGGTTTTTGCGCCGCACCGTGGGGCATGTAAAGGCGGTGAACGCCGCCACCCTGACCATTCGCGCGGGCGAGACGTTGGGCATTGTGGGCGAAAGCGGGTCGGGCAAAACCACGCTGGCGCTGGCCATTTTGCGGCTGATCGCGTCCGATGGTCCGGTAGTTTTTATGGGCCAAAACATCCAAGGGCTGAACGCCAAACAAATGCGCCCCTTGCGCCGCACCATGCAGGTGGTGTTCCAAGACCCCTACGGCAGCCTGTCGCCGCGCATGACGATTGAACAGATCATTGCCGAAGGGCTGGGGGTTCACGGCACCGCCATGGGCCAAGATCATCGCCAATTGGTGTCAGATATTATGACCGAGGTGGGATTGGACCCCGCCACCATGGGCCGCTATCCACATGAATTTTCGGGCGGTCAGCGCCAGCGTGTGGCGATTGCCCGCGCGATGATTTTGCGGCCGAAATTGGTGCTGTTGGATGAACCGACATCGGCGCTGGATATGACCGTGCAGGTGCAAATTGTGGAATTGTTGCGCGATTTGCAGCGCAAACAGGGGCTTGCCTATCTGTTCATCAGCCATGATTTGCGGGTGGTTCGCGCGCTTGCCCACCAAGTGATCGTGATGAAACAAGGCGATGTGGTGGAATCGGGCCCCAGCGCGCAAGTGTTTGACGCGCCGCAAACCGAATATACCCGCGCGTTGATGGCAGCGGCTTTTGGGCAGGTTGCGCCGTGAAAATTCTGTTCGTCCACCAAAATTTTCCCGGCCAGTTTCTGTATCTCGCCCCGGCGCTTAAGGCGCGCGGCCATGATTGCCGGGCGTTGACCGATATCAAAAACCAGCGCGATAGTGTAATTCCCGTGCTGCGCTATCGCCATGATGCCGCCCCGCCCGATGTCGCCGCAACCCGTTTGGGCCGCAATTTCACCCAGATGACCGACCGTGGCGTGACGGTCGCGCGCGCCTGCTTGCGGCTGTGCGACAAGCACGGCTATGTCCCCGATGTCATTTTCGGCCATTCCGGCTGGGGCGAAACGCTGTTTTTGAAAGAGGTGTGGCCAACCGCCAAGCTGATCGTTTACGCCGAATTTTACTATCGCGGCGTGGACCGCGATGTGGGGTTTGACCCCGAATTCAGCCGCGCAGGGTTTGATCCGGTGATGACTGCGCAAGCGCGTGCGGCGCATCTGGGCCAATCCTTGTTGCACGCCGATGCGGCAATGGCCCCCACGAAATGGCAGGCCAGCACCTATCCGCCCGCGTTGCAGCCCATGATAAAGGTGATTTTTGATGGCGTGAACACCGCCACCGTGACCCCCAATCCAACCGCCAGCATGACCTTGCCCAACGGCCAAACCATCGCTGCGGGGGATGAGGTGTTGACCTTTGTGAACCGCAATTTGGAACCGTATCGCGGCTATCACACCTTTATGCGCGCGTTGCCCGATGTGATGGCGGCGCGGCCCAACGCGCAGGTTGTGATCGTGGGCGGTGATGATGTCAGCTATGGCGCGGCCGCCCCGGACGGCAAAAAGTGGAAAGACATTTTTCTGGATGAGGTGCGGGATAGGTTGGACCTGTCGCGCGTCCATTTCATCGGCAAAGTGCCCTATGCGCAGTTTGTCGCGCTGATGCAGATCAGCCGCGCGCATGCATACCTGACCTATCCGTTCGTGCTGTCCTGGTCGATGCTGGAGGCGATGTCGGCAGGCGCGCATGTGATCGGGTCACGGTCCGCCCCGGTGGAGGAGTTGATCACCGATGGTGTAAACGGCACGCTGGTCGATTTCTTTGATATCAAAGGCTGGTCTGCCGCGTTGATTGACGCGCTGGCCAACCCAGCGCGTTTCATTCCTCTGCGTGCGGCGGCGCGCCAGACCATTCTGGACGGGTACGACCTTCACGGCACCTGCATGCCGCGCATGGTCGATTATGTCGAAAGTTTTGGGCCCCAACCCTAAATCGCCGTCGAATGTTGCGCCGCGGATTGGTCATAGGCATCAAATGCCCGCGCGATAAGCCGGGTCAGGGGCCGCCCGCGTTTGGCAATTGCAAGGCCCGTGTGGTCCAGATGCACCATGTCGCCAAACGTGTCCATGGCGGCTTGGAACATCGCTTGCACCACCGCAGGGTCGGCGTTGAAATCGCGCTGCAACTCCTCGCGGTTCACGCGGAAATCGCACATCAACGCTTCAATAATCCGGGCGCGCAGCAGGTCGTCGCCCGCAAAGACGTGACCGCGATGGGTGGAAAACTTGCCCTCGCGGATTTGCTTGGTATGGGCGGCCGTGGCGCTGGCATTTTGTGCGAACCCTTGCGGGAAGCGCGAGATCGACGATGCGCCCAGCCCGATCAACGCGGTCGCGGTATCATCGGTATAGCCTTGGAAATTGCGGCGCAGGTCGCCCTTTGCTGCCGCAATCGCCAGCCCATCGGTCGGGCGCGCGAAATGATCGATGCCAATTTCGGCATATCCATCGGCCACAAACAGGTTGCGGGCGGTTTCAAACAGGCCAAGGCGCGCTTCGGCCAAGGGGATTTTGTCGGAAGGAATCATCTGCTGGCGGCGGCTCATCCAGGGCACATGGGCATAGCCGTACAGGGCCACCCGGTCGGGGGACAAGGCCAGCAGTTTTTGCACAGAATCCGCGATGCGGGCATTGGTTTGATCGGGTAGGCCATACAGGATATCCGCGTTTAGGCTGGCCACGCCGCGGTCGCGGATCATATCGGCGACTTGCTTGGTCAGCTCAAAGCTTTGCTCGCGGCCGATGGTTTTCTGAATCTCGGGGTCAAAATCCTGTACCCCGATAGAGGCGCGGTTCATCCCCGCCGCCACCAGCGCATCAAGGCGGGACGCGTCGATTTCATTGGGGTCAATTTCAACCGAAAACTCACCACCCGGTGCCATTGGGACCACATCGAACACTTGGTCAGCCAAAGCCCGGATCAGGTCGGGCATCAAAAGCGTGGGCGTGCCGCCACCCCAGTGCAGCCGCGACAGGGTGACACCGGGGGCCAAATGGCGGCGCAACAGGTCAATTTCGGCGCGCAGCATTTCGGCATAAGCGATCACGGGCGCATCCGATGATGTGCCTTGCGTCCGGCAGGCGCAGAACCAGCACAATCGTTTGCAAAACGGAACGTGGATATAGAGCGAGATTTGCGCGCCGGATGGCACGGCTGAGATCCATTTGGCAAAGGTTTCTGGCCCCACACCCGGATTGAACTGCGGGGCGGTGGGATAGCTGGTGTAGCGGGGAACGCGCGCGTCAAATAGTCCGAGGCGCTTGAGGGTGCTTTGAGTGTTCATATTTCAATCGTTGGCGTATATGGTTTTGAAAGACATTGATTCAGATCAAACGGAGGGCGGCCATGCCCATGCTCGATACAGTTTCTTTCGCGGCGGAATGTGGGGCCTGCCCGATCCGGCACCGGGCCGTTTGTGCGCGCTGCGAGGAGGATGAGCTGTCGCGGCTGGAGGATATGAAGTATTATCGCAGCTATCAGGCGGGGCAAACTGTGATCTGGTCCGGGGACCGGATGGATTTTGTGGCTTCGGTTGTCAGCGGTGTCGCCACCTTGAGCCAGACGATGGAGGATGGGCGCCGCCAGATGGTGGGCCTTTTGTTGCCGTCTGATTTTGTGGGCCGTCCGGGGCGTGCGAGTGCCGCCTATGATGTGACCGCGGCCACCGATTTGGTGATGTGTTGTTTCCGCAAAAAACCGTTCGAGGAGATGATGATCACGACCCCGCATATCGGGCAGCGGTTGTTGGAAATGACGTTGGATGAATTGGATTCGGCGCGGGAATGGATGCTTTTGTTGGGCCGCAAAACGGCGCGGGAAAAGATTGCCAGCCTGCTTGCGATCATTGCGCGGCGCGATGCCAGCCTTGGGTTGACGCGTCCATCGGGGCGGATTGTGTTTGATTTGCCCCTAACGCGCGAAGAAATGGCTGATTATCTGGGCCTGACCTTGGAAACGGTGTCGCGCCAAATCTCGGCGTTGCGCAAGGATGGGATTATCAGCTTGGAAGGCAAGCGGCACGTCACGGTCCCTGATTTTGATGCCCTGCTGGAGGAAGCGGGCGACGACAGTGATGGCGGGATGCTGTCGTAAGGTATCGCGCGCGATGCGGTTGGTAATCAATTGAATTTAAACGATAGTGCAAAAAATTTTAACCAAATATTAACCTGCGATATCGTTCGGATCGCGGGTATCGCGGGGGTTTTATGTTGGCGTTTCATACGTTGGACGTGTTCACGGACACCACCTTTGCAGGCAATCCCTTGGCGGTTGTTTTGGGCGCGGATGGTTTGACCACCGCGCAAATGCAAACCATTGCGCGGGAATTTAACCTGTCGGAAACCATCTTTGTGCAAGCACCGCGCGACCCGGCCCATACCGCGCGGGTGCGGATATTTTTCCCCACCGCCGAAATCCCCTTTGCGGGGCATCCGACGATTGGCTGCGCGATTTTGCTGGGCGAAGGCGCATTAGGCGATGCCCCCCTGCGCTTGGTGTTGGAGGAGGAGGCGGGGTTGGTGCCTGTCACCTTGACCCGTGACGGCGACCGCATTGTGGCGGAATTGACAGCGCCCGTCGTGCCGCACGGCGCCCCGGTGGCGGCGGGTGGGTTGGAGGCGGGCTTGATCGCAGCGGCGCTGGGATTGTGGCGCGGTGACATTGGGTTTGGCGCGCATCGCCCCGGCGTTTGGCAGGGCGGCCCTGCGTTTTTATATGTGCCTGTGCGTGATCTTGCGGCGCTGGGCCGCGCGCAACCGCAACAGCCGGAATGGGACCGATTGATGGACCTTTGCGGCGTGGACAGCGCGTATTTGTACACGCCGGGTGCCGATGCCGATTACCGCGCCCGCATGTTTTCGCCGGGGGCAGGCATCCCCGAGGACCCTGCGACCGGGTCCGCATCCGCCATTTTGGCGGCGCAATTGTGGGCGGCGAGGGCCATTGCCCCCGGTGAGACTCGGTTGGCGCTGCGGCAAGGGGTGGAAATGGGGCGGCCCAGCCAGATTGCGCTGACGGTGGTTTGTGACCAAGCGGGCGTGCAATCGGTGCGGGTGGCGGGCACAGCGGTGCGCATCAGCGAAGGGCGAATTCGCATCCCCGTGTGACGCCTGCGGGTGCAAAGACGCGTCAGCGCCGCCGCGCGGGGGCTCGATGCCCCCCAAGGCGGCGGCTTGTTTAAGCGGGCGTTTTGGTTGGGCCTTTGAACCCCGCCTCGGCCATCAAAGCGTTGGATGCGGTTTCCACCTCCGCCTCCAGCCGGGCGAGGAAGTCGCGGGCGGGCAGGCCCGGCGGGATTAGGGGCAAAAATTCCACCACCGCCACGCCGCGTTTGCGCATGATGCCGTGTTTCGGCCACAGCACGCCCACATTGGTGGCCACGGGCGCGCAATCCATCCCCATTTGGGTGTAAAGCGCCCCGGTGCCCGCCTTGTACGGCATTTTCACACCGGGGGCGACGCGCGTCCCTTGGCTGTAAATAATCAACTGCCCCGGTTTTTGCGTGCCCGCCTTGACCTGCGCCATCATTTTGGTGATCGCTTGGCCGCGTTTGCCCCGGTCCACCGGGATGCAGCCAATGCGCAGGCCAAACCAGCCGATCACGGGCGCATACATCAGCACGCGTTTCATGATAAACCGCCCGCGCGGCATGGCGTGAAAGATCATCAGCACGTCCAGAAAACTTTGGTGTTTGGCAGCGACCAGCACGGGATGGGTGGGGGGGGTGCCGCGCACCTCGGTCCGCATGCCGGTCAGCATCCGCAAGCTGAAAATCACCCAGCGGCAATAGGCGTGGCATCCGGCCAGCGCCCCATCCGGCGATATCAGCGCATAGGGCAGGTATAAAATGCCGACCACCAGCATCGCCACATACATTTGCACGATGAAAATCAGGGATAGCGTCCATTGGGTGGCGTGGCGCAGGGCAGCAAGCATTTAGGTCAGTTCCTTGAGTTTGCGAAAGGCCGCAAATCGGGTGGCGATGAAGGCGACCATAGCCGCGAGGGGGGGCAAAAGAAACGGCCAAAGCCAGCCCGCGCCTTGAAACCCAAGCCCCGTCAGGAACCCGCCCGCCATATCGGCGCTGGGCAGCAGGGCCACGCCCACCAGCCCCGCGAGTGCGCCTGCCGCCGAGCCTGCCGTCGCGCGCAAGGTAAAGCGGCGAACAAAAGCGCGGGCGATGAACGCGTCGCGCGCCCCGACCAATCGCAGCACGCGGATGACCTGGGCATTGGCGGCCAGCGATGCGTTCGCGGCCAGCGTGATCATCGCGGCCATTGCGCCCCCGATCAGCAGGATGGAGGTGAGGCCGAGCAAGCGCAGCCGCCCCGCTGCCACTGCCAGCGGTTTGCGCCAGCGGGTGTGATCGTCCAGCACGGCGCCCGGCGCCTCGGCCGCCAGCCGTTGGCGAAGGCCCTCGCTGTCGTAGCCTGCGCTATCCTCTGTCACCTCGATCAGCCGTGGGATGGGCAGCGCGTCCAGCGGCAGGTCGGGGCCGAACCACGGTTCCAGCAGGGCGCGTTGTTCGGCGTCATCCATCGCGCGGGCCGATGAGATGCCCGGCGTGGTGGCCAGCACATCCAGCACCGCGCGGGTTTGTTGGTCGATCTGGCCTGTGGGGGCGGAGATGCGGATGGTGGCGCTGCGGGCCAGCGCGTCGCCCCAACGGTCTGCCATGCGGCCTGCGGCCAGCGATAGGGCCAGCGCGAACACGGCAAGGAAGGTCATGGCCGCAGCGGTAAAGCTGGTAAGCCACGCGGTGTGGCCCGATGGCGGCACCACGCGGTCGGCCTGCGCATCGCCGCGCAGCATATCGGTAAGGGCGGTCAGTTTCACAAATCTGCCCCCGCCAATTGCACGCGCCGTTTGGCGATGCGCAGCACGCGGGCGGGCACCTGTTGTTTCGCAGCCCGGATAAGGTTGAGGTCGTGGGTGGCGATCAGGATGGTTTTGCCCATCTTGTTCAACTCCACCAACAGCGTCAGCAGGCGCAGCGACATCTCCCAATCCAGGTTGCCCGTGGGTTCATCGGCCAGCACCACATCGGGCGACATGATGACCGCGCGGGCCAAGGCGGCGCGTTGGCGTTCGCCCCCCGACAGTTGCGGCGGCAGCGCACCCGCGAGTTTCGCAAGGCCAACCCAGTTCAAAAGGTCTTTCATATCCGCGGCTTCGGCCCCGCGCCCTGCGACCATCGCGGGCAGGGTGACATTGGCGGACAGGGGCAAATGGTCCAGAAATTGGCAATCTTGATGCACCACGCCCATGCGGCGGCGGGTGCGGGCGACATCATCGCGGTTCAGGCTGCGCACGTCATGGTCGAACAGGGTGATGCGGCCTGCGGTGGGCTGCAGTTCGGCGTAACAAAGTTTGAGGAAGGTGGATTTGCCCGCCCCCGAAGGCCCGGTGAGGAAATGGAAAGAGCCGGGGGCAAGGCGCAAACTGACATCCGACAGCAATTCCCCCCCGCCATAGGAATAGGCGACATTTTCAAAAGCGATCACAAATCTACCCCTATGCGCGCGCACGTGCCGCGTGTGTTGCAGTTTTGCGCAGAGTGTTGGAGGATTCAACGGGTTATTGTCGACTGAATAGGGACAAAGGCTTGGATATATGCGTTATCGGCGCTACAATCTGTGTTGGGACAAGTGATTACGAGGTGGGAACGCGCAGATGAGACTGGTTTGTCCAAATTGCGATGCGCAATACGAAGTTGATACGAGCGCCATCCCAGAGGAGGGGCGCGATGTTCAATGTTCAAATTGTGGGCATGGATGGTTCCAAGGCCCCCCGGACCTTGAGGCCGAGATGGAGGCCGAAGAGGCGCTGTTTGGGGCGGTAAGGGCGGCGGCGGCCCCCGAGGTTGCGGCGGCTGTTGCGACTGCGAAGGTTGCTGCGCCAACTGCTGCGCCGACTGCTGTGCGGGCGCAATCGGTTTGGGATGATGAGGACGACGATGACGATGAGGCGGCGGGCGATGTGTCGCCTGTTGCGCGGCAAAATGTTGCTGGCCAAAATGTTGCTGGCCAAAATGCTGCTGGCCAACCTGCTGGGGGGCTTGGTGATGCCGCGTCGATGACGCCGCCGCCGTTGGCACCGCGGCGCGGGCTGGATGAAAGCCTGCTGGCCGTGCTGCGGGAGGAGGCGGACCGCGAAACCGCGGTGCGCCGTTCCGAAACCCCGAAATCCGAACCGCGCGCGCTGGAAAGCCAGACCGATTTAGGGTTGGAGGAAACCAGCGGCGCGGCCAGTGCAGCCAAGGCCGTGCGCGACCGTTTGGCGCGTCTGCGTGGGCCGGAACCGGAGCCGGAAAAACCCGTCGCGCGCCGTGATTTACTGCCCGATATTGAGGAAATCAATTCCACTTTGCGCGCCAGCACCGAAAACCGCAGTGCCGCCACGGATTACACCGCTTTGGTGCAGGACAAACCGCCCGCCACCACTGGGTTTCGCAGCGGGTTTTCCCTGATGCTGTTGTTCGCGGTTGTGTTGGTGGTGGCTTATGTCGCGGCCCCCCGGATTGCGGAACAGTTTCCCGCCGCGCGCGGCGCGTTGACGCAATATGTTGGCGGGATTGATGCTGCACGGATTTGGCTGGATGGCACGATGAAAAAAGCGATTGCAGGATTGCAGGGCCTGACAGGCGGGTGATTGCCCGTTTTTTATGTGTTCTTTTTCAAAGCGCCCATTTTCCTCAGCGCGTCTAAGCCGTGCTTTCGCAGGTCTGGTTGTTCCTAAACGCCAGCGTTTTGGCGCTGCGGATCAATACATATCCAGCAATCGGCGCAGGTAATCGCGTTCAGTTTCGGGGCGGGCCTGTTCGCCTTGGCGGCGGCGAATTTCATCCAGCAAATCTTGCGCGCGGCGGTACACATCATCGCCCTGCAACAGATTGCGGTCGGACCCGATGCGCGCACCGTCGCCCGGTTCGCGGCCCAAGGGGTCACGCGCGCCGTTGGGGTCGGCGCGGCCAACCGCCTCTCCCTGACCATCTTGGCCGTTCTCACGCTGGTCTTGGGCCTGCGCCTCGCCCAAGTTCCGCATCCCTTCGCGCAAGGCGCGCATGGCGTCGGCTTGGCGGTCCAGCGCGCCGGGCAAATCGCCACTTTCCAGATTGCGTTCGGCTTCGCGCATGGCGCGGCCCACGTCTTCTAGCGCGCGGCGACCTGCTTCGCCCGCCTCTGACCCTGCACCGGGCAGGTTGCCGCCGTTCAGCAGGCCCAAACGGTTGCGCAATCCGCGCTGGCGGTCTTGCAGGCTTTGGCCGCTGCCCTCGCCTTGTTGGCCCGTGCCTTCTTGGGCTTGGCCGTTTTGGCCCCGTTCTTGCTGACCCTCGCTCTGCTGACCTTGACCCTGTTCGCCGCCTTGACCGTCTTGACCGGGCTGTTGGCCCTCGCCTTGCTGGCCTTCACCCTGTTGACCTTCGCCTTGGTCGCCGGGCTGTTCGCCCCCCTGTTCGCCGGGGTTTTGCAGTTCGGAAAAGCTGTCATCCGACAGGTCTTGTTGGTCGCGCAGGGTTTCGCCAAGGTCGCGCATTGCCTGTTGGCCGGGGCCGCCTTGGCCGCCTTCGCCTTGGGTGACTTGCATGTTTTCCATCAACTGACGCAGCATTTCCATCAGCTCGGCGGCCTCTTCCATCCGGCCTTCTTCCAGCAGCTTTTGCAGTTCTTGCAGCATTTCTTGCAACTGGTCGCCGGTCATTTCCATCGAATTTTGTTCGTTCGCGGCCTCACCGTCTGGGTTGCGCTCTGCCTCCTCGGCCAATTGGCGCATGTAATCATCCATCGCCTCACGCAGTTCTTGCATCAGCTTGTCGATCTCGTCCGGGTCAGCGCCGTTTTTAATCGCTTCGTCCAATTGATCCTGAGCGCGTTTCAGGCGTTCGCGGGCGGATTGTAGATCGCCCGCCTCCATCAACACGGCGATGTCCCACAGGGCGTCGGCCAGTTCATCGCGCGCCTCTATGCTTAGGGTTTTGGCCTGCGTATCAAGGCGGCGCAGGGCCACGCGCAGTTGCAAATAGGCACGTTCGTTGCGGATCAATCCTTCGGGGCGGTTGGTGATCGCTTTGAAAATCTGGGCGGCACGCGGCGCGTTGCTGCGCGACCAGAGCAGATCACGGCGCAGTTCAATCACCGCCGCAGCCACGGGGTCGAAAAACCGTTTGCCGGGCAGGATAAGGTTTAGGGGGGCGGCGGTGCCTTGTTGGCCCGTGGCATCGGTGGCGGACAGGGTGATGGTGACGGGCAGGTTAGCAAAGACGTGTTTGGACAGATCATCGACCAGCGTTTCGGTGAAATCGGTGCGTTGGCCGCTGATGGGGATGGGCAGATCAAGGGTGATGGGGGCGGTGGGTTCGGGGGTGGCGGCAAGGCCGTAACGGCGGTCGATTGCGGGCATATCCAGCGCAATGGTGGCGGTGCCTGCGGTCACACCAAAATCATCGGTGGCGGTGAAGGGCATTTGCAGGCTGCCATCGGTTTGGCGTTCCAATTCAGCGGTGCCGGTGATGGTGGGCGGCGCATCGCGGGTGGCGATGATGGCCCAACTGCGGCCATTGGGGCCGGTGATCGCCAACGTGCCGCTTTGGGTGATGTCGAAATCTTGGGCCGGGGCGGTGGGTTCCACGGGTGGTTGATCGACGGGCGGGGGCGTGGTGGAGACGGTTTGTTCCAACGCCAGCGCGCCCACCTCGCCGTAAAAGCGCAACTGTATGCGGCTGCCGGTTGGCACCTCAAATTCCGGGCGGGTGATGTCGTTGAGGTACAGCGCGGGTTTGCCGGTGTAGGGGGGCGGTTGCACCCACCCTTCCCAACTGGGACCATTGGCGAGTGCTGCGGCCTGCGTGGGGCCAAGCCCCGCGACGGAGGCGATGCGGAAGATGGAGCCGAAGATGAGGGCGACGGTGAAGGCGGTCAGCGCGATGTAGCGCAAGCCGTAAGGGTCGCGGGAGGCGAGTTGCAGGTTGGGGGCAACCGCGCGGGCGGTTGCGGCGGCGCGGGCCATGCGCTGTTGGTGGGCGGCCCAGACGGCCTGCGATGCGGGGTCTGTGGCGCCGATGGCTTGGGTATCGGTTAGGGTGGCGATGGGGCGACCGGGCAGGGTGGCATCAAGGCGCAGCAGGGCATCGCGGGGGGTGGGTTTTTGGAAGTTGCGCCAACCGAGATAGGCGGTGATAAAGGCGGCGGTGGCGGCAAGGGCGAGGGCTGCGCGTACGGCCCATAGGGGTGCTGTATCTTGGATGCCGAACGCGAGGGCGGCGAGGGTTGCCAGCAAGACGGTGGTAAGGGGCCAAAAGCCGCGCGCCAGACGTTCCGCCCACAGCCCGGCAAGGGTCAGCGCCACGGGGCGCTTGAGCTGTTTTGTGAGGTCGGGCGGTTGGGTCATGGGGCCTGCCTTTGGGGCCGTGGGGGTCACAGCCATTCGGGTATGGTATCGCGGGCGAGCATTTCATCAAGGGTTGGCCGCGCGCGGATGACTGCAAAGTGATCACCGCGCACCAAAACCTCCGGTATCAGCGGGCGAGAGTTGTATTCGGACGACATCACCGCGCCATAAGCACCTGCGGAGCGGAAGGCGATCAGCGCGCCTTCGGTCATTTCGGGCAGGTTGCGGGATTTGGCGAAGGTGTCGCCCGATTCGCAGATGGGGCCGACGATGTCGAACGGCTGTTGATCGGCACCCGCCGGGGGTTCATTCAGCGGGATGATATCGTGGTGCGAGCCGTACATGGCCGGGCGAATGAGGTCATTCATGGCGGCGTCGATGATCAGAAAATCGCGGTCATCACCGTTTTTGACATAGATGACTTGGCTGACCAGAATCCCTGCGTTGCCCGAAATCAAGCGACCCGGTTCGATTTCAATTTCACACCCCAGATGGCCTACGGTGCGTTTGACCATCGCGCCGTAATCGGAGGGCAGGGGCGGCGCGTTGTTGTCGCGGGCATAGGGGATGCCAAGGCCGCCGCCCAGATCAAGGCGGTCGATGGTGTGACCATCGGCGCGGAGTTGCTGGGTGAGGTCGGCGATTTTCAGATAAGCCGCCTCAAACGGGTCCAGACTGGTCAGTTGGCTGCCGATGTGCACGTCGATGCCGATGATTTTAAGGCCGGGCAGGGTGGCGGCCTCGGCGTACACCTCACGCGCGCGGGAAATCGGGATGCCGAATTTGTCGCCTTTTTTACCCGTAGAGATTTTTTCGTGGGTTTTGGCGTCCACATCAGGGTTCACGCGGATGGTGATGGGGGCGACCTTGCCCAATGCGGTGGCGACTTGGGACAGCGCGCGCATTTCGGGTTCGGATTCGACGTTGAACTGGCGGATGCCCCCGGTCAGGGCCATGCGCATTTCATCGCGGGTTTTGCCGACGCCGGAAAACACGATGCGGTCGCCGGGCACCCCTGCGGCGCGGGCGCGGGCATATTCGCCAGCTGACACTACGTCCATGCCTGCGCCAAGGTCTGCCAGTACCTTGAGCACAGCGATGTTGGACAGGGATTTGATGGCAAAGCACACCAGATGCGGCATGGGCGACAGCGCCTCGGTAAACAGTTGGTAATGGCGGGTTAGGGTGGCGGTGGAATAGCAATAAAACGGGGTGCCGACTTGGGCCACGATATCGGCCAAGGCGACGTCCTCGGCGTGCAGCACACCGTTTTTATATTGAAAGTGGTCCATGCTTGCCCCTTTTTGCCGTGCATGTGCCATCTATATTGAATGGCGCAAAAGGCCAAGCAGGCTTAGGTGGCGTAGCTGGGGTCGGATTGGTCCAGCATTTGTTTGATATCGGTCAGGAAACGGGTGGCCTGATCTGGGTACACGTCCATTTCCGCGGCAACACTTTCGGCCACATCATCGGACAAATAGCGCAACGTTTGGCCCGTTTGCAGCGCGCGAATGTAGGTTTCTGCAGAGCGTTCAAAGTAATACATGCGGTTGAACGTGTCGGCCACATCGGACCCCAGCACCAAAATGCCGTGGTTGCCCATGACCATCACGCGTTTCAACGGGTCGGTCAGTTGGGCGGCGCAGCGCGCACCTTCATCCGCGAATGCGAGGCCGCCGTAATGGGCATCCACCACCACGCGGTTGAAAAACATCGCGGAATTTTGGTCGATCGCGGGCAGGCGACTGTCGGCAAGGCTGGCGAGAACGGTGGAAAAGATGGAATGCACATGCATCACGCAGCGCGCATGCGGCACGTCGCGGTGCATGGCGGCGTGCAGGCCCCACGCGGTGGGGTCGGGCGCATTGGGGCGGTTTAAGGTGTCGGGGTCATCGGCATCAAGGTGCAGCAAATCGCTGGCTTTGATCAGTGAGAAATGGCGCTGGTTGGGGTTGATCAGGAATTGTTTGCCATCGTCACTGACGGCGAGGGAAAAGTGGTTGGCAACCGCCTCATGCATATTCAGGTGCGCGGTCCAGCGAAAGGCGGCGGCCATATCGACGCGCTGGGCGTGGTGCGACAGGTTGTGGGTGGTGGGGTGGTCCATCATATGCCTCCGGGGTTGCTTGGCCGTATGGTGGCGGCAAGCAGCCCTTTGGGCAAGCGGTTTGGTGTTAGGACGTGGCTTTAGGTGACGGGACGCGTGCGCAGGAACAAATACAGCGGCAAGCCGCAAGACACGCCGATGCAGAACGTGGCGGGAATGGCGACCAGCGCGGTCCAGTTTTTGCGCGTGGTGGTTTCGGCGATAATCCACACGGTTAGGGTGATGGCTGCGATGGTCAAATCCCATGTCAGCCCCGTGGTCGATGCGTTGACATACCACGCATCAATCAACCCCATCAGGCCAGTGCCGGTTTCGCGCATATAGGTCACGAACCAATACATCGGATGCACCGCGCCCCAAACCGCCAGCGCCAGATAGACCATGCGCAACGGCGACATCACGATGTCACCCCAACGCGCGCGTCGCCACTGATGGTGACGCCTGTTTCAGTTGGGGCGGTTGGTGCGCCATCGGCCCCGCAAGCGGCGAGGGTGAGGGCGGTAAGAAGGGCGAGAGTGATGCGCATGATGGTCCCTTTTTATGGGCTGATGGTGACGTTTGCCCCGGCAATGCGGACACTTGCCGAGGGGGTAAGCGTGACGCCGCTGGGGGTAATCCCCACGTTTGCATTCACGCCGGGGCTGGAACAGGCGGCCAACAGCGCGAGCGCGAGGATGGGCGTTATGGCGGTGCGGGGTGTCACAAGGCGTCTTTCCAGCGTTGGATTTGGGCGCGCACCTGTTCAGGCGCGGTGCCGCCATACGACATACGGCTGCGCACGGAATTTTCCACACCCAGCACGTCGAAAACATCGGCGCGGATGGCGGCATGGACCGATTGCATTTGCGCCAGCGTTAGGTCGGGCAGATCAATGCCCGCCTTTTCGGCCATGGCGACCAGCGTGCCGGTGACGTGGTGCGCATCGCGAAACGGCATGTTGAGTTCGCGCACCAGCCAATCGGCAAGGTCGGTGGCGGTGGAAAAACCGGATGCTGCGGCAGTTTTCAGCGTGTCGCGCATCGCGGTCATATCGCCGACCATCCCGGTCATGGCGGCAAGCCCCAGCATCAGGTTATCGGCCGCGTCGAATGTTTGTTCCTTATCCTCTTGCATGTCCTTGGAATAGGTCAGGGCAAGGCCCTTCATCACGGTAAACAGCGCCACAGTCGCCCCAAGGATACGCCCGAGTTTGGAGCGCAGCAGTTCCGCCGCATCGGGGTTTTTCTTTTGCGGCATGATAGAGCTGCCCGTGGTCCATTTGTCCGACAAGCGCACGAACCGAAATTGGGCGGAGGACCAGATCACGAGTTCTTCGGCAAACCGACTTAGGTGCATGGCGGTGATCGACGCAGCCCCCAAAAATTCCAGCGCGAAATCGCGGTCCGATACCGAATCAAGGCTGTTGGCGGTGGGGCGGTCAAAGCCCAAAGCGGCTGCCGTGGCGTGGCGGTCGATGGGGAAGGATGTGCCAGCAAGAGCGGCGGCCCCCAAAGGACATTCGTTCATCCGTTTGCGGGCGTCGATAAAGCGGGACCGGTCGCGGGCGAACATTTCAACGTAAGCCATCATATGGTGGCCCCATGTCACGGGTTGCGCGGTTTGCAGGTGGGTAAAGCCGGGCATCACCCAATCGGCCCCCTGTTCGGCTTGCGACAGGAAGGCACGCATCAACGCCTCCAACCCCGTGATGGCTGCATCGCATTGATCGCGCACCCACAGGCGGAAATCGACCGCGACTTGGTCATTGCGACTGCGCCCGGTGTGCAGGCGGCCTGCGGGTTCGCCGATAATCTCTTTCAACCGGGATTCCACGTTCATGTGGATATCTTCCAGATCAACGCGGAAATTGAAATTCCCGGCCTCGATTTCTGACAACACCGTGAGCAGGCCTTTTTGGATGGCATCGGCGTCCGCAACGGTTAGGATACCGGTGTCGGCTAACATGGCGGCATGCGCGCGTGACCCTGCAATATCTTGGGCGGCCAAGCGGCGGTCAAACCCGATGGAGGCGTTGATGGCCTGCATGATCGCATCGGGGCCGCCGTCAAAGCGACCGCCCCACATGGTGTTTGCGCCGGGTTTGGATGTTTGGGTCATGGGGGCCTGCCTGTAAGGAGAGATCATGCTGCGAAATCTGTTGTTCGTTCTGTATACCGGCTTGGTGCTTGGTGCAAACCCGGTGCAGGCCGATGTGGTGGCGGCGCAAGCGGTGCTGGCGGGCGATATGCGCAAGCTGGTGTTTGCCGATGCGGTGACGCTGCCCGACATGGTGTTGCAAGATATGGACGGGGTGGACCGCCCGTTTTCGGGGTATCACGGCCGCTGGGTGGTGCTGAATTTCTGGGCCACATGGTGCGCGCCCTGCCGTAAGGAAATGCCGGGGCTGGATAGGTTGGCCGCGATGGGCGATGTGGACGTGGTGACCGTGGCCACAGGCCGCAACCCGCCCCCCGCGATCACCCGATTTTTTGAGGAAATTGGCGTGGCGAACTTGCCCGTGCTGCTGGACCCCAAGTCGCAGTTGGCGCGGCAAATGGGGGTGTTTGGCCTGCCCTTGACCGTGATCTTGGACCCCGAGGGGCGCGAGGTGGCGCGGCTGATCGGCGACGCGGAATGGGACAGCCAAGACGCGCTGGCGATGTTTGCGGCGTTGCTGGCGGAATGACGGGGGTGCCCAAAGCCCCGGTTTTGGGCCGGTGTCAGGTCATTTCCAGCAGTTCGATGCGGTTTCCAAAAGGATCATCAATATAAATTCTGCAGATTGCGGGCAGATCGACATCCCAGCGGTGGGCGATGCCCTGCGCCTGCAAGTGTAGGATGGTGTTATCCAGCGACGCCACCCGAAACGCGGGGTGTGCCTTTTTGGCGGCGGTAAACGGCGTTTCGACACCCAGATGTAGCTGCACATCCGCCGCTGCAAACCAGACGCCGCCGCGCCCTTGCAAAGCGGTGGGTTTTTCCACCTCCGTAAAGCCCAGGATATTGATATAAAAGGCGCGTGCCCGCTGTTCCCCGCCAAATGGCATGGCCAATTGAATGTGGTGCAAACCCTCGATCATCATAACCCTTTCTATATCAACCTGTCGCACGCGGCCCCAGCGCCGCCACAGCCGCGTGGCAGGGGCAGCCGACCATATGGTCGTTCACCATGCCTGTCGCCTGCATGAACGCATAAACGATGGTGGGGCCGCAAAAGGTGAACCCCGCCTTTTTCAGATCCTTGGAAATTTGCGTCGACAGCGGCGTGAAGCCCGGCACATCGGCCATGCTGGGGCGGTTGGTTTGCAGCGGCGCGCCGTCCACATAGGCCCACAGCCAATTGGAAAACCCGGTGGTTTGGTTGATAATCAGATAGGCGCGGGCAGATTTTATCGCACCTTCAATCTTGCCCCGATGCCGCACGATGCCGGGGTTGGCCAGCAAACGCTGCACATCCTGTTCGCCCCAAGTGGCGATAATTTCGGGGTGAAACCCTTGAAAAGACTCGCGAAACGCGTCGCGTTTGCGCAGAATGGTGATCCACGACAGGCCCGCCTGAAAGCCATCAAGAATTAGTTTTTCCCACAACGCGCGGCTGTCCCATTCCGGCACGCCCCATTCGGTGTCGTGATAATCCAGATATTGCGGGTCGGTGCCGAGCCATGTGCAGGCGGTCATAAAGGCACTTTCTGTGGGTTGGAACTTTTCCCTAAAATTAGAACAAAGCGCGAAATTTTACCACCTGTTTACTGTTGTGGCGGCATTGTGAACGCATCTGCGGGGGGATTCCCTGAACGGTACGGGGGCGAACATGGCACTACTCTCACGGATTGACCGACAACCGGGCGATGAAAGTCCTTTGGCGGCGGTTATTTCGGCGCGGGATGGTGAAACCATGGCAATGGTGCGCCATGCGATCCATGAAAAACGGATGCGGCTGGCGTTTCAACCTGTTGTGCTGGGGTCGGACCCGTCGCGCATTGCGTTTTACGAAGGGTTGATGCGGGTTGTCGACCCCACGGGCCGCGTTATCCCCGCGCGCGATTTTATCGACGGGGTGGAAGGGGATGAACTGGGACGCCAGATTGACTGTTTGGCGCTGGATATCGGGTTGACCACGTTGGCGCGGCATCGAAATATCCGGCTGTCGGTGAATATGTCGGCGCGGTCGGTCGGTTATCCCCGCTGGATGCGGATTTTGCGCAAAGGGCTGTCGGCCGATCAAACGATTGGTGAGCGGTTGATTTTGGAAGTTACCGAATCCTCGGCCATGATGATCCCGGAACTGGTGATCGCGTTTATGGATGAATTGCAGGGGTTAGGCGTATCATTTGCGCTGGATGATTTTGGCGCGGGGCAAACATCGTTCCGGTATTTCCGCGATTTCTTTTTTGACGTGGTCAAGATTGATGGGC
This sequence comes from Pseudorhodobacter antarcticus, assembly GCF_900110135.1. GTDB lineage: Bacteria > Pseudomonadota > Alphaproteobacteria > Rhodobacterales > Rhodobacteraceae > Pseudorhodobacter > Pseudorhodobacter antarcticus. Next base: position 81,935 of record NZ_FOCO01000001.1, on the reverse strand, counting down.
AGTTCATCCGCAACGTGTCTCGGGATGGTGACAATCAAGCGTTGACGCGGGCGTTGATGTCGATTGGGCAGCATTTCAACATGATGACGGTGGCGGAGTCGGTGGAAACCGTACAAGACGCCCAATGGTTGCAGGCGGCGGGCATTGACTGCATGCAGGGGTATCTGTTCGGTGCCCCCACCGTCCGCCCTGAGTGGATGGAGGTGCGCGGCAAAAAATCTGGTTGATATAACGCTTGCCCTGTCGATCAACCCTTTGTTTGTGGCGTGAAAACCTTGCTTTCATGCAGGTTTGCGCTTAGCCCTGAGGGAGAGTGGCGGGGGCACCCTCGCCCGGTTTTGCCACAGGGAGAGGACCAGATATGACCAATGTTGTAATCGTTTCGGCCGCACGCACAGCGGTGGGCAGCTTTATGGGCGCTTTTGCAGGTACCCCCGCGCATGAGCTGGGCGCGGCTGTGATCGCCGAAGTGGTGGCGCGCGCAGGCATCGACAAGGCAGAGGTCGAAGAAACCATCTTGGGTCAGGTTCTGACTGCGGGGCAGGGCCAAAACCCAGCCCGCCAAGCGCATATTCTGGCCGGTTTGGCCCAAGAAAGCAGCGCGTGGTCGCTGAACCAAGTCTGCGGTTCGGGCCTGCGGGCGGTGGCGCTGGGCGCGCAGCATGTGCAACTGGGCGATGCGGCGATTGTGGTTGCCGGCGGCCAAGAGAATATGTCGATGTCGCCCCATGTGGCACATTTGCGGGCTGGCCATAAAATGGGTGATATGGCCTTCATCGACAGCATGATCAAAGACGGGTTGTGGGATGCGTTCAACGGCTATCACATGGGCCAAACCGCCGAAAACGTCGCGACAAAATGGGAAATTACCCGCGACATGCAAGACACCTTTGCTGTGGCCAGCCAGAACAAGGCCGAAGCCGCGCAAAAGGCCGGGCGTTTTGTCGATGAGATTATGGGTTTCACCATCAAGGGCCGCAAAGGCGACACCGTGGTTGATGCCGATGAATACATTCGCCACGGCGCCACGATGGAAGCGATGCAAAAACTGCGCCCCGCGTTCACCAAAGATGGGTCTGTAACGGCGGCCAACGCATCGGGCTTGAACGATGGCGCGGCGGCAGTGCTGCTGATGTCTGAGGCGGAGGCGGCAAAGCGCGGGCTGACCGTGCTGGCGCGAATCGCGTCCTATTCCACAGCGGGCCTTGACCCGGCGATCATGGGCGTCGGCCCAATTCATGCCAGCCGCAAAGCACTGGCCAAGGCTGGCTGGTCCGCCGCCGATCTGGATTTGGTGGAGGCGAATGAAGCGTTCGCTGCCCAAGCCTGCGCAGTGAACAAGGAAATGGGCTGGAACCCTGATGTGGTCAACGTGAACGGCGGTGCGATTGCGATTGGCCACCCGATCGGTGCCTCGGGTGCGCGGATTTTGAACACGTTGTTGTTTGAAATGAAGCGCCGCGATGCGAAAAAGGGCCTTGCAACCTTGTGCATCGGCGGCGGTATGGGCGTGGCCATGTGCCTTGAGCGTCCGTAAGTGGGGCCTAAGCCGCATCAATGATTGAAAATTATGGGCGCAACAATGTTGCGCCCATCTTCCATTATGGATAATACTATTTCAAACCAATCTCGTGGAGGGGATCATATGTCGAAAGTTGCACTTGTTACCGGGGGGGCGCGCGGCATTGGCGCTGCCATTTCCATCGCTTTGAAAAACGCCGGCTACACCGTCGCCGCCAACTATGCGGGCAATGATGAAGCGGCCGAGAAATTCACCGCCGAAACCGGGATTAAAACCTATAAATGGTCGGTTGCCGATTATGACGCCTGCGCCGCAGGTGTCGCGCAAGTGGAGGCGGATTTGGGCCCGGTCGCGGTTTTGGTCAACAACGCAGGCATCACGCGCGATGCGATGTTCCACAAAATGACGCCGCAAATGTGGAAAGAGGTGATCGACACGAACCTTTCGGGCGTGTTCAACATGACCCATCCGATCTGGGGCGGGATGCGCGACCGCAAATTTGGCCGAGTGATCAACATCTCCTCGATCAACGGGCAAAAAGGGCAAGCAGGGCAGGCCAATTATTCCGCCGCCAAAGCCGGCGATCTGGGCATGACCAAAGCATTGGCGCAAGAAGGCGCGCGGGCAGGCATCACCGTGAACGCGATTTGCCCCGGTTATATTGGCACCGAAATGGTGCGCGCGATTGATGAAAAAGTGCTGAACGAACGCATCATTCCACAAATCCCCGTGGGCCGTTTGGGCGAGCCGGAGGAAATCGCGCGCTGCGTGGTGTTCTTGGCCGCCGAGGATGCGGGCTTTATCACCGGCGCCACGATCACCGCAAACGGCGGTCAATATTTCGTCTAAGCTTGCTAAAACTCACAAAAGGGGCCGCCGCTGTGCTGGCCCCTTTTTCATGCCTTGCCGATTCGACTTGGCTTAAATACCTATCTGGTTTTCCCCTATGGCAAGGCCCCGGACATGACGCGCAGCAAAGCCACGGCCATTGGGTTCAGCGCCGTCATGATGTGGGCGCTGCTGGCGGTTTTGACCATCGGTTCGGCCCCGGTCCCACCGTTTTTGCTGTCGACGCTGTGTTTTGCGATTGGCGGCATCATTGGGCTGGCCTGGACCGCGCGGGGGGCCGGGCTGCGCGTGCTGCGCACGGTCCCTTGGCGGGTCTATGCCTTTGGCACGCTTGGGCTTTTTGGCTATCACTTCCTCTATTTCACCGCCTTTCGCATTGGCCCAAGTGCGGCGACCGGCCTGATCGCCTATCTGTGGCCGCTGTTTATTGTGCTTTTGTCGGGCCTGTTGCCGGGCGAAACGCTGCGCCGGGGGCATATCATCGGGGCCGTGGTTGCGCTGTGCGGCGCGGGGTTGATTGTGGTCAGCGCGGGTGCGGGCAACAGCACCAATCCGCTGGCCTTGGTACTGGCGTTCCTGTGCGCGCTGACGTGGTCCAGCTATTCGGTCCTCTCGCGCCGGTTTGGCGCGGTGCCGACAGAATCGGTGACGGTGTTTTGCCTTGCCACCGCTGCGCTGTCACTCGCCGCGCATCTGGCGTTTGAACAAACGTCATGGCCTGCGTCCCCGGTGGGTTGGCTGTCGATCGCGGCGCTGGGCATAGGCCCTGTGGGGGCTGCGTTTTTCACTTGGGATATTGGGATGAAAAAAGGCGACATCCAATTGCTGGGTGTCGCCTCCTATGCCGCGCCGTTGTTGTCCACGCTAGTTTTGGTTGCAGCGGGTGTTGCACAGCCCACGGTCACTTTGGCCGTGGCAACGGTGCTGATTACGGCGGGTGCGGCACTGGCGGCCAAGGCTAGTGCCGCGCGTCCGGTTATTGCGCCAGACGCGTAATTTCTTCCTTCAGCTTCAGCTTTTTCTTTTTCAGTTCAGCAACTTTCAGCTGGTCGGCGCCCGGGCTGCGCTGTGTTTGTTCAACGATGGTTGAAAGGCTTTCGTGCTTGCGGCGGAGTTCCTGCAGGTGCGAAGCAATTGTCATTCGTATCCTCCTGTAAAACGGTGTCCGTTCCATCAGTGCAACATATCTTAAACCCAAAGTCACCAAAAACCGGAATGGATCGGCCAAGGATTGCCGACAATTCAGTTAAACAGCGCATCTAAACCCGCGCCACCTCGAAACACCGCGCGGGCGGCGGGGGTGTGGTGGTCGTGATCGCCGGGGTGGGCGCCCCCGTCATGCAGCACGAATGGCGCCAGCAGGCGCAGCGCCCCCCGCCCGCCTTTGCGCGCGCGGATCACCACGCGCCCCGCATCCCGGCCCGCGCGCGGCGCAAAGGGCAGCACCGAAACCGACCCCATGCTGGGGCCAAGGGCGGCCAGCGCATCACCCATCCGGTCGGCGCGCAAAATCATCGTCAGCCAGCCCGATTGTGCCACGCGGCGGCACGCCAGCCCTATCCAATCCGCCAGCGTGACCTGTTCGCGCAGCGCCAGATTGCGCCCCGCATCGCGCGCGGGTGTGCCCACGGGCGGGCGGTAAGGCGGATTGGTGATGACATGGTCAAAATCTCGGCGCAGCGCAGGCGGCATATCCAGAATGGACCCTTCAACCACCTTCAGCGCCAACCCCGCGCGCGCCGCATTGCGCAGGGCCAATGCGGCGTAATCGGGTTGCAATTCCAGCCCAGACAGCACCAGCCCCGGCACCCGCACGCCCAAACACAGCGCCGCCGCCCCCACCCCGCAGCCCAAATCCAGCACCGATTGGCTTGTCCCCGCCGGGCAACAGGCCGCCAGCAAAACCGGGTCCGTTGCGGCGCGATACCCTGTTCGCGGTTGCCACAGGTGCAACTGCCCGCCCAAAAACGCATCATCCGTCAGCGCGTCATCTGGGAACATAGGCGTCCTTTGCTATTGGCCCGATCATTGACCTGTGGGGATATTGTTATCCTTCAGCACCGCCAGCGCCATGAACAAATCGCGATCCCCCACCATCAGGCGGCGCGGCAAAATGCCCATTGACCCGTCCAGCACGCTCATATGCACGTCAAATTCAAACACCTCTATGCCTTCGCCTTGCAAAATGGCAGTGGCCCAGGGGATGATCGTCGGGTCAGTGGTGCGCAAAAGCTCTTTCATCCCTTTGGCATAATCGTTAGGCGCTTGTCTGTCGAGGTCGGTGATATAAGTGTGACCTATAGGGGCGAAAAAATGATGGACCAAGCTGCAAAACCACAAGATCGGCTGGCCGCATGGCTGGCGCAGGATATGGATTTGGTCAATGGCTTGATCCGCACGCGCATGGCGTCTGAACATGCGCCCCGCATCCCCGAAGTCACCGCGCATTTGGTGGAGGCTGGGGGCAAGCGGTTGCGCCCCTTGCTGACGCTGGCTGCGGCACGGATGTGCGGGTATGATGGGCCGTTCCATGTGCATTTGGCGGCAACGGTGGAATTTATCCACACTGCGACCTTGCTGCATGATGATGTGGTGGATGAAAGCGCGCGCAGGCGGGGGCGGCCCACGGCGAATTTGTTGTGGGATAACAAAACCTCCGTTCTGGTGGGCGATTATCTGTTTTCGCGCAGCTTTCAGTTGATGGTGGAAACCGGGTCGCTGCGGGTTTTGGATATTTTGGCCAACGCATCCGCCACCATTGCCGAAGGCGAGGTGTTGCAACTGACCGCCGCACAGGATTTGGCCACGACCGAAGGTGTGTATTTGCAAGTGGTGCGCGGCAAAACGGCGGCGCTGTTTTCGGCGGCGACCGAAGTGGGCGGCGTGATTGCGGGCGCGGATGAGCGCCATGTGCGCGCGCTGTTTGATTATGGCGATGCGCTGGGGGTGGCGTTTCAAATTGTCGACGATTTGCTGGATTACGGCGGCACGGTAGCGGCGATTGGCAAGAACCCCGGCGATGATTTTCGTGAACGTAAATTGACCCTGCCGGTGATCAAAGCCGTGGCGCAGGCAGATGCGACCGAGCGCGCGTTTTGGACCCGCACCATCGCCAAGGGCGACCAGCAGGACGGTGATTTGGCACAGGCCATGGCGATCATGGCGCGGCACGGCGCGATGGAGGCGGCGCGCCAAGATGCGCTGGCTTGGGCCGCCAAGGCGCGCACGGCGATTGGCACGCTGCCCGCGCATGAATTGCGCGATATGCTGGCAGATTTGGCCGATTATGTGGTGGAACGCATCAGCTAACTGGGGAACACCCGGCCCGCGGCGGCCCACCAGCCGGGGTGGGCGGCTTGGATGGCGGTGGCGGTGGCCTTTGCTGTGGCCTCATCCGCGGCCAGCGCGAAACAGGTCGCCCCAGACCCCGACATCCGGGCAATCAGCGTGCCGGGTTGGGCGCGCAAGGCGCGCAGCACATCGGCAATCACCGGGGCGATGTGCAGCGCGGGCGCTTCCAGATCATTGCGCTGGCTGTGCAGCCAATCGGCCAGCGCCGCCGCATCGGGCCAAACGGGCAAATCGGGCATGGGCGCGTTGGTTTTGCTGGCAAGGCCCGCGAACACTTGGGGTGTTGGCACCGCCACTCGCGGATTGACCAGCGTTATCCAAAACTCCGGGCAGGCCACTTGCGCCACATTATCACCAATCCCCTGCATCCGGGCGGGGCGGGAATATAGGCACACGGGCACATCGGCCCCAAGGCGCAGCACGGCGTCTCGGTCCAGCCCCGCAAAAATATCATCGGTCGCGGTGGCGTCGTTTTCATCTGCCAGCATCCTCAAAATCGCACGAATGGCCGCCGCCGCATCGGCGGACCCGCCGCCAATGCCAGACGCGGGCGGCAGGTTTTTTTGCAACGTGAACGCGACCCCTTGATGCGGCGAAAACAGCGCCGCCGCGCGCAGCACAAGGTTGCCCATATCGGTGGGAATATCTGCGCCAAACGGCCCTTCAACGGTCAGCGATGACACCCCCGACCGCGCGGCGTAAAGTCTGTCACCAATGCCCGCAAACACCACCAAACTGTCCAACAGGTGATAACCGTCGGGCCGCTGGCCCGTCACATGCAGCGTCAGATTGACCTTGGCATAGCCGAATTCATTTATCATTCGCGTGATCTGCCGCCACATCCGCCAGCGACCGCGCGCCTTCGGCATCCAGCACGGCGTCCAGCCCAATCTCCAGCTTGCGGCGGATGCGGATTGCCAACTCCTCCTCCGGCTCAAACGACAGGGCGCGGCGCCATTGGAAATTCGCCTCGCGTTTGCGGCCCACGGCCCAATACACATCGCCCAAATGGTCGGTCACCACCGGGTCCACGGGTTCCAGCACCGATGCGCGTTCCATCGGCTCCACCGCCTCGGCATACCGCCCCGCAAGGAAATACCCCCAAGCCAGACTGTCGATGATATAACCGCTGTCGGGGCGCTGTTTGACCGCGCGTTCGATCATGTCCAACGCTTCGACAAAATTCTCACCGCGTTCCAAAAAGCTGTAGCCAAGGTAGTTCAAAACCTGCGGCTGATCGGGGGCAAGAACAAGGGCTTGGCGAAAATCAGCCTCTGCACGCTCCCATAGCTTTTGGCGTTCCAAAGTGATGGCGCGGCTGTAATAGACCGACCAAAAATTGGCCGTGGGGGGCTGCGGGATCAGGGCCACGGCGGCGTCATAGGCGGCAGACGCCTCGGGCCAGCGTTCCGCGCCGCGCAACGTGTCGCCAAGCGCCAGTTGCACGGGCAACAGCGTGGGGTCGGTGCGCAACAGCGCGTTCAGTACGCCCAGCGATTCCTCCAGCTTGTCCGCGCCGTTCAACGCCCGCGCGCGGCCAATTTCGGCGGCAAAAAACCCGGCATCGGTGGGCGGCACTTTTGCATAGGCTTCGGACGCCAGATCGAACTGTTTTTGGTTTTCCAGCAACGCGCCCGTCAGCAATTGCGCCTCGGCATGGTCAGGGCGCAAGGCGGTGGCGATGCGGGTATATTGCAGGGTAAAGGCATCATCCGCCTCGCCGTTCAGGGCCAGCGCAAGGGTGAAAAACACCTCGGCAAAGCCGTCAGTGGCGTTGCGCACCACATCAAACGGCAGGGGTTCGCCTGCGGTTAAACGCGCGCGCAGGGCGGTCAGGGCGGGGTCAGTATCGCCCAAAAACGCCGTGTCCAGCAGGGCCAGCGCGTCTGGGTTGCGCTCCAACTGGCTTAGGATTTGGATATGGGCCAAGGTGCCGCGCCGCATGCTGGTGATCGCCGCGCCCGCCTCACCCGACAAAATTTCTTCGGCCCCTTCAAAATCGCCTGCCGATGCCAGCGCCAGCGCTTTGTGAAACAGGCCAAACACCTGCAACCCTTCGGTTTTTGTCAAGCTGTCAAAGGCGGCCTGCGCATCCGACATTTTGCCAGCGCCCAGTTCCGCCCAGGCCTGCACCAAACCGTCCAGCAGCAACGCCCCCGTTTTATCCGCGGGTGGCAACGCCCGCAGCACGTCGAAATTTTCGCGTTTCACAAGGTCCGCAATCGCCAGCATTTCGGCGCTTTGCGATTTTGCGCCCTTGGCCTTTAGGCGTTGGGCAATCGCAGTCGCCGCGTCAAAATTGCCCGCGCCCAGATGCGCGGCGATCGCCCCATCCATCAGCCACAGGTTGTCGGGGTCGGCCAGCAACGCGCGGGTGAACCAATGCGCCGCCTCGCGGTAATCATTATCCGCGCCAGCCACCCGCGCGGCCAAATAAGCGCCCGAATCGAGTGTTTCGATGTCCAGCGTTTCGGCGGGCGTTGTGGCGGTTGTTTCGGCCTGTAAAACCATGGGCTGCGCCCAAAGGGCCAGCAGCGTGGCGGCAAGAACGGGGCGAAACTTCATCAAATGGCCTCCCATTGGCATGTCGCGAACTTAGGGTGCTGTGCGGGCCGTGGCAATGCGGCGCGGGGGCAAACTGCCGCCCCTCGCGCGATTGTCACTGCTTGCGCGACGATCCTTGCCCAAGCGGGCCTACATATTGGGATAATTCGGGCCGTCACCCCCCTGCGGCGTGGTCCAGTTGATGTTCTGGCTGGGGTCCTTGATGTCGCAGGTTTTGCAATGCACGCAGTTTTGAAAGTTGATCACGAAACGCGGGTCTTTGCCTGCCTCAGATACCACCTCATACACCCCCGCCGGGCAATAGCGTTGCGCGGGCTCGGCGTATTCGGGCAAGTTGACCATGATCGGGATGCTGGCATCCTTCAGGTGCAAATGCGCGGGCTGGCTTTCCTCATGGTTGGTGAATGAAAACGCCACGTTGGTCAGGCGGTCAAACGACAGCACACCATCGGGGCGGGGATAGGTGATGGGTGCAAAATCCTTGGCCTTTCCGGTGGCCGCCGCATCGGTTTTGCCATGTTTCAGCGTGCCAAACAGCGAAAACCCCAGCGTGTTGGTCCACATATCAAGGCCCCCACCCATCAAGGATGCCACCAGCCCAAATTTGGACCACAAGGGTTTGACGTTGCGCACCTTTTTCAAATCTTGCCCAATCGCGCCGGTGCGCACATCCGCCTCATAGGCCGCCAATTCATCGCCTGCGCGCCCCGCACGAATCGCGGCAAACGCCGCCTCGGCTGCGGCCTTGCCCGACAGCATGGCGTTGTGGTTGCCCTTGATGCGCGGCACGTTGACCATGCCCACCGAACAGCCCAGCATCGCCACACCGGGGGCCACCATTTTGGGCATCGACTGATAACCACCTTCGGAAATCGCGCGCGCGCCGTAAGCCACGCGCTTGCCGCCGCGCAACAACTCCGCGACCATCGGGTGATGTTTGAAGCGCTGAAATTCCATGTAGGGGTACAGATGCGGGTTTTGATAGTTCAAATGAACCACAAACCCGACATAAACCTGATTGCCTTCAATATGATAGATAAACGACCCGCCACCCGCATTGCTGCCCAGCGGCCAACCCATCGTATGCGTCACCGTGCCAAGGCGATGCTTTGCGGGGTCAATTTCCCAAATTTCCTTCATGCCAAGGCCGTATTTTTGCGGCTCGTGGCCTGCGGCCAGGTCGTATTTCGCGATCACCTCTTTGGCCAGCGACCCGCGCACCCCTTCGCCAAGGAACACATATTTGCCGTGCAGCTCCATGCCCGGCTCATAGTTTGGGCCCGGCGTGCCATCCGCGGCCAGCCCCATTTCGCCCGCCACAACGCCCTTTACGGACCCGTCACCCCCATACACCAGCGCCGAACAGGACATGCCGGGGAACACCTCCACGCCCAACCCTTCGGCAATTTCGGCCATCCAGCGGCAGACATTGGCCATCGACACGATGTAATTGCCATGATTGCTCATCAACGGGGGCATGGGAAAGTTGGGGATGCGGATTTTGCCGCCTTCGCCCAGCATGAAAAATTCATCCGCCACCACCTCGGTCTTGATCGGGCTGCCCATCGCGCGCCAATCGGGCAGCAGGGCGTCTAAACCGCTCGGGTCCAGCACCGCGCCCGACAGGATATGCGCCCCCACCTCGGACCCTTTTTCCAGCACCACGACCGACAGATCGGCGTCCAGTTGTTTCAACCGGATCGCCGCCGACAGGCCCGCAGGCCCCGCGCCCACGATCACCACGTCATAGTCCATCGTTTCGCGTTCAATCTGGGCCATCGGGTGTCCTTTGCATCATTGTGGCGCGTGCGGGGCACGGGCAAAACCATTGAAAGCTGGCTAGCGCAGGCTGCGCGCCAATTCAATCTTTACCGATGAAATATAGGGGGTTTTTGCGCGGTTTTCAGCCCCTACGTTGTGTAGCACAGCGCGCACGCGGCCCCCCACGCGACAATGCGCCGCGCATGGCATCCCATTCCGCTTGCAATTGGGCGCGCGCTGCTGTTGGGTGAAACGCAGCAACCCTAACCAAGGTCATGGCCCGAAAGGACTGTGGCTTTTACTTTTATGTGTAGGCCCATGGAAAAAATTCCGATGACACGCGGTGGTTTCACCGAACTGGACACCGAATTGAGGCAGTTGAAATCGGTGGAACGTCCCGCCGTGATCCGCGCGATTGCGGAGGCGCGCGAACATGGCGATTTGTCGGAAAACGCCGAATACCACGCCGCCCGCGAAAAACAGAGCTTTATCGAAGGCCGCGTGAAGGAGCTGGAGGCGATTTTGTCGCTGGCCGATGTCATTGATTATTCCAAATTCTCCGGCACCGTCAAATTTGGCGCGCATGTGACCTTGGTGGATGAAGACACGAATGAAGAACGTAAGTTCCAAATCGTGGGGGAACCGGAGGCGGATTTGGAACGCGGCCTGTTGAACCTAAAATCTCCGCTGGCACGCGCGCTGATCGGCAAAGACGAAGGCGACACGGTCGAGGTGAACACCCCCGGCGGACGGCGCAGTTACGAAGTGCTGTCCATCAAATACAGCTAACGCCTAACGCCAAAATGGACGAGACAGACGGATGATCGACCGATCCAAGCCAAAACAGGCCCCTGCGCCAGACGCCAACGCCCTTGGGGTGTCGGAAATGGTTGCTTTGGCGCTGGCCGTGGTTTGGGTGATCGCGATTGCGGTGCAATTGATCTTGTCGCCCGGCGCGGTTTTGACCGGGCCTTTGTCGTTTTTAATGCTGCTGTTGGTGGTGTTCATGCCGCTGGCGCTGATCTGGGGTATCGTGTCCACCGCCCGCACCATCCGCGCCCTGCGCGATGAGGCGCAGCATTTGCAAGTTGCCGTCGATGCCATGCGCCATGCGTATGTTTTGGGCCAACAAGGTGGCAGCCAGCCGTCAGTTGAAAAAAAGTTGGATGAAATTGCAGCGGCGCAGCGCAAAACCGAAACCGCGCTGGCCATGTTCACCTCGCGCCGCGATACCGCGCTGACCGTGCCATCGGCGGACCGTAAGGCGGCGCTGGCATTGCCCGTGAAACGCGTCAGTGACGCCGAACCATCGTTTGCGTTGGGCACTCCGGCCGATGATCTGCGCGCGCCGTTGTCGGTGGGCGATTTTGTGCGCGCGCTGCATTTCCCCGAAAACCCCGAAGATAAAGCAGGTTTTCGCGCCCTGCGCCTTGCACTGGAAGATCGTCAAACATCGCGCCTTATTCGCGCCGCCCAAGATGTGCTGACCCTGCTAAGCCAAGAAGGCATCTATATGGATGACCTGAAACCCGAACGCTGCCGCCCCGAAGTGTGGCGCCGTTTTGCCAGCGGCGAACGCGGGCGTGAAATTGCGGGCTTGGGGGGGATTCGCGATCGGTCCAGCCTTGCATTGTCCGCCTCTCGCATGCGCGAAGATCCGGTGTTTCGCGACGCCGCGCATCATTTCCTGCGCAGTTTCGACAAAACTTTCGCGGAATTTGAGAAAAACGCGACCGACGCCGAACTGGCCGATCTGGCCGAAACCCGCACTGCCCGCGCATTTATGCTGCTGGGCCGCGTTACAGGCACGTTTGATTAAAGCGTTGCGTGCAACCCTTACAGCGTCTTGATCATCGTCGTCGCCGCCTCAAACCCAAAGATATGGCGCAACACCCCCATCCGGTCGGTTTTGCCCTCCACAAATCCCATGCGGGCGTACAGCGCGCGCGCCCGGGGGTTGGTGTCGATCACATCCAGCCGCACAGCGCGGTAATGGCGCGCCCGCGCCTCTGCGCAGATCGCGTTCAGCAATAAGGTGCCCACGCCTTGGCCGCGCGCTTGCGCCGACACGCAAATCCCATCCATCAAAAACCGTTCATTTTCCACATCGCGCTCCAACAGCGACAGCGCAGCCGCGCGCCACGCCGCACCCGGCACCCCGTAAACCGCGCGCAGATCGGCCCAATCGCCCCCCGCAAACGACCCGTGATAGGATTTGAACCCGGCGATGCCCAGCAATTCCCCCGCAGGGGAAATCGCCACAACGGCATGATTGCTGCGCAATGTCTGGGCCAAAAACGCCAGCGCCTTTGGGGTGGGGCCCATCACGCGGCCCAGCTTTGCGCCAAACGCCTCCCAATATAAAACCGCGGCGGCATCGCGCAGCGTGTCGGGCAGGCCGTGGTGAATGCGCGCGGTCATTGCAGCCGCGGATCACCCGCTTGCACCATCAAAACGCCGTGGTTGTCATTGGTGTCAGTGTCGGTGATTTTGCGGGTTTTCACCCCCGGCAAGGCGCCAAACGCATCCATCAGATTTTTCGGATACCATGTGGTGCGGATGCTTTCAAATCCCGGCAAATCGCGCAAAACCGACGATATCGCCAACGTGCATTGCGCCTTTGGCACCGCACCATAGGCCATAACCGCCCGCAGCGCCGCCTCGGCCACCGCAGGGGATACGGTGACGGTTTGTTCAATCACATCATAGGTTTCGCGCGCGTGATAGTCGATGTAGAAATCCACCATCAAAGGCCGCATCCCGAAATGCACATCGTTGCGTTCGGGCAGGCGCGGGTGGTGCCATGTGCCCGCCGGGTCAAATATCACGCGCTGCGAACCGTTGATCAACAACCCCGCATGCGCGCCCGACCCGTTTTCCGTGGTCAAAACGGTGAACAGCGTGATGGATTTGGGGCCATCATGCACATAACGAGCCTGCGCCACATCGGCATCGGGGGCCCATTTGGGTTCCGCAGCGCCACAGGCAGCAACAAACAACACGGCGATCAAACTTACAAGAATGCGGCGCATAGGTATCCCTTGGGCGCAGCTGATCCGCGCCGAAAATCTGGTAGCGGTGGTTTAACCGTTGGCCAATGCCATGAAAATCAACACGCCAATGGAAATAACGCTGCCCCAAGTCACCAAACGGATGAACCCATCAAAGGTTTTTTCCTGCTCTTTGGTGTCCATGCTGCCATGCTTATGTTCGGCCATCGGATATCTCCCTTTGTTCAAGTCGTTTCATTGCCCATAGCCGAATATCGCCGCCCTGTCACGGGGGCAAGCGATGCTATTTGGACGCATCGGCGGTTGTGATTTTGGCCGCCTCGTCCAAATCTTGAACAAGGCGAAAGCCGATGCGCCGCGGGGGTTCGGCCTCGGGGGTGGCTTTTGTCACGGCGCGCAACACCACATTCAGTTGGGTGACGTGCTGGATCAACTGCATTTTGGTCCCCGCCTCATCCGCGCCATAAAAGGTGACGATGTCGGGGTTGAAATACCCGACCCCTTCGATGCGCAACACGCCTGCGGTGCCGCCTGCGAATCCCATCGCAATTTCATGATTCTTGTCCAGCTGGTCCTCAAAGTTTTTCAGGTACAGCACCAGCCGTTCATACGCCCATTCCGCTTGGCCTTTGTCGCCAACGGGCTTTTTCGCCAGTGCCGCGGGCAGGGGCAGTTGTTCGGGGGTGGGTGCCGTACCATCGTCGCAATGCACCACGCGGGCGCAGGGCATCGCGGATGCCTCCATCGCCTCGGCTGCGGTCATAATCTCATCCATCTGTTGCCCTCCCCATTCTGTGCCTTCCACAGCCAAACACCGTCCTGCATGGTCCGGCAAACCGCGCCTTGATGCAACAGGTGGTTCAAATGCGCCACCGCCTCGACCAGTGCCAAACCATACGCATCGCCCAAAATTTCGCGTTTGAAAACCGGCATAAAACAATCGGCGGCGGTGCGGGGGGTGGACAGGTGCGCGCGCAGCCGCGCCAAGGCACCGTGGTGGTTTTCGGCCATTTGGTGCAAGCGCAGCGGTAGCCCGGTAAAAGGCAGTTTATGCCCCGGCAGCACCAGATGGTCGGCGCGCGCCATGGGGGCAAAAGCCGCACAGCTGGTCAACCATTCGCCCAGCGGGTCCGCGTCCGGTTCGGTTGGATACACCCCGATATTGGCCGAAATCGACGGCAGCAATTGGTCACCGCCAAGGATCAGGTTATCATCCAGCGACCAAAACGTGGCATGTTCGGGCGCGTGGCCGTTGCCCATATGCACCCGCCAGCGCCGCTGCCCCAGCGTGACCACTTGCCCCTCGTTCAACCGGGTGAACCCAAGGGGCAGGGGGGCCACCACATCGGCAAAGTTGAAGGGGCGTTGGGTGGCACGCGCCGCCAGCATGTCGTCTGGCATCCCCGCTGCGCGCCAAAACGCGATTTGCTGCGGCAGCGGCAGGGCCTGTTCATCCAAGGTCAGCATCCGCGCATACAGCCATGCGGTGCGGGTGGTCAACAACTCCGCGCCTTGCGCCTGAAACCAGCCGGCAAGGCCGATGTGGTCGGGGTGGTGATGCGTGACCACAACGCGGGCCACGGGTTTGCCCGCCAACGGCCCCGCCAGCAACCGCCCCCAAATCGCGCGGCCCCGTTTGCTGTCAAACCCGGTGTCGATGATGGTCCACGCGTCACCATCATCCAGCGCAAAGACATTCACATGGTCCAACGCCATGGGCAGCGGCAGGCGCATCCATAAAACGCCGGGGGCCACCTCGGTTGCCTCACCTTCGGCCGGTGGGGTGTCAAACGGGTATCGGATGCCTGTTTTGGTGTCGGTCACGCCAACAGGTCCGCATCCGACAGCGCATAAAGGCCCGCAGCCCCTTCCCGCACTTGCGCCAGCAGTGCTGCATGTTCGGGCAACAACCGTTTGATCGCCACGCGGGCAAGGGCTGTGCGGGGGCCATCGACCCCTGCGGCCCCCAATTCCGCCATGGCGGCGCACAGATGGTAATGGCTGCCAAGGATACGGCCAAAGGCCCGCTGATACGCCACAGCCCCCGCAAAACGGTCGTTCATATTTTGGGCCACCAAACCTTCGGTCGCCTCACGCAAACTTTCGGCGGCGTTCCACACGGCGGTCGCCATGTTGGGGTATTGCGCGCGCACGCCATGGGCGTTGGTTTGGATTTCTTCGATCAGGCGGAACGCCGCCTCGCCGTTATCCATCATCTTGCGACCCACAAGGTCCATCGCTTGGATGCCATTGGTGCCTTCATAAATCGCTGTCACGCGCACATCGCGCAAGTATTGGGCGGCCCCCGCTTCTTCAATAAATCCCATGCCGCCATGCACTTGGATGCTCATATCGGCCACGGCGATGCCGGTATCCGTGCCAAATGCCTTGTTGATTGGCACCAACAATGCCGCGCGGGCGTGCCATTCGGGCGCATCGGTGGCGCGCGCCATATCAATCGCCACCGCACAGGCCAGCGCCAGCGCACGCGCCGAAAACACCTCGGCCTTCATCGTGGCCAGCATCCGGCGCACATCGGCGTGGCCCGTGATGGCGTCATTGCCGGGCATCGGCGTTTGCCCCTGCTTGCGTCCCATCGCATAGGCCAGCGCGTGTTGATACGCTCCTTCGGCGGCGGAGACGCCCTGCACGCCAACCCCCAACCGCGCGTTGTTCATCATGGTGAACATCGCCGCCATGCCCTTGTGCGCCTCACCAATCAGCCAGCCTGTGGCGCGGTCATATTGCATAACGGCGGTGGGGCTGCCGTGCAGGCCCATCTTATGTTCCAAACTGACCACCGACAGCGTGTTGCGCAGGCCCGCATTGCCCTGCGCATCGGGGATGAATTTCGGCACCATAAACAGGCTGATGCCCTTGGTCCCCGGCCCGCCACCCGGCAAACGCGCCAGGACCAAATGGCACACATTGCTGGTAAAATCATTATCCCCCCAGCTGATATAGATTTTCTGCCCCGAAACCGCATAGGTCCCGTCGCCATTATCCTCGGCCTTGGTGCGCAGCGCGCCGACGTCAGACCCCGCCTGCGCCTCGGTCAGGTTCATCGTGCCGCACCATTCGCCCGAAATCAGCTTGGGGATATACAGCGCCTTGATCGCGTCCGATGCGTGATGGTCCAACGCCTCAATCTGGCCTTGGGTCATCAAAGGGTTCAACTGTAACGACAGACAGGCCGAGCCTATCATCTCATTCACCGCCGATGTCAGCGCCATTGGCAAGCCCATGCCGCCAAATTCCGGGCTGGCGCAGATTGACACCCAGCCCCCATCCACAATCGCGCGGTATCCATCGGCAAAGCCGGGCGGCGTGCGCACCCCCCCATTTTCCAACCGCGCCGGGTGCTGGTCGCCCACGCGCTGCAAGGGGGCAAGCACGCCTTCGCACATTTTCGCCGCCTCCCCCAACACCGCGCCAACCGTGTCGGGGGTGGCATCGGCAAACAACGGCATGGCCGCCACTTGGTCGAACCCCACAACATGATCCAGCAAGAACCGATATTCGGTCAGGGGGGCGCGGTAAGGCATCACATTCTCCATTTCAGGGCAGGCGAGGCAGACTTGGCAAAACACCGCTGCCCAAGTATGTCGGGGCATTGGTTCAAGGTTTAACTCCGCCCCCCGCCCCTTCAAGGTCAACGCTGCGTCACAATGTCGATGAAAACCCAAAATTTTGATGCAACATCGGGGGGAATCGCGGCGGCGGCGGCGGTTCTGCGCGCAGGCGGGCTGGTGGGGTTTGCCACCGAAACGGTGTATGGCCTTGGCGGCGATGCGCGGGATGATGTGGCGGTGGCGCGGATATTTGCGGCCAAAGGGC
Source organism: Pseudorhodobacter antarcticus (assembly GCF_900110135.1). Lineage (GTDB taxonomy): Bacteria > Pseudomonadota > Alphaproteobacteria > Rhodobacterales > Rhodobacteraceae > Pseudorhodobacter > Pseudorhodobacter antarcticus. Next base: position 65,039 of record NZ_FOCO01000001.1, on the reverse strand, counting down.
GGCCGCAGTTCAATCCGCTGATCGTGCATGTGCCCGATCTGGACAGCGCGCGCGCCTATGCGCATTTTTCTGACCAAGCATTGGCGATTGCCCGCGCGTTTTGGCCCGGTCCCTTGACGCTGGTGTTGCCTTTGCGCGCAGATGCAGGGCTGTCGCCACTGGTCACGGCGGGGCTGGACAGTGTGGCAATCCGCGTGCCCGCGCATCCAGTGGCGCTGGCGCTGCTGCGCGCGTTTGGCGGGCCACTGGCCGCCCCATCTGCCAACCCGTCAGGGCGCGTGTCACCCACCCGCGCGGACCATGTTTTGGCGGGGCTTTCGGGGCGCATCGACGCGGTACTGGATGCAGGCCCCTGCGGCGTGGGTGTAGAAAGCACGATTTTGGGGCTGGTCGGCGACCCCGTACTGCTGCGCCCCGGCGGTGTGCCGGCCGAGGCGTTGGAGGCCGCTTTGGGCATGGCCCTGCCCGCAGGGGGGGATGCGGACGGGGATGCGATGAAACCCAGCGCGCCGGGGCAACTCGCCTCACATTACGCGCCTGTCGCGGGGGTGCGGTTGGGTGTCGCCGTACCGCGCGCTGGCGAAGTATGGGTGGGGTTTGGCGATTGCGCCGGTGCCGCGCTGTCGCTGTCACTAACGGGCGATTTGGTGCAGGCGGCGGCGAACCTGTTTCACATCTTGCGACAGGCCGATGATCTGGCGGGCGCGGGCGGCATCGCGTTTGCGCCGGTGCCCGAAGTGGGCCTTGGCCGCGCGATCAACGACCGTTTGCGCCGGGCGGCCGCCCCGCGCCCCTGACCCACCCCCGCCCGCGTGGCAAAGGGTGGAGAGGTATTTGGACCAAGATGAAATCAGGGGGCGGTTTTCGCGGCACGCGGTTTAAGCAGGGCGGGCCGGGATGGTCAGCCCCTTTTGCACCGCAGGGCGGGCTAGAAAACGGTCCAGATAGGCTGGCACGTTTTTCAAATCTTGCCAGCCTGCAATATCGCCCGCTTTGTAGAAATCGCGCAGGGTGCGCAGCCACGGGCCAATCGCGATATCGGCGATGGAATAGTCGCCCGCAATCCAATCGCGCCCCGCCAATGCGCCGTCCAGCACCATCAGCAGCCGCGCGGCTTCCGCACGGTAGCGTTCTTTGGGGCGGGGATCGTCAATCTCTTTGCCCGCGAAATGGTGGAAATAGCCCAATTGCCCGAACATCGGACCAAGCCCGCCCATTTGAAACATCAGCCATTGCAGCACCTCGTACCGGTTGGCATCCGGCAGCAATTGCCCCGATTTTTCCGCCAGATAAATCAAGATCGCACCGCTTTCAAACAGCGCAACCGGGCCGTTTGCCCCGTTCGGGTCAATGATCGCGGGGATTTTGTTGTTGGGGTTCAAGGCCAAAAATTCTGGTGTCATTTGATCGTTGGTCGCGAAATCCACCAGATGCGGCTCGTATGCGATGCCCATCTCCTCCAGCGCGATCGACACTTTGACGCCGTTGGGGGTGGGCAGGGAATAGAGTTGCAACAGCTGCGGCGATTTGGCGGGCCAGCGGGTTTGGATAGGATGGTTTTGGAAGGGAAGCATGTCAGATGTCCTTTTATGGATTTTGCCCAGTATAGGGGGCTTTTCCCCCCTGATTAACCCTTGGATTTCGGGCATTATGCGCGCCAAGGTGTGCGTATGTGAACACTGGGCATTGGCCGTACTGATCCCAAAAAACCAAAGGAACCAAAAATGATCAAAGAATTCAAGGATTTCATCGCCAAGGGCAATGTTATGGACCTTGCTGTGGGGATTATCATCGGGGCGGCGTTTACGGCCATCGTCAGCTCACTTGTTGCCGATCTGATCAATCCGCTTGTTGGTTTGGTGCTGGGCGGCGTTGATTTTGCCAATATGTATGTGGTCCTCAGCGGGACTGTTGTACAAGGTGTTGGCCTTGAGACCGCGCGCGAATCCGGGGCGGCGGTGTTTGCTTATGGGGCATTCATCACGGCTTGCATCAACTTTGTGATCATCGCCTTTGTGGTGTTTATGTTGGTCAAAGGGGTGAACCGTTTGAAAGACGCGTCCGCCAAGGAGGAGGCTGCAGCCCCCGAAACCCCCGCCGGGCCAACCGAAACCGAACTGTTGGCCGAAATTTTGGCCGCGCTAAAGAAATAAGCCTGCCACATGGGCAAGCGATGATTGGCCCCCAAACCGGGGGCCTTTTTGTTACTGCGCCAACGCCTGCGCGCCCGTGATGGACGGCAAATCCAACGCCGCCCCCACTGCCGCATAGGTCAGATGGCCCGCATGCGTGTTCAGCCCCGCCAGCAAATGCGCATCATCGGCGCAGGCCTGTTTCCAGCCCTTATTCGCCAGCGCCAGCATAAACGGCATGGTCGCATTGCCCAAGGCCAGCGTCGATGTGCGCGCCACGGCCCCCGGCATATTCGCCACGCAATAATGCATGATGCCCTCCACCTCATAAATCGGGTCTTGGTGGGTGGTGGCGCGTGACGTCTCAAAACACCCGCCTTGGTCAATCGCCACATCGACCAGCACCGCACCCGGCCGCATGGTTGCCAACTGCGCCCGGCTGATCAATTTGGGCGCTGCAGCCCCCGGCACCAACACCGCGCCAATCACCATATCGGCGGTTTTTATCGACTCCGCCGTGGCCGCCGCCGATGCGTATTGCGTGATCAACCGCCCCTGCCACAGATCATCCAGCCAGCTTAGGCGCGCCAGCGAGCGGTCCAGCACCGTCACATTGGCCCCCATCCCAATCGCCACGCGTGCCGCCGCCGTGCCCACCACGCCGCCGCCAATCACCACGACATTGCCGGGCAGCACACCGGGCACACCGCCCAGCAAAATCCCCCGCCCACCATTGGCCTTTTGCAGCGTCCACGCTCCCACCTGCGGCGCCAACCGGCCCGCCACCTCGGACATGGGCGCCAGCAACGGCAAGCCGCCCCGCGCATCCGTCACGGTTTCATAGGCAATCGCGGTGACACCTGATGCCAGCAAATCCGTGGTCTGCGCACGGTCGGGCGCAAGGTGCAGATAGGTAAACAAAACTTGGCCTTTGCGCAACCGCGCGCGCTCCGCCGCTTGGGGCTCCTTGACCTTGACGATCATCTCCGCGTTAGCAAAAACCTCCTCGGCGGTGCCCAGAATTTGTGCGCCGGCCGCCAGATAATCGGCATCCTCAAACCCGGCACCAATTCCGGCCCCGGTTTGCACCATCACTTGGTGGCCATGCTTTACCGCCTCAAGGGCGGCCCCCGGCGTCAGGCCCACCCGAAACTCTTGCGGTTTGATTTCCTTTGGACAGCCGATAATCATAGACACCTCCCTTGTTCGGTAAACCCTACCGCGCAAGGGGTCCGCTGATCAACCCGCGCGCCGCGCCCGGAAATGCCGCACCACGGCCACCACCGTCACCGCAGCATAGGCCAAATCCAAAATCACCAGCAGCAGCCAAAACCGCGTTACCATCAGGCCCACAACGACTGCGCCCGCCAGCAACACCACCAACTGCCATTCGCGCGGCACCCGGATTGCCTTGGACGAAATTGTGGGCACTTTGCTGACCATCAGCCACGCCACAATCACAATCCAAATCCCAAACACCTCGGGGTAATCGCGCGCATCAATCGCGCCTTGCTGGGTCAAAAACAGCGGCAACAGCGCCAACATCGCCCCCGCAGGCGCAGGCACGCCCACAAAATGCGGCTTGCCCGTGGGGGCAGGGTCATCGCGCGACACGTTGAACCGCGCCAGCCGCAAACAGGCACAGCAAACATAGATCAGCACGAACATCCAGCCGGTCGTGAAATCGCGGCTTAACGCAAATTGAAACACCAAAATGCCGGGTGCCACGCCAAAACACAGAAAATCCGACAGGCTGTCCAACTCGCCGCCAATATCGCTGGCCGCGTTCAACCGCCGCGCCAGCAATCCGTCCAACCCATCAATCAGGGCTGCAAAAATAATCAACGCCGCCGCAATATCGTAACGCCCCACCAGCACAAACCGGATGGATGTCAGCCCCGCACATAACCCCAAAATCGTCACCATATTGGGCAACATCAGGATCAACGACAGGCTGTCACGCTTTTTTTGCGGCTCCACGCTCATCTCTCGCGGCCCAGGCGCGGTGTCTCAACCGCATGAATATCGGCCAAAACCGTCTCGCCCGCGACCATGGTTTGGCCCAGACAGACCAACGGCTCCACCCCTTCGGGCAGGTACACATCCAGCCGCGACCCAAAGCGGATCATGCCAAACCGTTCGCCGGTTTGCAGGCGCGCGCCCTCGGGCACCTCGCACACAATGCGGCGCGCCACCAAACCTGCGATCTGCACCACGGCCAAATCGCGCCCATCATTCATCCGCACCACCAGCGCGTTGCGCTCATTGTCCACGCTTGCCTTGTCCAGCGATGCGTTCAGGAACTTGCCGGGGCGATACGCGATTTTCGTGATCTGCCCTTCAATCGGCAGGCGGTTCACATGGCAGTTAAACACGTTCATAAACACCGATACCCGCATCATCGGCTCTGGCCCCAGTCCCAATTCGGTGGGCGGCACGGCGGGTTCCAACAACGAAATCACGCCATCGGCGGGGCTAATAATCAACCCTTCGCGCGTGGGCGTCACCCGCTTTGGGTCGCGGAAAAAGTAATAACACCAAATGGTCAGGCCCAGCCCAATCCAGCCCAGTGGTTGCCAAATGATAAACAAAACCACGGTCACAGCCGCAAAAATCGGAATAAACCGCCACCCTTCGCGATGAATGGGCTTAATCACGGTGGACATCATGCTTGCGGACATTTCAGGGGCGGCCTTTGTTTGGGACTATCGGCGTGCGGTTTTGCACAAATAGCACCCCAAAACAATGGCGGCAAAGAAAAACCCCCCGGCTTGCGCAAGGGGGTGATTTTAGACCGGCAAGTTACCTTGCCCAGTGTACACGCGTCGAAAAGGGAATTTACATTCCGCCTTCGCGCTGGAGCTTCTTACGCGCGAGTTTGCGCGCACGTCGAATGGCTTCAGCTTGCTCACGGGCTTTTTTGACAGACGGTTTCTCGAAATGCTGTTTAAGTTTCATTTCGCGGAACACGCCTTCGCGCTGGAGCTTTTTCTTCAAGGCCCGAAGGGCTTGTTCGACGTTATTGTCGCGGACGCTGACCTGCATGTGGTTTTCACCACCTTTCTAAGTTAAATTTGCACGGATGTGCAGGCAATTCGCCCTATATCAAAGGGGGGTAGGCTTGTCTACCATAGCGACCAAAGGGGACCGATGATGACTAATGAAACCCAATCCACCGGAACCGATGCCACAAAACAGGCCATTTTGCAGGCAGCATTGCCGCATGTCGCCTTTGATGGGTGGACCGAAACCACTTTTCGCGCGGCGATCACTGATTCGGGCGTGGCGGATGGTCTGGCCCGCGCGCTGTTCCCGCGCGGCGGCATCGACCTTGCGCTGGCCTTTCACCACGCGGGCGATGATGCGATGACCGACCGCTTGGCCACCGCCAACCTCGGCACTTACCGTTATTCCGACCGCGTGGCCTTTGCCATTCGCACCCGGTTGGAATTGGTGGGGGATAAAGAACTGGTGCGCCGGGGCACCACCCTGTTCGCCCTGCCGCAAAACGCGGGCGAGGGGGCAAAGGCCATTTGGGGCACCGCCGATGCGATTTGGCGCGCGTTGGGCGACACCAGCACCGATGTGAATTGGTACACCAAACGCGCCACCCTGTCGGGCGTCTACGCCGCGACCGTGCTGTTCTGGCTGGGAGATGACAGCCAAAACCACAGCAACACATGGGAGTTTTTGGACCGCCGCATCGCCAACGTGATGCAGATCGAAAAGGCCAAATCCGCCCTGCGCGATAACCCCGTGGCAAATTTCCTGCAAAACGGCCCACTTTCGGGGCCAATTCAAGGGGTGGTTAACTGGATGGAAAAGGTAAAGATGCCAAAACGGCCAGATGATTTGCCGGGCCGCACCCGCCGCTAACCGCCCAAACAGAAAGAAGCCGCCATGTCCGTACCCGATGCCATGCTCGCGATTGAGATTACACAACCCGGCCCCCCCGATGTGCTGCACCCTTGCTCGGTGCCAGTACCCGTGCCGCTGCATGGCCAAATCCTCATCCGGGTTGCCTATGCGGGCGTGAACCGCCCTGACGCGCTGCAACGCGCGGGCAGTTACAACCCACCCGCCAACGCATCGCCGCTGCCGGGGCTGGAATGTTCGGGCTATGTCGCCGCTGTGGGTCCGGGCGTCACGCGCTGGGCTGTGGGCGATGCGGTTTGCGCGCTGCTGCCGGGCGGAGGTTACGCCGAATATGCCCTGACCGCCGCCGACCACGCGCTGCCAGTGCCCCCCGGCATGCCAATGGACCAAGCGGCCTGTTTGCCCGAAACCTGCTTCACCGTCTGGTCCAACATCGTGATGCGCGGGCGGCTCAAGGCGGGGGAGAAATTCCTTGTCCACGGCGGCACCTCCGGCATCGGCACCACCGCCATCCAAATCGCCCACGCTCTTGGCGCCCGCGTTTTCGCCACCGCCGGGTCGGATAAAAAGGTCAATGTTTGCAAGGAACTGGGTGCCGAACAAGCCATCGACTACACCACCGATGATTATGTGGAGATGATGAAATCCGCAGGCGGCGCCGACCTTATCCTTGACATGGTCGGCGGCAAATACCTGCCCCGCAACATCCAAAGCCTTGCCGATGATGGCCGGCTTGTGCAAATCGCCTTCCTCACCGGCGCGAAAATGGAACTGAATTTCGCCGAGATTATGATCCGCCGCCTCACCCTCACCGGCTCCACCCTGCGCCCGCAATCCGATCTGGCAAAGGCGCGCATCGCAGCGGCCGTCGAACAACACGTTTGGCCCATGATCGCCCGCGGCGCGTTCAAACCCGTGATGGACAGCGAATACCCGCTGGATCAGGCCCCCGCCGCCCATTGGCGGATCGAAACCCCGGGCCATATCGGCAAGATCGTCCTCAAGGTCGCGGATTAATCCCCAATTCGCCTTGGCTTAAATACCTCTGCGCCGCCCGCGTCACACACGGGCGGCCAGTTTGATAGGCCCCTTATCGCACAGCCCCCAAAACCGCATCCTGCATCGTACAATCGCGCACCGTGTCGGCTCCACACACCCGTGGCTCCAAATCTTTGGTCAGGCACAGCCGCACCTCTTGGATCATCCCCGCCCGGCACGTCACCGTGATCATGTCGCGCGTCAACGCCGGATTGGCGGCCAAAAACGCCTCCTCCACCACAGCCGCAGGCACCTCCAACGTATTGCTAATCTTGGCAAAAATCTCTGGCTGCTTAACCTTCGCAAACGCTTTGCGCGATGTTGCAAAATACGCATCCGCCGCCAACCCCGTGCAGCGCCCATGCTTTTTCCATTGATACCAGGCCAGCCCCGCGCTGCCCATAATATCCTCCATCCCGGCCGATTGCGCGCGCGACGGGTCCCGCGCCGTGGTGCGGCAAAAATCCGGCCAGCCCAATTCGTATTGCGGCCACAGCCCGTGCAACGTGAACGTCAACCCCTTGCCGGGCAGGCATTGGTCCTCGCCCCGCGCATCGCCTTCCAGCGCGCACCAGTTCGATGACCAGCTTAACGCCATCACATAATAGTCAAATTCTCCCGCTTTTTCGCCCTCTGCCCGCGCCACGGCCCCCGAAAAAGCCATCACAAACCCGATCACCACTGCAAATACACGCATTTTCTCTTTCCTCTGCCCTCTGGGGCGATTATACGCACCGTGACTTCCCCGAAAACGAACACGACGCGGTGCCTCGGCCCGCAACCGTTTTCCCGGCATGGAAGGGATTTGTAAAGGAGTGTTGCGATGAACAAGCCACTGATGTCCAAAGCAACCGCCGTCTGGCTGGTGGACAACACGACCCTGACCTTCAAACAGGTCGCAGACTTTTGTGGTCTGCACGAGCTGGAGGTGCAGGGCATTGCGGATGGCGACGTCGCAACCGGCGTCAAAGGCTTTGATCCCGTTGGCAACAACCAGTTGGAACCGGGCGAAATTGAAAAAGGGCAGGCCGATCCTGCCTACCGCCTGCGCCTTAAATTCATCGCGTCCGCGGTGGGCGAGGAGAAACGCCGTGGCCCGCGCTATACGCCCTTGTCCAAACGTCAAGATCGCCCTGCGTCCATCTTGTGGCTGGTGAAATTCCACCCGGAATTGACCGATGGTCAAGTCAGCAAGCTGGTTGGCACAACGAAACCCACCATTTTGGCGATTCGCGAACGCACGCATTGGAACATCAACAACATCACCCCGATTGATCCGGTCGCCCTTGGCCTGTGCAAACAGACCGAACTTGACGCCGCCGTGCAAATCGCCGTGCGTAAAAAGGCCGCAGCGGGCGGTGTGATGTCGGATGATGAACGCCGCAAGCTGGTCAGCACCGAGCAGTCGCTGGCCATGCCGGATGAACCGAAAATGCCATCTTCCATCGCAGGCCTTGAAAACTTCACCCTGTCCGAGCCGGAGGAGAAATCAGCCGATTATTCCGATGCCGACAGCTTCTTCAATCTGCCCGACGCAGACGAAGATGATGAGGATGAAGACGAAGACGACGGCAAGGCCCCGCGCCGGTCCAAATAACCCGGCACGCATCCGCTTTATCGCCCCTTGCACCGCGCGTGCAGGGGGCTTTTTTTTGCGCCTTCCCGCCGTTATTTGCCCTGCAAAACCGCCGTTGCCCAATCGCGGGCTTGCACCGTTCGGTTGCGCGCAATCGGCACTTCATGCCCGGTTTGCAACCGCAGCCGCCACCCTTCCCGCGCGCGCCACACCTTTGCCAGTGCTGCCACCGCCACCCAATGGCTGCGATGCACCTGCATCCCCGCGCCCGGCGGCAGTTGTGCAATCGCATCGGCCAGCCGCCCACGCAGCAGCACCGACCGCCCGCAGCGCAGCCCAACGGCCACATAATGCTCCTCAGCTTTGATGTGCCAAATATGGTCAATCGCCAGCTTTTCGCCCAAAATATCCGCCCATTCTGGTACGATTTCGGCTGCGATTTCGGTTGCAATTTTGGCTGCGATTTCAGTTGCGGCGGGCGGCACAAACCTCGCGGCCTCCTCGCTGCCATAGGCCAGAATCGGGCGCGCCTTCATCCCCGTTTCCGCCGCAATCCGTTCGATCAAAAAGCTTGCCAGCACCAGTTCGCCAACAACGCAAAAAACAATGTTGAACGCGATCAGTTGCACCCATTGCATCGCGTCAATCGCTTGGCCCCCGGCTGCCACGCTCATGTTGACGCCCCACAGCGATGTCACCATCACCGCCGTCAGCAATGTTGGGAATGAAAATGCCATGAATGCCCATCGGCGCGACTGCGCGACCCATGCAACCGCGGTGGCGATGTACACGCAGACCGAACTCACCACGATCAACACCCGCGCGATCACCGCGTCCGGCAAAATATGGTCATACGGGCCCAGCAAAAACACGATGCCCGTCATCCCAAGGATCAGCGCCACGAACAACGGATGGCGCAAGGCGCGCATAAAATCCTGCCAGCTGCCTTTGAATTCGTTGCCGTTCAAGAAAACAATATGCATTTCATTCCAAACCGCGTGTCATATGGCCCGCCAAAGGCTAATTTGACTATGGGCCGGGGGGCTTACGCCCGTCACCAGTACTCGGTTAGCGAATACCGGTCCACTTTTCCCCACCCATCCGCAACGGCGACCTTTGGCAATTTACCCTAGTGTAAGTTTGCGCAATTACCATGCCAGAAAATCACCGTTTGCGGGCCTTTTTTCGTGCCATGCGTGTAAGGGTGCAACTGCGCCGCCGCGCAGGCGGGCAAAAGGGTGCGAACATCGCGCCCAAATCGCGATCCATTCGTTAAAATTTGGTAAACAGAAAAACAAAAACCTATTAAGGTCAATAGGTTGTCCTGCGCATCGCGCGCGATTTTATCGCGATCAAAACCGCCTGCGCGCGCGCAATGCCGCCCCGATCGTCCCATCATCCAAATAATCCAACTCGCCGCCAATCGGCACCCCTTGGGCCAGACTGGTCACCGAAACCCCGGTGGTGTCCAAAACCTCAGCGATATAATGGGCCGTGGTTTGCCCATCCACGGTCGCATTCAGCGCCAAAATCACCTCTCGCACGTCTTCATCCACCACGCGGGCCACCAGCGCCGGAATCCGCAATTCCTCCGGCCCAATCGCATCCAACGCCGACAAGGTGCCGCCCAGAATGTGATACCGCCCTTTGAACGCTTGGCCCCGTTCCATCGCCCACAAATCGGCCACATCCTCGACCACGCAAATCTCGCCAGTGGCACGCCTGTCATCGCTGCAAATCTGACACACCTCTGCCCCGCTGATATTGCCACAAATGCGGCAATCGCGGGCATTTTCGGCCACATCCGCCATGATGCGCGCCAAGGGGGCCATCACCGCGCCCCGCTTTTTCAACAGCATCAACACGGCACGGCGCGCCGACCGTGGCCCCAGCCCCGGCAACCGCGCCATCAGGTCGATCAACTGTTCAATGTCGCGCGGGCCAGAAACTTTGGGGGCGCTGGAAAACCTTGGGGTATCCGCCATAAATCAGAACGGCAGTTTCATGCCGGGCGGCAGGCCCAGACCTTCGGTCAGCTTGCTCATTTCAGATTGTGCCCGGTCGCGCGCCTTGCCCTGCGCATCCTTGATCGCGGCAAGGATCAAATCCTCCACCACCTCTTTTTCAGACGCGACAAAGATCGACGGGTCAATTTCCAGCCCGGTCAAATCACCCTTGGCCGTGGCCCGCGCTTTCACCAACCCCGCACCGCTTTCTCCGATCACTACGATCTGGTCCAGCCCCTCTTGCATCTCGGCCATTTTGCCCTGCATTTCCTGCGCGGCTTTCATCATCTTGGCCATATCGCCCAGCCCGCCCAAACCTTTCAGCATCGTCAGCCCTCCTCAAACGGGTCCCATTCATCTTCAACTTCTGGCAGCGCCTCAAACGCCGCCTCCACCTCTGGCTGGCGCAGCGCGCTGATTTTCACGCCCGGAAAGGCGGCAAACACAGCCTGCACCAGCGGGTTTTCCATCGCTTTCGCCTCAGCCGCAACACGGCCCTTGTCCTGATCTTCGGCAATCGTGGCGGCCCCACCGGTATTGACCACCGACACCGCCCAACGTGCCCCGGTCCAGCCTTGCAATTTGCCCGCCAACCGCGCCGCCAAGTCGCGCGGGGCGCGGTCCGTGGGTTCAAATTCAATCCGCCCTGGCGAATATTTCGCCAGCCGCAGGTTGGTTTCCACCTCCACCAACAAGGTCATGTCGCGGCGTTCGCGGATAAGGTCGACGACATGCTGAAACGTCACATAGCTTTCCAACGCGCCAGGGGCCAGCGCCAGCGCCGTGGCCTGCCCGCCCTGCATCACGGGGCCGGACACCGGCCCCATCGCCGGGCCTTGCAGCCGCGTGGTCGCATGAACCATGCCGCCACCACCGCCCGCAGGGGCACCGCCAGATACAGGCATCGGCGTGGGCGCAGAATTTTGCAGTTTGCGAATAAGGCTTTCTGGGTCAGGCAGGTCGGCCACATGGGTCAAGCGGATTACGGCCATTTCGGCGGCCATGATCGCGTTGGGGGCCAGCGCCACCTCCTCCAAAGCTTTCAGCAGCATTTGCCACATCCGCGTCAATACCCGCATCGGCAAACGCCCCGCCATATCAAGGCCGCGCGTACGCTCATCCGGCGGGGTGGTCGGGTCATCCGCTGCCTCGGGCGTGATTTTGATGACGGACAGCCAATGCGTAATCTCGGCCAGATCGCGCAGCACAGCCATCGGGTCCGCGCCATCCGCATATTGGCCCGCAAGTTCATTCAGCGCCGCCGCCGCATCGCCGCGCACGACCATATCGAACAGGTCCAGCACGCGGCCACGGTCGGCCAACCCCAGCATCGCACGCACTTGATCGGCGGTGGTTTCGCCTGCGCCGTGGCTGATCGCTTGGTCCAAAAGACTGGTCGCATCGCGCGCGGACCCTTCGGCGGCGCGGGTGATCAGGGCCAGCGCGTCGTCGGAAATGCTCGCCCCTTCGCCAACGGCGATTTTTTGCAGCAGGGCGATCATCACCTCCGGCTCAATCCGTTTCAAATCAAAACGCTGGCAGCGCGACAGAACGGTGACGGGCACCTTGCGAATTTCTGTGGTGGCAAAGATGAATTTCACATGGGCCGGCGGCTCCTCCAGCGTTTTCAACAGGGCGTTGAAGGCGTTGTTGGACAGCATGTGCACTTCGTCGATGATATAGATTTTATAGCGCGCCGATGTGGCGCGGTAGGCGACGGATGCGATGATTTCGCGGATGTCATCGACACCGGTGCGGGATGCGGCGTCCATTTCCATTACGTCGACATGGCGCCCTTCCATGATGGATTTGCACTGGTCGCAGACGCCGCAGGGTTCGGTCGTGGGGCCGCCTTTGCCATCGGGGCCGATGCAGTTCAGCCCCTTGGCGATGATGCGCGCGGTGGTGGTTTTGCCGGTGCCCCGGATGCCGGTCATGATAAACGCTTGGGCGATACGGTCGGCCGCAAAGGCGTTTTTCAAGGTGCGGACCATGGCCGTTTGCCCCACCAAATCGGCAAAGGTTTCGGGCCGATATTTCCGGGCGAGGACCTGATAAACGGGGGCGGGCGTATCGGACATAGGGTTCCTTTGGATTCGTCTTGCCGCAATCTATGCGTTCGCTTGCCGCGCGTCCACCCGAAGGGGTAGGGTTGGCGCAAAGCGGGGGGTGAAATGGCGTTTGAACTGGCAGAAATTGCAATGGGGCGCGGGGTGTTGGGCCTGTGTGCGCTGCCGCAGGCGGGCGATGTGGCGGCGTTGCAGGCGTGGCGCACCGATTTGGTTTTGACGCTGGTGGAACAGGCAGAGGCGGTTGCCCTGTCGCCCGATCTGGAAGGCGCGCTGGTGGCGGCCGGGATTGCGCAGCGGTGGTTTGAGATTGCGGATTACGGCGTGCCTGTGGGCGATTGGGCAGGGCTGTCGGGTGATTTGCACGCGGTTTTGAAGGTTGGCGGGCGGGTTGTGATCCATTGCCGGGGCGGCTGCGGGCGCACCGGGATGATTGCGCTGCGGTTTATGGAGGAGGCGGGGGAGGCAGATGCGCTGGCGCGGTTGCGGGCCGTGCGGCCCTGCGCGGTGGAGACGGAGGCGCAAATGGATTGGGCGTTGCAGGCGCGAGATTAAGACAGGCGAGGCGTTAGCGTTTTTTGTGCTTGTTCGCGGCTTTGTCTTGTTTCGCCAAAGCGGTGGTTTTGGACCGTTTGGAAATGCCATAGCCTTTGCCCATCGCGGCGCCTGATGTGGCGGTGTTGACCGCATCCTCCTCAGTCAGTTTGCGCCAGCGTGACAGGCGGTCGGGGTCAATCTGACCCGCTGTGATCGCGGCTTGGACGGCGCAGCCGGGTTCCCCTTCGTGCAGGCAGTTGCGGAATTTGCAGGTGCCGGCGAGGGATGTTATTTCGACAAATGTGGCGTCGATGCCCGATGCTGCGTCCGATACGCCAAGGCCGCGGATGCCGGGTGTGTCGATCAACCAGCCGCCCGTGGGCAGGGCGTAAAGGTGGCGGGCGGTTGTGGTGTGGCGGCCGCGATCATCGTCGCGTACCCCTTGGGTGGCGGCGGCGATACCTGTTAGGGCGTTGGTGATCGTGGTTTTACCCACGCCAGAGGAGCCGGACAGCGCCACGGTTTTGCCCGCGCCCGTCCACCGCGCAAGGCGGTTGGGCACATCGGGCGCGTGGGCATCCAGCAGCACCACGGCAAGGTTTGCGCCAAGCGCCTGGGCCTGATCGCGGTATGTTTCGGGGTGGTCGGCCATGTCGGATTTGGTGAGCAAAATCACGGGTTCAACGCCTGCGTCATGCGCGAGGGTCAGGTAGCGTTCCACCCGTGCCACGTTGAAATCGGCGTTGCAGGATGTGGTGATAAACAGCGTGTCGATGTTGGCACCGATGAGGCGGTATTCGCCGATATTGCGACTGCCCGCGCGGGAATGAACCCGGCGTTGCAGCAGGCTGCGCCGATCAAGGCGGCGTTGCATCACCGATTGGCTGGCCGAAATCAGCACCCAATCGCCCACAGCAAAACTGCCCGAAGGGTGGCCGTTGGGCAGCGCCACCTCGCGTGCGCCATCGGGGGTGAGGACGGCAAGGCGGTCGCGGTGTACTTGGGATACGCGTGCGGGGATATGGCCTGCGTCATCCACCGTCAGTTGGTCGGCGAAATCATCACCCCAGCCGAGGGTTAGAAGTGTGGGGCTGTCTGTTTTAATGATGTGCGTCCCGTTTGCGGCGCGCGCGCGTGTTGGGGTGAGAGGCTGGACATCGACCCAAGTGGGGCTCGTTGTGGCTGCTTCCTTCCGGACCTGACCAAGTTGGCGAGGCACCTGCCCGCGCCAACCTCTCACCCTTAACATAGGACGAGTGCGGGGGATTCGCAAGGCCGCTAGGGCAGCAGGCCGATTTTGCGTGCGCCAGTTAAAAGGTCGGGTGCTACAAGGTGGGCAAAGCGGCCAGAGGCGGGGTTGATGTCGGGGATTTGCACCACGGTCATGCCTGCGCTGTGGGCCGATTGCGCGCCCGCCTCGCTGTCTTCGAACGCGACGCAGCGGGTGGGGTCGACGCCCAAAAGGCGGGCGGCCAGCAGGAAGGGATCGGGGGCGGGTTTGGCGTTTTGCACATCGTTCACCGTAACGAAATGCTGGAAATAAGGCCCAATGTCGGTGACAGACAGCTTGTATTCCAGTTGCGCACGGCTGGAGGAGGTGGCGAGGGCGATGGGGTGTTTTAGCGCGCTGAGAAGGGCGTGAGTGCCGGGTTTCAGGGGGATGCCTGCGGCGTAATGTGTGGTGACTTGATAGGTCCAAGCAATTGAAAATGCATCAAAATCCATATCGGGAAACTGCGCGCGAATGATGCCCGCGCCTGTTTTATCATCGCGCCCGATAAGGGTGTGCAGGAAGGTGGGATCGACGGTGACGCCGCAATCAGCAAAGGCCTTGATGCCCGCCGCTTGGGTCAGCGCCTCGGTATCCAAGAGCGTGCCGTCTAGGTCGAAGATGACTGCATCGAACATTCAGATGCCCGTGGCGATGATGGCAGCGGCAAGGATGGGCACGGTTTTGGCATTTAGGCCCGCGATGTTCATGCGGCTGTCGCTGACCATGTAAATCCCATGATCGCGGCGCAGGGTTTCGACCTGTTCGGGCGTGGCCCCAAGGCGCGAAAACATGCCACGATGCTGGCCCAGAAAATCAAACCGATCAGAATTGGTGAGGCGGCGCAGCTCGGCAGCCAGCGACGCGCGCAGGGTCAGCATGTTCAGGCGGATGGATTCGAGTTCGGCCTGCCAATCGGCGCGCAGGGTGGGGTCATTCAGAATCATCGTGACCAGCCGCGCGCCGTGATCGGGCGGAAAGCTGTAGTTTTGGCGATTGAGAAAGGCGAGGTTGCCCTGCACCACGGCGCGCTTATCGGCGCGGGGCGACACGGCGATCAGGATGCCCGTGCGTTCGCGGTAGATACCGAAGTTTTTGGAGCATGACGCGGCGATAAGAAGTTCGGGCAGGCGGGCGGCGAGAAGGCGCATGCCTGCTGCATCGGCATCAAGGCCATCACCGAATCCTTGGTAGGCGATGTCGATGAACGGGATTGCTCCGGTTTTTTCCAAGTTGTCTGCCACGGCAGACCATTGATTTAGGGTTAGGTTGGCCCCGGTTGGGTTATGGCAACAAGCGTGCAGCAGCACCACATCGCCCGGTTTTACGCCCGCCAAGTCGGCCATCATGCCGTCAAAATCGACGCCGCGGGTTTGGTCGTCGAAATAGCGGTATTCGGCCATCGGCATACCAAGATATTTGATGATGGACGGGTGGTTGGGCCATGTGGGGTTGGACAGCCAGACGGTGGCCTGTGGGCTGGCGAGTTTGATCAACTCCAACGCTTGGCGAATGGCCCCGGTACCGCCGGGGGTGGCGATGGCGGAAAGACGGTCGGCGGGAACGGTATCGCCCAGCAGCATGGATTGCATGGCGGCGGCATAAGCGGGGTCACCCGCAAGGCCCGTGTAGGCTTTGGTATCTTGGGTTTCCCACAGCTGTTTTTCGGCGGCTTTGACCGCGCGCATCACGGGCGTCAGGCCCGTCGCATCCTTGTACACCCCCACCCCAAGGTCGATTTTATCCGTGCGCGGATCATCCTTGAACATCTGGATCAGTTGCAGGATTTTATCTTGGGGTTGTGGGTGCAGGGCGTTCAGCATGGGATAACCTTTTTGAATTAAATCAGCCTTTGGCGATAGGCAGATCATCATACATGCCCCATTCCGACCAAGAGCCATCATAAAGCGCGTGGTCGCGGTGGCCGATGCGTTCCAGCCCCAGCGATAAAATGGCCGCCGTGACGCCCGAACCGCAGGTGGTGATTGCGGGTTTTGACAGATCAATGCCAGCGGCCACAAACGCGGATTTCAGGGCCGCGGGTTGTTTTAGGGTGCCGTCAGTTGCCAGCAAATCGGTGTAGGGCAGGTTTTTTGAATTGGGGATATGGCCTGCGCGCAGACCGGGGCGTGGTTCGGCCACCTCGCCCTTGAACCTTGCCGCCGCACGGGCGTCGATGATTTCGACCTGCGCCAGTTTGGACGCGGCGGACACTTGGGTCACGTCCTTGACCAGTCCGGATTGGCGCTGCACGGTGATGTGGCGGTCGCGGACCATGGGGGGCAAATCCTCGACTTCGCGCCCCTCGGCCAGCCATTTGGGCAGGCCACCGTCCAGCACGGCGACATCGGTTTTGCCCATCAAGCGCAGCGTCCACCACACGCGGGCGGCGGAAAACAGGCCCGTGCTGTCATAAACCACCACTTGGTGCCCATCGCCCACACCCATCGCGCGCATCCGGCTGATGAATTTTTCAACCGGGGGGGCCATGTGGGGCAGGTCGGAGCGGTGATCAGAGATGTCTTCGATATCGAAAAACCGCGCGCCGGGGATGTGGCAGGTGGTATATTCGGCGCGCGCATCACGGGCCGCTGTGGGCATGTGCCAAGACGCATCAATAATGCGCAGATCGGGGTCTTTGAGGTGTTGGGCCAGCCATTCGGTGGAGACAAGCGTTTTGGGATCGTCATGCGGTGCGGGGGTCATTGTCGGCTCCTGATCTGCAAGGGTTTGGTATAGCGGATGGGGGCGGTGTGGCAAGGGCGCGAACATGCAAAACGGCCCCTGCCGGGGGGCAAGGGCCGTTTGTGTGTGGGTTGGGGTTGTGTGACCCGCGTTTATTTGCCTAGCATTTTGCGTACGGTGCCGACCAGCGCGATCAACGCGCCGCCGCCAACGCCGCCCGATGCCAGCGCGCCAATAATGCCCGCCACATCCATACCGCCGCCAGCCGCCATGCCGCCTGCGCCCAGCATGCCCAGAATTTGGCCGCCCAAACCGCCGCCAACGACCCCAAGGATGGAGTTCAAAAGCGGGCCTTGGCTGAGGTTTTTCAACAGGCCGCCTGCGGCGTTGCCACCCAATGCGCCTGCGATCAAGCTGATGATAAGTTCCATAATATTCTCCCCATGTTTGGGCACGTTTTGTGCCGTTGGGGTGTGGATAGCGCTGCGGGGCCGCGAAAAACGGGGAAAATTAACGGTTTTGCTTCAAAAGCCGGGCTTTTTGGCGATCCCAGTCACGTTTGGCGGAAGTTTCCCGCTTGTCAGCGTTTTTCTTGCCTTTGGCGATGCCGATTTTCAGCTTTACCATGCCGCGTTCGTTGAAATACATTTTCAACGGTACGATGGTCATGCCTTCGCGGGCGGTAGCGTTCCACAGGCGGGCGAGTTCCTTGCGTGACACCAACAGTTTGCGCTTGCGGCGTTCTTCATGGCCCCAGGTTTTGGCTTGCTGGTAAGGGGCGATGTAGCTGTTGATCAGCCACAGCCCGCCATCCTCTACACTCGCATAGCTTTCGGCGATGTTGGAACCGCCGTTGCGCAGGGATTTCACCTCGGACCCCAGCAGCATGATGCCTGCCTCGATATCATCCTCGATCGCGAAATCGAACCGCGCGCGGCGGTTTTCGGCGATGAGTTTAGAATTGGGGTCGCTGATTTTTACCATGCCCCCCAGATAAGGGTTGGCGGGGCGACTGTCCAGATGGGGTTAGGCCGGATTGCTGCGGCGCCCGCGCAAGAGGGTATAGATGCCAGAGGCGACGATGATCGCGCTGCCGATGAGGGTGGCGGCATCGGGGCGTTCGGCAAAGACCAGCGCGCCGAGGATGAGGGCGAACAAAAGGCGGGAATAGCGGAAGGGGGTGACCAGCGACACCTCACCCACGCGCATGGCGGCGGTGAGCGCGTAATAGCCCGCAACGCCGAACAGGGTGGCGGCGGCCAATGTGGCGGCGGTGGTGGGGCTGGGCCAAACAGCGCCCCCGGTCCATGCCAAAAGGGCAGCACCCGTGGGAACCATCATGGCAAAGCCGTAAACACCGAGCGTGAGGTTGGAAATGGTTTTGGGGGCGGCGCGGGTGGCAAGGTCACGGCCTGCAAAGCCGAGCATGCCAAGGACCGCAAGGATGGACAGCGGTGTGAACCCATCAAGGCCGGGGCGTAGGATAATAAGGACGCCGATGAAGCCGACGCCAATCGCCGACCAGCGCCGCCAGCCCACGCGTTCTTTGAAAATAAGGGCGGCACCTGCGACCACGACCAAAGGGGTCGCTTGCAAAATGGCAGAGGCAGAGGACAGGGGTGTGAGCGCGAGCGCGAGGGTATAGAACAAACGGCCCGCCACCTCGGACGCTGCGCGCAGCAAAATCGCGGGGGATAGGAGTGCGGGGGTGATCAGGCGCGCGCCTTGCGCCTTTGCCAGCAGGACAAAGCAAATCATGCCTGCGCTGCCGAAAATCATTAGGATTTGGCCCACGGGCAATGCGCGCGCAGCGGTCTTTAAAAACATATCTTCGACTGCGAAACCTGCCATTGCGGCGATCATCAACAGGCTGCCGCGCAGGTTGGGGGTCATTGGGTTGCCTTTTCGCCGTGATGGGTTTGCGCCGTGCAGGGGTTTTACGCGGCGTGTGGGTAAAGGTGCCCGGTTTTCACATAGATCAGGCAGCCGTCATTGGACCAAGGTTGATGGCGCGATTGATGAGGGCTGCGCAGCCAACTGCCTGCGGGATAATCGCCGTGTTCGTCTTGGAACGTGCCTTCGACCACGAAAATCTCCTCTCCGCCCCAGTGGGCGTGGGGGGTAAAGCGGGTGCCGGGGGCCCAGCGGACCATTGCCACGTTTTCATTCAGAGTGGAGTGGAGGGGGAGGACGGACAGGCCCGCCACCATGCCGGGACGAAAAGCGGCGGTTTTGGTGTTGATGTGAACCGGGGTTTGATCGGCGGCGTCGAACTGGTGGAGCTTGACGAAAATCGTGCAGCCTTGATGGGTGAAAGGCTGATGGCGGGTGCCGATGGGATTGCGGATATAGCTGCCTGCGGGGTAGTCGCCGGAATCGTCGGAAAACACGCCGTCCATCACCAAAAACTCTTCGCCCCCGTCATGGTTGTGGGGGGCGAAATGGGAATTGGGGGCAAAGCGCACGAGGGAGGTGGCGCGCGCAACTTCATCGCCGATGCGGTCCAGCATCATGCGTTCCACGCCTGCGGCGGGGGATTTGGTCCATGTGTGATCGGCGGGGCGAATGACACACGCTTTGGCAAAATCGGCGTTCAGGTGCATTGTCGCGTCCTTATTGTCGGTCACCAAGACGGTGGTTTTGGTCCCCGTCCGGGCGGGTGCCGGACCAGGGGACGGGCGGGGAACGGTATCAATTGATAAGGCCTGCAAAGCGCATGGCGGCGTCCATTTTCGCCTTGGCATGGTCGGTTAGGCCGACCAAAGGCAGGCGCACATCGGGCGCGCACAGGCCTAAAACGGACAGGCCGTATTTGGCGCTGACAAGGCCGGGTTCGATGAAAATTGCATCGTGCAAAGGCATCAGGCGGTCTTGAATTTCAAGGGCTTTGGCGTAATCGCCTGCCAGTGTCGCCTCTTGGAACTGGGCGCACAGACGCGGTGCGATATTGGCGGTCACAGAGATACAGCCCACACCGCCGTGCGCGTTAAAGCCCAAAGCGGTCGCATCCTCACCCGACAATTGCACGAAACCCTTGCCGCAGGTGATGCGCTGTTTGGGGACGCGCGACAGATCGCCTGTGGCATCCTTTACCCCGATAATGCGGGGCAATTTTGCCAGTTCGCCCATGGTGGCGGGCGACATATCGACGACGGAACGGCCGGGGATATTGTAGATGATGATCGGCAGATTGCAGCAATCATGCAGCGCGGTGAAATGCGCGATCAGCCCGGCTTGGGTCGGTTTGTTGTAATAGGGCGTTACAATCAGTGCTGCCGATGCGCCAACGCGTTCGGCGTGTTGGATAAGCCCAATGCCTTCGGCGGTGTTGTTGCTTCCTGCGCCTGCGATCACGGGGATGCGGCCAGCAGCGGCTTTGACCACCTCGTCAATCACCAAGGCGTGTTCGGCGTGGCTGAGTGTGGGGCTTTCGCCCGTGGTGCCAACGGGGACGAGGCCGTGGCTGCCCTCGGTCACATGCCAATCCACCAGTTTTTTCAGGGCTGCGATGTCCACTTTGCCGTCCTTGAACGGTGTGACCAAGGCGGGCATTGATCCTTTGAACATGGTGCTGATCCTTTTTTGTGGTGGAGGCGTTGAATCGCCCCTGTCTTGTTGCCTTCCTAGCGTCATGTTTGCAGCTTGCCAAGCGGGGTGCGGTGGGGAGAATTTGCCGACTGGCGGGGATGTGAGTTGCAAGGGCGCGGGAGGGCTGGCAAAGGAGGGTGCATGAACACACAAAATGCCCCCCGCCGTCGCTTCGCCGTATCCTTTGCGCTGCTTTTTGCCCTTTTGTTGGCATTGGTGCTGGCCGCACCCGCCCATGCCGATGGGTTGCGCGCGGCGCTGGCGGCATCCAGTGCGCGCGATTGGGACAAGGCGCGCAGTTTGGCCCCGCGAGGGGTGGCGCTTGATATTGTGGAATGGCAGCGCCTGCGTGCGGGCGACGGGTTGCTGGGTGATTACGAGGCGTTTTTGACGCGGCGGTCGGATTGGCCGGGCATGGCGCTGTTGCACCAAAAGGGTGAGGTGGCGGTGGTGCGAACATCACAGCCCGAACGCGTGATCGCCTATTTTGCCAAGGATCGGCCATCGACCGCTGCGGGCGCTTTGGCCTTGGTGCAAGCACATCTGGCGCTGGGGCAGACAGAGGCGGCGGGCAAAGTGGCGCGCAATGCCTGGGGCAATTTGCGGTTTTCCAGCGCAGATCAAGCGCAGATGATCGCGTTGCAAGGTGCGGTTTTGAAAGAGGCGCATGTGGCGCGGTTGGACATGCTGCTGTGGGAAGGGCGTGAGGATGAGGCGGCGCGGATGTTGTCCTTGGTGCCAGCTGGTTGGCAAGCACTGGCGCGCGCGCGGATTGCGTTGCGCAACAAAGCGGATGGGGTGAATGCGCTGATTTCAGCGGTGCCTGCGGCGCAGGCGGGTGATCCGGGGCTGGCGTATGAGCGGTTTTTGTGGCGCGTGCGGTCGGATTTGCAAGATGGTGCGATTGAGTTGCTGTTTGAACGGTCGGCGTCTGCGGCATCGCTTGGGCGGCCCGGCGAATGGGCGGACAGGCGGGCGGGGATTGCGCGGGCGCTGGTTAAGGCGGGGCGTGCGCGCGATGCGTACCGCGTGGCATCGCAGCACCATTTGACCGAAGGGGCAGACTATGCCGAGTTGGAGTTTTTGGCGGGGTTCATTGCGCTGCGCCAGCTGAAAGATGGGACTACAGCGCGGGCCCATTTCCAACATTTGAAACAAGGCGTCAGCACGCCCATCAGCCTGTCGCGGGCGCATTATTGGGAAGGGCGGGCGGAGGAAGCCTTGGGCAATTTCGCCGCTGCCCGCGCGGCGTTTGAGGCGGGCGCGCAGCATCAAACCGCCTATTACGGGTTGTTGAGTGCCGAGAAATTGGGGCTGCCGTTGGACAGCGCGCTGATTTCCACAGCGCAGGGCGGCGATTGGCGCGGGGCTGCGTTTGCGACATCGACGGTGTTTGAGGCGGCGACGCAATTGTTGGCAGCGGGGGATTTGGACCTGGCCAAGCGGTTCCTGCTGCATTTGGCCGAAGGGCTGGATGCGCGGAGTTTGCGCCAGTTGGGCGATGCGGCGCTGGCGCTGGGGCAGCCGCATATCGCGGTGCTGATTGGCAAGCAGGCGGCGGGGCGAGGTGTGATTTTGCCGCGCGCCTATTTCCCGGTGGTGGATATGGTGCCCGATGGTTTGGCGGTAAGCCGGGCGCTGGCGCTGTCCATCGCGCGGCGGGAAAGTGAATTTAACCCCGTGGTGGTTAGCCCTGCGGGCGCGCGCGGGTTGATGCAGGTGATGCCGGGCACGGCAGAGTTGATGGCGGCTAAGCTGGGGAAACCTTATGTTTTAAGCGATTTGACCCGTGATCCGGCGTATAATGTGGTGCTGGGGGCGGGATATTTGGCGCAGTTGGTGGAGGAGTTTGGCACCTCCATCGCGCTGATTGCGTCGGGGTATAATGCGGGACCGGGGCGGCCACGGCGCTGGATTACCGAGTTTGGCGACCCTAGGGTTGAGGGCGTGGATATTGTCGATTGGGTAGAGACGATCCCGTTTTCGGAAACCCGCACCTATGTGATGCGGGTGGTGGAATCGCTGGTGATTTACCGCGCGATGTTGCGCGGGTCGGTTGGGGTTGTGAACGTCAGCGCGGAATTGTCGGGGCGGTAAGGGCGGGCGCGCTGCCCCGTCGCCAGCGGTGCTTGAACCGATGGCGCACCTTGGCGACCCCCGAAGTATTTTTACCAAGATGAATAGGTTAGGCGGGTTTAGAGGCCGCTTTGATTTGGCTGAGAGATTGGCCTGTGGTTAGCATGTCGGGGTCCAGTTTCAATTCGATGATTGCCAGCGTCTTGGCCGCTTGGGCACGCGCGAAGGCGGCGGGGAAACCGGCCTGATCTGTGACGGTTTCGCCGTGGCCACCGTAGGCGTGGGCGAGGGCGGCGAAATCGGGGTTGGCAAGGTCAGTGCCCGAGGGGCGGCCGGGATAGTGGCGTTCTTGGTGCATGCGGATGGTGCCGTAGCGGCCGTTGTTGGCGACGATGACGATGGGTTTGGCGCCGTGTTGGACGGCCGTTGACGCCTCATTACAGGTCATTTGAAAGCAACCATCGCCTGCCATGCAGACCACAGTTTTGTCCGGGTGTTGCAGGCTTGCCGCAATAGCAGCCGGAAAGCCGTAGCCCATGGAGCCGGATGTGGGGGCAACTTGGGTGCCATAATGGCGAAAGCGGTAATAGCGGTGCAAAAATGCCGCATAATTGCCCGCGCCATTGGTCAGGATGCTGTCATGGGGCAAGTTGGCGGACAGCCACGTCACGACCTGTTCCAATTTTATCGCACCGGGTGTGGCAATCGGGTTTTGCCAGCTGTCGTAATTGGCGCGGGCGGTTTTGGTCCAATCGGCCCAAGCGCCTGTGCCTGTGGTTTGCGCAAGGCGTTCCAGCATGTGATCGGCGCGGGCGGGGATGGCGAGGGCGGGGTGAAAAACGCGGCCCAGTTCGGACGGGTCGGGGTGAATGTGTAGGATGCGTGGGCCGGGGCGGGTGGGGTCCAGGAGTTCGTACCCGTTGGTTGTGGTATCGCCAAGGCGCGCGCCGAGAACCAAGAGAAGATCCGTTTGGGTGAGCATTTGGCCCAGTTTCGGGTTCATCCCCACGCCCAAGTCACCGACAAAATTGGGGTGATCGTTGTTCATCCGGTCTTGGCGGCGAAAGGAGACGGCGACAGGCAAGTTCCAGTTTTTCGCGAATGTTTCAAGGTTTTGCGCGGCGTCTGCCGACCAGTTTGGGCCGCCCGCTAGCACCAAGGGGCGCTGGGCCTGTGCCAGTGCATCGGTCACGGCCTGCACCTGTTCGCGGCTGACCCCAAAGGGTTGCGGGGC
Source organism: Pseudorhodobacter antarcticus (assembly GCF_900110135.1). Taxonomy (GTDB): domain Bacteria; phylum Pseudomonadota; class Alphaproteobacteria; order Rhodobacterales; family Rhodobacteraceae; genus Pseudorhodobacter; species Pseudorhodobacter antarcticus. Next base: position 40,952 of record NZ_FOCO01000001.1, on the reverse strand, counting down.
GGGGGCGGGCAGGTCCGCGACATCGACCATGGCCGACAGCATATCCTCGGGTAATGCCAGAACCACGGGGCCGCGGCGGCCAGAGGTGGCGAGATGGAAGGCGTGGCTGATATATTCGGGCAGCCGTTCGATTTGGTCCACTTCCGTCGCCCATTTGGCAAGGGTGCCGAACACGGCGCGGTAATCCACCTCTTGGAATGCTTCTCGGTCGCGGTGGTGGCGGGCGATTTGGCCGACGAAAACGACCATCGGTGTGCTGTCTTGTTTGGCAATATGGATGCCTGCGCTGGCGTTGGTGGCACCGGGCCCGCGCGTCACGAACAAAACGCCGGGGGTTCCGGTCAGTTTGCCATGCGCCTCGGCCATCATGGCGGCCCCGCCTTCTTGGCGACACACGATGTTTTGGATGCCGCTGTCATGCAGGCCATCAAGTGCGGCGAGGAAGCTTTCGCCCGGTACGGAAAACACGCGCGTGACCCCTTGGATCGCCAGTTGATCGACCAGAATTTGCCCGCCGTGCCGCATGATATGCCCCCATTTCGCCGTTGCAGGCAGAGTGCGATAGGGCGCGGGCAGGTGCAAGGGGCGGTTGTAAGGGCCGAGGCGTGGGTTAGATATGGGTAATTAGAAAAAAGGGAGCGTTATGGCAGATCATAAACTTTTGGGCCTTTGCGGGTCTTTGCGGGGTGCATCGACAAACCGCATGCTGTTGACAGAGGCGCGGCGCCATTATGCACCAGCGGCGTATGAAGAGGCTGATTTGCGACTGCCGCTGTATGATGGCGATTTGGAAACCGCTGCGGGAATCCCGGCTGCGGTGCAAGCGGTTCACGCGCAAATTGCGGCGGCAGACGCGATTGTTATTGCAACACCAGAGTATAATTCGGGCTTGTCCGGCGTGTTGAAGAACGCGTTGGATTGGATCAGTCGCGTGCCGGGCGGCGTTTGGGTGGGCAAACCTGTGGCGATTGTCTCGGCTGCGGCGGGGCGGGCAGGCGGCGCGCGGGCGCAATATTCGTTGCGGCTGTGCATGGCCCCGTTTCGGCCGCGCCTGTTGCAAGGCCCAGAGGTGATGATTGCATCATCGCACGCGGCGTTTGACGGGGATGGGCATTTGAGCGACGCACAATCTGCCAAAATCTTGGGTGATTTGATGGCTGCGTTGCGCGATGAGGTGGAATTGCTGGCCCGCTAAGGGTTAGAAATTAGCCGCGACGTTGAAATCATCAGGGATGGTGTCGTGGCCATTTAGGATTAGCTCCACCATCACCTCTGCCACTTTTGGGGCCATGCCAAAGCCGATTTTGAAGCCGCCATTGGCGATGAAATGGTCGGGGCGGTCAGGCCACGCGCCCAACATTGGGGCGCGGCTGTGGGCGCGGGGGCGGATGCCTGCCCAGCGGTCGACCACGGGCGCATCTGCAAGGCAGGGCAGGGCTGCGCGGGCCTTTGCGATCAGCGTGTCCAGCTGCGCATCGGTGGTGGCATCGCGCGCCCATTTGCGTTCGGAGGTGGAGCCGATTGCGACGGTGCCATTGGCATGCGGGATGATGTGCAGCCCATCGGTAAAGATTTGCGGCAGGTCGCGCGCGGCATAGTCCAAACAGGCGGCTTGGCCTTTGACGCCGCTGCCAACGGGGCGGTTGCGCCCTTTGGAAAGTGTCAGCAGGCCCGCGTACCCGGTGGCCCAGACTTGGGGGCCGGTTGCGGGGGCGGGGCCAATGACGATGTCGGTGCCTTTGGCGGCTAGGGCTGCGATTAGGGCGTTGATGGCGGCGCGGGGGTGCAAGCGAGCGGTCAGCGTGTCGTGGATCAGCCAGCCTGTGGGGCTGTGCGGTTCCCAAGCGGCACCAGTTGCGCGGACGACCTGCCATGCGGCGCGGCCTTGCCACAGTGTTTCTGCAGTGGCGGCCCGATCATGGGCAAGGTCCAGTGCTGCGGCATCATTAATGGGTTGCAACCGGCCTGTGCGGGCGTATTCGGGGTCAATGCCGCCTGTGGCTTGCACATCGGCCCACCAGCTTTCGGCCATCAACAAGCTGTCGAGTTGAAAAGCTTTTTTGTCATTCCAGTTTTCGGGAACATGCGGGGCGAGCGCACCCACGATGCCGCCTGATGACCCCGCGCCCGGCGCTGCCGCTTCAATCACCCGCACCTTTGCGCCGCGTTTTGCGGCGGCCCAAGCGATGGACAGGCCAAAGATGCCCGCGCCATGTACCGTCAGATCCGGCGTTGCCATTCCGCGTTCCTTTGCCCATTGTCGCCGCATTGCAGCTTTAGGCGATTTGCCCGTGCCAAACCAGACCCCACCCGAAATCCAAGCGGTGCTTGACTGGCGAAACGGGGATTTGCCCGTCTCCACCCGGTTTGATGACCCGTATTTTAGTCTAGCCAATGGTTTGGCAGAGACGCGCCATGTGTTTTTGGACGGCAATGACCTGCCCGTGCGGCTGCACCCGGGGTTTCATATTGCGGAACTGGGGTTTGGCACGGGGTTGAACCTGTTGGCGGTTGTTTTGGTGGCAGAGGTGCCGATCCGGTTCACCTCGTTTGAGGCGTATCCGATGGCGGCCCCTGACATTCGGCGCGCGCTGGCGGCGTTCCCAGAGGCGGCGGCGGTGGCGGGGCCGTTTTTGGACGTATGGGCACAGGGGCAGCGCGTGTTTCAATTGGGCCATGTCGCGGTGGAAGTGGTTGTGGGCGATGCGCGGGACACCTTGCCTGCATGGGGTGGCCGCGCGGATGCGTGGTTTTTGGATGGGTTTTCGCCCGCCAAAAACCCGGAACTGTGGTCGCCCGATTTGATGGCGCAGGTCGCGCGTCACACCGCACCCGGCGGCACATTTGCGACCTATACGGCGGCGGGGTTTGTGCGCCGGGGCTTGCAGGCCGCCGGATTTGGCGTAGAGCGGCGCAAAGGCCACGGCACCAAGCGCCACATGACCACAGGAAGCCTGCATCCATGATCATTCAAAACAACCGCCTTGGCATTTTGTTGATGGTTCTGACTGTTTTCATTTTTGCGGTGCAGGACGGGTTTGCGCGCTATTTGGGCGGAATTTACAGCGTTTTGATGCTGATTATGATTAGGTACTGGGTGTTTGCGGCGTTTGTGATGGTGCAAGCGGGCCTGACGGGTGATTTTCGCGCGGCCGTGCGGACCCGGCATCCGTGGATGCATTTGACGCGAACGGTTTTGTTGATCACTGAGATTTGTGTGATGGTTTTGGCCTATACCCGCATTGGATTGATCAACACGCATGCGGTTTTTGCCGTTTGCCCGTTGTTGATCGCGGGGCTTGCCGTGCCGATTTTGGGTGAAAAGGTGGGGTGGCGGCGCTGGGTGGCAATTTTCATCGGCATGATCGGTGTGGCCATTATTTTGCAGCCTGATGGGGGTGTGTTCGCGTTGGACAGCCTGTTGCCGTTGATCAGCGCGCTGCTGTTTGCGCTGTACAGTTTGCTGACACGGCTTGCGACGCGGGATGAACCGGTGTTCGTATCATTCTTTTGGTCGGGCGTTTTGGGCTGCGTTTTGATGACTGTGGTGGGCCTGCCGTTTTTGGTTTCGATGCCGTTGTTTGATGTGGCGATGTTGATGATTTATTCGTTTTTGGCGCTGTTCGGGCATTACCTGTTGATACGCAGCTATTCGATGGCCGAGGCGAGTGCGCTGCAACCGTTCGCCTATTTGCAGATCGTTTTTGTGACTGCGATTGCGATGCTGGTGTTTGATGAGGCGCTGCATCGGAACGTGATTATCGGCGGCGCGATCGTGATTTTGGCGGGGTTGTTTACCGTGATACGGGGTCGCCAGAAAAACCAAGGCAAAGCGATGAGGGTGGCGCAAAGATGATCGGTTTGCGCGACTAAAACGTTTGTTTTGGCTGCGAGTTGCTGCTGTATTTGTCACCCGTCACTGCGCCGGCCTGGCAGATTTCAAGCGCGGGTTACAGGCGTTTGGTAAAGACCAAGGATGTCGGATTGTCGAAGCCTTCGTGGGTGGTGGCGCCCGATTGTTCAAACCCAAGGGCAAAGAAAATCGCGTGGTTTTCAACCAATTCAATGCGTGATTGCAGTTCCAACGCGGGCAGGCCAAGGTCGCGGGCCCGAGATTCCGCGTGGGTGATAAGGATGTGGGCGTATCCTTTGCCCTGCCAAGGTGGGTCGACGGACAGGCGGCCAAGGTGCAGCGCATGGGGTTTTGGGGTTAGAACCATGCAGGCGCGGGTGGGTTTGCCGATCACCCACACCTCACCCTGATGGGTTGCAAGATCTTGGGCCGTCATTTTGTGCAGGGAGGATGGCGGGTCGATGCGCCCTTCCATACTGGCAAAAGCGCGTTTCATCAGCGCAAACAGCGCGTCCCAATCATAAGGGGGTTGCGGTCGAAAAGGGGTCATTCGGGATTCCATGTTCGAGGTGACATTCCGCATCCGTCCGCCCCCGGTCAAGCGGTTTTAATGGTTTGCGAATGACATTTTGGCGCGGCTGTTTGGCTGTGGGCAGCGGGTGCGAGGCGCGGCCCTGCCGGGTGATGCCAAGATGTTGTGGATAAGCCCCCGGACGCCCCATGATACAGCAGGTTAACGGGTTGACACATTGCGTGATCAAACCGACCATCTGCAGTCATGCAGAATCAATGGTACCTTCTTTGCGTTTCAACCGCCTGCGCCTGAACGGCTTCAAAAGCTTTGTGGACCCCACGGATTTGATTATCCATGAGGGGCTGACAGGTGTGGTTGGCCCAAATGGCTGCGGCAAGTCGAATTTGCTGGAGGCGTTGCGCTGGGTGATGGGCGAAAACCGCCCCACGGCGATGCGCGGCGGCGGGATGGAGGATGTGATTTTCGCAGGCACATCCACCCGGCCATCGCGCAACTTTGCCGAAGTGGCCTTGGTAATTGATAATGAAGATCGCCTTGCGCCATCCGGGTTTAATGAAGCAGACACGATTGAGATCACGCGGCGGATCACGCGCGATGCTGGGTCTGCATATAAGGCGAACACGCGCGATGTGCGGGCGCGCGACATTCAAATGTTGTTTGCGGATGCATCGACAGGCGCCCATTCGCCCGCGCTGGTGCGGCAAGGGCAAATCGCGGAACTGATCAACGCCAAGCCGAAATCCCGGCGGCGGATATTGGAGGAGGCGGCGGGGATTTCCGGCCTGTACCAGCGCCGTCATGAGGCGGAGCTGCGGCTGACCGCCACGGAAACCAACCTTGCCCGCGTTGCTGATGTGCTGGAGGCGTTGGCAGCCCAACTGGGCACGCTGGCCCGCCAAGCGCGCCAAGCCGCACGTTATCGCGAAATTGGCACCGAATTGCGCCGGATGGAGGGGTTGCTGCTGTTTCGCCGCTGGCGCGAGGCGGATTTGGGCGTGAACAGTGCCGCCAGCCAGCTGCGCGAACGGTTGATTGAGGCGGGCCGCGCCGAAAGCCTGTCGCTTGCTGCGCAGGATGCGCGTACGGCGGCGGAAACCGCGCTGCCGCCCAAGCGCGAGGAGGAAGCGATTGCGGGGGCCATTCTGCAACGCTTAATCGTGCAGCAGGGCACCTTGAACGACAGCCAAGCGCGGGCGATGCAGTTGATCGACACGTTGCGCGGGCGGATTGACCAGCTTAGCCGCGATATTGACCGCGAGGCGGGTCTGAACCGCGATGCCCAAGACACGATTGATCGCCTGACATGGGAGGCGGAGCAATTGGCCCGCGCCGCAGATGGCCAAGACAACAAGCTGCGCGAGGCGCTGGAGGCGGCGCGCGAGGCGGGCGTTTTGCTGACGGACCGCGAAGGCGGCATGTCGCAGATGACCGAGGATGTCGCCCGCCTTGCCGCGCGGCATCAATCAGCGGGGCGGTTGCTGATCGACACCCAAACCACCGTGGAAAAAGCCGAGGCGAACGCCGCCCGCGCCCGCGACACGGCCGCAGAGGCGGCGGGGGCGGAGACGCGCGCCATGGAGGCGTTTGAGGCGGCGGAAGTCGCGCAAGAGGATGCCAGCGCGCTGGCCGAAGCGACCGAGGAGGCGCTGGCGAGTGCCGAGGAGGCGCGCCGCGATGCGCAGGGGCGCGAGGCGGACGCCCGCGCCATGCGGTCCGAAGCGGAAGGCGAAGCGAACGCATTGCGCGCCGAGGTTGCCGCGTTGGGGCGGTTGGTGGAGCGCGAATCCGCCGCTGGGTCGCAGGTGATGGACCTGTGTGTGGTGGAGCCGGGGTATGAGGCCGCACTTGGGGCGGCGCTGGCCGATGATCTGCGCGCGCCTGTTGTGGCGGGTGATGCGGTGTCGGGTTGGGCCGCAATGCCGGGGTATGATGAAAACGCGGCCCTGCCTTTGGGCGCTGTGCCGCTGGCCAATTGGGTGCAGGTGCCCGCCGTTTTGCAGCGCCGGATTGGGCAGATTGGGCTTGTGTCTCGTAACCAAGGTGCAGCGTTGCAGCCCGCGCTGCGCCCCGGCCAGCGATTGGTCAGTGAACAGGGTGATTTGTGGCGCTGGGACGGGTTTCGGGTGGGGGCGGATGACGCGCCATCGGCGGCGGCGCTGCGGTTAAAGCAATTGAACCGTTTGGTGCAGTTGAAGCGCGATCTGGAGGATGTGGGCGCGCGGGCTGATGGGGCGCGGCTGGCGCATGAGGCGTTGCAAACCCGGCTGGCCGACCTTGCCCGCGCTGACCAAATGGCGCGCGATGCAAGGCGCGCTGCAGATGCGCGGGTGACCGATGCCAACCGCGCCTTGGCGCGGGCCGAGGCGGACCGATCCATCGCAGGCGGCAAGCGCGAGGCGGCGCTGCTGGCCGTCAGCCGCTATGACACCGAGGCGACTGAGGCGCGGGTGGTTTTGCGCGATGCACGCCACGCGGTGGAGGCGTTGCCCGATCTGGACGCGGCGCGTGCGACCGTGGAGGCGTTGAAAACCACGGTGGAGGCGGCGCGGATTACCATGATGACCCGCCGGTCTGCGCATGACGAGTTGCGCCGCGAAGGCGAGGCGCGCTTGAAACGTTGCCAAGAGGTGAACAAGGAAATATCGGGCTGGAAGCACCGCTTGGAAACCGCATCCACCCGCGCGCAGGAACTGGCCGAACGCAAAGCCATGACCGAGGAGGAGCTGGAAGACGCAACCGCCGCCCCCGAAGAAATCGCGCTGCAACGCGAGGCGTTGGTGGAGGCGATGGAGGCAGCCGAGGCGCGGCGCGTGGCGGCAAGCGATGCGCTTGCGCTGGCCGAAACTGCGCTGCGCGAAGCGGCGCTGCACGAGCGCGAAGCGGAGCGGCTGGCAGGTGAGGCGCGCGAGGCCCGCGCGCGCAGTGAGGCCCTGAATGAGGCAGCGGTTGCCGCGCGCGAGGCCGCGACCCTGCGCATTCATGAGGAATTGGACTGTGCGCCTGCCGATTTGTTGGAAACGCTGGACGCGGACCCCGAGAAAATGCCCGGCGTGGACCATTTGGAAACCGAAGTGGGTCGGTTGAAACGCCAACGCGAGGCGCTGGGCGCCGTGAACCTGCGCGCCGAGGAGGATGCAAAAGCGGTGCAGGAAGAACATGACGCGCTGGCCACCGAGGCAACCGATTTGGCCGATGCGATCAAGACCCTGCGTGCCGGAATTGCAGGCCTGAACCGCGAAGGGCGCGAGCGGTTGTTGACCGCGTTTGAGCAGGTCAACGCATCATTCGGCACGCTGTTTTCGCATTTGTTCGGCGGTGGTGAGGCGCGTTTGGTGTTGGTCGAATCCGATGACCCGCTGGAGGCGGGCTTGGAAATTATGTGCCAACCGCCGGGCAAGAAACTGGCCACGCTGTCGCTGCTGTCGGGGGGCGAACAAACGCTGACCGCGATGGCGCTGATTTTCGCGGTGTTTTTGGCCAACCCCGCGCCGATCTGCGTGTTGGATGAGGTGGACGCGCCGCTGGATGATGCCAACGTGACGAGGTTTTGTGACTTGTTGGATGAAATGACGCGCCGCACCGAAACACGGTTTTTGATTATCACCCACCACGCCGTGACCATGGCGCGGATGGACCGCTTGTTTGGCGTTACTATGGCCGAACAAGGCGTTAGCCAGTTGGTGTCGGTGGACCTGAAACGCGCTGCGGCGATGGTGGCCTGATGGCGCTGTCATCGGTTGCGGATTTGGTGGGTGACGGCTTGGTGGATGCTGCCGATGCCCCGGTTTTGGAAACTGTGGGGCAATCGTTTCAGGTTTTGTTGACCGACACGATGCGCGGCGCGATTGCCACGCCAAACGATGGTGTGGCGCGGCAGTTTTTGCCATCGGCGGCGGAGTTGATCACCCGACCAGAGGAGATGACGGACCCGATTGGCGACGCAGTTCACGCGCCTGTGCCGGGGTTGACCCACCGCTACCCTGACCGGGTGATTTTGCATGTGACGCAGACCTGTGCGGTCTATTGCCGGTTTTGTTTTCGGCGCGAAACAGTGGGGGCGACGGGGGTTTTGCCGGATGCCGATCTAGAGGGCGCTTTGGGTTATATCGCCGCAACCCCGGCTGTTCGGGAGGTGATATTGACCGGCGGCGACCCGTTCACGTTGTCGCCACGCCGTTTGGGCGCGATCATGGCACGGCTGCACGGTGTGCCACATGTCGATATGATCCGGCTGCACACCCGCGTTCCCGTGGTCGCGCCGGAGTTGATAACGGACGGCGTTGTGGCCGCGATGGTGGGGCGGGCGGCGGTATTTGTGGTCATCCACACCAACCACGCGCAGGAATTGACGGATGCGGCGGGGGCGGCATTGGCGCGCTTGGTGAATGCGGGTGTGCCCTTGCTGTCGCAAACCGTTTTGCTGCGCGGGGTGAATGACAGTGTGGCGGTGCTGGAGGCGTTGTTTCGCGCGCTGATCGGGTTGCGGGTAAAACCGTATTATCTGCACCACTGCGATTTGGCGCGGGGTGCGGGGCATTTTCGTACGACGATTGCAGCGGGTCAGGCGATTATGGCGGGGCTACGCGGGCGGTTGTCTGGCATGGCGATACCGCTTTATGTGCTGGATATTCCGGGCGGTTTTGGCAAGGTGCCCATCGGTCCCGGTTATGTGGAAGCGGGGGATGACGCTTGGGTGGTCGCCGACCCACAGGGGCGCCAGCACAGCTATTCAGACCCGGATTAAGCCTGCATGGTGGCAATTTTTGCGCGTAAATTCAGGTTTGCCTGCATCATTATGCCTTCGGCGCGCAGCTTAGCCAAAGTGCCGGGCGTTGCGGTTTGGGTTTCCAGATAAAACGCATCAATCGCCATATCATCCGCCGCCAACAGCCAGCTTTGCAAGTCAGGATTGTATTGATACGCCCCTTTGGTCAGGCGAAATTGCAGGCGGGCGCGCCATGCGCCGGGATCTTGGGCATGAAAGTGCAGCACAGGGATTTGGGGGTGGAACGGGCCGCCCGCCACGCGTTCGCCCGCCCGAAACGCGCCGTGCAGGCGGGGTTCATACCGCGCGATGCCAGTGCGAAAAAAACATTTTCCCGCGGAATGGGACAGAACCCCATTGGGCAAAAGGGGTGCATATTGGCCAAATACCCGGCCCCGCGCGGCGGCATTGCGATCCCCGGAAAGGGGCGCGCGAAAGGCGGTGGCTGTGAAAATGTCATCGGGCAAGGCGGGGTCATGCAGCGCCTCCCACGGGGTCATTCGCAGCATGGATTGATTTGTTGGCATCGCATCAAGCGCCGCTGGAATACCCGTTTGCGGCAGGATGAATTCATCGACGTCGATATGCGCAAGCCATGGCAGCGATGTGGCCTTGTACACCCGCAGCACATTGCGGCTTTGGCGGTTTTGATGCTTGCCGGGGCGTTTACCCATCATATCCATCCAATAGGCATCGGTGCAACGGATGGTGGTGATTTGCGGGTGATCAAACAGGTCTGCCGCCGGGTCGTCGGGATCATCAAAATGCAGCCAGATATGCGCGGCCCCAAGGCCAAGATGGTGGGCGACAAAGGCCTGCACCTGTTCGGGTGGGGCCTTTATGGTCGTGCAAATGCCCCAGTCGGTCATAGCGCCTCCAGCAAATTCAGTGTCGGCCAACCATCGGCAGGCAGGCCAAGGCGGATTTGTTCGCGGCGCACGGCGTCGCGGGTGTTGGTACCAAGGATGCCATCAATCCCGCCCACGTCATAGCCGCGCGATTGCAGTTTTTTTTTGCAAGCATTTCATTTCGTCCAGCGACAATTGCGGGTCAGGGGTGCCGGGGATGAACACCGGGTCACCGCCCAGCCGATTGGCAAAATAAGCGGCGGTGGTGACGTAGACAGCGCTTTGGTTCCAGTGAAACAGCACCGAATAATTGGGATAGGCCAGAAAGGCCGGGCCTTTGCGCCCCTCGGGCAGCAAAAGGGACGCGGACAGGTCGGCCACGGTGCCTGTGCGCGGGGCCAATCCCAGCGCCACCCATTCGGATGCCGGGCGCGTGCTGCGCAGGCCCGTTTCGGCCCAAGGAAGATCGGGGGGCAGCGTCACCTCTTGCAGCCACGGCTGGCCCGCTTGCCAGCCGAAATCGCGCAGCAGCCCCGCCCCCGCCCCCGATAGCACGGCATCGGCCACCGATGTTTTCAGCGTTACTTTGCCATCGCCATCAATTCCGCGCGCCAAGATGTCGGCGGGCAGCATTTGCACCATGCCAATTTCGCCAGCCCATGCGCCCGTGGTCGTGGCAGGGTCAAATTCGCCCTTTTGCCACAAGGTTGCGGCGGCCAGCAGTTGGGGTTGGAACAATTCGGGGCGGTGGCAATCATGCGCCAAAGTGGCCAGCGCGTTGGCGGTGTTGAAATCACCTTAATAGCTGCCGAAATCGGTTTCAAACGCCCAGAACGCCAGCAGGATCCCTTGGGGGATGCCATAATCGGCCTGCGCGCGGGCAAAAATATTGGCGTGTTTTGCGGCATTGGCGCGGCCAGCATCAATGCGGTTTTGGCTGATCAAGCTGCGTGCAAATTCTGTAAAGGGTTTGCGAAACACGCCTTGGTTGCGGTCGGCTTGCAGCACCTTTGGGTCGGGGGGGAGAGCGTCGAAAAACTGGTTCGCCTCTGCCTCGGTCAGGCCCGCAGCCTCGGTTTTCATCGCTTTGATGAAAGTGTTGAAATCACCGCCGGAAGGGGCGGCAAAGGCGGGTGCGCTGCCAACAAGGGCACAAAGGGCGAGGGTGGTTAGACGCATGGACGGCTCTGTAGGCTGAAAAATGCAATGTTACCAGTAGCTTTGACGTGGAAATGTGGACATTCTGGGGCGCGCGTCCAGCTTTTTTGCGGGGCATGTCACAGGCTGGCGATCACCAAAGTGATAAACAGCATCAACCCCCATGCCCGCCACAGCGCCGAACAGGCCGCGTCGATTTGATCGGGGCCGGGGGTGCGATTGCCTGTCGGCCAAACCCACGGAAAATCCTGCATCTGCCCATGATAGCTGCGTGGACCGGACAGTGCCGTATCCAAGACCACGGCCATTGCCGCCTCGGGCCAGCCTGCATTGGGCGAGCGGTGCAGGGGCGCATCGCGCAGGATGGGCGTGGGGTCAAAGCGCATGTGGCTGATGGCGATCAAAGCGGCGGTTAGGCGCGCGGGGATCAAGTTCAGCAGATCATCAAACCTGGCGGCGGCCCAGCCAAATTCTTCATGCCGGGGGGTGCGGTGGCCGATCATGCTGTCCGCGGTGTTGGTCACTTTGTACAGCATCAGGCCGGGCAGCCCCAGCAGCAGGAACCAAAACGCAGGCGCGATGATACCATCCGACAGGTTTTCCGCGGCACTTTCAATCGCAGCGCGGGCCACGGCGGGTTCATCAAGCTGCGCGACATCGCGCCCCACGATCATCGCAACTTTTTGCCGCCCTTCGGCCAGTGACCGGCGCAGACCGTCGGCCACGGCGCGAACGTGATCAACCAAGGACCGTTGCGCCAGCAGAATGGCCGCTGCAATCACCTCTAGCAGCCCGAAATCGGGAATAGCTGCGATCAACCAGCCCAAAGCCCAAGCGCCAAGGCCCAAAACCAACATCGCCAGCACGCCTTTTTGCCGTTTGTTGGTGCCGGTGTTCACGCGCGCGTCCATCGCGGCCACCGCGCGGCCCATCAAAACGGCGGGGTGGGGAAAGCGGTCCCACAGCCATTTCGGTTCGCCCAAAGCGGCGTCGAGCAAGAGGGCGGGGATTAGCAACGCCGCGCTCATGTCCATGCCCCCATAGCTGTTTCCAATCGGTGCCAGCCTTGTGGCGTGCCGGGCAGGCCCAGCCGCAACCAGCGGTCGGAATAGGGAAAGCGGCGGGTCCAAATCTGGGCGCGGGCCAGATGGGTTTGCAACGCCGTGGCATCGGGCGTGTCGTACAGCCGGAACAGGGTGGTGCCGCCGACGATGGGCAGGCCCATCAGCGCATCCAGCCGTGCGGCATCATGGGCAAGGCGGGCGCGGGTGGCCCCTGCCCAAATATCATCAGACAGCGCGCGGGTGCCAATGGCCAACGCGGGGCCAGATACGGCCCACGGCCCCATCCCTTGCGCCAAACGTGCGATCAGTGCGGGGTCACCAATGGCAAATCCAAGGCGCAGGCCCGCCAACCCCCAGAATTTACCAAAACTTTTCAATATGATGCGACCGGGCTGTGTGGCTTGGTCCATCAGGCTGTCGTTGGGTGTCACGTCACAAAAGCTTTCGTCGATGATGGTCAGATCGGCGCAATCGCGCGCCTGCCACAATCGGCCATCTGGGTTGTTCGGATGCACCAAAACCCGCGCTGTTGCGCTGTCACCAACCGTCCATCCTGCGGCTGCAAAAGCGCGGGCATGTTCGTTATAAGTTGGCGCTGGGATGTTGATCGACTGTGCCGCGGCGATGCTGGGCATCCGCGCAATCAGCGCACTTGCCCCCGGCGCTGCCAAAACAGCGGCCCCATCGGGGATACGCCAAAAACAGCGCGCGGCGGTTTCCAGCGCTGCAAACGCGCCTTCATCTGGCAGGTCGTTCCATGCCGCTGCGGGCAAATCTTCGACCGGGTAGGGTTGCGGATTGATGCCCGTCGACAGGTCCAGCCAATCGGTGCGCGCGCCGCCAAACCGCGCCGCCGCTGCATCCACCCCGCCGCCGTGATCTGCCTTATCCGCCATTTGATCGGTCCTTTTCGCACATGCGCCCAGAAAACCGATTTCACGCCAAAGGGCAACGTGGCTTTTGTGCCGCGCAGCGAGGTTACATAAATTCTGTCACGACGTTGTCTTGATTTTAACCCATTTAAGGGCAGACTGAAGGGTAAAGAAAGGACGCAACATGCTGGAATTTCTACCACAAGAGATTAGGGATGGTCTGGAAGCCGCGAAAAAGCGGGATCAAAAACGGCGGTCGCGCCTGCGGCTGCAGGTTGGCGATGCGGTGTTTCCCGTGCTGCGGATGTGGGGGGATGGGCTGTCGTTGGATGCCGCGCTGACGCCGCAATTGCGCGGGCTGGTCGATCTGTATGATGGTGCGAACCACATTTTTCAATGTTTGATCGTCGCCTCCACCGCTGAAAATGGTGAGCTGATTTGTGATTTCAAACGCTCCACCCCGGTGGCAGATCATGCAGCGTTGGATTTTGTGCGCGATGACCACGCCCCAGTGGGGTATTTGCCCCGGCATTAACCCCGCTTTACGTCAGGCGGTCCGGCAAGGTGAAACCGCGCAGAATGTCGTTGGTGGTGGCGGGGCGTTTGCCCTCGCGTTGGGCCTGCAAGACCTCAATGGCCCTGGTGCCACAGGCAATTGTAAACCCATCCAGCACTTGCCCCGGCGCGCCTGTGCCCTGTGTGACCCGTGATCGGAGCAGTTTTACCCGTTCCCCCGCCACATCACACCACGCGCCCGGAAACGGGGACAGACCGCGAATCACCCGGTCCACAGTTTCGGCGGGTTGGGACCAATTGATGCGCGATTCCACTTTGTCGATTTTTAGGGCATAGGTCACGCCATCGATTGGCTGCGGTGTGGGCACAAGCCGCGGCAGGTTGTCCAACGCTTGCACAATCAGCGCGGCCCCCATGCTGGACAGTCGGTCGTGCAAATCGGCGGTGGTATCCTCTGCCTCAATCGTGGTTTCGCTGCGCAGCAAAACCGGGCCAGTGTCCAGCCCCGCCTCCATCTGCATGATACACACACCGCTGGCTGCATCCCCCGTCATAATCGCGCGGTGGATAGGGGCCGCACCACGCCACCGCGGCAGCAGGGACGCATGGATGTTCAGGCAGCCGTTCGGTGGCGTATCCAGAATATTTTGCGGCAATATAAGGCCGTATGCGACCACGACCGCGATATCGGCGCGGTGACTGGCAAAGGTTTTTGCGGCATCTTCGCTGCGCAGCGAAACGGGGGTGTGAACGGGCAATCCCGACCCTTCGGCGCAGGTTTGGACCGCTGATGGGCGGTCTTTTTTGCCGCGCCCAGCGGGGCGGGGGGGTTGGGAATAAACGGCAACAACCTCGTGTTTTTGCACAAGCGCTTGCAGGATAGGGACGGAAAAATCGGGGGTTCCCATGAAGATCACGCGCATCGGATTATCCTTTTGGTGCCAGCTTTCAACCGTGGGGCGTAGGGTGGGTGCAACCCACCGCTACCTGGGTTTCAGCGCTTTTTTCAACAGCATATTGCGCCGCATTTTGCTAAGGCGGTCAAAATACATCTTGCCGTTCAAGTGGTCGATTTGGTGCTGCACCGATGTGGCCCAAAGGTTCACAAAATCGCGGTCCTCCACCACGCCATCGGCGTTCAAAAACCGCACAGTTCCCGCGCGGGGGCGGGCGATTTTGGCCGACACGCCGGGCAAATTCGGGCTTGCCTCTTCATGGTCGCGCGGCTGCGCGGAGGCGTGCAGAATAACCGGGTTTGCCATGCGTACCGCTTGCCCGCGTTCCGCCGAACAATCCACCACCGCCAATCGCAGCATCACCCCGATTTGCACGGCGGCAAGCCCGTAACCCGGCATCGCCTCCATCGTGTCGATCATATCGGTCCAAACGCCGCGCACCTCGTCTGTTACAGCCTCCAACGGGGTGGCCATGGTTTGTAGGCGTTTGTCGGGCCAAGGGATGCAGCGGCGGATGGTCAATGGATCACCTTTTCCGGGGTCATGTCAGGGTAATCAATGCACAACACACCGTCCAAATGGTCGCGTTCATGCTGTACGCAGACCGCTGCAAATCCATCAAAGAACCCTTCACAGGCACGGCCCACGACATCAAGCCACGCCAGTCGGACCACCGCGGGGCGTTCGATCACCACAGGGTGATCGGGGATCGACAGACAGCCTTCGGTATTCGCAACAAGCCCAGAGGCGTCTTTGATCACCGGATTGATGCAAACCAGCGGGCTGGGCCGCCCGTCTTTCCAACCCACATCCATCACGAAAATGCGCTGCATCACGCCGATTTGCGGCCCGGCCAGCCCGCGACCGGGGGCGGCATACATGGTTTCCAGCATATCGTCGGCGAGCTGCCGCAGGTCCGCATCAAACACGATTACATCAGCACAAACTTGCCGCAGCCGAGCGTCTGGCAGTTCAAGGATGGGGCGAATTGCCATCAGTCGCGCCGCGCCATTTCGCGCTTCAGCTTTTCCATTTTGCGGGTGATCAATTGGCGTTTCAGCGGCCCCAGATAATCAATGAACAGTTTGCCGTTCAAATGGTCAATTTCGTGCTGCACGCAAGTGGCCCACAGACCGTCAAACTCCTCCTCCTGCTTTTTGCCGTTCAGGCCCAGCCATTCCACCCGCACCATCGCCGGGCGCGTCACCTCGGCGTATTGGTCGGGGATGGACAGACAGCCTTCGTCATAGATCGACACATCTTCAGACGCCCAGCTGATCACTGGGTTGATCATCACCAACGGGCGCGGGGATTGCGCGGGGTCTTTGATGCAATCGAGTACCAAAACGCGGGACATCACGCCAACTTGCGGCGCGGCCAACCCAATGCCGGGGGCCGCGTACATGGTGGCCAGCATATCCTCGGCCAATTGCCCAACCTCGGGCGTGACCGCATCCACAGGGGTGCAGGTTTTTTTCAGGCGGGGGTCGGGATGGATCAAAATGGGGCGTATCATGGGCGGTGATGTAAGGGATAGGGCGGGGTCGCGCAATGCTGCCCGTGCGCGCTTTTGCGCAGTTTGTGATTGTACCCCGAACATTGCGGGGCTGGATTGGCGCAAAACCTGCCGTTAGGGTGGGCAAAACAAACGGGGAATGGCCATGAATTTTGACGAAGACATCAACCGCGTCGGCACACATTCGGTAAAATGGGACGCGATGGAAAAGCTGTATGGCGTGGCCCCCGGTGATGGGATTGCGATGTGGGTAGCCGACATGGATTTCCGGCCCCCGGCTTGTGTTCAAAAGGCGCTGGAGGAGATGACCGCCCATGGCCTGTATGGCTATTTCGGCGATGACAGCGCGTATTTGGCGGCGATCCAATGGTGGATGAAAACCCGCCATGGTTGGGATGTCGCGGCGGCTACGATTTTCACCACGCATGGGTTGGTCAATGGCACGGGCCTGTGTGTGCAAGCGTTCAGCCAGCCCGGCGATGGGGTGGTGTTGATGACGCCCGTCTATCACGCCTTTGCCCGCGTGATTGAGGCAGCGGGGCGGCGCGTGGTGGAATGTCAAATGCCAATCACAGCGGGCCGCCATGTAATGGATTTTGACGCTTGGGATGCGCAGATGACGGGGGACGAGCGGATGCTGATCCTGTGTTCGCCGCACAACCCCGGCGGCCAAGTGTGGAGCGTGGAGGAGTTGCGCGGTGTGGCCGATTTTGCCAAACGCCATGACCTGATCGTGGTGTCAGACGAAATTCACCATGATCTGGTGTTCGCAGGGCACAAACACACCGTGATGCCGTTGGCAGCGCCTGACATTGCGGACCGTTTGGTGATGATGACGGCGACGACCAAAACCTTTAACATCGCGGGCAGCCATATTGGCAATGTCATTATTCCAGATGCAGCCTTACGCGCGCGGTTTGGCGCAGTGATGAACGGCCTTGGTATTTCGCCAAATTCGTTTGGGCTGTTCATGGCCACCGCTGCCTATTCGCCCGAGGGGGCGGAATGGCTGGACGCGCTGATCGCGTATCTGGAGGAAAATAAACGGATTTTCGACGAGGGCGTGAATGCCATTCCCGGGCTTCGCTCGATGCCGCTTGAGGCGACTTATTTGGCTTGGGTGGATTTTTCGGGCACGGGCATGACGCGCGCCGAATTCACCGACCGTGTCCAAAAAGGCGCGCGGATTGCGGCCAATCATGGCCCAAGCTTTGGCAAAGGTGGTGAGGATTGGATGCGCTTTAACATCGCCACGCCACGCGCGCGCATGATAGAGGCTGTGGCCCGGTTGAAAGTGGCATTTTCCGATTTGCAATGAAGCGGTTGGCGGGGACATTTTCGGCGCTGGTGCTGTTGGTGGTCTGTGCCGCCGTGGTGGTGCTGATCGTGATGCGCCCGCCCGCGCCGGTGGTGGATTTGCCACCGCTGCTGGGGCTGATTGACCGGATTGTGGTGCAAAAGGCGACGCGGCGCATGATGTTGTTCCAAAATGGCGCGATGGTGCGGGAATACCGGGTCGCACTTGGGTTTGCGGCCCTTGGCACCAAGGACCGCCAAGGGGATGGTCGAACGTCCGAAGGGGTGTTCAAAATTGATCGGCGCAATGCAGCCAGCGCCTATCATCTGTCGCTAGGGATCAATTGTCCCCGGCCTGAAGATGTGGCACGGGCAGCAAAAGGGGGATATTCTCCCGGCGGCGATATCTTTTTTCATGGCCAGCCCAATGCGATGCCGGACGGTTCGGTTCTTTCAGGTGATTGGACCGCGGGCTGTTTGGCGCTGACGGACGCGGTAATGCACGAGATTTGGCCAGTGGTTTTGATTGGCACAGAGGTAGAAATTTTGCCGTGAAAGCGCGTGACGAACGGCTTTAAGGAGGTATTTAAGCCAAGCCGAAATTAGGCGTTGGCTTTAGAGGGGTGGGATTGCCCAAGATTGTCCGGGGGCCAAGGCGCGGAAGCGGTCGCTGGAGACCTTATGTTTTTGCAAGGCCGCATCCAATGCAATCAGGGGGGCATCGCGGGCTTCATCCGTCAGTTGGAACGTGCCCCAATGGTGGCCGATGGCATGTGCGGTGCCAGACAGTTTAAAGCCCTGCACCGCTTCATCCGGGTTTTGATGTTGGTCGCGCATAAACCAACGTGGTTCATAAGCGCCAATGGGCAAGATTGCCGCGCGGATGGCCCCATGTTTGGCGGGAAGGTCGCGGTAGGGGCGGCCTTGGTCAAAACCCGTGTCGCCGATGTGCAAAATTTTGCCGTTGGGGCCTGCGATCACAAAAGCTGTCCACAGCGCACAAGATCGATCGCCGATGCCGCGTGCGGACCAATGGTGGCAGGGTTCAAAATGTACCGAAAGCAGGCCAAGGGTTGCAGTGTCGCCCCAATCGCCCGCTGTGGTGCGGATGCCGGGAATCGCGTTTTGCAAGATCGTGTCATTGCCCAAGGGGGTCACGACCATCGGCTGATGGGCCGCATGCAGCGCCTTCATCGTCGCGATATCAAGGTGGTCATAGTGGTTGTGGCTAAGAAGGACCGCGTCGATGCGCGGCAGGTCGACCAGCGCGATCCCCGGTTCGGTCACGCGTTTTGGCCCTGCAAATGCAAGCGGTGAGGCGCGATCAGACCACACGGGGTCGGTCAAGATGTTCATACCCGCAGTTTGAATCAGCATGGTGGCATGGCCGACCATTGTTATCGTCACATCTTGCACTGATGATGCGGGTTTTGCCTTTTGCGGCACAGGCACGAGATCGGGCCATTCGGCTTTTCCGCCGCCAAGCTGCCATTTTAACAGATCACCAAAGCCTGCTGGCGCGGCCCCATCGGGGTTGAAAAACTGCACGCCGTCAAAATGATCCGACACGGGGCCGGAATAATAGCGGTTTTTGCTGTTTGTCACGGCCACGGCTGCCCCACCCCCGCATGCGCCAAGCGCGCCAAGTGCGGCGGTCCCTTTGATGATCTGTCTGCGCTTCATCATTCGGATATGCGGCGCATAGTGGTGGTTTCAACCCCTTGCCGCTTGGTGTTGATGGCCCCCATGGACGCCCCGGAACGCTTGCGCTATCAAACCTGCAACCCGTTGCAGGAGAATGTTATGTCGGCCCATGGCGCAGCCCAAATGATGACCGCAACCAAATCCGGCCCGTTGACAGGCCGAGCGGAGGTGCCGGGCGATAAATCCATCAGCCACCGCGCGTTGATTTTTGGTGCAATGGCCGTGGGCGAAACGCGGATCACCGGGTTGCTGGAGGGGCAAGATGTGCTGGACACTGCCAGCGCCATGCGGGCTTTTGGTGCAGTGGTGGTGCAGCATGGCCCCGGTGCGTGGTCGGTGCATGGTGTGGGGGTGGGCGGTTTTCGCGAACCCGATGCGGTGATTGATTGCGGCAATTCGGGCACCGGTGTGCGCCTGATCATGGGCTGCATGGCGACGACGGCGATGACCGCGACGTTTACCGGCGATGCCAGTTTGCGCAAGCGGCCGATGGGGCGCGTGACCGACCCATTGTCGCTGTTTGGCACGCAGGCCTTTGGGCGCAAGGGCGGGCGGTTGCCGATGACTGTGGTGGGGGCGGCCAACCCGGTGCCCGTGCGCTATGCTTTGCCCGTGGCATCTGCGCAGGTAAAATCGGCGGTGCTGTTGGCGGGCCTGAACGCGCCGGGCCAAACGGTGGTGATTGAACGTGAGCCCACGCGCGACCATTCCGAACGCATGTTGCTGGGCTTTGGTGCTGAGTTGACGGTGGAGCGGACGGCGGAGGGCAATGTGATTACCCTGACAGGCCAGCCTGAATTGCGCCCGCAGGTGGTGGCCGTGCCGCGTGACCCATCATCGGCCGCGTTTCCGGTGTGTGCAGCGCTGATTGTGGAGGGGTCGGATATTTTTGTGCCGGGTGTCAGTCAAAACCTGACGCGTAATGGGATTTATCTGACTTTGGTGGAAATGGGCGCGGATATCACCTTTGAAAACCCGCGGCAGGAAGGCGGCGAACCTGTCGCCGATCTGCGCGTGCGGTTTTCGGATTTACGCGGCATCGAGGTGCCACCGGAACGCGCGCCGTCGATGATAGATGAATACCCAATTTTGTCAGTGGTCGCGGCCAATGCCATGGGCAAAACCGTGATGCGCGGCGTCAAGGAATTGCGCGTCAAGGAATCTGATCGCATTGATGCCATGGCGCGGGGGCTGGAGGCTTGCGGTGTTGTGGTGGAGGAGGATGAGGACACGTTGATCGTGCATGGACGTGGTCCCGGCGGCGTGCCGGGTGGGGCGACCTGTGCCACCCATATTGACCACCGCATCGCAATGTCGTTTCTGGTGGCGGGCATGGCCAGCCAGCGCCCGATTTCCGTAGATGATGCCAGCCCGATTGCCACGTCATTCCCCTTGTTCGAAGGGTTGATGATGGGTTTGGG
Source organism: Pseudorhodobacter antarcticus (assembly GCF_900110135.1). GTDB lineage: Bacteria > Pseudomonadota > Alphaproteobacteria > Rhodobacterales > Rhodobacteraceae > Pseudorhodobacter > Pseudorhodobacter antarcticus. The sequence continues at coordinate 20,448 of NZ_FOCO01000001.1, read as the reverse complement.
TGCAAAGCTGACAAAGGGGTAAGCCATGGACAATCAAGGCAAAGAACGGTTCGCCAAGCTGCTGCATCACCGAGCAGCCGCCTTGCAAAAGGGCGAACCCGTGGCCCCGCCAATCGTGTCCGCCACAACATTCCATTTGCCCGAAGTGGCGGGGGCTAGCCATGTCTATGGCCGTATGTCGATGCCGACATGGGAGGCGGTTGAGGCGCAGTTGGGGATATTGGAGGATGCGCCTTGTGTTGCCTTTCCCTCTGGCATGGCGGCGATTTCGGCGGCGTTGATGGCGGTGCTGACAGATCGCAAGCGCCTGATCATCCCGGCGGATGGGTATTACGTCACCCGCGTGTTTTCTGCCGAAATTCTGGCGGCATATGGGGTGGAGGTTATCGAGGTGCCGACCGCCGAGATGGAAACCACCGATGTATCGGGCGGGGCCGTTGTGTTTTTGGAAACCCCGTCCAACCCCGGCCTTGAATGTTGCGACATCGCCCTGATCGCTGCGCGTGTGCGGGCGGCGGGCGGTTTGTTGATTGTCGACAACACCACCATGACGCCGCTGTTGCAGCGCCCCTTGGATTTGGGCGCGGATATTGTGGTTGCCGCCGATACCAAGGCACCCGGTGGCCATTCCGACATTCTGTTCGGCCACGTTGCCACCCGCGATGCGGGGATTGAGGAGCGGGTGCGCAATTGGCGCAAACTGTCAGGCGCAGTTCCTGGCGCGTTTGAGGCGTGGCTGTTGCACCGCGGGATTGAGACGTTGGAAGTGCGGATGGAACGGATGTGCGCAAGCGCCCAAACCATCGCCGAACGGTTGGCGGCGCATCCGCGCGTGACCAACCTGCGCTTTCCGGGCCTGCCCACCGACCCATCGCATGCCATCGCCAAACGGCAAATGTCTGGATTTGGGTTTCTGATTGGGTTTGAACTTGCCAGCGCCGAAAGTGCCGAGGCCTTCTTGGCCGCTTGTCCCTTTGTCACACAAACCACCAGCTTTGGCGGCACACACAGCGCGGGGGAGCGGCGCGCGCGGTGGGGGGATCCGGTGGCACCCGGCTTTATCCGCCTGTCCGTCGGTGTAGAACCGTTGGAGCCGCTGTGGGGCGCGATCAAAACTGCGCTGGACGTCACCCAGTGATCTTTACCGTCGCCATTGATGGCCCCGCCGCCGCTGGAAAAGGTACGATCAGCCGGGCGGTCGCCGCGCAATTTGGATTTGCACATCTGGATACCGGGCTGCTTTATCGCGCGGTTGGCATCAAAGGCGGCGACCCGGTGCAGGCCGCCCGCAGCCTGTGTGATGCTGACCTTGCGCGCGGCGATCTGCGCACGCTTGGCGCGGGCCAGGCGGCCAGCGTGGTTGCGGCCCTGCCTGATGTGCGCGCGGCACTGACGGATTTTCAACGCCAGTTTGCGCGCCGCACGGGCGGGGCGGTACTGGACGGTCGCGACATCGGCACCGTGATTTGCCCCGAGGCGGAGATGAAAATTTTTGTCACCGCCAGCGCTGAAATTCGCGCACACCGCCGCTGGCTGGAACTGGGCGGCGATGCGGCCCCCCAATCCATTGCCGATGTGTTGGCCCAAGTGGTCGAACGCGATGCCCGCGACACCAACCGCGCGGATGCACCGCTGCGCCCTGCGGCAGGGGCGCTAATGCTCGATACCTCGGATATGGACATTGATACGGCGGTGGACCGCGCAACCGCAGCGGTCATGGCACAAATGCGCCAGAAACTTTGAAACCAATCTGGGCCGCCGCGCGTATTGGTTGCAAAGGAGATCGCGATGAAAGCATCTATTCTGGCTTTGATACTGTCCGCAACAACCGCTGTGGCAGCGCCCCCGAGCGTCCCCTTCGCCTCTATCGACGGGGGGGATTTGTCGTTGACGGATTATGCGGGCCAGCCGATCCTTTTGGTCAACACCGCCTCCCAATGCGGATTCACCCCGCAGTTTGATGCGCTGCAATCGTTGTATGACCAGTACAAGGACCAAGGATTGGTCGTTGTCGCCGTGCCATCGGATGATTTCAAACAAGAACTGAACAGCGCCGCCGAGGTGAAAGAGTTTTGTGAGGTTAATTTCAACCTGACCTTGCCGATGACCGATATCACCCGTGTACGCGGCGCGCAGGCGCATCCGGTTTACGGCTGGCTGCGCGATCAGGCAGGATTTGTGCCGCGCTGGAATTTCAACAAGGTGTTAATTGACCGCAATGGTGCAGTTGTTGGCACTTGGGATTCGGCTGTGAAACCTGATGGGCCGCAGATCACTGCGGCGGTCAAAGCAGCGCTGCAATAACCGACTTCTGCGATTTTCGCACAGTCGCTTTGCGGTTTTGGCCCTTTATCGCACATAGGCCGCAGATTATCTGTGATTGGAAGGAAGTGTCGGGCGTCCCCGCCCTGAACATAGGATGTGAACATGCTGAATGAACGTTTGAACTGGCGCTATGCCACCAAGAAAATGGACCCGTCTAAAGTGGTCCCCCAAGCCAAGATTGACCAGATTTTAGAGGCGATTCGCCTTGCCCCCACCTCCAGCGGGCTGCAGCCGTTCGAAGTGATTGTGGTAAAAAACCCGCAAATCCGCGAAAAACTGCGTGAAGCGGCGTATGGCCAAGCGCAAATCATTGATGGTACCGCCGTTTTGGTGTTCGCCGCTTGGGCGGATTACACCGATGCACGCATCGACAGCGTGGTGGCAATGCACGAGGACCAGCGCGGAACATCCGAGACGCTGAGCGCCTATTTCGACGGGCTGCGCAAAAACTATGTTGGCCGGGATGCAAAGGTGAATTTTGAACATGCCGCGCGCCAAACCTATATCGGTTTGGGCCTTGCCGTTACCGCCGCCGCGTTTGAAGAAGTGGACGCGACCCCGATGGAAGGGTTTGACCCCGCGAAATTCGACGAAATCCTTGGGCTGGCGCAGCGTGGCCTGAAATCGGTTGCGGTTTTGCCCGTGGGATACCGCGCCCAAGACGGCGATTGGTTGAATGGCGCGAAAAAAGTGCGCCGTGCGATGGACAAGTTTGTGACCGTGGTCGAATAAGCAGGCCGCGCGGGGAAACGCGCTTATTCCCCGCGCATCCGCTGCCCATTCCCCTTGCCAGCAAGGGGCAATCGGTCTATGCCCCACCCAAGCTAAAGGGGGATTCTGTCGCGTGCCGCATTACGGCGCGCTTTTGGTTTTCCGCAAAGGCCCCACCCAAAGACCGGCGGAGACAACCGCATGGCCAGAAAAACACGACGCAAAGGAAACTGATTTTAATGGCTACTATGAACACTATGGAAGAATTCGAAGCCCTCTTGGCAGAGAGCCTCGAGATTGACACGCCCCAAGAGGGTTCTGTTGTCAAAGGCCGGGTTATCGCGATTGAAGCGGGCCAGGCCATCATCGACGTCGGCTACAAGATGGAAGGCCGCGTTGATCTGAAAGAATTTGCTGAAATCGGCGGCACCGCTGAAATTCAGGTTGGCGACGAAGTCGAAGTGTTCTTGGACCGCGTGGAAAACTCCCGCGGCGAAGCACAGATTTCGCGCGACAAAGCCAAGCGCGAAGAAGCGTGGGATCGGTTGGAGCGTGCATACGCCGATGAAACCCGTGTTGACGGCGCCATCTTTGGCCGCGTCAAAGGCGGCTTTACGGTCGATCTGGGCGGCGCTGTTGCCTTCCTTCCGGGTTCCCAAGTTGACGTGCGCCCCGTGCGTGACGCTGGCCCGTTGATGGGCATGAAGCAGCCGTTCCAGATTCTTAAAATGGACCGTCGCCGTGGCAACATCGTTGTGTCGCGCCGCGCCATCCTCGAAGAATCCCGTGCAGAACAGCGCGCCGAAGTCATTGGCAACCTGACCGAAGGCCAGACCGTTGACGGTGTGGTCAAGAACATCACTGAATACGGTGCGTTCGTTGATCTGGGCGGCGTTGATGGCTTGCTGCACGTCACCGATATGGCTTGGCGTCGCGTCAACCACCCGTCGGAGATTTTGACAATCGGCGAAACCGTCAAGGTTCAGGTTATCAAGATCAACAAAGAAACGCACCGCATCAGCCTTGGCATGAAGCAGTTGCAGTCCGACCCATGGGATGCTGTCGAAGTGCAATACGCACTGGGCACGATCCACAAGGGCCGTGTCACCAACATCACCGACTATGGCGCATTTGTGGAACTGGAAGCAGGGGTTGAAGGTCTGGTTCACGTCTCGGAAATGTCTTGGACCAAGAAAAACGTACACCCCGGCAAGATCGTTTCCACGAGCCAGGAAGTGGACGTTATGGTTCTGGAAATCGACAGCGCCAAGCGCCGCGTTTCCTTGGGCCTCAAGCAGACCCAGCGCAACCCATGGGAAGTGTTTGCAGAAACCCACCCCGTTGGCACGAACATCGAAGGTGAAGTTAAAAACATCACCGAATTCGGTCTGTTCGTCGGCCTTGATAACGACATCGACGGCATGGTTCACCTGTCCGACCTGTCGTGGGACCAGCGCGGTGAAGACGCGATTGCCAACTACCGCAAAGGCGACACGGTGCAAGCCGCTGTTACCGAAGTGGACGTTGAAAAAGAGCGTATCAGCCTGTCGGTTAAAGCCCTTGGCGAAGACACCTTCACCGATGCGGTTGACGGCGTAAAGCGCGGCTCCATCATCACGGTCGAAGTGACCGCGATTGAAGAAGGCGGCGTGGAAGTGGATTACAACGGCCAAAAGTCGTTCATCCGCCGCTCCGACCTGTCGCGTGACCGTGCCGACCAGCGCCCAGAGCGTTTTGGCGTGGGTGACAAGATCGACGTGCGCGTGACCAACATCGACCCAAAGACCCGCCGTATGGGTCTGTCGATCAAAGCACGCGAGATCGCCGAAGAGAAAGACGCCGTGGAACAGTACGGTTCCTCCGATTCGGGCGCATCCTTGGGTGATATCCTTGGTGCGGCGCTGAAAGGCGACAAAAACTGATCTTGGGCTGATTACTGCCTGAAATCACACAAAGAAGGTCCTGCCAAACGGCGGGGCCTTTGCATTATGTGCGCAATTGCACGGGATTGCTTGGTTTTCCTGTTTATCACGCCTCAATTTTTCCCTATAGTCAGAGGGGTAAAATCAATCGGTGGCACCTAGATCGCCGATGACCTCAGGGGGATAAGCGGATGATCCGTTCGGAATTGATCCAAAAGATTGCGGACGAAAATCCGCATCTGACGCAACGCCATGTGGAGCGTATCGTCAACACCGTGTTTGAAGAGATTATTGAGGCGTTGTCGCGTGGCGACCGGGTAGAGTTGCGCGGATTTGGCGCATTTTCGGTCAAATCGCGGGATGCCAGAACGGGCCGTAACCCGCGCACCGGGGAATCGGTTCAGGTCGAAGATAAGAAAGTTCCTTTCTTTAAAACCGGCAAACTGCTGCGCGACCGATTGAACGGAAGGTAAAGGCCAGTAATGATCCGCTACACGCGCTACTTGCTCCTCGTCGCTTTGGCCATTGTCTTGTTGACCGTGGCTTTGGCCAATCGGGGCGCTGTCACGTTGAACGCGTTGCCTGCGGATATGGCGGCTTTTGCCAACTTGAACTTTGCGCTGACAGTGCCGCTGTATCTGGTGATTTTTGGCAGTATCGTTGTCGGGCTGATGATTGGTTTTGTGTGGGAATGGTTACGCGAACACAAACATCGCTCCTCGGCCAAGGAACGTGCCCGCGAAATCACCCGGTTGGAGCGTGAGATTGAGGCGCTGCGCCGCGAAACCCCCAGCCCGCAAGATGATGTGTTGGCCCTGTTGGACCGCCCCGCAAAAGCGGGCTGATGTATGGCAGATATTCGCGTAAAAATCTGCGGCCTGCGCAGTCTGGCTGATATGGATGCAGTGGTTGCTGCGCGTGCCGCTTATGCGGGTTTCGTGTTTTTCCCCAAATCCCCCCGCAATCTAACGTTGGACCAGGCCCGCGCTTTGGTCCTCGCCTCCCCGCCCGGCTTGGCCAAAGTTGCGCTGACGGTCGATGCCGATGATGCCGCGCTGGACGCGCTTATGGACGCGGTGCCGTTGGATATGCTGCAACTGCATGGCCACGAATCTGCCGCCCGCGTGGCCTATGTCCGTGCGCGCTACGGCCTGCCCGTGATGAAGGCGATTGGCGTGGCGGATGCCTCTGATCTTGCCGGCCTGACCGATTACGCCCTTGCTGCCGACCAAATCCTGATCGACGCCAAACCCCCCAAAGGCGCGGACCTGCCGGGCGGCAACGGCCTGTCGTTTGATTGGCGCTTGCTGGTGGGCCGCAAATGGTTGCGCCCGTGGATGCTGGCCGGGGGCCTTACGCCCGACAACGTGGCCGATGCGATCCGCCTCACCGGCGCGCGACAAGTTGATGTGTCATCGGGCGTGGAATCCGCGCCGGGTGTCAAAGACCCCGCCAAAATCGCCGCATTTGTGGAGGCTGCATTATGATCCGTTGGCGTGAGGCGCTGCGCGCCGACGTTCCTGCCATTGTGGCCCTGCTGCGCGATGATACGATGGGCGCAGTCCGCGAAAGTGGCGATCTGCCCCAATACCTTGCCGCGTTTGATGCAATGACCTATGAATACGGTAACGCCCTGATCGTGGGTGAGGCGGATGGCCGCGTGGTCGCCACCTATCAACTTACCTTTATCACGGGCCTGTCCCTTGTCGCCAGCCGCCGCGCGCAGATCGAATCGGTCCGCGTTTCCGCCAAACTGCGCTCCGAAGGGGTGGGAACCGCCCTGATGCGCGACGCCGAAATGCGTGCAACACACGCCGGATGCAGCCTGATACAGCTAACCAGCAACAAAACCCGTGAGGATGCTCAGCGGTTTTATGAACGTGCAGGCTACACCGCGTCCCACATTGGTTTCAAAAAAGCGCTCGATCAAACTGCTTAAAATTTATCTAAAATTTGTGTGCGGTCCCCAATTCGGCTTGGCTTAAATACCTAACTTCTCAATCGTTGGCCTTAAAGCGCTGCAAAAGGTTTTCAACCGGGTTCCGCTGCGCTAGATCACTTGAAACGGCGCAAAGGGCAGCAGCATGGCACGCATCATCGGCTTGGCGATCCGGTTGGTCGGACTGGCCGCTTTTGGCGGCGTATCCGGCCTGATCGGCTTTGGCATCGGCGGCCCTTTGGGCGCTGCACTGCTATTTACGATCGGCGGCTTTATTGGCTTTTTCGCAGCGCCCACAGTCTGGCGCCGCACAACAAAATCAAACGGGGGGCGATGACGATGGCCGAGGATGGATTGAACAGCTACATGACCGGCCCGGATGAGCAGGGCCGCTTTGGCATTTTCGGGGGCCGCTTTGTGTCCGAAACCCTGATGCCGCTTATCCTTGAGTTGGAGGAGCGTTATGAATTTGCCAAAACCGACCCGACATTCTGGGCGGAGATGGACTATTTGTGGAAACACTACGTTGGTCGCCCCAGCCCGCTATATTACGCAGAACGCCTGACCAAACATCTTGGCGGCGCAAAAATCTATATGAAGCGCGACGAGTTGAACCACACCGGCGCGCATAAAATTAACAACGTGTTGGGCCAGATCATCCTTGCCCGCCGCATGGGCAAAACCCGCATCATCGCGGAAACTGGCGCGGGCCAGCACGGCGTGGCCACCGCCACCGTCTGCGCCAAGTTCGGGCTGAAATGTGTGGTCTACATGGGCGCGCATGATGTCGAACGCCAAGCACCCAACGTGTTTCGTATGCGCCTTTTGGGGGCCGAGGTGATCCCCGTCACCTCTGGCCGTGGGACGCTGAAAGACGCGATGAACGATGCGCTGCGCGATTGGGTGACCAACGTGCGCGACACCTTTTATTGCATCGGCACCGTTGCAGGCCCCGCCCCGTACCCAGCCATGGTCCGCGATTTCCAGTCGATCATCGGCAAAGAAACCCGCTGGCAATTGGAGGAGCAAGAGGGCAAAGGCCGTCTGCCCGACACCCTGATCGCGGCGATTGGTGGCGGGTCCAACGCGATGGGCCTGTTTTACCCCTTCCTTGATGATCCGACCGTCAACATCATCGGCGTGGAGGCAGGTGGCAAAGGCGTGGATGACCGCATGGAACATTGCGCCAGCCTAACAGGCGGCCGCCCCGGCGTTTTGCACGGCAACCGCACCTATTTGCTGCAAGACGATGATGGCCAAATCCTTGAAGGGTTCTCCATTTCGGCGGGCCTCGATTACCCCGGCATTGGTCCCGAACATGCGTGGCTTCATGATACGGGCCGCGCAAAATACGTCTCCATCACGGATATGGAGGCGCTGGAGGCGTTCAAACTGTCCTGCGCGTTGGAGGGCATCATTCCCGCGCTGGAACCCAGCCACGCGCTGGCGCATGTGATGAAAATCGCGCCCAGCCTGCCCAGCGACCATATCATGGTGATGAACATGTGCGGGCGCGGCGACAAAGACATCTTTACCGTCGCCAAGCACCTCGGCTTTGACATGAAGGTCTGACACGATGAAAAAGGCCAGCCGCACAGACTGGCCTTTTTCACACCCGCGTTATCGTTTTTAAACGCGAAACAATCCGCCCGATTCGCCCCAGTTTCGCCACAATCAGGCCGCAAACCGCCCCAAACGCGCCGCGCTGCGGCACAGATGAATTGAGGGTGCGATGAACAACAATACAGTCGGGTTTCTGGTCGGTTTTGGGCTTAGCGTTGGCATGGCCGGTATGGCGCAGGCAGCCCCGATGGTGGACGCCGGACAGATCGAACAGGTCCTGCCCGACGGCCCGGTCTATATGACCGCCGATATGTTGGAATATGGCATCGCGGTCTTGGCCCTGCAGGCCTAAAACCGCGGCACTTGGCTGGGTTGTGTTACACCATCCACCACGCCGTACCGCAGCCCGCGCCCGATGCGGTGCGCCAATGCCGACCATTGTTCTGCGGTATCGTCGGGTAAATGCGCCGTCAGGGTGGCATCAAACAGCGCCAGCCAATCATCAAACATGCCCGGCCGCACGTTGCCCGCATTGCGATGCGCCGCCATCGGGTTGCCGTCATACCCCCGTTCCATCAAAATCGCATTGCGCCAAAACGCGCCAATTTTGACCTCATGCCCCGGCCAATCCGTGACATGCACGGCAAAAACCGGACCCAACCGGGGATGCGCCCGCACGCCCGCATAAAACGCGGCCACAACCGTGTCGATCTGTTCGGGTGCAATGGGAAAACGGGCAAAGCTCATGCGCAAACGGCTAAACCTGCCGGGCGGTGACTGCAAGGGGCAGGCTGCGGCAGGCGCATGCGCTTAGGTCAATGCGTAAAGCTGCAAAATCTCCAGCGGCACCACATCCACCGCGCGGGCATGGGTCGCGTCCAGCTTGACCATTGGGGCTGCCCCTTCCTCATGCGCTTGCAAAAAACGGCCTGCGCACAGGCACCATTGATCGCCCGGTTTCAGCCCCGCAAACCCGTATGCCGGGCGCGGGGTCGACAGATCATTGCCCAGATATTTCGACAGCGCCAAAAACTCGGCGGTCATTACGGCGCAAACGGTGTGCTGGCCTTGGTCCATCGGCCCGGTGTCACAACAGCCATTGCGAAAAAACCCGGTCAACGGTGTGGTGGAACAGGCGGCAAGGGCGGTGCCCAGCACGTTTATGGATGGCAGTTTGGTCATGCTGATCCCCTTTGTGGGCTATTGGTACAGGGCAGCAATGCTGCGAAACATCGCCATGTTGCTTTGTGCAGATCCGACATCGCGAAACCCGCGATCAGCGGAATTGACTGCAATAACAACACCCGCGCTTCGATTAATATAGATGTATTGGCCATAAATGCCACGCGCCAAAAACTCGCCGGGTGCAGCCCCTTCCGGCACCCACCATTGATAGCCATAACCAATGTCTCCCGGTACTGTGTTGGCTTGGCGGCTTGTGGATGCATCCACCCAAGCGGCGGGCACAATCTGGCGGTCCCCCACTTGGCCGCGCTGCAAAAACAACTGCCCCAACCGGGCATAATCGCGGGTGATCATGTTCAAACCGCCCAGCACAAACGGCTCCCCCAACCCGTCGGCTACATAATAGGCCCGTGCTTCGATCCCCAAGGGGTGCAGCAGCTTTTCGCCCATCAAGTCCACAATCGCGCGCCCCGTGGCCCCCCGCATCACCATTCCGATCACATGGGTGTCGATTGACACATATTGCCACGCAGTTCCCGGCGGCTTTTCGCGGTCGGTCACTCCGACCGTGAACCCGTCCATCGACTGACCCAGCGCCATAACGCGGCCCATTTTGTTGATATCGCTCCAAAAATCTAGATAATCCTCATCAAAGGCGGCCCCTGATTGCATGGTCAGCACATCGCGGATTGTGGCTCCATCATAGGCGGTCCCCAGCAGCGTGGGCGCATATTTGGTGACGGGGTCATTGATGTCGTCAATCAAACCTTCGGCCAAAACAATCCCAAACAAGGCGGATAAATAGCTTTTGGCAACAGACCATGAAATGCGCTGATCCATCGGGCCTGTGCCAAGGCGGTAATCCTCAGCAACCAGCGCGCCGTCGTGCAGCACCACCATCGCAGTCACACTGCGCGCGGCCTGCCATTCGGCAAGCCCTGCAACCGCAGGCATCGCCGGGCCCGCGGGCAACGCCATCACCGGGCCAGATACAGCAATATCGCGACTAACAAAGGCTCGGTCCATATGGCTGAAGTTTGCAACAATCGTGTCCGCATCAAACAGGCCCAGCACCGCCTGCAAGCGCCCAATCTCTTCGCGCTTCCAAACCGCCAGCGCTGCGATCAACAGCAGCGCCGCCCCTAAAATCTTGATGCTCCGGCGCATTATATCCCCCTGAAACACGAAATTGTCACCGAAACCGATCCGCAAGTTTTTGCAACGTGCTGCGGGTGTCGGGCATTGTTGTATCGACGGTAAGGGGCGCGGCCTCAGGCGCAGCAGGCAGCTTTGCAGCCCACGCCCGCTCCTGCCCAGTCGAGGGCCGCTGGGGCGCTGTGCGCAAGCCCACAAGATTGGAAAACGTCGCCCCATCCCCTGCCGCAAGCGCTGCCGCCCCATCGCTGATGCCGCGCAGCAGGTCGTCCAGCCAATCTTGATCGGCTTTGGCAAAATCATGCAGCACATAATGCGCCACCGCATCCTTGTGCCCCGGGTGGCCAATGCCCAACCGCACGCGGCCATAGGCCTCGCCCAGATGCCCGTGGATGGATCGCAATCCATTGTGCCCGGCATGCCCGCCGCCCTGTTTCAAACGCATCTTGCCGGGGGCCAAATCCAATTCATCATGGAACACGGTCACATCCGCCAGCGCCAGTTTGTGAAAGGCCAGCGCCGCTTGCACCGCCTCGCCCGACAGGTTCATGAACGTTTCGGGCTTTAACAGCAGCAGTTTTTCATCGCCCAACCGCCCTTCGGCCACCAACCCTTTGAACGCGCGCCGCCACGGACCAAACCCGTGGTCCGCCGCAATCCGGTCCAGTGCCATGAACCCGATATTGTGGCGGTTTCCCGCATATTTCGCACCCGGATTGCCCAGACCCACAAACAGTTTCATCGCCAATCCCTTTCTAATCTTCAACCGCTATACCAGCCCCACCGCGCCACCAAAACGCAAAAACGCGGCAGGTTGCCCTACCGCGTTTCCAATTCGCCCAATCTGGTGCGAATTATTCTTCTGCTGCGTCGTCCGCTTCATCAACACCGCTGGACCGCAGCCCCGATGGTGCCGAGATGTTGGCGATCACAAAGTTACGGTCGACAGTTGGCTTGGCACCCGCTGGCAAAACCACGTCGCTGATGTGAATAACATCGCCGATGGTCTTGCCGGTCAAATCAACGGTAATCAGTTCTGGAATGTCGCCAGCGGTGACTTCCAGTTCCACTTCGTTGCGCACTGCAACCAACGTGCCACCACGCTTCAGGCCGGGGGCCTTGTCGTGGTTGATAAATTCAACGTTGATGAACAGGTTGATACGGCTGGTGCGACGCAAACGCATCAAGTCGACGTGCAAAGGAATATCCTTCACAACATCGCGCTGCACATGACGGCAGATCACGCGCACATCGTCTTGGCCTTCAACCTTTAGGTTGAACAGCTGCGACAAAAAGCGGCCTGCCTTCAGGTTTTTCATCAAATAGTTGTACTTGATGTTCAGCGGCTGTGGGTCAATCCCACCACCATAAACGATACCGGGTACCAATTGCTCACGACGCGCTTGGCGGGCGGCCCCCTTGCCTGTCCCCACTCGTACCTCGGCTACAAGATCTGAGATCTCTTTTGCCATTGTAATTCTCCATATGTTAAATCCGCCGCCCTCCAAGGGTGTGCGACGCGACAGGCGGGGCATAGCGGGGAATCACTAGGGGGGAAAGCCGAAATCGCCCTTTTCCGGCGGTTTCTTTAGTATTATGCGGGCTTGTGTGGCCTGCGCGTCCGTTCTACGGCTGATCAACGCCCTTATGGATCCGGAAAATGCGCCCCAACGCCCTTATCATCGCCCGCGCGCCTCTTTGTGCCTTTGCCGTGATGGGCATGATGTGGGGCACCTTTGCTGCCGTGTTGCCGGACCTAAAAACCATGCTGGGCGTGGATGAGGCGCAGCTGGGCCTATTGCTGTTTCTCACCCCCGTTACCGCCGTTCTGGCGATGCTGGTGGCGCCCGCCTTTGGCGCGGCCTTGGGGCGCTATGCCCTGCCACTGGCGACCATTATGATGGCGGCCAGTTTCGCATTGCCGGGGCAAACCGCCTCAATGGTTCTGTTTCCCCTTGCGATGATGGCCTGCGGGGCGGCCACGGGATTGACCGATGTGTTGATGAACGCACGGGTAGCCGCGCTTGAAAACACTCATGCGCGGCCCCTGATGAACCTGTGCCACGCGCTGTATTCACTGGGATACGCGGCGGGGGCGCTGACCACCGGCGCGTTGCGGGCGGGGGGTGCGGACCCCGCGCTGGTGATGGGCAGCCTGTCCGTCGCCGCCTTGGTTGTGGCCCTGTTCACATGGGATGCGGCGGGCCGCATCGACGGTTTGCGCCGCCCCACGGACAAGGCCGCCGCCGCCCTTGGCACCCTACCCCTGATCGGCGGCGCGATTGTGCTGGTCGCCTTCATGACCGAAAACGCCGCGGAAAGCTGGTCGGCGCTGCATATCGAAAAAACCCTTGGCGGCAGCCCGGCCCAAGGCGCGCTTGGCCCCGCCACTTTGGCGCTGACCATGGCCGCCTCGCGGTTGGGTGGGCAAGTCATCATTCAACGCGTGGCCCCTATCACCTTGTTGCAATGGGGTTCTGTTGTGGCCAGCATTGGCGCATTGATCGCCGCCTTGGCCACCAGCCCCGCCATGGCCTACGCCGGGTTCATCATCATGGGCATTGGCGCATCGGTGATCGCGCCGACCGCATTTTCGATGGTCGGCGCAGGGGCACGCCCCGAGGCACGCGCCCGTGCCGTCGCCCGCGCCACCTTGCTCGGTTATTTCGGCTACTTCTTTGGCCCGCCGTTGTTGGGCCTGATCGCGGGCAGTTTTGGGCTGCGCGCGGCCTTTGTGGTCACCGCTATTGGCATATCGTTTGTGCTTGTCCTTGCGCCCATGATGCGGCGGGCGCGTTAGGGGTCAGTCCACCCAATCGCCTTCAAACCCTTTAGGGATCAAAAGGTTGCTGCGGTCCAAATCCGCCACCCGGCGCTCGCCCACCAGCCCCATCGTGGTGATCAATTCCTTATGAATAACCTCCAGCGATTTGGTCACACCCGCCTCACCCATCGCGCCCAAACCGTTCACAAATGCGCGGCCAATATAAGTGCCCTTGGCCCCCAGCGACAACGCCTTCAACACGTCTTGGCCCGACCGGATGCCGCTGTCCATGTGCACTTCAATCTTGTCGCCCACCGCGTCCACAATGCTCGGCAGCGCGCGGATGGACGACAGCGCACCGTCCAATTGCCGCCCGCCGTGGTTCGACACCACAATTGCATCGGCCCCGACGGATAGCGCGTTCTTGGCATCCTCGGCGTCCATCACGCCTTTCAAAATCACTTTGCCGCCCCACATTTCTTTGAACTTGGCAATCCGGCCCCAATCCAGGCTCTCGTCAAACGCCTCGGCGGTCCAAGACGACAGGCTGGATGGGTCCGACACCCCCTTGGCGTGTCCCACGATATTGCCAAAAAACCGCCGCTTGGTTTGCAGCATGCCAAGGCCCCATTGCACCTTGGTCATCATATTGGCGATGGAGGCAGGGGTTAGTTTCGGCGGTGCAGACAGCCCATTTTTCAAATCCTTGTGGCGCTGCCCCATGATCTGCAAATCGACCGTGATCACGATCGCCGAACAGTTCGCCGCCCGCGCGCGTTCAAACAACCGGCGCATAAAATCATCATCTTTCAGGGTGTAAACCTGAAACCAAAACGGCTTGGTGGTGTGCTCTGCCACATCTTCAATCGAACAAATGCTCATGGTGGACAGGGTAAAGGGCACGCCAAACTTCTCGGCTGCCTTGGCTGCCAAAATCTCGCCATCCGCATGCTGCATGCCCGTAAGGCCCACAGGGGCCAGCGCGACAGGCATCGCGACCTTTTCGCCAATCATGGTACTTGTCGTGCTGCGCCCCGACATATCCACGGCCACCTTTTGGCGCAGCCGCAACTGCGCAAAATCAGACGTGTTTTCGCGGAACGTCTGTTCGGTATAGCTGCCGCTTTCGGCGTAATCATAAAACATCTTGGGCGTGCGGCGCTTGTGTAAACGCTTCAGGTCGTCAATGCAGGTGATGACGGGCATGGGGTGGCTCCTATAAGTGGTAATATTTGTTTACCAATATATCGGGCAGAAAACAACCCTTTTGCGCCGCCCTAAACGGAGTGCAAATACAGGTCAAAATCCACCTCGGACACGGTCCGCGCCACGCGTGCATATTCCGCCGCCTTGATCGCAACAAAGGTGCGGTGCATATCCTCGCCCAAAGCATCGCGCAAAAAGGTTGATGCGCGCGCCGCTTCAATCGCGCCGCGCCAATCGACGGGCATTTCGCCCGCCTCTGCGCCCTCATACCCGTTCCCGGTCGTTTCTGGCCCCGGATCGACGCGGTACGACAACCCGGCGCGAATACCCGCCAAAACGGTTGCGCCCACCAGATAAGGGTTCGCATCCACCCCCGCTGGCCTGTGTTCAATGCGCCGCGCCTTAATGTCGCCCGCCGGAATCCGCAGCGCCACCGACCGGTTGTTCACCCCCCAAGAGGGGCTGATAGGCGCATAAGATTGCCCCACAAACCGCCGCCACGAATTGGCATGGGGCGCAAACACCAGCATCGATTCCGCCATCGTCGCGCGCAAACCGCCAATGCTGTGCAAGATATTGGGCGACCATTGCCCCTCCACCGCCTCCACAAACACATTGCGCCCAGATTTATCCAGCATCGACACATGAAAATGCATCCCAGACCCGGCATAATGTTCAATCGGTTTCGCCATGAAACAGGCGGTGACCCCCTGCGCCCGCGCTTGCGCCCGCACAATCCGCTTTAACCGCATCAGGTCATCTGCCGCCTGCATCACGTTCTCGCGGTAATGCAGCGTCAATTCATACTGCCCGGGCGCATATTCCGAAATCATCGTTTCGGCCTTAATGCCCGCCGCCGCTGCCCCAGCGTAAATCGCAGAAAATAGGGGCAACATACCATGCAAATGGTCCACCGAATACACTTCGGTCTTGGTGCTGAAACGCCCGTCCACCACATCGCGCGCAGGCTGGACCCGCCCGTCAGGGCCGCGCTCATTGGCCAACAGAAAAAACTCCAGCTCAAACGCGCCCGCCGGGTATAATCCATCAGCGGCCAATGCATCGACTTGGCGCTGCAACGCGTGGCGCGGGTCCGAAGTCATCGGGGTGCCGTCCAATCCATACATGCACATGAACACTTCGGCGCGCGCAGGCACCGTTCCATGCAGCGGCACCAAACTGCCCGGCACCGGCCAAGCCCGCAAATCGCTGTCGCCTTGGTCCCAAATCAACCCTGTCTCATGCACATCCTCGCCGCAAATATCGAGGCCGAGGATGGAGATCGGCAAATGTCGCCCAGATTTGTAAAACCCCAACAACTCGTGCCGCCGAATGATCTTACCGCGCCCAATCCCATTGGCGTCATGCATCACCAGATCAATTGCTTCAATTTCGGGGTGCGCGGCCAAAAACGCTTCCGCTTCGGCCACGGTGGATCCTGAAGGGCTCAATTCTGCGCTCATCTTCTCAATTCCTTAACACATTCAAACGTCAATTCGTCTTGGCTCAAATATCTTTTGGGGGTCCGGGGGGCAACGCGCCCCCGGCGTTCGCCATCAAGGTCATCTTTTAAACAACGCTTCCAACACCTCAACAAAGGCACCGATCAACCCATCGACCTGCCGCTTTTTGGTGGCAGGGCACACCAGCATCATATTGTGAAACGGTGCAATCAAACAGCCCCGGTTCACAAGGGCCAGATGCACCGCCCGTTCCACCGCGGGCACATGCGCATCCATCGCCTGTGCCCCGTTTTGCAAAGGGCCGGGGGCGCAAATAAACTCCACCCGCGCGCCAACCCGCACGACATGCCCACGCGCCCAGCCGCCCAAACCGCTCGATACGGTGTGGGTCTCATCAATAATCAACAGGGTTGCCCGCCGCATCGCAGGCCGCGCGCATGGCGTTCCAAAAGCCGGGCTGGGGCAGGACCATCGCGCAATTGGTCATCACAGGTTCGGCCAGCACCGCCGCCACGTCACCCGTCGCAAGTGCCGCGTGCAGGGCAGCCAAATCGTTAAATTCCACCACCACAGCATGCGCAGCGGGGTCCGCCACTTGGCCCACCATGCCGGGGCGCGTCACCGTGCGCCCGGCGTCCAGCGTGACCATCACATCCTCAACCGTGCCGTGATAGCAGCCGTTGAACACCAAAATCTTGGGCCGCCCCGTCACCCCCCGCGCGATGCGAATGGCGCAGCGGTTGGCATCGGATGCGGTGGTCGCGATCTGCCAGCGAAAATTGCCAAAGCGTTTGGTCAACAGCCGCCCCGCCTCCAGCGCATCGGTGGACGGCAGCATATAGGTCAAGCCCCGCCGCGCTTGCTGCGCGACTGCGCGGGCCACGGGGGTAGGGGAATGGCCAAACAAACTGCCCGTATCCCCAAGGCAAAAATCATCAAGGCCATACCCGTCAATATCGGTAATCCGCGCGCCTTTGGCGGATTCGATGACCAAGGGAAACGGCATCGGCCAGTCGCGCATCCAATGCATCGGCACGCCTGCCAGATAGGCCGCTGCGCCTGTGGCAAGCGCCGCTTGGGTGTTGGGGCGGCTGGCGGCGAACCGGGCGATTTCGCGCTGGGTAAAGGTGGCCAGTCGGGTGGGATCAATTCCGGCGATCATGCGGGTCCCTTGGGTTGCGGGCGGTGCCGACGGGGGCGGTGGGTTGCACCCACCCTACCCATTATGGTTCGGCCCGCTGGTTGTGCGGTCAGCCGCGATGCGCCCCGGCAGCCAGGGCGGCGACACGGGCCAACACCTCGGCCACGGGCTTGCCCTCGGCAATGTCTTTGATGATGGCAGAACCTACCACGCAGCCATCCGCAATGCCTGCAATGGCCTGCGCCGCCTCGGGTGTGGTGATGCCAAAGCCCACGATCACGGGCAAATCGGTTTGCGCCTTGATGCGCCTCACCTCAGGCGCCACATCGGCGGCCTGCGGGGCGGCGGCGCCCGTGATGCCCGTGATAGAAACGTAATAGACAAAGCCTGAAGTGTTTTGCAGCACCACGGGCAAGCGCTGGTCATCGGTGGTGGGTGTCGCCAGTCGGATGAAGTTGAGGCCAGCTTTTTGCGCCGGGATGCACAGCTCTGCGTCCTCCTCGGGTGGTAGGTCCACCACAATCAGCGCGTCGATGCCGGCGGCCTTGGCCTGGGTCAAAAACAGGTCCACGCCGCGGGAATAGATCGGGTTGTAATAGCCCATCAATACAATCGGGGTCGTGTCGTCGTCCGTGCGAAAATCCGCGACCATGGCAAGGGTTTTGTCCAGCGTCATGCCGCCTTCCAGCGCGCGCTGGCCTGCCAGCTGAATGGTCGGGCCGTCCGCCATCGGGTCGGTAAAGGGCAACCCGATCTCAATAATATCGACGCCCGCGCCCGGCAGCCCCTTCATAATCGCCAGCGAGGTTTCCACATCCGGGTCCCCCGCCATGATGTAGGAAACGAAGGCCTTGGTGCCGCTGGCCCGCAGGCTGGCAAATTTTTGGTCAATCCGGGTCATGGCGGCGTCCTTTTGCGTGTTGCTGCCCGGTTTGCCCAAAGGTGGCGCGGAAATCAATGGCTGATGCGAATATGCGGGGCCCGCTTGCGGATTGCTGTGGTTTTGGCCTATGAGGGCCGGGAAAAGCAAGGAGAGACGCGCATGGGTTTTCGGATGGGAATTGTCGGGCTGCCGAACGTGGGCAAGTCCACCTTGTTCAACGCGCTGACCCGCACGGCGGCGGCGCAGGCGGCGAATTTTCCGTTCTGCACGATTGAGCCGAATGTGGGCGATGTGGCGGTGCCTGACGCGCGGTTGGAAAAGCTGGCGGCGATTGCGGGATCGAAGCAAATTATCCCGACCCGGATGACCTTTGTGGACATCGCAGGGCTGGTGCGGGGCGCGTCCAAGGGCGAGGGGTTGGGCAACCAATTTTTGGCCAACATCCGCGAATGTGATGCGGTGGCCCATGTGCTGCGCTGTTTTGAAGATGATGATATCACCCATGTTGAGGGCAAAATCGACCCCATCGCGGATGCCGAGACGATCGAGACGGAGCTGATGCTGTCTGATTTGGAGTCTATTGAGCGGCGGCTGGCGAATTTGGCGCGCAAGATCAAGGGCGGCGACAAGGATGCGGGCGATCAGGTGCGGCTGCTTCAAATGGCCCAAAAGGTGCTGGAAGAAGGCCGCCCGGCGCGGTCGATTGCGGTGGCGGAGGATGATGTGCGGAACTGGCGGCTGTTGCAGCTTTTGACATCGAAACCTGTGCTTTTTGTCTGCAATGTGGAGGAGGCTTCGGCATCTCAGGGCAATTCCCAATCGGCCCGCGTGGCGGAAATGGCGGCCAAACAGGGGGCCGGCATGGTGGTAATTTCCGCCCGGATTGAGGAAGAAATCAGTCAGCTTGCAGCGGATGAGGCAGAGATGTTTTTGGGCGAAATGGGGCTGGAGGAAGCGGGGTTGGACCGCCTGATCCGCGCGGGATATGCGCTGCTGGGCTTGCAGACTTATTTCACCGTGGGGCCGAAAGAGGCGCGGGCCTGGACGATCCCGAAAGGCACGCTGGCCCCGCAGGCGGCGGGCGTTATTCATGGCGATTTTGAAAAGGGATTTATCCGGTCCGAAACGGTTGGATATGATGATTATATCGCCGGAAATGGCGAAGCCGGGGCCAAGGAAGCGGGCAAATTCCGGGTGGAAGGCAAGACCTATCTAGTGAAGGATGGGGATGTTTTGCACTTTCTGTTTTCCGGCTGAGGGGCGCGATTTGCGGGGTGCATCGCGCGCGATGCTTTCGGTAAGCAATTGTTTTAAGTAGTTTTCGTTTTTTTTGTTAACTGAAATTTAACCCCTGAATCGCAGTGCGGTTTGGGGGTTTTCCATTGCGGTTTGGGGTGGCCTGTCGCGCTGGGGGGCGGCGTGGGTTTGGGTTGTGCATTTAGGCATCAGACCCATTGATTTTCCAAGCCAGAACAGGACGGTTGCGGCGCGTGAGATGGCTGACGGAAAAGATCTTGGGGCATCCCCGCCTAAGCGTTTTGATCTTCCCAAGGCCACTAAGAAGGAACTCCCGTCCCTTTGTGGGCGGTTTTTTCGTGTAAACTTCGAAGGTTCCGCCGACTGTCAAAGAAGATTACTTTGATCGGGGATACTATGGGTTTCTTGGCATTTTGCCTTTTGTTTGGATGCGTTGCGGTCACTATATGGGGCGCGATAAAAAGCAAAGACGAACGGGCAAAGTTAGTCGCTGAATTTAACGAAGCACCTATGAAGGCGATTTTCGTCATAGTGTGGGTTTCAGCCGCCTTCATGTTCTTCTTCGGCATCTTCGTTCCGGTCTTAAGTGAAAAAGAGAGTTGGTCGCGGAATTTCGGACCAGTTGTTAAGTTGGATCGCATGATGAGAGAAGTGATCCAGAATGAAGAAACGAAAGAACCATTCGCCTGATTTCAAGGCCAAGGTTACGCTTGAAGCGATCCGTGAGGAGCTGACGCTGGCGGAGCTGTCGAAGAAGTACGATGTTCATCCGACACAAATCGACACTTGGAAGCGCGCGGCGATAGAGAACATGGCGACAGCTTTTGCGCGCCGAGGTGCCGCCCCGGAGCAGGTAAGTGCGGCTGAACTCGACAAGCTGCATTCCAAGATTGGCCAACTTGTGGTGGAACGGGATTTTTTGGCCAATGCCTCG